>DWWP01000057.1 GCA_019119635.1 Candidatus Dietzia intestinipullorum
AACGGCAGGCTCGAACACCTCCGCGGAATCGCCCTGGGCTTCCGGAACCTCAAGCACTACATCTTGCGGTCACTGATTCACTCCGGACAGCTGCGGGATCGGATCAATGCACTCTGAATCCGGAAGGGCCCCTTAGGCATGCGGTTACGCCTCCATATGCCGACGGATCAAACGGTCGAACAGGTCCTGGGTCTCGGGATCTATCGAATAGAGGTAGGCTCCTCGCATCCCCCGAGTCAGGAGCACCTTGTAGGTGTTCTTGATCGCACGCTCGAATTCCGGGAGCGGGGCGTTCCGCACCTGATTGTCATTACTGTGCTCCGGCTGGGCAACCCACTGGCCGTCTCGCCACACAAGGTCACGACCAAAGATGACGCCCGAGTAATCGTACTCGAAGCCCTGCGCTGTGTAGATGCAACCGATCTGACCGAAACCTGCGGGATCGGTGGCCCAGTACGGTCGTCCTGGAGCATCTCCGTGCTTTGAATCTTTCGGGTTGTTCCATGGGCGCGCCCAATCCCCGATCTTCACGTCCGGGTACAGAAAGTCAGCCTTTGGCTTTTGGTCCCACTTCCAGCAATAGCCCGCCGAGATACGGGATGAGTACCCCTTGTCGATCAATGCTCGAAGAGCGCTCTCAAGTTCGGAGGGACTCTTGACGATTTCCAGGGAAAAACCATCGTCACCAGTCCATTCAGTCGGGCCGTCACCTTCCAGCCCCAGGAGCTTGAGCACCCAGGATTCGTAGAGTCGGCTGCCTCCGCAACGGAACTGTCCATCGAGGTCAATCATAATGACCTCGCAGCCCATCCGGTCTGCTGCGCCCTGGATCTCAGAGACAGTGCCCCGCTCACCTGGTCGCACGACTTGGTGCTCATCGAGAAGAAATACTGGCACGCGGGCCACGTCAATTAGTTCTTCGACCTGCGGGCGTCCGGTACGTTTTGCCGCTGGCGTAAAGCGATTCGTGGACGTCTCCTTGACGCGATGCGCCTCATCGTTGATCAAGACGTCCAACGCGTTCTTCTCGGCATCGATGAACTGGTTATAGTACGTGAACAGCTTGCGTACCTTGGGTGCGCGCGCAGCTGCTACCTTTCGCAGAGTATTGGTGAACGCCGAGGACCCGGTCGCGTGCATGACTGTGCGTCCGCGGCGCGCGAGCTCGCCCATGAGGCTCAATGCGATTACCGACTTGCCGGACCCCGGTCCGCCGGTGATGACGACCACCTGCTTGGTATTTGCACCGTACGCTCGGTTGACCGCCCTCATGACGATGGAATAGGCCACCTGCTGCTCGTCGAGGAGGGTGAACTGCTCGCGGCGTTGGACTTCATCTGCGGCGACCGCAAGTAACTGCGTACTCGGCTTGATCGCAGAGTTCAGCAGCGCATCCGCGGCATCCGCGCCCGGTTTCTGATCGAGTCGAGACCTGAGGAATTTCAGGAACTCTTGGCGCCGACTAGAGGTGAACAACTGGCCGTGCTGCGACGGCTCCATCAAGAAAAGCCCAGCTACCGCTTCATCAACAGCGTTGTGGAGGTACGCAGCGCCGGCGAGTTTCTCTCCTTCTCCATCGAGCATGCCAACCATATCCGCGATGTACTCGCAATAGGCGCGCACTTGTTCCACAGGGTGGAGCCGCGGCTGGTTGAAGGACTCACTGAAGATCACGTCATCTGTGCCATCGACAGGAATTGCCGTGTTCCACTGCTTGAGCTCGACAACTACATATGACTCTTCACCGGTACGGGGATGAACACCGCAGAGCACTACGTCGGCACGCTTGCTGTTCAGTGGAAGCCGGTACTCAAGCAGCATCTCGACTGACTCCAGCCCTGCATCCTGCAGGTCGCCTACAAGGACGCGAATGCTCATGTCCCAGGACTTCACCTCTGATTTACTCGGGTGGTATCCCATGCGGTGAACAAACTGGTCAACGAGATGGTCGGTGAGCGACCCCGCTTCAATCAGCGAGGAGGCAGCGGCGACCGAACGACGGACGAGCGGCACTGATAAGACTCCCAGGGCACGAAAAAGCTGCCCGGTCGGGTGGGAGTCTCGTCCACGAGTGGACTCGCGCTGTCATGCCGAACGGATTACTCGTCCAGTGTACGTAGGAGCAACATCTGTCACAGGCGACTCGCGAAGGTTTGGGCCGCACTGCCCCAAAATTGTGCCCCCAGTCGGACTCGAACCGACACTGAAACGGTTTTAAGCCGTCCGCCTCTGCCAATTGGGCCATGGGGGCCTGCGGGCCGCCGCACGCGGTGGCCCACCGGGCGTGTGCGGCGCCCGGGTCGTGCGAGGCCGGGGTCAGCCGGCTAATCGACCCAGCACGGACATCGCGATGCCGTCCAGGATGTCCTTCTCGCTCACCGTGAGCTCGGAGAGACCGGCCCGCTCCGCCATCAGATCACACAGCGCCGAGGCGACCAGTGCTCCTCCCCCGATCACGTCGGCGCGACCCGGGTGCATCGGGCCCAGGGCCCGCCGCTCGCAGACCGAGGTGCCCACGAGGCGAGAGCAGACATCCCGCATCCGCTCGAGGGTCACCACCGAGTTGTGCAGCCGCTCCGGATCGTAGGTCTCCAGCTCCTGGGCGAGCGCCGACAACGTGGTGAACGTGCCGGCCACCCCCACCCAGCGAGAGGCCAAGCCCAGCGGCAGGCCGGCCACCCCGGAGAACACCCCGGCGATCCCCGACTGCGCCTCCCGGATCTCGATGCCCGGCGGCGGATCAGTATGCAGGTACCGCTCCGTCACCCGCACGCAGCCCACGTCCGTACTCCGGGCGCCCAGCAGCTTCACCTCGCCGTCGACCAGGTCACCCACCACGATCTCCGTCGACCCACCGCCGAGATCGGTCACTACATAGGGGCCCCGCTCGGGATCGAGGTCGACCACGCCGCCTGCGAAGGTCAGCTCGGCCTCCGTCTGGCCGCTGATCACCTCGGCCACCGCGCCCGGGAAATGCTCCCCCAGCACCTCGGCGGTCATGTCAAAGAATTCGGTCTTGTTAGCGGCGTCGCGGGTCGCCGACGTGGCGACCATCCGCACGGCCTGCACGCCGTGCTCGTTCATGGTCGCGGTGTAGTCGGCCAGCGCGGTCCGGCAGCGAGCAATCGCGCCGTCGGACAGCCGGCCCGTCGCGTCGACGCCCTCACCCAGGCGGATGATGCGCATCTCGCGGGTGACGTCAGTCAGGCCGGGCTCGCCGGGCACGCCCTCTGCCACCAGCAGTCGGATGGAGTTGGTGCCGCAGTCCACGGCCCCCACGCGGACGGCGCCGGGGCGGCCAGGCTCGGCATGTGGGGAATTCTGCTGGTCGGCGCTCATGCGTCGGTCCCGCCGTCGTCGGGGATCCCCAGCTCTTCAGGCGTCGGCCAGTCCTGCGGGATCGCCGCGCCGCGCAGCCCGTTCTCGGCGGCCAGCGCCACCGACTCGTCGCCCAGGCGCACCACGCCCGGCCCCTCGGCCAGCGCATACGCCATGAGCACGTGCAGGCACTTGACCCGCTCGGGCATCCCGCCGCCGGAGAAGTCGGTGCCCAGGTCCTCGATCGCGTTGCGCTTGGCCAAGAACCGCTCGTGGGCGTCGCGATAGTTCGCGGCCAGCTCAGCATCGGTGGTCAGTCTCGTCGTCATCGTCCTCATGATCCCCGCCGATTCCTGGCGGCTCGCCTCGGCGGTGAGCCGCGGATCGGTGAGGTAGTACAGCGTGGGGAACGGGGTGCCGTCGTCCAACCGCGGCGCCGTGGTGACCACCCCGGGCCGGCCGTCGGGACTGCGGTACGCGATCTCCAGGACCCCGCGCGGCCGGCGGCCCAGCTGGGATTCCACTGCGTCCAGGTCTTCCGTGGACACGCTCTGTCGGGCGCTCACGCTGGGGGGTCCTCCTGTGGTGCGGAATCGGGCGGGATCGCGCCCTCGGGGATCGCGTCCTCGGGGGCGTCGTCGTCCGGCGCGTCGTTCTGCTCGCCGGGCGTGGTGGGATCGGGCAGGGTCGACGCCTCAGGGACGACCGGGTCGCGGGGCTCGGCGATCGAGTCCCACACGCGCGTCTGCCACGACTGCGCCTCCAGCTCGGCGGCCCGCCTCTCGGCCTCCGCCTTCTCCACCGGGTCCTCCATCGCCACCCGGTACGGGGTCTCCCCCGGCTTGACGGCGCCAAAGCGGATGCGGGCCTGCTGCTCGATGAACGCCGGGTCCTCGAGCAGCTTCTGCTCGGCCTCGAGCTCGGCGATCGTCTGCTCGATCACCGCGCGCTCCTGCATCACCGCCTTCTCGTCCCGCAGGTACTGGTAGTGGTTGCGCAGCGGGAAGGACACGGTGACCAGCAGGATGATCGCGATGACCGCGAGCAGACCGATCCGCCGGGGCGTGTAGTTCCGCGGCCCCAGCACCGTCTGCGACAGGTCCGTGCGCGTGGTGAGCCGGTGCGCCTCCGGGTGCGCGGTGCTGCCCACCCGGCCGGAGCGGGCCGACGGGGGCATCGGGCGGTCACGCTCGCGCCGGGGCGTGCGCCGCTGCGGCGGCTGCCGGCGGGCAGCGTCCGAGGAGGACTCACCGCGGGCACGACCCCGCTGCGGGGCCCGCCGGATGGGCCCCGAGGCTTCCCCCGGGCGCCGGGACGACGCGCGATCGCGTCCGTCACCCCGGCCACCCGGTGGGCGCGGTGGGCGGGCCATCAGCCCTCCTCTCGACTACCTAGTGCGCTCAGGCCGTGAAGCGCGGGAACGCGCCGGCACCCGCGTAGCGGGCCGCGTCGCCGAGCATCTCCTCGATCCGCAGCAGCTGGTTGTACTTGGCCACCCGCTCCGACCGGGCCGGCGCGCCGGTCTTGATCTGGCCGCAGTTGCAGGCCACCGCCAGGTCCGCGATGGTCGTGTCCTCGGTCTCGCCCGAGCGGTGCGACATCATGGACTTGAACATGCTGCGGTGCGCCAGGTCCACAGCATCCAGCGTCTCGGTGAGGGTACCGATCTGGTTGACCTTGACCAGCAGCGCGTTGGCGATGCCCTTGTCGATCCCGTCCTTCAGCCGCTCAGGGTTGGTCACAAAGAGGTCGTCGCCGACCAGCTGGACCTTGTCGCCGATCAGCTCGGTGAGGGTCTTCCAGCCGTCCCAGTCGTCCTCGTCCAGCGGGTCCTCGATCGAGACCAGCGCGTACTTGTCCACCAGCTCCGCGTACGTCTCCGCCATCTCCTTGGCCGAGCGCTTGCCGCCCTCGAAGTTGTAGACGCCGTCGGAGAAGAACTCGGTGGCCGCCACGTCCAGGGCCAGCGCCACGTCCGAGCCGAGCTCGTAGCCGGCCTTGGAGATGGCCTCGACGATGAGGTCCAGCGCGGCCGTGGTGGAGTCGACCGACGGCGCGAAGCCTCCCTCGTCGCCCAGGCCCGTGGACAGGTCCTTCTCCTTGAGAACCGCCTTGAGCGCGTGATAGACCTCCGTGCCCATCCGCAGCGCCTCGCGGAACGTGGGCGCGCCGACGGGGGCGATCATGAACTCCTGCACGTCCACGCCCGAGTCCGCGTGGGCGCCACCGTTGAGGATGTTCATCATGGGCACCGGAAGGACGTGCGCGTTGGCGCCGCCGATGAAGCGGTACAGCTCGAGGTTGGCCGACTCCGCGGCCGCGCGGGCCACGGCCAGCGAGACGCCCAGCACCGCGTTGGCGCCGACGTTGGCCTTGTTGGGCGTGCCGTCCGCGTCGAGGAGGGCCTCGTCCACCACCCGCTGCTCGTCGGACGGCAGCCCGATCACGGCCGGCGCGAGCTGATCCAGCACCGCGTCGACGGCCTGGGTGACGCCCTTGCCCAGGTAGCGGTCGCCACCGTCGCGCAGCTCGACGGCCTCGTGAGCACCCGTCGACGCGCCCGAGGGCACGGCCGCGCGACCGAACGAGCCGTCGTCCAGCAGCACCTCCACCTCGACGGTGGGGTTGCCTCGCGAATCGAGGATCTCCCGGGCTCCGACCTGCTCGATAAGCGCCATGTGTGCTCCTTGGGGAAGTTCTGGTGTCTGCCTCGTGGCGGTGGCACCGTGGTGACGGTCGCCGTACCGCTGGCCATTGTTCCACGAGCGCGGTGCGGCCGCGCCGAGGCTGCGCCGGGGTGTGCGGACGCAGGTGCGCGCGTGTGCGTGAACGATGCGCCGGGCCGAACCGGCGCATCCGCAGGCCGTTGCCGCAGAAGTGCACGTTGCTACGTGGACTTCTGCAGCAACCGCGTGCGTTTGCGGGCGGCGGGCGAGCGGTGGGTGCGTGCGTTTGCGAGCGGTGGGCGGTGGGCGGTGGGCGCGCAATGCATGCTTGACCTTGTCATAGTGTCAAGGTTGATGATGAAGCCATGAGAATCGGGGAGATCGCCCGCCTGGCCGGCGTCAGTGCGCGCAGCATCCGGCACTACCACCGTCTGGGCGTGCTCGCCGAGCCCCCGCGCACCGGCGGCGGCTACCGCGACTACGCCGTGGCCGACCTGGCCCGCATCGCCCGCATCGCGTTCCTCTCCGGCTCGGGCGTGCCGCTGCGCGAGATCGGCGCCCTCCTCGAGGGGTCGGACGCCGACCCGGCCGCCGACCTCGCCGCCCTGCGCGACGGCATCGACCAGCGAATCGCCGACCTCACCCGCCAGCGCGAGCGCCTCGACGTGATCGCCAGGCGCGCCGCCGAGGGACTGCCACCGGGACTGCTGCCCGAGTCCGTCACGCGGGCCCTCGACTTCTGCCGCGCCGACGCGGCCGGCGACGCCGAACTCTCGGCACTGCTCGACCGCGAGCACGACATGCTCGACCTGGTGGCACTGCAGGGCGACTTCCCCGAGGCCCTGAGCCGCTCCTATTCCGCGCTCGCCGCGGATCCCGAGCGCCGCCGCGCCTACCTCGACATGCTCGCCGGCTTCCACCGGATCGAGGGCCGCCGGCCGGCTGCGGTCGAGAGCGAGATCGCCACACTCGTCGATTCCCTCCTCGCCGACGCCGACCTCCGCGCCCTCGTCGCCGGAGCGCCACCTGACGCCGGCGAGTCCGCCGACGCAAGCCCCTCCGACGGCCCCACGCTCGAGCAGCTCCTCCCCGACCCCGCCCAGCGCGAGGTCCTGCGCCGCACGCTCACCGCCCTGGGGGTGGTCCTGTGATCAGCCGACTTGTTCCGGTGATCGCGGTTGTCGTCGTCGTCACCGACGCAGCCCTCCTCGCCACCGGGGTGATCGGCCCTGCGGTGGCGCTGGCCCTCTTCCTGGCGGTGGAGATCCCGCTCGGCGCGATCGCGGTCACCGACTACGTCCGCCGCTACCGCGCCCACGCCCGCGCGTCCGGATCTCGCCGGGGCGCGCTGCGCGGACTCGCCGCCGACGACCCCTACCTGCGGATGTTCGTCGCCGAGGCCCGCACGTTCGCCTCGCTCGGCCGGTGGGTCGCGCGCCGCCCGGACGTGCCTGACGGCGCCGTGGCGATCGGCTACTCGCGCGGCACCCTGGGCGTTCCGGTGGCGCTGGTGATCGCGGCGCTCATCGAGCTCGTGGCCGTCCACCTTCTGATCCCGTGGCCGATCGTGCGCCTGGTGCTCGACCTCCTCGGCATCTACGGCCTGCTGATGGTGCTGGGCTGGCTCGCCGGGCGGATCGTGCGGCCGCACCTGCTCACCGCCGACCACCTGGTGCTGCACAGCGGGCCGCACGTCTGCGCTCGGGTGCCGGTGGACGCGATCGCCGCGGTACGACGGGACCGCCGACTCTCCCCCACCAACGCAGAGATCGTCACCGACCCTGGCGGCGGCACCGCGCTCGCGCTGCCCGGCCCGGACGGCACCAGGGTGAGCATCGACCTCGCCCGCCCCGTCGCCGCCTCCGTCCCCGGGTACCCGTGGAGCCGGCTCGAGCCGCACGAGGTCACCGGGCTGCGGCTGCACGTCGATGATCCCGGCGCCACCGTGCGGGCGCTCGCTCTAGAAGGTGCTGCCGGCCACCGAGAAGCCGGAACTGCCGAACGACCCGGGCGAGCCGAGCGATCCGCCGACATCCAGGGAGCCCAGACTGCCGGATGACGTCGGTGCGCGCTCGAGCGCAAAGGCCACGTCATCGACGTCACCGTCGGTGATATCCACCTCTTGCGCGGGGTTCTCGATCTGGCAGCCCTCGGGAGGGGTGACCGTGACCGTGTAGCCGTCCGTGGCGGGCAGGTACTGGAAGAAGAACTCGCCGTCCTCGCTGAACGCCCTGGTGCGGGTGGTGGCGCTGTACTCCAGCTCGTCGGTATCGATGTCCAGCGTGACCTCGACATCGTTGACGCCCTCACCGTCGCCGGCGTCGCAGCCGGTGACGATGCCCCAGATCGAATACACCGACACGAGCCCCACGTCCACCCCGGTCACGTCGGCGCCGTCCACGGTGATGTCGGCCCCGCCCGGGTACGGCGTCGTCCCGCAGCCGGCAGGCGCAAAGGGCACGACCTGGTAGTCGCCTTCCTCGACCTCTTCGAAGGTGAACGAAGCCCCGTCGGCGATGCTCTGTGACGCGACCGTGTCATCGTCCGCGTCCCTGAGCTCGATCCAGGCCGAACCGTCGCCGCAGTCGTTGGTGAACACCCCGGACACGTCATAGGTCACGGGCTGCGCGAGGGCGGCCTGCGGCGCCGCCAGCCCGAC
This sequence comes from Candidatus Dietzia intestinipullorum, assembly GCA_019119635.1. GTDB lineage: Bacteria > Actinomycetota > Actinomycetes > Mycobacteriales > Mycobacteriaceae > Dietzia > Dietzia intestinipullorum. The sequence goes on from DWWP01000057.1 coordinate 8,644, forward strand.
ACCGGCGCCCAGCGCGAGACTTGCTAAGAATTTGTTTCTCATGGTCAGAAACTAGGTGATCTGCGTCACTTCCACAAGGGCGGCCCGTGGGCTGACCTGCACCTGAGGTCCCGGACGGGCAGGCGACACGGTGATCGGATCCGGCGCGGCCTGGCCTCTCCCGCAAACGCAGGCGGTTGCCGCAGAAGTCCACGTTGCAACGGTGACTTCTACAGCAACCGCCTGCGGCTGCGGGGTGGGGTGAGCACGGGCGGGGGCGGCGGCTACGGAGAGGGCACGGCCGGGGCCGGCGCTACGGGGCCGTGGTGCGCACCGAGTAGGCGGCAGCCGCGTCGCGGACGCTCATCACGTATTCCTGCGAGGCGTTGTAGGCCAGGACCGCCCGCTGCCAGTTCTCGGCCTGACTCAGGTCCCCGCCGGTCTCGCACAACAGGCGGGCGGAGGCCACGGCGGCGTCGTCGATCTGGTTGGGATCGGCGCGGCCGTCGCCGTTGGCGTCGCGACCGTACTTGCGCCACGACTCGGGGATGAACTGCATCGGCCCCACAGCCCGGTCGAACTCGGGATCCCCGTCGAGCTCTCCCCCGTCGGTGTCCGGGATCTCGGCGAAGCCCGGCGACCCGTCCAGCTGCACACCGATGATCGGCGGCAGCGCGTACCCGTCCTCGTTCAGCGAGGACCCGTGGTACCGACCGTGCCGCGTCTCCACGTGCCCGATCCCGGCGAGCGTGGTCCACGCCAGATTGCACTCGGGCCGCGTCTGCCGCATGGTCTCGGCGGCGTTGCCGTAGGCCGCGAGCGCCGCGTACGGGATGTTCATCTGCTCATTGAGCCCCTGGGCCCACTCGAACAGCTGCTCCGAGGTCCTCCCGGGCGCCGCCAGGTCGACCGTGGGCACGGGTGCGCCCGCCGCGGGTGGGATGCCGGGCGGGATCGGGGTCGGCGACTCGCGTGTGGCCTCGAAGGAGCACGACGACGCTAAGACGGCAGTGGCCAGGGCCGCGGCGATCGCGGCGCCGCGGGGGCTACGTGGGGTCATCACGCTCCATCTTGCCCGAGGGCCCCGGGCAACGCCTCGGGGGATTCCCGGAGTTCGCCGGTGAACTCGGTCTCAGAGCCCGCACACCTACCGGGAGAACCCGCCGGCCAGCGCGGTGAACTCGTCGAGCAGGGCCTCGCGCGGGATGTCGGGGCGGTCGAGCACCCACCGCACGGCCACGTTCTCCACCGCCATGACGATCACCCACGCCCGCGCCGACGGGTCGGTCGCCCGCACGCCCGCCGCGGTGAGGAACACCGCCAGCAGTTCGCGGACCCGGCGTTCCAACGCGTGCTGGGCGGCGCGGTGGCGGACGGCCGGTAGTTCCTCCCACACGATCCGCAGGAGGCCGGCGTCGGCCTCGATGGCGGTGAGCAGGGCGTCGGCGATCGCCCGCACCGAGCGAGGGTCGTTCACGTCCACCGGTCCGGCGCCGGCGAGCGAGGCCGCCACGCGGTCGGAGATCTCGGCCGACCAGCGGTCCAGCACCTCCGTGACGAGCGCGGACTTGTCCGGGAAGTACTGGTACAGCGAGCCCGGACTCACGCCGGCCTGGTCGGCCACGCGGTTCGTGGTGAACGACTCGTAGCCGTCGCGCACGAGCACGACGCGAGCCGCCTCGACGATCCGCTCGACCATCGCCCGGGATCTGGCCTGTTGGGGAACCCTCCGCATAAACGCGAATTGTATGCGAGTAATTGCTCGCGTCATAGTTGGGTCATGACCACGACGTTGTACCCAGGCCGTTTCCGCGCCGCCCCCGACCGCTCCGAGCGCATGGGGCGCACCCTCAAGCGCATCGCCCGCGTCGACGAGCTCGACGAGCAGTTGATGGACCGGCTCGGCCGCGGCTTCCACGAGAAGGACGAACTCGGCAGCCGGCTGGCCAAGGCCATGCGCAAGCGCAAGGGCGAGCCCGGGGCGGTGACCCACCGGCAGCTCAGCGAGGCACTCGAGATCGGCTCCGCCGGCCTGCGCGAGCGCGACGACGTGGCGCCGGTGCTTCTCGAGTACCTCGAGGCGCTCGAGGCGACCCCGGACTGGGTGGACTGGGACCGGATCGCCAACGCCCAGAAGGTGTACCTCAAGTTCGGACAGAACGCGGCCGACGTGCTGCTGCAGCTCTCCCTGATCGGCGGCTACCGCTTCGGCGGCCCCTCCGACCTGCTCGTGGCCACCGGCGGACTGACCGGCGGCACGACCCTGCGCCGCCTGGCCGAGACGCAGCACTGGGCCATGAAGCTCTCCACCCCCGACGGCCTGCTGCCGCACGGCGAGTCGTGGCGGCTCACCGGGCACGTGCGCGCGATGCACGCGGTGGTCAACGACTCGATGGAACCCCGCTGGGACATCGACCAGTGGGGGCTGCCCATCAACCAGACCGACCTCGCCTCGACCCTCGGCCTCTTCGACGCGGTCGTCCTGCTGGGCGTGCGCGTGCTCGGCGTCCCGGTGAGTAAGCAGGACTCCGCCGACGTCATGCACCTGTGGCGCTACGTGGGCTGGCTGCTCGGGGTGGACGACGACCTCCTGGTCGACCGCGAGCGCGAGCGGCACCGGATCAACTACCACATCCTCCTGGCGCAGGCCGACCTCAGCGAGGCGGGTCCACAGCTCACGCAGGCGCTGGTCAAGGCGCACAGCGAGCGACACCGCTCGGGCCCCTTCCCCGCCCTGCAGGCCCGGCTCGCCTACGAACGACTGCTGAGCATGCTCACCGTCTTCCTGGGCCGCGAGTCCATGCGGGAGTTCGGCCTGCCCGCCCGGCCGCCGTGGGCGCACTTCTACATCGCGGGGCTCAACACGCTGCGCTACCGGACCCCGTTCGGCCGCGCCCGGCTCGAGGCCTGGGGCCGGAAGGTGTACGCGCGGCAGGAGCGCGAGACCTTCGGCACGGCCAAGGCCGACATCGGCCGCCCCGCCACCAACACCCGCTCGTGAGGCGGATTCGCCTCATCTCACCGAATTAGCCGAATACACCGAATGTCGGCGGGATGTGGCACGATCACCTCATGTACGTGGTGACGATCGACCAACGCGACAGTCGCAGCACGGCCGATCGCGTGCCCGGGCTCCTCGCCGCCCTCGAGCCGATCCCCTGCGCTGCGCCGTTCGAGCGCACGGCGGGCGACGAGGTCCAGGGGCTCGTGGAGCAGCCCGCGGCCGTGCGGCAGGTGCTGCTCACCGCCCTGCGCGGCGGGCACTGGCACTGCGGCGTGGGCATCGGCCCGGTCGACCCGGGCTCCTGGAAGGCGGGCACCCGCGCCGGCCGCGGGCCCGCGTATGTGGCGGCGCGTGAGGCGGTCGAGGCCGCCAAGGACCTGCCGGGCTCCGTCGCCGTGCGGGTCCCGCCGGACGCGGGCGAGACCGCGAGCGGGTGGGCCGCCGACTGCGAGGCAGTGTGGGCCCTGGTCGCCTCCCTCGTGTTGGACCGCACGGACGCGCAGTGGCGGGTGGTCGACGCCGTGGACGCCGCCGACACGCAGGCTGCGGCCGCCGCCGCCCTGGACATCACCCCCTCCTCCGTGACCGGAGCGCTGCGCCTATCCCGGATCCGGGAGGAGCGCGCCGCCTACGGCACACTGGACCGGCTGCTGGTCGGCACGCACGACGCGGCGACGGCCGGCGCGGCGTCCGCCGACTCTGCAGAAGCGAGCGCCACGCCCGGCGCGGCGCGCGACGAGCAGGGACAGGGCGGAGGCGACGCATGAGCAGTTGGCCGGACTGGATCCTCATCGCGGTCGTCGTCGTGGTGGCGCTCGCCGCCTCCGCCGGACTCGGCTCCCCCATCGCCTCGCTCGTCCTGCGCTTCGCCCACGTGCCCGAACCGCCGACCGTCGACGTCACCGGCGACGCGCGGGGCCCCGTGCTGCGGCGCCGCGAGACCGACGGAGCCGCAGCCGGCGAGGTGCGCGAGGTGCTGCGGGGCGGCATGTCGATCGGGATCCTCGAGCGCATCGGGCTGACCGCCGCGATCCTCGCCGGGCGCTTCGAGCTGGCCGCCGTGGTGGTGGCCATCAAGGCCCTCGGCCGCTACCCGCAGATCCGGGAGAACCCGGCGGTGAGCGAGCGGTTCATCATCGGCACCCTCGCCTCCCTGCTCGTGGCCGCGGCCTGCGGGGCGGCCGGCCTGCTCGCCCTGCACCTGCTGCCCTGAACGGTCGTGCCCTGACCGGGTTGGTGCCGAGCCGCCCAGTGAAGGGCGCTGGCACACCGCCCGCCCAGTCGGGGCGCTGACACCCAGCGGCGGCGAGACATCGACGGACCCGTGAGCCCTCCCTGCAATAGGAAAAATGGTCGTGGCCACTGCGGCCTCCGCCGGGAAACTCCACGCTCTGGACGACCAGAATCGCCAGGAACACGACCAAACCGCCGGCGGACGGCGAGGCGCGCCGTCGCGCAGGGAGCGGAGCCGGTGGGGCGCTGGTGGCTGGTGGCCAGGGAGGGCAGCAGCCGGTGGGCCGCCGGCAGCCCGCCGACCAGCCGACCGACCAGCCGCTCGGTCAGCCGACCTCGACCAGGATCACGCCGACCGCGATGATCGCGATCCCCGCCATCATGCGCGGCGTCAGCGGGTCCTTCCAGATCGCCCGCGCGAGTAGCGCCACCAGCGCGATCCCCACGGCCACCCAGATCCCGTACGCCACCCCGACCGGCATCCCCGCCGACAGCGCGGCCGCCAGAAACGCGAACGAGACCAGGTAGCCCACCGCTATCGGCGCGAGCCACACCTTCTTCCGGAACCCGTCCGAGGCGCGCAGGCTCATGGTGGCGACGAGCTCGGACGCGATCGCCGCGAGCAGCCAGACCCAGCTCATGCCGAGACCACCTCGTCGTCGTCGACAGGCCGGGACCCCGTCTCCACCAGGACCACCCCCACGATGATCAACCCGATCCCTGCGATGGCCGCCCCGCTGAGGAACTCGTCGAACAGGACGGCGCCGAGCACCGCCGTGAGCGAGACCCCGGCCGCGCCCCAGATGCCGTACGCGACCCCGATGGGCATGCCCGTCCGCAGCACCAGCCCCAGTAGGAGGAAGCACACCAGGTAGGCAGCCGGCACCAGCGGCAACCATGCGGCGCTGTCCACGGTCGCCCGCAGGGCCATCGTGCCGGTGACCTCGGCGCAGATCGCCCCGAACAGCATGAGCCAGGTCCGCGGGGAGGGGGCAGGGGTCGACACGGCGCGCAATCTTACCGGTGATAAAACCGCGCCCCCGTCAGTACTCTCGTGACCATCATGCTCACCACGGTCCTGCTGCTCCTGCTGGGAATCCTCACGATCCTCGTGATCATCGCGGCCAACGGCTACTTCGTCTCCCAGGAGTTCGCCTACATGTCCGTGGACCGCAACCAGCTCAAGGCGCACGCGGAGGCCGGCGACGCCGCCGCCGCTCGCGCGCTCACGGTGACCGGGCGGACCTCCTTCATGCTCTCGGGCGCCCAGCTGGGGATCACAGTCACCGGCCTGCTCGTGGGCTACGTCGCCGAACCGATGGTCGGTCGGTCGCTCGGCGAGATCCTCGGCGTGGCCGGCGTGCCCGTCGCGGTCAGCGTGAGCGTGGGCACCGTGCTGGCGCTGGTGGTGGCGACGGTCGTCCAGATGATCTTCGGCGAGCTCTACCCCAAGAACCTCGCGATCGCCCGACCGGAGATGCTCGCCCGCGCGCTGGCCCGCTCCACCACCATCTACCTGGCAGTGTTCGGCTGGCTCATCACGATCTTCGACGCGGCCTCCGCAGCGCTGCTCCGGCTGATCGGCGTCGAGCCGGTGGAGGACCTGGACTCGTCTGCGACCACCGACGACCTCGAGCGGATCGTCGCCGACTCCCGCGCCAGCGGCGAACTCCCCGCCCAGTTGTCGGTGCTCATCGACCGGATCATCGATTTCCCGGACCGGACCGTGGCGCACGCGATGGTGCCGCGCAATCGGACCGACACCATGGCCGCCGACCTCACCGTCACCGACGCGCGGGCCCAGATGGCCGAGGGCCACACGCGCTACCCGGTGCTCTCCGAGGACCAGGAGCCGCTGGGCGTGATCGAGATGGCCGACCTGCTGCGCCAGGGCACCCGGACCGACACGCCCGTCTCCGAGCTCATGCGCGCACCGGTCGTCCTGCCCACGCTGATGACCCTGCCCGACGCCCTGGACCAGCTGACCCGGGCGCGCGCCCAGCTCGCCGCCGTGGTCGACGAGTACGGCGGCTTCGCCGGCGTCCTCACCTTCGAGGACCTGGCCGAGGAGCTGGTGGGTGAGCTCACCGACGAGCACGACGACGAGTTCGATTCCGTCATCGCCACCGAGGGCGAGGACCGGTGGCGGATCGACGGCGACGTGCACATCGACGAGGTCGAGCGGGCCCTCGGCCACGAACTGCCCCTCGGGGACTACGAAACCCTCGCCGGGCTGGTCATCGCCGAGCACGGCGACCTCCCCGACGCCGGCACGACCGTGGACGTGGAGCTGCCCGTCGACCCGCGGGAGATGGTCGCCGACAACCCGCGCCGGCTGGCCCTGCGCGTCGAGGTGGCCGACGTCGAGCACCTGGTGCCGAGCGAGTTGGTGGTCACCCTGGTCGAAGTCCACGACGACGACGAGGAGGACGACGCATCATGAGCAATCCCCTGGTCGTCGTGGCCGCCACACTCGGGCTGATCATCGCGAGCGCGTTCTTCGTGATCATCGAGTTCGCGCTCCTGGGCGCGCGGCGGCACCGGCTCGAGGCCGACGCCGCCCGGAGCCCGTCGGCGCGCGCGGCGATCCGCGGACTCGACGAGCTCACGGTCATGCTCGCCGGCGCCCAACTGGGCGTCACCGCGTGCACGTTCGCCCTCGGCGCGGTGACCAAGCCCGCTGTTGACGCCTGGCTCGGTCCCGCGCTGAGCTCGTTGGGCGCGCCCGCCGGTGTCGCCGACGTCGTCTCGTTCGCCCTGTCCCTGTTGCTGGTGACGTTCCTGCACCTGGTGGCGGGCGAGATGGCCCCCAAGTCGTGGGCGATCGCCCACCCCGAGCTGGCCGCGACGATCATCGGCGTGCCCTCCCGCGCGTTCGTGTGGGTGTTCCGGCCGCTACTGGTGTGGATCAACACGATGGCCAACCGACTGGTCTCGGCGAGCGGGATCGAGCCGGTCGACCGGGCCGCCGTGGGCGGGCAGGACGCCGACACCATCCGCCAGCTGGTCGAGCACTCCGCCTCCGTGGGCGCGCTCACCGCCTCCATGCGTACTCCCCTGTCCGGGGCGCTCGAGCTGGAGCACCTCACCGTCGAGGAGCTGGTGAACAGCGAGAAGGCGCCCACCGCCGTGGAGACGGACGCGACCATCGCACAGGTCCAGGAGGCCGCCGCGCGCACCGACCACATGCGCATCCTGCTGGCCGACGGGCCGGGCAGCGCCCCCGAGGTCGTGCACGTGCGGGACACGCTCACCGAGCCCGAGGACGCCCCCGCCCGGCCGCTGGCCCGCCGGGCGATGGTGCTGGACCGGCAGACCCCCGTCTACGAGGCATTGGCCCTGGCGCGCGAGCGCAGCGAACAGCTCATGGCGGTGACGGGGGCAGATTCTGGTTCGGGCGCCGGCTCTGGTTCCGGTACGGGCGATGGTGCCGACGATGGCGCGGGGCGGTTCCTCGGGGTGGTGACCGTCGCGGACATCCTGCGACACATCCTGCCCGAGCCCGACGCCGCGCACTCCTGACGACGTCGCCGCGTACACCGACGCCGACGGCGCCACCGAGGACGCTGCCGCAGACGACGGCGCCGCCGCCCCCTTTGAGAACCAGGGAGCGGCGGCGCCGGGTAGCGGTCGGGCGGTCGGTCAGATGACCGTTTCGCCGTCGCGCTTGGCCTGGATCATCTCCTTGAGGAACCCGCGGACGATCACCGCGAGGGTGCCGGCCACGAGGACCGGCCACATGAGGACATAGATCGTGAGAAGTGTCGCGGTCATGAGTGGATTCCTTTCCTAGACCCGGACGGAGTCGTCGTCGTCATCGGGCTCGTTCCCCGACCCCGCGGCGGCCAGCTCGTCGGCGGCCTCCTCCGCAGCCAGTTCCTCGGCGACTTCTTCGGTGTCGTAGTCCGCAGTGCGCCGCGCGATCGTGGAGAAGTCGAAGTTCATCGAGCTCCGCGCCGAGATGGCCCAGCAGACCACGGTGCTCACCGCGTAGGCGACGAGCGAGGCCGTCAGGGTGTCGTAGTCGCGCAGGAAGTCGAAGACGAACGGTGCGCTGGCCACCGCCGCGATGCCGCCGATCACCAGGGCCGCCCGCAGGCCGAAGAACCCGAAGATCATCAGGCCCAGCACCACGCCGACGCCGACCACGGCCAGCGCCTCGATGCCGTAGGCGAGGATCCCCTCGTCCGGGATGTAGCCGAAGCGGGTGGGGATGAACACCGCGAGCGCCGCGAGGACCGCCACCGTGAAGGCCATGTTGGTGACCTTCTTCCAGTAGAAGCTCGCGATCACCGGGAAGACCAGCGCGCCCCAGAGCGCACCCACGAAGACCAGCAGATCCAGGATGTTGAACTGGATGTTGGCAAACACGAGCGCCGCCGCCGTCGCCAGGATCATGGTGAGCCGGCCGACGATGAGCATGACGCGGGGGTTGGGCACCCGGCCGCGCCCGCGCACGCTCTGGCCGTACATGTCGCTCATCGCGATCGAGGACATGGCCGCCAGGTCCGAGTCCGCGGTCGAGGACAGCGAGCCGATGATCATGATGAAGAACAGCGCCACCAGGCCTGCGGGCAGGTACTCGGCCGCCACCTGCGGGAGCAGGTTGTTGGGGTCGCCGCCCATCGGGTCGATGCCGGCGTAGAGGGCGAGGACGCCGACCATGCCGATGCCGATGATCGTGGCGCCGTAGCCGACGGTCGCGGTGATGAAGGTCGGCTTGATCAGGTCCTCACGCACGGCGAACAGTCGCTGGGCGATGGTCTGGTTGCCGATCGCGTACGCCAGGACCGCCGCGATGTACGGAGCGCCCTGGTTGAGGAAGGCCTCCGAGGAGAAGAACGACTGCTGCTGCGGCGTGAGGTTGTCCGCGCCGGAGACGAACAGGTCGGTGCCGCCGAGGAAGAAGAACATGGCGGGCACGATGATGACCACCGCGCCGAGCATGGCCAGCACCTGCGCGAAGTCCGTGAGCACGGAGGCGCGGAAGCCCGACCACA
>DWWP01000058.1 GCA_019119635.1 Candidatus Dietzia intestinipullorum
CTGTTCTGGTGCCCGCACTGTCAGTCGAAATAATTGGCGTTCTTGGCCTCTGGGTGACGACTTCGCCCGCTATGCTCCCTGAGTATTTCGCGGCGGCGCCCGCCCGGTTCCGCCCACCTCCGACCGGAAACGAGGGCGCGTGTGGACACCCTGAACGGCATTCTGGACAGTGCGTCGAGCGTGATCTGGGGGCCGTTCGTCCTCATCCCGTTGCTCTTGCTCACCGGGGCCTACATGACGGTCCGACTGGGCGGGATCCAGTTCGTCCGGACCGGGGCGGCGCTCAGGCTGGGGCTGGTAAAGCGGATGGACGAGGGCGCCAGTGGTGACATCTCCCAGTACCGGGCGCTCGCCACGGCGATGGCGGCGACCGTCGGCACGGGCAACATCGCCGGCGTCGCCACCGCGATCGCGCTCGGCGGGCCGGGGGCGATCTTCTGGATGTGGATCAGCGGCATCTTCGGGATGGCGCTCAAGTACAGCGAGTCGTTTCTGGCCGTGCGGTTCCGGGAGGCCGATGAGAAGGGCGGCCGCAACGGCGGGCCGCAGTACTACCTGACCAAGGGGATCCGGGGCGGTCTCTGGTCCCCGGTCGGGGCGGTGCTGGCCTGGTCGTTCACCGCCTTCACGATCTTCGCGAGCTTCGGCATCGGCAACATGGTCCAGGCCAACTCGATGTCCGAGGCGATGAGCGACAGCTTCTCGATCCCGGAATGGGGCACGGGGCTCGCTGTCGCGGCGATCACGCTCGTGGTGCTGGTCGGGGGAGTGCGCAGCATCAGCAGCGCGGCCGGGCGGATCGTCCCCACCATGGTCCTGCTGTTCATCGGGGCCCAGCTGTGGGTCCTCGTCGCGTTCGCCGATCAGGTGCCGTCCGCGGTCGCCACGATCTTCACCGACGCGTTCACCGGCAGCGCGGCCGCGGGCGGGTTCGCCGGCGCGGCGGTCATCGCCGCGATCCAGTTCGGCCTCGCGCGTGGCCTGTTCTCCAACGAGTCCGGCATGGGCTCAGCCGCCATCGCGGCCGGCGCGGCCAAGACCAGCCACCCGGTCCGGCAGGGGCTCGTGTCCATGACACAGACGTTCATCGACACCATCATCCTGGTCACCCTCACGGCCCTGGCGATAGTCGTGACGGGCGCGTACACGCTCACCGACGAGGCGGGCGAGGCGCTGACCGGCGTGCGGCTGACCTCGGAGGCCTTCACCCTGGGGCTGCCGGGCGAGATCGGTGGGTACATGGTGGCCCTGTGCCTCCTGCTCTTCGCGCTCACGACCCTGTGGGGCTGGTCCTACTACGGTGAGCGCGCCATAGAACGGGCGCTGGGCACCGGCGCGGTCCTGCCGTTCCGCCTGGTCTGGGTGGTGATGGCCTACGTCGGCGCTACCACGCCGCTGGAGACGGTGTGGACCTTCTCCGACGTGATGAACGGCCTCATGGTGATCCCGAACCTCATCGGACTGCTGATCCTGTCCAATCTCGTGGCGAGGGAGACCCGGGCGTACCTGCGGTTCGATCCGACGCTGCGGGCGACCCAACACGAGATCGACGCCTTCTTCGTGGACGATCCCGCGTACCGGGGCTGGCGCGACCACGAGAAGTCGCTCGACGCGCTCGTGCCTTGACGCGGCTCACACCACCGTCCATACGAACCCCGGGGGGCGGTCTGGCCCGGAAGGAGGACGAGCCCCGGATCCGAGTGGATCCGGGGCTCGTCCGTGGAGCGGGCGACGGGAATCGAACCCGCGTATTCTGCTTGGAAGGCAGAGGCTTTACCATTAAGCTACGCCCGCATCGCGGCCTCTGACCAGGGCGTATCCGTCTGGTCTCGATCGCGCCCGGCCCACATTACCGGATGGGTCCCGGGCCCCCAACCCCCGGGACCCCCTGCAGAGTCCGCGGGCCGTGGTGTCTGTCGTACACTTGGCGGGTTGGTGTTGCGGTCGGGCAGGTTCACCGTGCGACTCACGGGGTGGCAGGCCGCGCGATCCACCGGGATGTGGCGCAGCTTGGTAGCGCATCCGCTTTGGGAGCGGAGGGTCGCAGGTTCGAATCCTGTCATCCCGACCAGCGTCAGCCCGGAAAACGAATCCCAGACTTCCCCTAGGAGCGAATCACCGTGAAGAGCACTGTCGAGCAGCTGAACCCGACCCGGGTCAAAGTCACCGTCGAGGTGCCGTTCGCGGAGCTCGAGCCCGACTTCGACAAGGCCTACAAGTCGCTCGCCGGCCAGGTCAACATCCCCGGCTTCCGTCCCGGCAAGGCCCCGGCCAAGCTCCTCGAGGCGCGGATCGGTCGCCCGGCCGTGCTCGAGCAGGTCGTCAACGACATGATCCCGGGCCGCTACAGCGAGGCCGTCGACGAGCACGAGCTCAAGGTCCTGGCGCAGCCGGAGATCGAGGTGACCAAGATCGAGGACGGCGACGTCGTCGAGTTCACCGCCGAGGTCGACGTCCGGCCCGAGATCACGCTCCCCACGTTCTCGGAGCTGTCCGTCACGGTGGAGACCCCCGAGACGGACGACGACGCGGTCGCCACCGAGCTCGACAACCTGCGTGCGCGCTTCGGCACCCTCAAGGGCGTCGAGCGCGGTGCGCAGACGGGCGATTTCCTGTCCGTGGACCTCGCGGCGACCGTCGACGGCGAGCCCGTCGACGAGGCCTCCACCGAGGGCCTGTCCTACGAGCTCGGCTCGGGCACGCTCGTCGAGGGGCTCGACGACGCCGCCGTGGGCCTCAAGGCCGGGGAGTCCAAGGAGTTCACCTCCTCCCTCGTGGCGGGCGACCATGCCGGCAAGGAGGCGGCCATCACCGTGACCGTTCAGTCGGTCAAGGAGCGCGAGCTCCCCGAGGCCGACGACGAGTTTGCGCAGATGGCCAGCGAGTTCGACACGCTCGAGGAGCTGCGCGCCGACCTGGAGAAGAAGGTCGCGGAGCAGAGCCGGGCCGGCCTCGCCGGCGAGATCCGCGACAAGGTGCTCGAGGTGCTCCTCGACGCCACCGAGGTGCCCGCCCCGGAGGCGGTCGTCGATTCCGAGGCCCACGCGCAGATGCACCAGCTCCTCGACCAGTTCGGTGGGGACGCCTCGATCCTCGAGCAGGCGCTCGCCGCCGAGGGCACCGACCGCGAGACCTTCGAGGCCGAGACCCGCGAGGGCGCGGCCCGCGCGATCCGGACCCAGCTCCTGCTGGACGTCGTGGCCGAGGAGGCGCAGACAGATGTGTCGCAGGAGGAGCTCACGCAGCACATCATGTTCCAGGCCCAGCGCTATGGCATGGACCCCAACCAGTTCGTGCAGCAGATCCAGCAGGCCGGCCAGCTCGGCTCCCTGTTCGCCGACGTCCGTCGCTCCAAGGCGCTCGCCGACGTGATCGTCCAGGTCGACGTCACCGACACCGAAGGCAATGCGGTCGACACCACCGAGTTCTTCGGCTCCGGCGAGGACGCCGAGGCGGAGGGTGCCGACGGCGCCGCCGCGGGCTCGGATTCCGAGGCCCCCGAGACAGAGGCCACCGACTCCGAGGCGGCCGACCCGGAGAACTGACAGCGGCGCCGGCCGGTCGGCCCCGCAGCCCCGGCCGGTTCGCCCGGTCCGCTCCGGCGGGTCCGACCCGCCGCGCGCACGAGAAGAGCGTCCCGCACACATCGCCCGAGTAGGGGGTGCGCGGGACGCTCTTCCCGTCGGGGGCGGGGTGCCGGCCGCTTCCGGCCCGCTGCTGCTCGGGGCGCCGGGGACGCCGATGGCGCAGACGCTGAGAGCGAACACCCGGCCCGCCGGGACTGTTGGGTCGGACGTGTTGGTTAGTGTTTGGCGTAAGCGTTTCCCCGATCGCCGGACGGTCGGGCGCCGCGGAAAGCGGCGAGACGATGAGCGAAGGTAGGTACCCCGTGGCCCAGAACGGATCAGTGGCACAGCCCAGTTCGACTCCGACACAGCCCGCCCTCAACTCGCCCGGGACCCATGGGCTCAGTCTGGGGGACTCGGTCTACGAGCGCCTGCTGCAGGAGCGGATCATCTTCCTCGGCTCCCAGGTGGACGACGAGATCGCCAACCGACTCTGCGCGCAGATCCTCCTGTTGGCCGCCGAGGACCCCTCGCGCGATATCGCGATGTACATCAACTCGCCCGGCGGCTCGGTGACCGCCGGCATGGCCATCTACGACACCATGCAGTTCGTCGAGTGCGACGTGGCCACCTACGGGATGGGCCTGGCCGCCTCGATGGGCCAGTTCCTGCTGGCCGCGGGCACCAAGGGCAAGCGTTACGCGCTGCCGCACGCCAAGATCATGATGCACCAGCCCTCGGCGGGCGTCGGTGGCTCCGCGGCCGACATCGCCATCCAGGCCGAGCAGTTCGCCTCGACCAAGCGCGAGATGGCCGAGCTCATCTCCGAGCACACCGGTCAGAGCTTCGAGCAGGTCACCGAGGATTCCGACCGTGACCGGTGGTTCACGGCGCAGGAGGCCCTGGACTACGGCTTCGTCGACCACGTGATCGCCCGCGCCGCGCAGTCCGGCGGCACGTCGCCGTCGTGACCCCGCAGGCCGACCACCCAGACCACCCCGACACCACGGAGTCCACGATGACCTCACTGCCGTCCTCCCGGTACATTCTCCCGTCCTTCGTCGAGCACTCGAGCTACGGCGTCAAGGAGTCCAACCCGTATAACAAGCTCTTCGAGGAGCGGATCATCTTCCTGGGGACCCAGGTCGACGACGCCTCGGCGAACGACATCATGGCCCAGCTCCTCGTCCTCGAGGGGCAGGACCCGGACCGCGACATCACCATGTACATCAACTCGCCGGGTGGCTCGTTCACCTCGCTCATGGCGATCTACGACACCATGCAGTACGTCCGGCCGGACGTCGTGACGGTCTGCCTGGGGCAGGCGGCGTCGGCGGCCGCGGTCCTGCTGGCCGCGGGCACCAAGGGCAAGCGTGCGGCGCTGCCCAACGCCCGTGTCCTCATCCACCAGCCGGCCACCGGCGGGATGCAGGGCCAGGTTTCGGACCTGGAGATCCAGGCCGCGGAGATCGAGCGGATGCGTCGCCTCATGGAGACCACGCTCGCGCTCCACACCGGCGTCGACGCGGACCAGATCCGCAAGGACACCGACCGCGACAAGATCCTCACGGCCGAGGCCGCCAAGGAGTACGGGATCATCGACACGGTGTTCGACTACCGCAAACTGTCGGCGACCAACTGAGTCCCGGGCGGCGCGCCGCGGAGAGACGTGGCGCGCCGTCGGGTCCAATGGACCGAGCGCGCGGGGGGTCGGCTTTCCGGCCCGGCCCGCGTACCGTCGACTTGAGGGGCCGAGGTCAGGGCCCCGGGAATGCGAGGACGTAGAACTCATGTCACGTGTCAGTGAGAGCGGCGACCTGTTGAAGTGCTCCTTCTGTGGGAAGAGCCAGAAGCAGGTCAAGAAGCTGATCGCGGGCCCCGGGGTCTACATCTGCGACGAGTGCATCGAACTGTGCAACGAGATCATCGAATCCGAGGTCGAGGACGCGCAGGAGTCGGGTCTGGAGGAGCTGCCCAAACCGGCGGAGATCCACTCGTTCCTCGACGAGTACGTGGTGGGACAGGACGCCGCCAAGCGGAACCTGGCCGTGGCCGTCTACAACCACTACAAGCGGATCCGCGCGGGGGCCTCGCTCAGCCAGGGGGACGGCGTGGAGCTGTCCAAGTCCAACATCCTCATGCTGGGGCCGACGGGCTGTGGCAAGACGTACCTCGCACAGACCCTGGCCAAGATGCTCAACGTGCCCTTCGCCATCGCCGACGCCACGGCCCTGACCGAGGCCGGCTACGTGGGCGAGGACGTCGAGAACATCCTCCTTAAACTCATCCAGGCGGCGGACTTCGACACCAAGCGAGCCGAGATGGGCATCATCTACATCGACGAGGTCGACAAGATCGCCCGCAAGGCCGAGAACCCGTCGATCACCCGTGACGTCTCGGGCGAGGGCGTGCAGCAGGCGCTGCTCAAGATCCTCGAGGGGACGGAGGCCTCGGTGCCCCCGCAGGGTGGCCGCAAGCATCCGCACCAGGACTTCCTCCAGATCGACACGTCCAACGTGCTGTTCATCGTCGCAGGCGCGTTCCAGGGGCTGGAGAAGATCGTGGGCGACCGTGTGGGTCGTAAGGGCCTGGGCTTCGGCGCCGAGGTCGCCAGCCAGAACGAGCTCGACACCACGGACAACTTCTCCGAGGTCATGCCCGAGGACCTGGTCAAGTTCGGGCTGATCCCCGAGTTCATCGGGCGGCTCCCGGTGGTGGCCTCGGTGACGAGCCTCGACCGCGAGGCGCTGGTCAACATCCTCAGCGAGCCCAAGAACGCCCTCGTCAAGCAGTACACCCGACTGTTCGACATGGACGACGTCGAGCTGGAGTTCACCCACGAGGCACTGGAGGCCGTGGCCGATCAGGCGATCCTCCGGGGTACCGGTGCCCGCGGGCTGCGGGCCATCATGGAGGAGGTGCTCCTGCCGGTCATGTACGACATCCCGGGCCGGGACGACGTCGCCCGCGTGGTGGTCACCGGCGAGACGGTGCGCGACAACGTCCTGCCGACGATCGTCCCGACCTCCGACGACGAGCCGCAGGAGCGCTCGGCCTGACCGGACCTCCGGGGCACCGCGCCCTCAACTGGTGACGCGCCGCTCGAGGAGCGCGGAGACGGCCATCCCCAGGACGATCCCCCAGAACGGCGCCGAGATGCCGAGCAGGCTGACGTCCGCGACGGTCACCAGCAGGCACACCAGCGGCCCCAGCGCGCGGTCGGTGCGGAACGCCGTGACGAACGCGGACTGCAACGGGGCGAGCATGGCGAGTCCGCCGAGCGCGGCGATGAACGCGGCCGGCGTTCCGAGGCTGAGTCCGACGAAGGCCGGGGACAGAACGCCGACCACCAACGCCAGAGTCCCGGTACCGATGGCCGCCGCGTAGTGGCGCCGGGGCTCACCGGAGGCGACGAGTAGAGCATTGGTCGGGCCGGTGAGGCACGTCGAGACGGCGCCGATGGCGGACACGCCCAGGGACCAGACACCGCACGCCACCGCGCTCGCGTTCACCGGCGGGTGGTGCCCCTTGGCCCGCAGGACCGCGATCCCCTGACCGTTCTGGACCACCAGGACCGTGATCGCCAGGGGGGCCACCAGCTCGGTGAGGGCCCGCAGGGTGAACTCCGGGGCCTGGAGCATCGGCGCCGCGAGGAGCCCGTCGTCGAGGACCCCGCGGGAGAGTCCACCGTCGAGGACGATGGCGACGATCCCCACCACCATCGCGGCGAGGATGGGCGGGACGACCCGGGCGAGCCGGGGGACCGACCCGACGACGATGAACGCCAGCGCCATCGGCAGCGCGACACCGGCGGAGGCCCACACGGCGTCCACGAGGCCGAGACCGAACTGCAGGAACACGCCCGCGACCATCGCCATGATCAGCGGCATCGGGAGGCGGTCCATCGCCTGCCTGGCCAGGCCGCTGAGCCCCGTCACCAGGATCACGGCCCCGGTGACCAGATACGCGCCCAGCACCTCCGAGAAGGCCAGGTGGGTGAGCGAGTTCCCCACGATCACGGTGCCGGGGATGGTCCAGAAGAACGCCAGCGGCGTGCGGTACACCCAGCTCATGAGGATGGTCAGCACGCCGTTGGCAAAGAACACGCCGAAGATCCACGACGACATCTCCTGCGGGGTGAGCCCGCCCTGCTCGCCGGCCGTGAGGATCACGGCGACGGGACCGGTCGCGGAGAAGATCAGCGCGATGAGGGCGTTGGCGAGCTCGCGCGGCCCGAGGTCCGCGAGCACCTGCCGGGGCGAGGGGCGCCGGTGACGAGGGGCCTCGACGGGGGTGCGGGAAGGGCTGCGCACCGCGTCCGGCGCGTTGCTTCTGGTGGCGGTGGTGGCGCCGTCTGAGGTCACGGGGCTCCTGTGGGGTCCGGCTCGGCTCCGAACGGGTGCTCCGATCGGGAGGCGTACAGGGCGAGTTCGGTCCGCCCGCTCAGCCCGAGCTTCGTGTAGATGCGGGTGAGGTGGTACTGGATGGTCTTGACGCTGAGGAACAACTCCTCGGCGGCCTGGCCGTTGGTCCGGCCCGCCGCCACGATGGTGGCCACCGCGCGTTCCTGCGGCGTGAGAGTGGCGTTACCGCCGGTCCGGGCGACGTCGACACCGCCTGCGCGCCGTTCCCTGTCACACCGCTCGACGTAGGCGTGGGCGCCGAGTTGCTCGTACAGGTCGCGGGCGGTGCCGAGGGCGAGGTGGGCCTCACGGCGACGGCCGGCGCGGCGGAGGGTCTGGCCGAACCCGAAGTGGATGCGGGCGGAGTAGTACGGCATGGCGAGCCCGTCGAGGTACTCGAGACTCGCGTGGAAGATCCGGACGCACTCGTCCACGTCGCCGCGGACGGCGGCGATGCGCGAGCGCACCGCGCCGAGTCGGGCCAGGGTGGACCGGTGCGTCAGTTCGAGCGCCCGCTGTTCGGGCGGCCCGATCAGGGCCTCGGCCTCGTCGAGCCGACCGGCCAGCACGAGCGCGTGCGCGTAGAGGTCGTGCCACGGCCAGTACCCCGGTTGGTCGATGTCGACCCGGCGTGCGAGGGCGTGGAGCGGCTCCGCCGCCCGTCGCACCGAGGTGTAGTCACCGGCGGCTGCGGCGACCTGCATACGGCCCATCGCGGAGGGGATGATCTGGACCGGGTACGCGTCGGAGGTGGTGGTCAGGTGTTTGAGGTGCGCCGCCGCCCCCAGGTGATCGCCACGCATGGAGCGGATGACGGCGCCCGGCCAGTGGACCACCGGGGCGAGCAGGTCCAGCTCCAGCTCGTCGAGTCGGCGGGCGGCGGCGTCGACCACGCCCAGCGCCTCGTCCCACTCGCCGCGGAGGAGGTGTGTGCGGGCGAGCCACGCCTGCGACCACAACGAGATCCTGGCCGAGCCGGAGACGTCGGCGGTGGGGATCGCGGAGCCGAGCCGCCGCCGGGCGGTCTCGAGGTCGTCGCGGGCCAGAGCGATCCAGCCGGACGCCATCTCGAAGCGTTGGGCCACGGCCGGGGCCAGGCCCCCGAGCCTGGACTCGATGCCGGGCCCGGATCGGGGGACGCCGTCGATCGCCTCGCCCAACACCATGACGGCCCGGGCCTCCTCGACCTCCGGCTGGTCCGGACGGCCCTCACCGATGACCTCCGCGGCCCAGTGCCGGAGCTGATCGGGTCGCCAACTGCACAGGTAGTGCAGGACGAACTTCTGCGCCAGGGAGACCGGATCGGGGGCGGTGTCGTCCGCGACCGCGTCCCGGCCGGCCCGGAGCGCCCGGAGGAGAAGCGTGTCGGCCTCACCGGCGTCGCCCACGTGGAGGGCGAGCGTACCCAGGACGGCGTCGCGGCGAGGATTGTCCCGCACCCGCTCCAGGGACCGCGACAGCGCCTTGGCCTCGCTGATCCGCCCGGCCCCCAGGAGCGCGTCGATCCCGTCGATCCTCAGACGGTGACCGACCTCGGGCTCCGGCGTGAGGGCGGCCGAGGTGAGGTAGGCGTGGCCGGCGGCACTCCACCGACCCGCCTGCGCATGGACCAGCGCGCGGTCCCGCAGCGCCCGGCACAGTTCGGGATCGGTTCCGGTGGACGCGGCCGCGCGGTGCTCGAGCGCGGCGTCGGGGTCGGACTGCTCCGCGAGGCGTGCGGCGGTGCGGTGCAGGTTCAGCCGCTCGCGCGGGGCGATCTCACGCTGGATGGCGGTGCGGATGAGGGGCGAACGGAACGTGATGGTCGCCGCGCCGGGGGAGAAGTCCACGCGGAGCAGGCGGGCGCGGTGGGCGGCGTCGAGGGCGTCGATGACGGCGTCGGGGTCGTCCGCAGCCCCGTCACGGACGGCGGCCGCGAGCGCCGAGAGGGCGTCGAGCGTCACCGGCGGCGGGAGCAGCGCGGCGGCGTCGACCACCTCTCTGTGGCGGGGGCACAGCGCGACGAGCGAACTGCGGGTCTCCTGCTCGACGGAAGCGGGCAACGGGGGAGGAGAGTACGGGTGCTCCCACCAGGAGTCGCCCGCCTCGTCGGCGAGGTGGACGACGGCCTCGACCTCCCCCTCGGTGTACTCGAGGATCCGCCGGGCGACGGCGGGGGAGGGCTCGCGGCCGGTGCGGACCGAGACCAGCGAGCGGACCTCGTCGTTGCCCAGCGCCCCGAGCCGCATCGTCTCGCGGGCGAGATCGCTGCACAGGGCGGCGGACGGTCCGCCCGGCGGGCTCGCCGCGGTGAGGACCACGCACACCGACGCGCTGTCCAGGGACTGCAGGGCGGAGCCGAGCGCGCGCAGAGATGCCGGATCGGCCTGGTCGGCGTCATCGATCACGACGAGCGACCCGGGCCCGGCGTTCTCCAGTGCCGCGGTGAGCGAGTCGACCGGGGCCGCCTGCTCGGGTGCGGTGCCGTCGTCGTTGCCGTCTCCGGGGGCGGAGGCGGGCCGCGGCAGCCGCCGCAGGATCCGCTCGGCCACCACCCACGGGGTGTCCTGCTCCCACGGCAGGGCGCGCACGAGTACCGAGGTCACCCCGGAGGTCCCGGACAGCACGGAGTCGACGAGGTGACTCTTGCCCCCGCCGTCCGGGGCGGTCACCAGTACGACCGTCGAACCGCGGGCCGTCACCGCGTCGTGGAGCGCGCGGAGGCGTTCCGTCGCGTGGTGGTGGCCGTGGCGGGGAGCCGGTGTCGTGGTGGTCATGGGCTTCAGAGTAAGTCGGGTCAGCCCTGGTCGCCTCCGGCGACGGGGAGGACCGAGCCGGTGACGTACGAGGCCTCCGGGGACGCGAGGAAGCAGATCGGCGCGGCCTGCTCGTGGAGCGTCCCGTAGCGGCCGAGGACGGTGGAGTCGACGGTCTGGTCCACGATCTGCTGGTACCAGTCCTTCTCCTGCTCGGTCCGGGCGTCGCCCCCGCGGGAGATCCGACGTTCCGGGGCGAGCGTCCCGCCCGGGGCGGTGGCCACGACCCGGACGCCGTGCGGGGCCGCCTCGAGCGCGAGTGCGGAGGTCAGCCCGTTCACGCCGCCCTTGGACGCGGCATACGGCACCCGGTTGACCCCGCGGGTCGCCACCGAGGAGACGTTGACGATCGTGCCGGCGCCCCGCGAGATCATCGTCGGCAGGGCCGCCCTGCACATCCACAGCGTGGGGAACAGGGAGCGGCGCACCTCCTTCTCGATCTGTTCCTCGGAGTACTCCTGGAACGGTCGTGCCCAGATGGTGCCGCCGACGTTGTTGATCAGGACGTCGATCCTTCCGTGGGCGGCGAGCGCGGCGTCAGCCGCACCGGTGGCACCCGAGAAGGTCTCCAGGTCGGCGACGACGGGGGTGACCGCGTGCCCGCCCGGCGATGCCGTGGTCAGCTCGTCGGCCACTGCGTGGATCATCTCGGAGCGGTCGACGGCGGTGACCAGCCCGCCCTCGCGGACGACCCGGTCCGCGACCGCGAGGCCGATGCCCTGGACCGCACCGGTGACGACGACCGACAGTCCGTCGAACCGGCCGCGGGACAGGACGGGCGGGACCGCGTCGTGGTCGCCGACGGGGGCGCTCACGACGCGACCTCCATGGTCTCACCGGCACGCGCGGCGAGCGCGGCCCGCATCGTGGCCTTGGCGTGCTCGGTGTGCCGCCGGATCAGGTACCGCGCGGCGTCGCGGTCCGCGTTCTCGAAGGCGGCGACTATCTCCAGGTGCTCGGGGACGATCTCCTCGGATACCCAGCGGGCGTCCGGCAGGACACTGTTCATCACCCGTGTCACCTCCAGCATGCGGTACGCCTGGAGCAGCGCGTCGTTGCCGGTGCAGCGGAAGAGGAACTCGTGGAACTGCGCGTTGGTGGCGGTGAAGCGCTCCGGGTCGACAAAGCGATCACCGTCGATGAACCGGTTGGCGGACTCGGCCAGCATCCGGAACTCGGCGAGCCGGGCGCCGTCGAGGCGGCCCATGGTCAGCTCGACGGCGCCGAGTTCGAGCGCCATGCGGGCGTCGAACTGGGCGTCCGACTGGCCGATGCCGGGGTGTACTTCGCCGCTGACCACCCCGGTCGTGGAGGTGATGGTCTCCGTCCGTTCGCCGCCGGACAGTGAGACCGAGGTCGACGTCGTCCCGTCCGCGGAGGTGGACGTGACGGGCCGGAGGGTCACCGGCCGCGGCGTGTAACCCACCGGCCGCGCGCCGATGGCGACGGTGTGGTCGTCGGTGCGCGAATCCTCGGTCCGGGTCGGCGGGACTTGGCCGGGGACCCGGGGCTCGAGCCCGACGGGGCGCGCGGCGATCGCCGGTGCCGAGGTCGTGTGGGGCGTGGCGGCGGGCGCGTCGAACAGGCCCGGTGTGCGCGGCTCGAAGCCGACCGGGCGCGCGGCGATCGCCGCCGGCGGGGTCGCCGCCGCCGTGGCCGCGTCCCGCTCGTCGTCCGGGTCCGGCGCCGTGGCTGCGGGCTCCGGCACGGCGGGCCCGGCGGGGGCGGGCGCGGTCGCCGCGGGGGCGGGGGAGGACTCCACCGGTGCGGCGTCTGCCGGAGCGGTCTCCGTGGGCGCGGGCTCTTCCGGAGCGGCCTGTGTCGGTGCGGGCTCCGCCGTCACCGCCGCCGCCTCGGCCACGGGCGTCTCGACCGCGGCCGCATCAGGTGCGGCGGCGGAGTCGGTGTCGGGCGCGGCCACGGCTGCCGGGGTGAACTTCTCGTAGTAGAAGTGCGTGACCTCCAGGCCCTCTTCGTCCAGGTGGGTCCGGACCGCTTCGACCATCGGGGGTGGCCCGCACAGGTAGATGTCGGCGGCGCCGTCGTGGAGGTGCTCGGGGCCGATCAGGCCGGTGACGTAGCCGGAATTGGGGTGGCGGGTCTCCGGGTCGGAGACCACCAGGTCCCACGTCAGGCCGGGGAGCCGCGTGGTGTAGTCGTCGAGCAGCTCGGTGTAGACGACGTCGGTGTCCCGCGACGTTCCGTACACCAGGTGCACGGGGCGCTCCGCGGCCCCGGCGACCGCGAGGCTCTCCAGGATCGACAGCACCGGGGCGAGGCCGGTGCCGCCGGCGAGCAGGAGCAGCGGTCGCTCTGATTCGCGCAGGAAGAAGCTGCCCATCGGGCCCGTCAGCTCGAGCCGGTCGCCCACCGCGCAGCGCTGGGCCAGGTACTCGGACATGGCTCCGCCGGGCGCGTACTTGATGAGGAACGACAGGTGCTTCTCGTCGGGACCGGTCGAGAACGAGTACGAGCGGGTCTGGTCGGTCCCGGGGACGGACACGTTGACGTACTGGCCGGGCAGGAACGCGAGGGCACCACGGTCGTCGAGCTCGACGGTCAGGGCGAACGCGCCCTCGGCCAGGCGGTCCACCGCCGTCACTGTCGCCGGGTGTGCTGCCGCGGCGGTCTTGGCCACGTCCGAGGTGGTGGGGATCTGCACCACCAGGTCCGACTGCGGGACCATCTGGCACGGCAGGCAGTAGCCGGCCTCGGCCTCGGCGTCGGTGAGGGCGTCGTCGATGTAGTCGCCGCCGTCGTACTCGCCCGACTCGCACAACGACTTACAGGTCCCGCAGGCGCCGTCCCGGCAGTCGAGGGGGATGTTGATGCGGGCCTTGTACGAGGCATCGGCGACGGTTTCCGTCGGGCCGCAGGTGACGAAGCGCGTCACCCCGTCCTCGAAGCCCAGGGCCACCTGGTAGCTCATGAGATCTCATTCCTGTCGCTGGCATGACCTGCGTAGCGTCGGCGCCCGGGTGGGCGCCGACGCCCGCTCGCGCCCGGTGGGGGCGCCGGTCACACCATGTAGACGTCCACGATGTGGTGGATGTAGTCGTTCTTGAGGACGACCTTCTTGTAGGTGATCAACGGGCTCTCGCCCGTGACGTCCAGGGTGTAGAACGAGGTGCCGAAGTACTGGTCGGTCATGTTGTAGCGGAAGTACGACGAGAGCCAGTTGAAGCGGACGTCGACCTCGCCCGGGCGGCGGTCGATCACCTCGATGTTGCTGATCAGGTGATTGGTCCGCGGTTCGGGCAGGGAGGTGGACGAGGAGCGCTCGGTGCGGATGCGGAAGACGCGGTCCTCGATGCCGGCCCGGTTCGGGTAGTAGATCAGGGAGATCTCCGAGTGCGGGTCCGTGGTGAGCTCGCCGTCGTCGTCCCAGGCGGGCATCCAGTACATCGCGTCCTCGCGATAGCACTCGATCCACTCCTCGAACTGCCGGTCGTCGAGCAGGCGCGCTTCGCGGAACAGGAAGGCGGAGATCTCGTCGACGGAGATCGCCGCGACTGCGGGTGCGGACATGGTCAGGCCTTTCGTGTGCTGGGGTGGGTCCGGGTGCCGGCGCTCAGGCGCGGGCGGCCGGGGCCCGGTCCGCCAGGAGGGCTTCCTCCGCCTCCTCCGCGGCGGCCTCGGCGTCCAGGGCCCGGCGCATCGTCTCGAGCCAGTAGCCGTGCTGCACCGGGTACAGCCCCTCGTCCTCGGTCTTGGCGCCGGAGGAGAGCACGTTGTTCATACCGAGCCCGCGTGCGGTCTCGTCGGGCCCCTCGAGCTGGTGGGTCGAGCCGCGGGTCATGTCGTTCCACGGCGCGGCGTCGGCGAGGTAGGTCTTCTGGCAGGAACGGAACTCCTCGAGGTCGTCCGGGGTCGCCATGCCGGTCGCGTTGAAGAAGTCCTCGTACTGACGGATGCGGGCGGCCCGGGCCTCGGCGCTCTCACCCTTGGGGGCGATGCAGTAGATCGTCACCTCCGTGGAGTCCACCGAGATCGGCTTGAAATGCCGGATCTGGCTGGAGAACTGATCCATGAGGTACATGTTCGGGTACAGGCACAGGTTGCGGGAGGCGCCCACCATGAACTCGGCCTTCTTGGGGCCGATCTGGTCGGCGAGCTCCTGCCGGCTGTCCCAGAGGGGCCGGTCCTCGGGGTTGCCCCACCACATCCACAGCAGCAGGTGGCCGTGGTCGAAGGACCAGTAGCCGCCGCCCTGCTTGCCCCAGGTCCCGGCGTCCATGGCCTTGGTCTCGTTCTTGGACTCCCCGGAACCGCGGCGCGCGGTCGTGGCCGCGTAGTTCCAGTGCGTGGCCGAGACGTGGTAGCCGTCCGCGCCGTTCTCGGCCTGGAGCTTCCAGTTGCCGTCGAAGGTGTAGGTCGATGACCCCCGCAGGACCTCCAGGCCCTCCGGGGACTGGTCGACGAGCATGTCGATGATGGTCCGGCTGTCGCCGAGGTGCTCCTCGATCGGCAGGACATCGGCGTTGAGGCTGCCGAAGAGGAAGCCGCGGTAGTTGGCGAACTTGGCCACCCGGCGCAGGTCGTGCGACCCGTCGGTGTTGAACTGCTCGGGGTAGCCCGCGTCCCGCGGGTCCTTGACCTTGAGCAGCTCGCCCGAGTTGGAGAACGTCCACCCGTGGAACGGGCAGGTCAGTGTGGTGCGATTGTCCGTCTTGCGGCGGCACAGCATCGCGCCGCGGTGCGAGCAGGCGTTGATGAGGCAGTTCAGCTCGCCGTCCTTGCCCCGCGTGATCATGACCGGCTGGCGGCCGATGTCCGTGGTGAAGTAGTCGCCTACCTCGGGGATCTGGCTCTCGTGCGCCAGGTAGACCCAGTTGCCCTCGAAGATGTGCTTCATCTCGAGTTCGAAGAGGTCCTCGTCGGTGAAGATGCGTCGGTTGGTGCGGATGATGCCCTCGTCGGGGCGGTCCTCGAGTGCGGTGTCGAGCGTGTTCTGCAGGCGGTCGAGTCGATCAGACATCGAGTTCTCCTTGCGTGGTGCGGGCCGGCCGCGCAACCGCGGCCTGTTGCCGGTGTCACATCACCGTCGCAAAGTATGCGAGTGATCACACTAGGGGTGTGCCTAGTTACGCCTAGGTGTTACTCGTTCGCATGCCGAACGCCGGCGAGGCGTCGGTCTCGCTACCTGCGCGTTTGCTGCGGATTCGTTCGCATGGCGCACGAATCTCCCTCTACAGGATGAGAGTGTGGTGATTGACGACACAGCGCGGGCGGCGCACAGTGGGGTCATCGACCGGAGCGGCAGCCCTGGCGGCTTCCTGCTCCACCGGTCCGATCCCGTCCCACACACCCCGAACCCCAAGGGAGCGACATGACCACCTCCGCAGTCCCCACCGCAGCGGGCTCCGGCTCCGCCGCCACCGACAAGTTCAAGAGCAACCGCATCACCTCCGACACCTCGCCGGAGCGCGCTGCCGCCATCTACAAGGACGTGCTGAGCAAGCTCGGAGAGGTGATCCACGAGCACGAGGTCACCTACCAGGAGTACCGGGTCCTCAAGCAGTGGCTGATCTCGGTCGGTGAGGGCGGCGAGTGGCCGCTGTGGCTCGACGTCTTCCTCGAGCACTTCATCGAGGACTCCAACAGCCGGATCTTCAACGGCACCAAGGGGTCCATCGAGGGGCCGTACTACGTGCCGGACGCCCCGAACCTCGGCTCCCACGCCACCATGCCGATGCGGGAGGACGAGAAGGGCACCGCGTTGGTGTTCAAGGGCCAGGTCCGCGACCTCGACGGCAACGGCATCGACGGCGCATCCGTCGAGCTGTGGCACGCCGACTCCGACGGCTACTACTCGCAGTTCGACGACGGCCTGGGCATCCCCGAGTGGAACCTCCGCGGGACGTTCACCACGGACTCCGAGGGGCGCTACTCGATCAACACCATCCAGCCCGCGCCGTACCAGATCCCGCACGACGGCCCGACCGGCGAGTTCATCGCGAGCTACGACGGTCACCCGTGGCGGCCCGCCCACCTGCACCTCAAGGTGACGGCCCCGGGCAAGCGACTCATCACCACCCAGCTGTACTTCACGGGTGGCAAGTGGGTGGACGACGACGTCGCCGGCGCCGTCAAGCCCGAGCTGATGCTCGACCCGAAGCCGAACGACGACGGCGTCGACCAGGTCGTGTACGACTTCGTGCTCGACCCGGTCTCGGACCCCATCTACGTCGCCTGACCCGCCCACGCCGACATCGGCGCCGCATCGGCGCCGATCATCTACCGCCCGCCCCGGCCGCCACCAGCGGTCGGGGCGCCGGTGCTCCGCCGAGACCCGAGGACCGAACATGCCCGACCTGACCATCCGCTCCGTCGAGACCCGCATCCTCGACGTCCCGCTCATCCGCCCCCACAAGTTCGCGACCACCACCGCGACCGCGCAGGCGATCCTCCTGGTCACCGTCACGACCGACGACGGCGTGAGGGGCTACGGCGAGGGCGTGACCCCGGGCGGCCCGTGGTGGGGCGGCGAGTCCGCGGAGACCATGCAGATCCTCGTGGAGAAGTACCTCGCCCCGGTCGCCGTCGGACGGCGCGTCGACGAGATCCCCGCGGTGCTCGAGGCGATGGAGGGGGTCGTCGCCCGTGGCCGCTTCGCCAAGGCTGCCCTCGAGATCGCGATGTTCGACGCCTGGGCGCGAAGCCTCGATGTGCCGGTGCGGTCCCTGCTCGGTGGTGCGGCCCGTGACTCGATCGAGTGCACGTGGGCGCTGGGTGCGATGCCGCTGGACGAGATGGTCTCCGAGATCGACGAGCTCCTCGCCTCGGATCGCCACCGCACCTTCAAGCTCAAGATGGGCGCGCTGGACCCGGCCGAGGACGTGGCCCGGATCGCCGCGCTCGCCGAGCGCCTCGATGGCCGGGCCGGACTTCGGGTGGACATCAACGCCCGCTGGGACCGCTTCACCGCCAACATGCACCTCCCGGCGCTGGTGGACGCGGGTATCGAGCTCATCGAGCAGCCCACGCCCACGGAGCAGGTCGAAGTCCTGGCAGAGCTCAACCAGACGCTGCCGGTGCAGTTCATGGCCGACGAGTCCGTGCAGTCGCCGCACGACGCGCTCGAGATCGTCCGGCGCGATGCCGCCGGCATCATCGCGGTCAAGACCACCAAGCTCGGCGGACTGACCCGGAGCAAGGAGGTCGTGTCCATCGCGCGCACGGCCGGGGTGGCCTGCCACGCGGCGACCTCGCTCGAGGGCCCGATCGGGACCATGGCCTCGCTCCACCTGGCCTGTGCCGAGCCCGGCTTCAACTACGGCTCCGAGCTGTTCGGCCCGCTGCTGCTGGCCGAGACGTACGTGACGACCCCCATCCGGTACGAGGCCGGCCGCGTGCATCTGCCGGAGGGGCCGGGGCTGGGCGTCGAGCTGGACCACGACGCCGTCGAGAAGTTCACCCGCCGCTGAGACGCCCGCACAGCGTCCAGGGCCGGACATCACCTATTACACCTGCAGAGGAGAGAAGCGATATGGCACTGTTCCACGTCCGTATGAACGTCAATATCCCGCACGATCTCGATCCGGAGGTCCGCGCGGAGACCGTGGCCCGCGAGAAGGCCTACAGCCAGGAGCTGCAGCGCTCCGGGAAGTGGCGTGAACTCTGGCGCATCGTCGGCCAGTACTCCAACATCAGCATCTTCGACGTGGAGTCGGCCGACGAGCTGCACGAGATCCTCCAGGCGCTGCCCCTGTTCCCGTACATGGACATGGAGGTCATGGCGCTGACCCGTCACCCGTCGCGGGTGGACTAGCTTTCCAGCGGAAACACCAGCAGGCTCCCGGAGGAGTGCTCGAGGGGCCCGGCGCGCAGCTGATGCGCTCCGGGCCCCTCGTCGCGGATCGGTCAGACGCGCTCGAACACCGCAGCCAGGCCTTGGCCGCCGCCGATGCACATGGTCTCCAGGCCCCACTGCGCGTCGCGGCGGACCATCTCGTGGGAGAGGGTGGCCAGCATCCGCGCGCCGGTGGCGCCGACCGGGTGCCCGAGCGAGATGCCGGAGCCGTGCGGATTGAGATGCTCGGACGCGGGGTCGACGTCCCACTCGCGCATCACTGCCAGGGCCTGTGCGGCGAACGCCTCGTTGAGTTCGATGACGTCCATGTCGCCCAGGGACATCCCGATCCGCTCGAGCGCGCGCGAGGTGGCGGGGACCGGCCCGATGCCCATCGTCTCCGGCGCCACGCCGGCCACCGCCCAGGAGGCCAGGCGGACCATGGGGGTCAGTCCGAGTTCCGCGGCCTTCTCGGTGGTGGTGACCACGCACATCGCGGCGCCGTCGTTCTGGCCGGAGGCATTGCCGGGTGTCACCGTGGCCTCGGCGTCGGCGCGCCGCATCATCGGCCGGAGCTTGGACAGGGCCTCGACGGTGGTGTCGGCGCGCGGGTGCTCGTCGGTGTCGACGACGACGTCGTCGCCCTTGCGCTGCGGCACAGTGACGGGGACGATCTCCTCGGCGAACACGCCGGACCCCCCGGCGGCCACGGCGCGCTGGTGGGACTGGACCGCCAGCTGATCCTGTTCCTGCCGGCCGATCCCGTACTCACGGCGCAGGTTCTCCGCGGTCTCGATCATCCCGCCGTCGATCACGTGAGACCGGCCGCCCACGGTGGTGCGGGCGCGACCGAGCCGGTCCACCAGGGAGACGCCGTCGCCCTTGATGCCCCAGCGGGGCGTGGGCGTGGCGTAGAACTCGACCTGGCTCATGGACTCGACACCGCCGGCGACCACCGTGTCGACGCCTCCGGAGGCGACCTGGAGCGCGCTGGTGATCACGGCCTGGAGTCCGGAGCCGCAGCGGCGGTCGAGCTGCATGCCGGGCACGTCGATGCCCAGCGGTGAGTCGAGTGCGGCGATGCGGCCGATGGCGGGCCCCTCGCCACCGGGGGAGCCCTGGCCGAGGATGACGTCGTCGACGTCGGGCCCGCTCAGCCCGGTCCGTTCGACGAGTGCGGTGAGGAGGTCGGTGGCGAGGGCGCCCGCGTCGAGGTCGCGGAACACGCCGCCGAAGCGGCCGACGGGGGTGCGGAGGGGCTGGCAGATGACGACGTCACGCATGGGGTTCTCCTGACTGTGCGGGGGCGGGGATCAGCGGTGGACGGTGGCGAGATCGGTGGAGAGCGACCTCGCGGTGGCGAGGACCTCGGGGACGAGCTCGCCGCGGAGGTGTTTGCGGTCGTAGCGGGCCGCGTGCGTGGACACGTTGAGCGCGGCCACCACGCTGCCGTCGCGGTCGTGGACGGGCGCGGCGATCGAGCGCAGACCCGGCTCGAGCTCCTGGTCGACCACGCACCAGCCGCGTTCGGCCACGGTGTCGAGCTCGGCGCGCAGGTCCTCCCGGTCGGCGAGCCCGTGGGGGGTGAGGGCGCGGAGATCGGTCTCGGCGAGGTAGGTGTCGAGCTCGTCGGCCGGTAGCGCGGCGAGCAGGACCCTGCCCATCGACGTGGCGTAGGCGGGGAAGCGGGTGCCGATCGTGATCCCGATGGTCATGATCCGCCGGACCTGCACGCGCCCGACGTAGACGATGTCGCGGCCGTCGAGGACCGCCACCGAGGATGATTCCCCGAGCCGCGAACTGAGTCGCTCCAGATGGGGCTGGGCCAGGTCGGTCAGCGGCATCGCGGACAGGTAGCTGTAGCCCAGGTCGAGGACTTGCGGCGTGAGCCAGAAGACCGAGTCGGCGGTGTCGACGTACCCGAGTTCCACCAGTGTGTGGAGGAACCGCCGCGCGGTCGCCCGGGTCAGCCCGGTGGACCGGGCCACTTCGCTGAGGCTCTGGCGGGGCCGGTCGGCGTCGAACGCCCGGATGACGGCGAGCCCGCGGGCGAGGGACTGCACGTAGTCCGGGGAGGCCGACCGCTCCGGCCCGGCGTCCCCGCCCGGCGCCTCCGGAAGCGGTCCGGGCGAGCTCACGAGGTCGCCGCGGCGGCCGCGAGGTGGGCGCGCAGGACCTCGGTGACGCGCTCGGGGCTCTCCACGGCGGGCACGTGCGCGGCGGGGGAGAGCAGCACGAACTCGGAGCCGGCCACGCCGTCCGCGATCTCGCGGAGGACCTCCGGCGGCGTCGACGGGTCCTCGTCGCCGGCGACGACGGTCGTCGGGCAGGCGATGCGGGCCAGGTCGGCGCGGCCGTCCCAGCCGGAGAGGGCGTCGCAGCACGAGGCGTAACCCTCGGCCGGGGTGGCCACGACCATCGCGCGCAGCGAGGCCAGCAGCTCGGGCTCGCGCTCCGCCCTGGCGGGGGTGACCCACCGGGCGGCCACGGCGTCAGCGACCGCGGCGGTGCCGTCCGCGCGGACGGTCGCGGCGCGCTCGAGCCAGGCCGACGGCTCGCCGAACTTCGCGGCGGTGCACATCAGCACCGCGGACCGGACCCGGGCGGACTCGTGGACGGCGAGCCACTGCGAGACCGCGCCGCCGAGCGACAGTCCCGCGACGTGGAACCGGTCGACGTCCAGGGCGTCGAGGAGCGCGAGGACGTCGCCCGCGAGGTCGGCGATCGTGCAGGGCCCCGGGACGACCTCGGATGCGCCGTGCCCCCGGTGGTCGACGGCGATGACCCGGTGATCCCGGCTCAGGTCGCGGACCTGGGCGTCCCACATCGAGTGGTCGGAGCCGAGCGAGCCGAGGAGGACGACGACGGGCGCGTTCCGGTCGCCGGATTCCGGGCCGGTGACCTCGTGGGACAGGGTTGCGGGCATGGCCGGGTCCTTTCCTGTGGATCGGGTGACGGGCACCACGGTACGGGATCGGCGTACGTAGTGCGAACGGTTGTGCAAGATGCGAACACCAGTTACGCTGTGTGACATGACCAACAAAATCTTCGCCTCGGCCGCGGACGCGGTCGCGGACGTCCCGAACGGCGCCTCCCTCGCCGTGGGCGGTTTCGGTCTGGTCGGCATCCCCGCCGTCCTCATCGACGCCCTCCTCGAGCAGGGCGCCTCCGACCTGCAGACCGTGAGCAACAACTGCGGGACCGACGGCTTCGGACTGGGCAGGTTGCTGGAGTCCGGCCGCATCACGCGGACCACGGCCTCCTATGTCGGAGCGAACAAGGAGTTCGCCCGGCAGTACCTCTCCGGCGAGCTCGAGGTCGAGCTGACCCCGCAGGGCACGCTCGCCGAGCGCATGCGCGCCGGCGGTGCGGGGATCCCCGCTTTCTACACACCGGCCGGCGTCGGCACCGCCGTCGCCGAGGGCGGACTGCCGCTGCGGTACGACGGCGACGGGGGAGTGGCCGTGGCCTCCGAGCCCAAGGAGGTCCGGGTCTTCGACGGCGAGCAGTACGTGCTCGAGCGGTCGATCGTCACCGACTTCGCCCTCGTCCACGCCCACCGTGCAGACACCGCGGGCAACCTGCAGTTCCGTGGCACCGCCCGCAACTTCAACCCGGACGCGGCCATGGCCGGCCGCATCACGATCGTCCAGGCCGAGGAGGTCGTCGAGCCCGGGGCCCTCGACCCCGCCGACGTCCACGTCCCCGGGATCTTCGTGCAGCGCATCGTCGAGGTCGGCCGCCAGGAGACCGGGGTCGAGATCAAGAAACTGAGCAGCGCGGACACCGAGGAGGCGCGGTCATGAGCTGGACCCATGAGCAGATGGCGGCGCGGATCGCCGCCGACTTCACCGACGGCCAGTACGTCAACCTCGGCATCGGCATGCCGACCCTCATCCCCGGCCACCTCCCCGAGGGCGTGCACGTGACGCTGCACTCGGAGAACGGCATCCTCGGCGTGGGGCCGTACCCCACGGAGGACGAGCTGGACCCGGAGATGATCAACGCCGGCAAGGAGACCATCACGGCCGAGGCGGGTGCCGCGTTCTTCGGCTCGTCGGAGTCCTTCGCCATGATCCGGGGCGGGCACGTCGACGTGGCCGTTCTCGGGGCGATGCAGGTCTCGCAGTCGGGCGACCTGTCCAACTGGATGATCCCCGGCGCCATGGTCAAGGGCATGGGCGGCGCGATGGACCTGGTCCACGGCGCCGGACGGGTGATCGTGATGATGGACCACGTGACGCGCAAGGGTGATCTCAAGTTGATGACCGAGAACACGCTGCCGTTCACGGGCAAGGGCTGCGTCCAGCGCGTGGTGACGGACCTGTGTGTCCTGGACGTCACCGGCGAGGGGTTCCGGCTGGTCGAGCTCGCGCCGAACGTCACCATCGAGGAGGTCCGCGAGAAGACCGCCGCCGAGGTGCACGCGTAGCGACGGCGTGTGTCGGTGCCGGGGCGCGACGACCTACGATGGTCGGGTGACGACTCCAGCTGCTCCCGGCCCCGGTACCGACCGCGCGGACTCCCTGCCCGCCTCCTGGAATCCCGGCGAGGTGGAGTCCGAGGTGTACGAGCGGTGGGTGGATGCGGGCTACTTCGAGGCCGATCCGTCCAGTGACAAGCCCGCCTACTCGGTGGTGCTGCCGCCGCCCAACGTGACCGGCAGCCTCCACATGGGGCACGCGCTCGACCACACCCTGATGGACGTGCTCACGCGCCGCAGGCGCATGCAGGGGTACGAGGTCCTGTGGCTGCCCGGCATGGACCATGCCGGGATCGCCACCCAGACGCTCGTCGACCGCAAGCTGCGTGAGGAGGGCATCGACCGCCACGAGATCGGCCGCGAGGCCTTCATCGAGAAGGTCTGGGAGTGGAAGCACGAGTCCGGTGGCACCATCGGTCAGCAGATGCGTCGCCTCGGCGACGGCGTGGACTGGTCGCGCGAGCGGTTCACGCTGGACGACGGCCTCTCGCGGGCCGTGCAGACCATCTTCAAGGAACTGTACGACGCCGACCTGATCTACCGGGCCGAGCGGCTGGTCAACTGGTCCCCGGTCCTGCAGACCGCGATCTCGGACATCGAGGTCAGGTATTCGGACGTCGAGGGCGAGCTGGTGAGCTTCCGCTACGGCTCGATGGACGACTCGGAGCCGCACGTGGTGGTGGCCACGACCCGCCTCGAGACCATGCTCGGGGACACGGCGATCGCCGTGCACCCCGACGACGAGCGTTATGCGGAGCTGGTGGGAACCGATCTGCCGCACCCCTTCCGCGAGGGCTGGACCATGCGCGTGGTGGCCGACGAGCACGTGGACCCCGAGTTCGGTACGGGCGCCGTGAAGGTCACGCCCGCGCACGATCCCAACGACTTCGAGATCGGGCGCCGGCACGGCCTCGAGATGCCGTCGATCATGGGCCCCACCGGCCATATCTCCGGCACCGGCACCAGGTACGACGGGATGGACCGCTTCGACGCCCGCGTGGCCGTTCGCGAGGACCTGGCCGCGCAGGGTCGGATCGTCCAGGAGGTGCGACCCTACGTCCATTCCGTGGGCCATTCCGAGCGTTCCGGGGAGCCGATCGAGCCCCGACTGTCACTGCAGTGGTGGGTCCGGGTCGAGGAATTGGCGAAGATGGCCGGCGACGCCGTGCGCGAGGGGGACACCGTGATCCACCCGACGAGCCAGGAACCGCGCTGGTTCGACTGGGTCGACGACATGCACGACTGGTGCATCTCGCGGCAGCTGTGGTGGGGCCACCGGATCCCCATCTGGTACGGGCCCGACGGCGAGGTCGTGTGCGTGGGCCCGGACGACGAGGCGCCGGCGGGGTACACCCAGGACACCGACGTGCTCGACACCTGGTTCTCCTCCGGGCTGTGGCCGTTCTCCACGATGGGCTGGCCCGACCGCACCGCGGACCTCGAGCGCTTCTACCCGACGTCGGTCCTGGTCACCGGCTACGACATCCTGTTCTTCTGGGTCGCCCGGATGATGATGTTCGGCACCTTCGTCGGCCGGGTCCTCACCGACGACAAGGCCGCGCCGGGACCGGTGCCCTTCACCGACGTCTTCCTCCACGGGCTCGTGCGCGACGACCACGGCCAGAAGATGAGCAAGTCCAAGGGCAACGGGATCGACCCGCTGGACTGGGTGGACCGCTTCGGCGCCGACGCACTGCGCTTCACCCTCGCCCGGGGCGCCAACCCCGGCGGCGACCTGTCGGTGGGCGACGACGCCGCGCAGGCCTCCCGCAACTTCGCCACCAAGCTCTTCAACGCCACCCGCTTCGCGCTCATGAACGGCGCGAAGACCGGCGACCTGCCCGAGGCCGCCGCGCTCACCGATGCCGACCGTTGGATCCTGCACCGGCTCGGGGAGGTGCGGGTGCTGGTCGACGACGCGCTCGAGCGCTACGAGTTCTCCAAGGCCTGCGAGGCGCTCTACCACTTCGCGTGGGACGAGGTCTGCGACTGGTACCTGGAGCTGGCCAAGGTCCAGTTCGGTGGCGACGACGAGGCCCGCGCCTCCGACCGCGCCGAGCACACCCGCCTCGTGCTCGGGCACGTCCTGGACCCACTCCTGCGGATGCTGCACCCGGTGATCCCGTTCGTCACCGAGGTGCTCTGGACCGCGCTGACCGGCCGCGAGTCCGTGGTGATCGCGGACTGGCCGTCCGACGTGGCGCCGATCCCGGGCGACGGTGCGGCCGCCTCCGTGCGCCGGGTGTCGGATGCGCAGGACCTCGTCACGGAGATCCGCCGGTTCCGTTCGGACCAGGGGCTCAAGCCCGGTCAACGGGTCCCGGCGCGACTGACCGGGACGGCCGAGGCCGACCTGCCCGGGGACGTGCTGGCACAGGTGACCTCGCTGGCGCGCCTCACCCCGCCCGCGGAGGACTTCACCGCGACCGCCTCGCTCGAGGTCCGGCTGGGCCTGGCCACTGTGGGAGTGGAGATCGACACCTCCGGGACCATCGACCTCGCCGCGGAGCGCCGGCGCCTGGAGAAGGACCTCGCGGCCGCCCGCAAGGAGCTGGAGACCACCGGCGCCAAGCTGGGCAACGAGGCGTTCCTGGGCAAGGCCCCCGAGCACGTGGTGGAGAAGATCCGAGCGCGGCGCGACCTGGCGGAGGACGAGGTCGCACGTATCAGTGCACGCCTCGAGGGGATGCCCGCCGGGGGTGGGTCGGCGTGAGCGATCGACAGTGGCTCCCGCCGCACGACCCGGACGAGGGCTGGGACTCCGCGAGCGACGAGGACATCGCCGAGATGCTGGGAGAGGAGGGCCTCGTCTCCGCGGTCCCCCTCGGCGGCCCGCTCCCCGGCGACGAGGAGGACGACGGCGACGACCACCTGCCGCCCCGGCCGATCCCCGAGGTGGGGAGCCCGGAGTGGCAGCAAGACACCGCCGAGCTCGCGCGGGTGGAGGAGGAGCTGGAAACCCGCTGGCCCGAGACCCGGATCGAGCCGAGCCTGGACCGGATCGCCGAACTCATGGGCGTGCTCGGCGACCCCCAGCATGCCTACCCGTCGGTCCACGTGGCCGGGACCAACGGCAAGACCTCCGTCACCCGCATGATCGACGCGCTCCTGCGCGCGCTGCACCAGCGCACCGGACGTAACACGAGCCCGCACCTGCAGTCGGTCACCGAGCGGCTCGCGGTGGACGGCGAGCCGGTGACCGCCCGGCTCTTCGTGGACACCTACCGCGAGCTGGTGCCGTATCTGGAGCTGGTGGATCAGCGGTCCGAGGCGGACGGCGGCCCGCGGATGAGCTACTTCGAGGTGCTCACGGCGATGGCGTTCGCCGCGTTCGCCGACGCCCCCGTCGACGTGGCGGTGGTGGAGACCGGCATGGGCGGCACGTGGGACGCCACCAACGTCGTGCGCCCGGTCGTCTCCGTCGTCACCCCGGTGGGCCTGGACCACACCGACTACCTCGGGCACGACCTCGCGACGATCGCCGAGGAGAAGGCCGGCATCATCCGACCGGGCCCCGAGGACGACCTCCTGCCGCAGGACCCGGTGGCCGTGATCGGCCGCCAACAGCCGGAGGCCATGGAGGTCCTGCTCCGCCGCGCGGTGGACGTGGGTGCCGTGGTGGCCAGGCTCGGCTCCGAGTTCGAGGTGGTCGAGCGGCGCCTGGCGGTCGGCGGACAGCAGCTCACCCTGCGCGGGCTGGGCGGCGAGTACACCGACATCTTCCTGCCCCTGTTCGGCGAGCACCAGGCCGAGAACGCCGCCACCGCCCTGGCTGCCGTCGAGGCCTTCTTCGGAGCGGGCCCCGGCCACACCCTCGACCCCGAGCTCGTCCGCGCCGGCTTCGCCGCGGTCGACAACCCCGGCCGGCTCGAACGCCTGAGCTCCAGCCCGACGGTCCTGGTGGACGCCGCGCACAACGGTCACGGCGGTCGCGCCCTGGCCGAGGCGGTGACCTCGGAGTTCGACTTCCGTCGCCTCGTGGCCGTGGTGGCCATGCTCGACGGGAAGGACACCGACGCGTTCCTCGCGGCGCTCGAGCCGGTGGTCGAGGACGTCGTGGTCACCCGGGCGTCCTCGCCCCGGGCGCTGGAGGCCGAGGAGCTGGCCCGGATGGCCGAGGAACGCTTCACCGCCCAACGCGTCCACGTGGTGGACACCCTGGCGGAGGCGGTGAGCGCGGCACTCGACCTGGTGGGGGTGCCGGATCCGACGGCCGACGACGACACCTCGGGCGTGGGCGTGCTGGTCACGGGGTCAGTGGTGACCGCCGGAGCCGCCCGCACCCTCTTCGGGAAGGACGCGCAGTGACAGAGCAGCCCCCGGCGGACGGGCAGGACCGGGCGGGCCCGCTCGGCCAGGGCCACGCGCCGTCGGTCGACCCGTGGAAGGGCCTGCGGGGGATCATGGCCGGCACGCTCGTCCTCGAGGCGATCGTGATCGGCCTGGTGCTCACGGTGATCGCCCGGGTCGACGACGGCGAGCACTTCCAGCCGTGGAAGGTGTGGTTCGTGAGCCTGCTGGCCGTGGCGATGATCGTCGCCAGTGGACTCCAGCGCAGGCCGTGGGCGATCCCGCTCAACCTCACGCTCGCCGCGCTCGCGGTGGCCGGCTGGGTGGTGCACTGGTCGATGGGGGTCAGCGGGATCCTGTTCGCCGTGGTGTGGCTCTACATCCTGTACCTGCGCCGGGACCTCGCCCGCCGGATCTCCGGTGGCTATCTGGCCAGCCAGCACGACTGACACCGGTCGGGTGCTTGTTACGATCACGGTCGTGACCGAGAGAACCTTCTTCCTCATCAAGCCCGACGGCGTCCGGCGCGGACTGACCGGGACCATCCTCTCCCGCATCGAGGCCAAGGGCCTCGAGATCGTGGCCATGGACATGCGCCGGGTGCCGCAGGAGACCGCCGCCGAGCACTACGCCGAGCACGCCGAGCGGCCGTTCTACGGCGACCTGCTCGAGTTCATCACCTCCGGCCCGGTCGTCGCCGGGATCGCCGAGGGTCCCCGCGCGATCGCGGCGTGGCGCCAGCTCGCCGGGGGGACCGACCCCGTCGAGAAGGCGGCCCCCGGCTCGATCCGTGGCGACTACGGCCTCGAGACCCAGTTCAACCTGGTCCACGGCTCGGACTCGGAGGAGTCCGCGGCCCGGGAGATCGCCCTCTGGTTCCCCGACCTCTGACCTGACGCCCGCCCGCACCGCGCGCCCGTCGATCCCCACGATCGGCGGGCGCGCTGCCGTCCCGTCACCCGTTCGCGACCCCGCCGGACCCGGTCGACGGCGCATCGCGTCGGGATGTGGGAGAATGGCCGCAGCCCGTCGTCTTGGCGAGTGGACCACGAGTCCGCCCCGGATCGGGCGCCCGCCACCCGCGGCCCGGCTGACGCCGGTTCCGTGGAACACAAGACGTTGCTCCGCCCGCGGGTGGAGCCGAGACCAGAAACGCCCGACCCCGTGCGGCGGCGTGGGTCACCGGAACTCCGGTGACGAGATCGCGCCCGGAGTCCGGCCAGAGGAGACCCGTGTCGGATCCAAACCTGACAATCGACGATCTCAACGCGCTTCCCGAGAAGATGCGAGCCCACGCCGCGGCCAAGGCGGTCGGGATGACGAGCAAGGAGTTCCTCGCCGCGATGGCGGGGATCGGCGTGGAGATCAAGAGCGCGCAGTCCGGCGTGACGCGCGACGTCCTGCTGACGTGGTTCAACGGTCGCTCGGAGGGCGACCCGGCCGGGCAGGAGCCCGCCCCGCCGGCCGAGAGCGCGACCGGCGAGACCGCGACCGCCGAGGAAACGAAGCCGGCCGCCACGGCACCGGCGAAGAAGGCACCGGCGAAGAAGTCGTCGGCCAAGAAGACGGCCACCAAGAAGACCCCGGCGAAGAAGGCCGCGTCGGAGAAGCCGCCGGAGATGGCCGAGCGGACACCGCTTCCCGACATCGCGATCGTCACCGGCGAGGTGGGGGCCGACGAGGCCGGCAACCGCCGCCGGCGTTCGACCGCGACCCCCGGGTTCTCCCCGCTGTTCCTCTCCCCGGCGGAAGCCGCGGCGGAGGCCGACTCCGGGAAGGGGGCCGGCAACGCCCCGTCCTCGGAGAGTGCCCGCGACGAGTCCGCGGCGGACACCCGCGCGGACGGCGCCCCGGCGGACAACGGGGACGGCGAAGACCCGGCGGACACCGGCGAGGGCGGCAACCGGCGCCGCCGGCGTGGCCGCCGCGGCCGCGGGCGTGGCCGGGGAGAGAACGGCGACGGGCAGAACGGTGACTCCGGTCAGGACGAGGCCGAGACCGACGACCACCCGGACACCGGCGAGGGGGGCCGGGACTCGTCGGACTCCGGCGACGAGGGCGGCGATGCCTCCGGCGGCGGGAACGGCTCCTCCGAGACCCCGTCCGGTTCGCGTCGTCGTCGCCGCCGCCGTCGTCGCGGCGGTGGGGGCTCCGGCTCCGGTTCCGACGACTCCCGGGGCGGCAATGACGACCCGCCGCAGACCGAGGTCCACGAGCGGGACCCGAAGCGGCGGTCCGGACGCGGGGGACAGGGCTCCGGCACGTCCTCGGACGAGGTGCAGGGCATCACCGGGTCGACCCGGCTCGAGGCCAAGCGGCAGCGGCGCAGGGACGGCCGCGAGGCCGGGCGTCGTCGCCAGCCCATCCTCTCCGAGTCCGAGTTCCTGGCCCGCCGGGAGTCCGTGGACCGCGTGATGGTGGTGCGCGAGAAGGCGCGCACGGAAGGCCACGGCCTGATGACCCAGGTCGGGGTGCTCGAGGACAAGGTCCTCGTCGAACACTTCGTCACCACCGAGTCGGCACGCTCCATGGTCGGCAACGTCTACCTCGGTCGCGTCCAGAACGTCCTGCCCAGCATGGAGGCCGCGTTCGTCGACATCGGGCGGGGACGCAACGGCGTCCTCTACGCCGGTGAGGTCAACTGGGAGGCCGCGGGCCTCGGCGGCAAGGCCCGCCGGATCGAGCAGGCGCTCAAGTCCGGGGACATGGTGCTGGTGCAGGTCACCAAGGACCCCATCGGGCAGAAGGGCGCCCGGCTGTCCACGCAGGTCTCGCTGGCCGGCCGGTTCCTTGTCTACGTGCCGGACGGGAACTCCACCGGCATCTCCCGCAAGCTCCCGGACACCGAACGCCGTCGGCTCAAGGCCATCCTCAAGGAGGTCGTCCCCGAGAACTCGGGCGTGATCATCCGTACGGCGGCCGAAGGCGTCAGCGAGGAGGAGATCGGCCGCGACGTGGCCCGGCTGTCGGCCCAGTGGTCCGAGATCTCGGAGGCCGCCGAGAAGCGGAAGTCCTCCGGGTCCGGCGCCCCGGTGGCGTTGTACGAGGAACCGGACCTTCTGGTCAAGGTCGTGCGCGACCTGTTCAACGAGGACTTCACCAAGCTCGTCATCGAGGGCGGCAAGTCGTGGGACACCGTGCACGAGTACGTCTCGCGGGTCGCGCCCGAAATGCTCGA
Source organism: Candidatus Dietzia intestinipullorum (assembly GCA_019119635.1). Taxonomy (GTDB): domain Bacteria; phylum Actinomycetota; class Actinomycetes; order Mycobacteriales; family Mycobacteriaceae; genus Dietzia; species Dietzia intestinipullorum. The sequence goes on from DWWP01000058.1 coordinate 30,508, forward strand.
GCGGCTCGAACGACACGAGAACCCGGAGGTCGACGTGTTCACCACGCACCGAGTGGACGAGCAGCTGGCCAAGGCGCTCGACCGGAAGGTGTGGCTGCCCTCCGGCGGCTCGCTCGTGATCGACCGGACCGAGGCCATGACCGTGGTCGACGTCAACACCGGCAAGTACACCGGCTCGGGCGGCAACCTCGAGGAGACGGTCACCAAGAACAACCTCGAGGCCGCCGAGGAGATCGTCCGCCAGCTGCGCCTGCGTGACGTCGGCGGCATGGTGATCATCGATTTCATCGACATGGTGCTCGAATCCAACCGCGACCTCGTGCTCCGTCGGCTCACCGAGGCGCTCGGTCGCGACCGCACCCGCCACCAGGTCTCCGAGGTCACCTCGCTGGGGCTCGTGCAGCTCACGCGCAAGAAGCTCGGGACCGGGCTGGTCGAGGCGTTCTCCACCCCGTGTGAGCACTGCCAGGGCCGCGGTCTGATCGTGCACGCCGACCCGGTCCACACCGAGTCCCACAACGACGACGAGCCCGGTGGCCGCCGCGGACGTCGTCGGGGCGGCAAGGGCGGCAACGGGGGCAACGGCCAGTCCGACACGCCCAAGCAGACCCCCAAGAAGGACGGCCCCGCGCCCACGGCGCACCCGGCCGCCCTCGCGATGGGCCGGCACGACGAGTCCTCGGGGACGCAGTCCGATCCGGCGCCCTCCGGCTCCGGGAAACCCGACGCCGGGGCGGCCGCGACCACGACAGCGTCGGTGGAGTCCTCCGGATCCGGCACGCGCTCGCGTCGCCGGTCGTCCCGCCGAGCCGCCGGTGAGGGGGCGGCACAGGCGAAGCCGACCACCGAGGACGTCACCGCCGGGACGGACGACAACGCACCGGCGACCGACGAGGCAGCGGTGGCGGCCGAGGCCGACAGTGCCGTCGCGGCGGTCGAGACCGCGGACACCGAGGCGCAGGCGCCGTCGCAGCCGGCCCGCCCGCAGCAGGAGCCGGCCACGAAGGCACCCGCCTCCGGAGCCGGGGCGACCAGCGGGGGTCGGCGCCCGCGTCGCCGCTCCACCCGACGGGAGGCCGGCGCGGCCGCCACCGCGACGCCGACGGCGACGGCGCCGCCGTCGGCCTCGGCGGACGCACCCGTCACGGACGTCCCGGCCGAGGCGCCGGCGCTGGCGGAGGCGCCGACGCCGGTGGTCGCCACGCCCCGGGCCCGGCCCGCGCGCAGGCGCGCGACACGGTCGACCGTCGCCCCCGAGGGGAGCGACGGCCAGGGGTGAGGGCCCGGCGGCATGGCCGGTTTGACCTGCTGTGCCGCGGCGCCGTAACCTTGACAAGTCGCTCGTGACGGCGCTATGCCGTCGCGCGAGGAATCGCGGCCGGGACCACAGTGGCCTCCGGAACCGGCGATCCTGGCCGGTGAGAGCCGGCGAGCAAGCAGAGAACACCGCACATCCGGTGTGGTCACCACAGGTGCCCACACACCCGAGAAGCAAGGGGAAGCCCTCCATGTACGCGATCGTCAAGACCGGCGGCAAGCAGTACAAGGTCGCCGAAGGGGACCTTGTCAAGGTCGAGAAGATCGAGGGCGAGGCCGGCACCGCGGTGTCGCTGTCCCCGATCCTCGTGGTGGACGGCGCGTCCGTCACCTCCGAATCCGACGCCCTGTCCAAGGTCACGGTCTCCGGCGAGATCGTCGACCAGACCAAGGGGCCCAAGATCCGGATCCACAAGTTCAAGAACAAGACCGGCTACCACAAGCGGCAGGGCCACCGTCAGCCGCTGACGGTCGTCAAGATCACCGGCATCAAGTAATCCACTCCCGGCCTCCACGGCCACCAGTTCAGCGCCCGCGGGCGTCATCCCTGAAGGAGGGACTCGGACATGGCAAGTAAGAAGGGCGCGTCCAGCACCCGTAACGGTCGCGATTCCAACGCCCAGCGTCTCGGCGTCAAGCGGTTCGGTGGCCAGGAGGTCAACGCCGGCGAGATCCTGGTCCGCCAGCGCGGCACCCGGTTCCACCCGGGCGTCGGCGTGGGGCGTGGCGGCGACGACACGCTGTTCGCCCTCTCCGCCGGTGCGGTCGAGTTCGGCACCAAGCGTGGCCGCAAGACCGTGAACATCGTTCCGGCCGGCGCCGAGGCCTGACCCGGTAGCCACCCAGGAACGCAACGCGGGTCGCCCTCGGGGGCCGGGCGGGGTCTGCATGACCTCACGCCCGGCCCCCGAGAGCATTTGAGCGGTCACCGCGCAGCACCGCACCGCATCCCGCGCACGCACCACGTCACGACCAGCAGGAGGAGCCCACACCATGTCGAGGTTCGTCGACCGCGTTGTCCTCCACCTCGCTGCCGGGGACGGTGGGCACGGCTGCACGTCCGTGCACCGCGAGAAGTTCAAGCCGCTCGGCGGGCCCGACGGGGGGAACGGCGGGACCGGCGGCGACGTCGTCCTGGTGGTGGACCCCCAGGTACACACCCTGCTCGACTTCCACTTCCGCCCTCATGCGCGGGCCACCAAGGGGCAGGCCGGGATGGGCGGCAACCGCAACGGCGGCAGGGGCGACGACCTGGTGTTGTCGGTCCCCCCGGGGACCGTGGTCCTGGACTCCGACGGCGAGATGGTCGCCGACCTCGTCGGTGCGGGCACGCGCTTCGTGGCCGCCGCGGGCGGCAAGGGTGGCCTCGGCAACGCCGCGCTGGCGTCCCGGGCGCGCAAGGCCCCCGGATTCTCCCTCCTCGGCGAGCCGGGCGAGGTCAAGGATCTCACGCTCGAGCTCAAGTCGATGGCCGACGTCGGGCTGGTCGGCTTCCCGTCCGCGGGCAAATCCTCGCTCGTGTCGGTGCTGTCGGCGGCCAAGCCCAAGATCGCCGACTACCCGTTCACCACACTCGCCCCCAACCTCGGGGTCGTCTCGGTGGGCGAGGACACCTTCACCATCGCCGACGTGCCGGGCCTCATCCCCGGTGCCGGCGAGGGCCGCGGACTCGGGCTGGACTTCCTGCGCCACATCGAGCGCACCGCGGTTCTGGTCCACGTGGTGGACTGCGCGGCCCTCGAGTCCGACCGGGACCCCATCTCGGACGTCGACGCGTTGGAGGCCGAGCTCGCCTCGTACCGGTCCGAGCTGACGGACGCGGGTATCGGCGACCTGGCCGACCGGCCGCGCGTGGTGGTGCTCAACAAGATCGACGTCCCCGATGCCGCCGAGATGGCGGAGATGGTCACCGAGCACTTCCGGGACAGGGGATGGCCGGTGTTCCCCATCTCCGCTGTCGCGCACAAGGGGCTCGACGAGCTGCGGTACGCGCTGTACGAGCAGGTCGAGGCCTACCGCAGGGCGAATCCGCCGGCTGCTGCCGAGCGGATCGTGTTGCGCCCGCGGGCCGTCGACGCCGAGGACTTCCGCATCCACCGGGACCCGGCCACGCCGGGCGGTTTTGTGGTCACCGGGACCAAGCCCGAGCGGTGGATCCGGCAGACGGACTTCGAGAACGACGAGGCCGTGGGCTTCCTGGGCGACAGGTTGTCCCGCCTCGGCGTGGAGGACGCGCTCCTCTCCGCCGGCGCCGAGGAGGGCTGTTCGGTGACGATCGGCGACGTCTCCTTTGACTGGGAGCCGCAGACCCCGGCCGGCGTGGACCTCATGCGGACGGGCCGGGGCACGGACATCCGCCTCGAGTCCGACGAGCGGGTGGGGGCTGCCGAGCGCAAGTACCGCAAGCGGGTGCGTCGAGGCCTGATCGATCCGGACGAGGAGATCCCGGAGTGACCTCCGAGGGCGAGCTGCGGCAGCGCATCGGTTCCGCCCGGCGCGTGGTGGTCAAGATCGGCTCGTCCGCGATCACCAGCTTCGGCGGCGGGATCCGGCGCGCGCAGCTCGACGGGCTCGCGGATGTGTGCCAGGCACGCATGGCCGCGGGCTCCGACGTGTTCGTCGTCTCCTCGGGGGCGATCAGCGCCGGGATGGCGCCGCTGGGCATGAACACCCGCCCGGGCACGCTGGCCGCCAAGCAGGCCGCCGCCAGCGTGGGGCAGCTCGAGCTCGCCCGCGCCTGGGGTGACTCGTTCGCCCGATACGAGCGCGTGGTGGGTCAGGTCCTGCTCACGGCCGCGGACATCGGCCGTCGGGAGAGCGCGGCCAACGCCCAGCGCACTCTCGACCGGCTGCGCACGCTCCACGCGGTGCCGGTCATCAACGAGAACGACACCGTGGCCACCAACGAGATCCGGTTCGGTGACAACGACCGGCTGGCCGCGCTCGTGGCCCACCTCATCAGCGCCGACGCGTTGATCCTGCTGTCGGACGTGGATGCTCTCTACGACTCGGACCCGCGCCGGGGCGACGCCACCGCGGTGTCGATGGTCGGCGACCCCTCGGACCTGGACGGCGTGGTGGCCGGCGCGGGCGGCCCGCTGGGCACCGGTGGGATGGGCTCCAAGCTGGCGGCGGCGCGGTTGGCCGCGGACGCCGGGGTGCCTGTGCTGTTGACCTCCGCCGAGAGGGCCGCCGACGCATTGGCCGCTCGCCCGGGAGTGGGGACGGTGTTCGCCCCCCGCCCCGAGCGGATGACGGCCCGTCGCTTCTGGGTCCGGCACGCCGCGGACTCGCGGGGCGGCGTGGTCCTCGATGACGGAGCGGTCCGGGCGGTCACCGGTGCGCGTCGGTCCCTGCTGCTGGCCGGGGTGACCGGGATCGAGGGCATGTTCCACTTCGGGGACGTGGTGGAACTGCGGGACCCGGCGGGGGCGGTCGTGGGCCGCGGGATCGCCCAGTACGACTCGCTCGAGGTCCGCACCCGCCTCGCCGAGCGCGCGGCCGGGGGCGAGCAGCACGGGCAGGGCCGCCCGCTCGTGCACGCGGACGACCTGGTCGCCGTCTGAGGACGGACGACCTCCGCCGGACCGCCCGCGTCCGGCCCGTGGCCTTGCTGCCGGCGCGCGGCTCCGGTCAGTGCGCGGTGATCCGCCCCTCGGTGTGCACCGGGGTCACCGTGCCCTCGGCGAGGTTGTAGAGCCCGCCGACGATCGCGGTCCGCCCCTCGTGGATGGCCCGGTTGACGGCTGCGGATTTCTCCCGGATGGCGGTGGCGGCCTGCCGGACGTTCTCGATGACGATGTCCTCGTACCCGGCCTCGGGGTCCCGGCGGGCCTCGAACACCGCCGGGGCGATGCGCTCGACCACGTCGCGCAGGTATCCGGAGGGGGTCGAGTGCGAGTCGACCGCGTTGATGGCCGCGCCCACGGCTCCGCACGAGGTGTGGCCGAGCAACAGCGTGAGCGGGATCGAGAGCACGTCGACGCCGAACTCGATCGACCCGAGCACCGACGGGTCGACGATGTGGCCGGCGTTGCGGATCACGAAGAGGTCGCCGAGGCCCTGGTCAAAGACGACCTCGGCGGGGACACGCGAGTCCGAGCAGCCGAACACCTGGGCGAACGGGTTCTGGTGGCCGGCGAGCTCGGCGCGACGGTCGGGGTCCTGGTGCTCGTGTCGGCTCTGGCCGGCCACGTAGCGGTGGTTGCCGTCGAGGAGCCGGGTCAGTGCGGAATCGGGGGTCGTCGGGGTGTCCATGCCCACTATTGTGCTCCTGCCCCGAGTGTCGGCTCGGTCAGAGGCCCGCGTCGACCAGGGTGAGTGCCTGGACGCAGTCTCCGTCCAGGGTGAGAGCGGCCTCCGGGTGCGCGCGGGTCCTGCCACGGTTGACCACGGCCACCGGCGTCCCGGATGTCACCGCCCGCCGCACGAACCGGTACCCGGACCGGACGGTGAGGGACGACCCCACGACGACGACGAGGTCGGCGGCGTCCACGAGCGCGTGCGCCTCGGCGACGCGCGCGGCCGGGACGTTCTCGCCGAAGTAGACGATGTCCGGCTTGAGCACGCCGCCGCAGCCGGGGCAGTCGGCGACGCGGAACGCGGAGGTGTCGGAGAGCAGCGCGTCGGCGTCGGGGGCGACCTCGATCGCGCCGCGGGAGGCCGCGTGCTCGGCGAACCCGGGGTTGAGTCGCTCCAGGTCCTCGTGCAGGGTCCAGCGACTGCGTCGGGCGCCGCATTCCAGGCAGACCACCACCGCGTACGTGCCGTGGAGGTCGACGATCCGGGTGCTGCCGGCCTTGAGATGGAGGAGGTCGACGTTCTGGGTGATCACGCCGGTGACCAGGCCCCGCCGCTCCCAGTCGGCGATGAGCCGGTGTGCGCCGTTGGGGCGGGCGGCCTCCATGTGTCGCCACCCCAAGTGATTGCGTGCCCAGTAGTGGCGCCGGAAGTCGGCATCCCCCACGAACTGCTGGTAGGTCATCGGGGTGCGGGCGGGGGAGTCCGGGCCACGGTAGTCGGGGATGCCCGACGGGGTGGAGACGCCGGCACCGGTGAGGACCACGGTCCGGGCGCCCCGCATGAGTTCGGCGAGGGCACGGGCCCGGTCCCCGAGGTCGTCGTCCGGTGTGGTGCGCTCGGCCGGGGTCCAGGCGGTCTCCCTGATCCTCACCACGGTCAGCTCCGCAGACCGCCGGGCCCGGACGCGTCGTGCGCGCACACCACGTCGAGGTCTCCTCGGCGGCGTTCCGCCAGGGCGGCGAGTCGCGCGTGGGTGAGGGGGATGGCGGGGGATTCGAGGGCCATGATCTTCTCCATCGGCGGGACCCACCGGGGGATCCGGACCGCCGGATCGATCTGTCCGCGGTGGTAGAAGGCGTCGCCGGCGTGGAGGACGTCGGGGCCGTCGCCGCCGGGCACCAGGACGCCGGCGTGGCCGACGGTGTGTCCCGGCAGTTCGATCAACTTCATGCCCTCGAGTACCGCGTCCAGCGGGATCGCCCGGAAGCCCTCCCACCGCTCGTCGTCGTACTCGTACTCGACGAGCAGCGGGCCGTGCTCCCACTGGGCTCGCCGGTAGCGGCGACGTTCGATCCACCGCGGGATCCGGATCGACCAGGTGAGTGCGCCGGCGACGGTGTGCACGGTGGCGTCCGGGAAATCGGCCAGCCCGCCGATGTGGTCGAGGTCCAGGTGGGTGAGCACGATGTGTCGGACGTCGGCCGGGTCCAGTCCGAGGGCGTCGATGCGGCGCCGGGCCGTCTCGCCGGGATCGAGCGCCGGGCGCAGGAGGTGCCGCAGCGGACCCAGTCGTCGCGCCGGCTCGGCGATGTCCTGCAGTCCGATGCCGGTGTCCACCAGGATGAGACCGTCCGGGGACTCCACCAGCAGCACTCTCGTGGGGGAGACCCCCGCCATGGTTCCGCAGTTGAGCTGATGGATCCGCATGCCGATGACGGTACCGGGGGCGCGGCCCCCGACGTCGTCGGAGTGGCCTCCCGTGCGTAGCCGCTCCGGCATACTGGACTCATGACCGACTCCGCCCGCGCTGCCGGCGACGCCCGACCAGTTCATCCCGACTACCCGTCGTACGCACCGCCGTCGACGTCGACCGCCGCCAACGCGGGACCGCTGCCGGCCCCCGAGCCGGGGTTCGTCCCCGACGTGATCGTGGTGGGGCACGGGCTCGCCGGCCTCGTCGCGACGTACGAGCTCGCCCGTGCCGGCAAGAAGGTCCTCGTGGTGGACCAGGAGAACGAGAAGAACCTGGGCGGTCAGGCGTACTGGTCCCTCGGTGGGCTGTTCCTGGTGGACACTCCCGAGCAGCGTCGGATCGGGATCAAGGACTCGCTGGAGTTGGCGTGGCGGGACTGGCTCGGGTCCGCCGACTTCGACCGGCCCGAGGACGCGTGGCCGCGGGAGTGGGCGCGCGCCTACGTGGAGTTCGCCGCGGGCGAGAAGCGGCGGTACCTGCACGATCTCGGCCTGCGGATCATCCCGACGGTCGGCTGGGCCGAGCGCGGGGGCGGCGACGTCTCGGGCCACGGGAACTCGGTGCCGCGGTTCCACGTGACGTGGGGGACCGGCCCCGAGGTGGTCCGGGTATTCGAGGAGCCCGTCCGCGACGCCGCCCGCGAGGGCCGGGTGCGCTTTGCCACGCGGCACCGCGTGGACGAGGTCGTCGTCGAGGACGGCCGGGCAGTGGGGGTCCGGGGCGCGACCCTCGTCCCCTCAGACCTCGACAGGGGCGTGGCCTCGCCCCGCGAGGAGACCGGGACGTTCGAGTTCCGCGGCAAGGCCGTCCTGGTGTCCTCGGGCGGGATCGGCGGAAACCCGGAGCTCGTCCGGGAGTACTGGCCCGCGGACCGCATGGGCGAGGCTCCGGAGAACCTCATCCTGGGCGTGCCCGAGCACGTGGACGGGCGGATGCTCGAGATCTCCGGCTCCGCGGGGGCCAGTCTCATCAACCGCGACCGGATGTGGCACTACACGGAGGGCGTGACCAACTTCGCCCCCATCTGGCCGTCGCACGCGATCCGGATCATCCCCGGGCCCTCGACGCTGTGGCTCGATGCGAACGGCGACCGGATGCCGGTGCCGCTGTTCCCCGGCTTCCACACCACGGCCTCCATCGAGGCCATCCGGCGGACCGGCCACGATTACTCGTGGTTCATCCTCGACTCGGCGATCGCCGGCAAGGAGTTCCTTCTCTCCGGGTCCGAGCAGAACCCGGAGCTCACGGACAAGAGCATCAGGAAGTTCGCCTCCAAGGCGGGCAAGGGGCTGCCGCCGTCGATCGCCGAATTCGCGGAACAGGGCGTCGACTGGGTCGTGGCCGACACGCTCGAGGAGATGGTCGCGGGAATGAACGGGCTGCTCCGCGAGGGGGAGCCGGAGTTGGACGTCGAGCGGGTGCGCGAGTTCGTCCTGGCCATGGACGGGCAGATGAACAACCCCTTTGCCAAGGACGCGCAGGTCCAGGCGATCCACAACGCGCGCCGGGTGGTCACTGACAAGCTCACGCGCATGGCAAAGCCGCACCGCCTGCTAGAGGACTCCGGGGCGGGCGCGGGCTCGGCCGCCGGCTCCGGGGGGCCGCTCATCGCGGTCAAGGTCCATCTGATGACCCGCAAGACCCTCGGGGGCCTGGAGACCACGCTCGACTCGCAGTGCCTCGACGCCGACGGCGAGCCGTTCCCGGGCCTGTACGCGGCGGGCGAGGTCGCCGGCTTCGGAGGTGGCGGCGTCCACGGGTACAACTCGCTCGAGGGTACGTTCCTCGGCGGGTGCATCTTCTCGGGGATGAAGGCCGGCCGGGCGATGGCACGCGAGGTCTGACCGCGTCGGCTCCGCGGCGGATCGCGTCCGGCTCCGCGTCGATACACGCCCGACGCTCCGGCGGATCGCGTCCGGCTCCGCGTCGAGTCGTTCCGTGCAGCGTTCCCGCAGGAGTTTCCTGGGACGCCGCTGACGGAGTGACTCCACGCGAACGGGGCATCCGAGGATGCCACGTGGAGAGCCTGCGTCAGCGGCCGTCAGCCGGTCGAGGCGACCGCCAGTGGCAGGGCCGCCGAGGCGCCGCCCGCGCGCAGGTGCCGACCGGCCTCCGTTGCGGTCCAGCCGGTGCCGAGCTGATCGGTCACCAGCAGGACGGGGCCGTCCGGGGCGGTCTGCGGGCCGCTGAACGTTCCCCACAGCTGCGCCACCCGGTAGGCCGAGTTCTGGGCCGAGACCGGCGGCAGTGCCGCATCGCGGCCGAGTTCGCCGAGATAGTCCATCCGGCCCATCTGCGACAGTGCGCGGGCGAGGCTCGACACCAATAGAGGGTGCGTGCCGGACGTCAACGCCACCACTCCGGTCGGGCGCTCTGCCCAGCCCCACTCCCGCAGTACCGGGACGCAGGCGCGGGCCACCCAGTCCGGCGCCTCCTGGTCCGGCTCGGCGAGGAGTGCCCGGAGTTTCTGGCCCATCCCGAGATCCGTGAGGCGGGCGAGCGCACGTCCCTCTGCCGGGCCGTCGGCGATCTTCCCCTTGAGCGGGACGTCCAGTCGGGCGAGCCCGGAGGGCCACTGGCGTCGCGGCGGCAGGACCACGCCGGGCCGCTCGAGGGAGTCCCGCGCCCGGGCGAGCGCCCCGTCGTCGACCTCGATGGACCGGGTCTCGCCCGTGCAGTTGTCACAGCGCCCGCAACCGCCGGAGGCCGGGTCCAGCGTGGGATCGTCGAGCTGGGCGCGCAGGAAGTCCATCCGGCAGGCGTTCGTGCGCTGGTACTCGAGCATCGCCTCCTGCTCGGCCCGCCGCGCCCGCGCCAGGCCCTCGTACCGCTGCGCGTCGTACTCCCACGGCTGACCGGTCGAGACCCATCCGCCCCGGACCCGCTGCACGGCGCCGTCCACGTCGAGCACCTTGAGCACCATCTCCAGCCTGGAACGCCCCAGGTCCACCGACGGCTCGAGCGCCGGCGTGGACTGTGGGCGGTCGAGCTCCAGCGCATCGAGCACACGGCGCACCACGTCCTCCGGCGGGAAGGACAGCGAGGCGAAGTGGTTCCAGATGGCCCGGTCCTCCGGGCCCGGCAGCAGGACGACCTCGGCGCGGTCCGCGGCGCGGCCGGCGCGGCCGATCTGCTGGTAATAGGAGATGGGCGACGGCGGTGCGCCGAGGTGCACCACGAACCCCAGATCCGGCTTGTCGAATCCCATACCCAGGGCGGACGTGGCCACCAGGGCCTTGACCTCGTTGTCGAGCAACGCGCGTTCGAGCTCCTCCCGCTCGCCCGCGTCGGTCCGTCCCGTGTAGGCGCTGACCCGGTGGCCGGCGGAGGTGAGGAGCTCGGCCATGTCGGACGCCGCTGCGACCGTGAGGCAGTAGATGATCCCGCTGCCCGGGAGATCCTCCAGATGCTCGAGCAGCCAGGCTGCCCGGCGCTCCGAGTCGTCGATCGACACGACGGACAGTCGGAGGGAATCCCGGTCCAGCCCGCCGCGCAGGACCAGGGTGGAGGAGTCGCCGTCCGCGTCCGGGCGGTCGCCCACGCCGAGCTGGTCCGCGACGTCGGTGACCACGCGGTCGTTCGCGGTCGCCGTGGTGGCCAGGACGGGGACCCCCTCGGGCAGGTCGGTCAACAGGGTGCGGATCCTCCGGTAGTCGGGCCGGAAGTCGTGACCCCAGTCCGACACACAGTGCGCCTCGTCCACCACCACGAGGCCCGCATCCGCGGCCAGCGCCGGCAGGACGGTGTCCCGGAAATCCGGGTTGTTGAGCCTCTCCGGACTCACGAGCAACACATCCACCTCGCCGGCCCGGACCGAGGCGCGGACCTCGTCCCACTCGGTCATGTTGGCCGAGTTGATGGTGGCGGCCCGCACCCCGGCCCGGGCCGCGGACTCGACCTGGTTGCGCATGAGGGCGAGCAGGGGAGAGACGATCACGGTGGGACCCGCGCCGGACTCCCGGAGAAGGCGGGCGGCGATGAAGTAGACGGCCGACTTGCCCCAGCCGGTGCGCTGCACCACCAGGGCCCGCCTGCGATCGGCGACCAGCGCCTCGATCGCCGTCCACTGGTCCTCGCGCAGCGCGGCCTCCGGACCCGCGAGGGCGGTGAGCAACTCGTCGGCGCGGGAGCGCAGCGCGGTACGGTCGGCGGGGACGGCGGTGGCGGAGGACATGTGTCCCATGGTGCCCCAGGCCTACGACAGTGTCGGGCCGGGCGCGTGTCGGCCTCGTCGTCGGCGGGGCCGCGACGCCGACGGCCGCCTCGGTTCCCGAGGTGAGGCCATACTGGGGCCATGACGCAGACATGGAAGCAGATCGTGGCCGCCGACCCCGAGCACTCCCGCCGTTACGCCAAGCGGTGGGACGACATGGTGGCCGACGGTGTGGACATCGACGGTGAGGCCCGGCTGGCCGACGCGATGGCCCCTCGCGGCGCGCGCATCCTCGACGTGGGGTGCGGGCAGGGCCGTCTGGGGTCCTACCTCGCCGCCCGCGGTCACCGGGTGGTCGGCGTGGACCTGGACCCCCACCTCATCGAGCGGGCGCGCGACGCCTGCCCCGACGCGACCTGGGAGATCGCCGACCTCGCCGCCGACGGCTGGGCGGCCGGGCCCTTCGACCTCGCCGTGTCGGCCGGCAACGTCCTCGCGTTCGTGGACCCCGCAGACCGGCGGACGGTGCTCGCCAACCTCGCCGCGCGACTGGCGCCCGCAGACGAGGGCGGCGACGGCGAGGCGGGTCGACTGGTGGTGGGCTTCGGCCTCGACCGCGGCTGGTCGCGGGCGCAGTTCGAGCGCGACGCCGAGGCCGCGGGGCTCGCCGTCCAGCAGCGTTGGTCGACGTGGGACCTCCGGCCGTTCGACGACGACGAAGGGTTTCTCGTGGCGGTGCTCGTCAGGTCCCGGCACGGGGCGCATCGGTAAGCTGGGGCGCATGACCACCAGCTCCATCGACGCCCCCGACAGCCCCGGCACGACGGACGCCGACCCGGTGCGCGACGCCGTGCACGAGGCGGCCCGCCGCGCCCGCACCGCCTCCCGAGAGTTGTCGCTGCTCACCGCGGACCGCAAGAACGCCCTCCTCCTGGCCGCCGCGGACGCGCTCGTCGCAGGACAGCAGGGGATCCTCGAGGCCAACGCCCACGACATCGAGGAGCAGACGGCCGCCGGGATCGGCGAGGCGATGCTGGACCGCCTGCGGCTGACCCCGGACCGGGTGGAGGGCATCGCCGGGGGACTGCGTCAGGTCGCCGACCTCGCCGACCCGGTCGGCTCGGTCATCCGCGGGTCGACGCGGCCCAACGGGATGCGCTTGGAGCAGGTGCGGGTGCCGCTCGGCGTGATCGGCATGATCTACGAGGGCCGGCCCAACGTCACCGTCGACGCGTTCGGCCTGGCGTTCAAGTCCGGCAACGCGGCGCTGCTCCGGGGCTCCCGCTCCGCCCGACACTCCAACGAAGCGCTCGTGGGGGTCCTGCGCACCGTGCTCGCCGAGCACGGCCTGCCCGTGGACTCGGCGCAGCTGCTCCCGTCCGACGACCGCTCGTCGGTGACGCATCTGATCCGGGCGCGCGGACTGGTCGACGTGGTGATCCCGCGCGGCGGGGCGGGGCTGATCCAGACCGTGGTGGAGAACGCCAAGGTCCCGGCCATCGAGACCGGCACCGGCAACTGCCACCTCTACATCCACGGAGACGCGGACCTGGACGAGGCGATCAGCCTCGCGATCAACGGCAAGACCCGCCGCTGCAGTGTCTGCAACGCCACCGAGACCGTCCTGCTGGACGCCGCGCTCGGCGAGGCCGCCGTCGATCGTGTGGTGGGCGCGCTCCACGCGGCCGGGGTGACCGTCCACGGCGACCTCGAGGGCATGATCCCGGCCGATGACACGGACTGGGGCGAGGAGTACCTGAGCATGGACATCGCGGTCAAGGTGGTCGACGGCGTGGACGAGGCCCTCGACCACATCGCCCGCTGGTCCTCCGGGCACACCGAGGCCGTCTCGACCCGCAGCATCGAGGTCGCCGACGCGTTCAGCGCCCGGGTCGATGCCGCCGCCGTGATGGTCAACGCCTCCACCGCCTGGACCGACGGCGAGATGTTCGGCTTCGGCGCCGAGATCGGTATCTCGACCCAGAAACTGCACGCCCGTGGCCCCATGGGATTGTCAGAACTCACCAGTACCAAGTGGATCGCCCGCGGCACGGGGCACGTGCGCCCCTGACGCCACCGTCACCGCGTCCGCCCCGCCACCGACGAGACCCGAAAGGATCCATCCCGATGGACCGAGCCCGACCCGCGCAGAAACCGGCCTTCGAGAGCATCGACCACGTGATCGAGGCGCTCGGCGGACAGGGCTACCTCGCCGACCGTTCCACGGCCACCGTTGTCTACCTCGCCGACCGGCTGGGCAAGCCGCTGCTCATCGAGGGCCCGGCGGGCGTCGGCAAGACCGAGCTCTCCAAGGCCGTCGCCGCCGCCACCGAGGCCGAACTCATCCGACTGCAGTGCTACGAGGGCGTCGACGAGGCCCGTGCCCTGTACGAGTGGAACCACGCCAAGCAGATCCTGCGCATCCAGGCCGGCCAGGGCGAGGGCTGGGACTCGACGCGCGACGACGTCTTCTCGGAGGAGTTCCTCCTGTCCCGCCCCCTGCTCACGGCGATCCGTCGCAGGGAGCCCACCGTGCTCCTGGTGGACGAGGTGGACAAGGCCGACATCGAGATCGAGGGCCTGCTCCTGGAGGTGCTCAGCGACTTCGCGGTGACCATCCCGGAACTGGGCACCATCGAGGCGACGCGCAAGCCGTTCACCGTGCTCACCTCCAACGCGGCCCGCGAGCTGTCCGAGGCGCTCAAGAGGCGCTGCCTCTACCTTCACCTGGATTTCCCGACCCCCGAGCTCGAGCGCAGGATCCTCGCCTCCCGGGTCCCCGAGCTCGACGACCGGCTGGCCGAGCAGCTGGTGCGGGTGGTCGGTGTGCTCCGTGCGATGGCGCTCAAGAAGGTACCCAGCGTGTCCGAGACCATCGACTGGGGGCGCACCCTCGTCGCGCTCGGGCTGGACACGATCGACGACGAGACCGTGGTGCAGACCCTCGGGGTGGTCCTCAAGCACCAATCCGACCAGTTGCGGGCCGCGGCCGAGCTGCGGCTCAACTAGAGGAGGCCTGAGCCATGAGCAGCGTGACGCCGGGCGGGATGTCAGGGCACCTCGTCGACTTCGTCGAGGCCCTGCGCCGCAAGGGGATCCCGGTGGGCCCCAGTGAGTCGGTCGACGCGGCGTCGGCGATGGTGCACATCGACCTCCTCGACCGCGCCGCCCTGCGCGAGGCCCTGGCCTCGACGATCCTCCACAAGGCCACCCACCGCGGGGTCTTCGACCAGCTCTTCGACCTGTGGTTCCCGGCCGCGCTCGGGTCCCCCACGCCGGGGGGCACCGCGACACTCGAGGTCGAGATCCCGACGGACGACGACGGCAAGGTGGACCCGGAGGCCCTTAACGAGCTCATCGCCTCCCTGCTCCTCGAGGACACCGACGAGTCCCGTGCCAGAGCCCGGGCACTGGCCGAGATGCTGGTCGAGCAACTCGGCGCGTACGACTCGGTGAACGGGCAGCGGTTCTCCGCCTACCAGGCCCTGAGCCCGCTGGACACCGGTTCGATCATGCAGAGGATCCTCGACGGACTGCTCGGCGCCGACCCCGTCGACCCCGACGGCTCCCAGAAGCACGCCGAGAAGGCCGCGGCCGCCAACTCGGCCGCCGACCTGGTACGCGGCTTCCTGCGCGAGGTCGCCGACGAGACCCGGCGGCGGACCGCCGAGACCGTGGGCCGCGACCGGGTGGCCGACTACGCGGTGGGGCCGGCCGCCGAACAGGTGGACTTCCTCCGCGCCAACGACCAGGACCTGCAGACCCTGCGCCGGAAGGTGGGACCGCTGGCGCGACAGCTCGGCAGTCGGCTCGCGGCACGCCGTCGTCGTCATCGTCACGGCGCCATCGACATGCGCAAGACCATGCGCCGGTCGATGTCGACCGGCGGGGTGCCCGTCGAGTTGGTGCTGCGCAAGCCACGCCCCGCGCGGCCCGAACTGGTGGTGCTGTGCGACGTGTCCGGCTCGGTGGCGGGGTTCAGCCACTTCACGCTCCAGTTGGTGCATTCGCTGCGCGAGCAGTTCTCCCGGGTCCGCGTGTTCGCCTTCGTCGACACCACCGACGAGGTCACCTCGTTCTTCGAGACCGGCTCGGACCTGGGCTCGGCGATGAGCCGCATGGTCCGGGAGGCCCGACTCGTCACCTACGACGGCCACTCGGACTACGGGCACGCGCTCGAGGGGTTCGCGGACCGCTACGCGCACACCCTCACCCGCACCGGCTCGCTGCTCATCCTCGGGGACGGACGCAACAACTACCGCGACCCGTCGGTCGACTCGCTCGAGTTCGTCTCCGAGCGGGTGGGGCACACGCACTGGCTCAACCCCGAGCCCACACGGCAGTGGGGGACCGGCGATTCCGTGGCCCGCCTCTATTCGCAGTACGTCCCGATGCACGAGTGCCGCAACGTGGAACAACTCACCACCGTGGTCGCGGGACTGCTCCCGGTGTGACGGACCGGCGGCGCGGCGGGCGGGGTCGGCCTGCGCGGACCCGTTGCCGATAGACTCCCGTGCATGACCACCACGGGGGCCGCTGCGGGCGCGAGGCGCCGAATCGGGGTGATGGGCGGCACCTTCGACCCCATCCACCACGGCCACCTGGTCGCGGCCAGCGAAGTCGCCCACCGGTTCGGGCTCAGCGACGTCGTCTTTGTCCCCACCGGGGAGCCGTGGCAGAAGCGTGACCGGCCGGTCTCGCCCGCCGAGGACCGGTACCTCATGACGGTGATCGCGACCGCGTCCAACCCCAGGTTCTCCGTCAGCCGCGTCGACATCGACAGGGAGGGGCCCACCTACACGGTCGACACCCTGCGCGACCTGCTGCGGCAGAACCCCGACGTCGAGCTGTACTTCATCACAGGCGCCGACGCGCTCGAGAAGATCCTCACGTGGCGGGGGTGGGAGGAGATGTTCGAGCTCGCCACCTTCGTCGGGGTGTCGCGGCCGGGCTTCGAACTGTCGGACACGCATCTCGAGCGGATCGACAGCGACCGCGTCCACCTGCTCGAGATCCCCGCGCTGGCGATCTCGTCCACCGAGTGCCGTCGTCGTGCCGCCGCCGACGCCCCTGTCTGGTATCTCGTCCCGGACGGGGTGGTCCAGTACATCGCCAAACGCAACCTCTACCGTCCCGAGGGCTCCACCAGACTCGACGGGACACCTGCCGCGACGGCCCCGGTACACCGGGAGGCCGCCCCCACGAACCCCCACCCCGAGGAGTCCACCCAGTGACCGCAAGCCCTCAAGCCCTGGACGTGGCGGCCGTCGCCGCCCGCGCCGCCGACGAGAAGAAGGCGACGAACATCGTGGTCATCGACGTCTCCGAACAGCTGGTCATCACCGACTGCTTCGTCCTCGCCTCCGCGGACACCGAACGCCAGGTGGCGTCCGTGGTCGACGAGATCGAGGACAAGCTCCGCGAGGCCGGGCACAAGCCGCTGCGGCGCGAGGGCACACGCGAGGGCCGCTGGGCGCTGCTCGACTACAACGACGTGGTGGTGCACGTCCAGCACGTGGACGAGCGCGACTACTACTCCCTCGACCGGCTGTGGAAGGACTGCCCCGTCGTGGAGGTCGATGGTGTCGAGAACACGGGGAGCCCCGCGTCGCCGGCGGGCGAGCACCACGACGACTCGCTGGCGCCCGAGGAGCCGCAGCGCGACCGGGAGCTCTGATCCCGCGGTGCCCCGGCGACTCATCCTCCTGCGACACGGCCAGACGCACTACAACGCCTCGTTCCGGATGCAGGGACAACTGGACACGGAGCTCAGCGAACTCGGTGTCCAGCAGGCGCACGCCGCCGGCCGGGCACTCGCGCCGCGGCGGCCGTGGACGATCATCTCCTCGGACCTCCGTCGGGCGCACGCGACGGCGCGCGCGCTGGCCACCGAGGTCGAGCTCGAGGTGCGGACGGACCCGCGACTGCGGGAGACGCATCTGGGTGCGTGGCAGGGGATGAGTCACGCGGAGGTCGACGAGCAGTGGCCGGGCGCCCGTGGCCGATGGCGCAGCAGCCCCCGCTGGGCGCCGCCGGAGGGCGAATCCCGCCTGGATGTGGCGCACCGGACCCGCGAGGTGGTGGACGAGCTCGTGGACTCCGCGCCCGAGTGGTCCGAGCACCCCGCGGTCCTCGTCGCGCACGGTGGGGCGATCGCCGCCCTCACCGCGACCCTCCTCGAACTCCCGGTGGAGCACTACGCGGTGTTCAACGGGCTGGGCAACACGTGCTGGGTGCAGCTGTCCGCGCACCCACGTCCGGCGCCGGACACGGGCGCGGACGATCGTACGGAGGTCTCGCCGACGACGCCCGGGGCGCGGAACGTCCTGTGGCGGCTGGACCAGTGGAATGCCGGCATCACACCCCCGGTGGAGGCGCCATGACGGTACGGCTGGTCACCGACTCCACCTCGTGCCTGCCCGAGGAGTGGATCCGCGAGTTCGGGATCACGGTGGTGGACCTCCATCTGGTGACGGAGGAGGACACGACCGTCTCGACGGCGGCGGTGTCGCCGGATGCCCTCGCGGCGGTCTACGCCGAGCTGCTCGAGGATCCGGACTGCACCGGTGTCGTCTCCGTGCACCTGTCGCGAGAACTGTCGAGGACCTGGCAGTCGGCGGCCGACGCCGCGAACCGCTTCGGTGGCCGTGTCCTGGTCTCGGACTCCCGGGGTGGCGCGATGGCGTACGGGACCGCCGTGGCCCAGTGCGCGTGGGCGGCGCAGCGTGGCCTCGGACTGTCGGCCACCTACGACCTCGCGGAACGGCTGTGCCGTGGGGCGAGCACGTACGCCGCGCTCGAGTCACTGGACAACCTGCGGCGGGGTGGCCGGATCAGCGCGCTCGCCGCGCTCTTCGGCGGTGCGCTCGCCATGCGCCCGATCATCGTGCTCCGCGACGGCGCCGTCGCGCTGGCGGCCAAGGCCCGCACCACGTCCAAGGCGCACCAGCGGCTGCGGGCACTGCTGCGGGACGAGGTGGACCGCGGGGATGCCCTGGTGGTGGTGCACCATCTCGACGCGGAGGATCGTGCCCGGGACATGGCGACGGAGATCCGGAAGGAGACCCGGTACCCGGAACGCGTGATGATCGTCGAGTTCGACGAGGTGCTCGGGTGGCACCTCGGCCCGGGGACCGTGGGGGTCTCGGTGACGGAACTCGCGGACACCGCATTCCCCATCCCCGGTCCGCCTCCACAGGTCGCCGACTGACACCTGCGCACCGGGGCGGGGGAGGCGGCGCCCGGGCCTAGGTTCGGCGCCATGCGCCCCGACCCCCAGAGAACGCCTGCCGGACCCGGTGATCCCGTCCGGGACCCGGCCCGCGCGACGGCCCTGCACCGTCTGGCCGGCGCGACCGCACCCGCGCCGGCCGTCCCGGCCGCCCCCGCCGCCCCGCATCGGGAGCCGCTCGCGGCCGCGGTGGGTGAGCCCGGCGAGACGGGGGCGGCGGCCCCGTGGACCGATCGGGACCCCGACGGTCGGCGCCCCGGACGCACCGCCCCGGTCGAGCCCGACGTGGGCGCGTGGGCGGACCCGCCGTGGTGGGCGCGGATCCGGTGGGCGCCGGAGAAGGTGGCGGGGATCGCCCTCGTCGTGGTGGTCGTGGCACTCGGCGGTTTCTCGGTGCACCGGCTCCTCGCGGCCGTACCGGAGAGCGCGGCGGTGCCGGAACTGCCGATGGCGCAGCCGGGGGAGACCGTCCCCGCCGACGGTCCCGCGCCGGCGACCCCGACCGACCCTGAGGGGCGGGCAGCGGGCGGAACGGCAGTGGAGCCTGCGCGAGCGGAGGAACCGCTCGTGGTGTCGGTGGTCGGACTCGTGGAACGCAGCGGCCTGGTCACCCTCGACCCGGGGGCGCGCGTCGCCGACGCCCTGGACGGCGCGGGCGGCGTCCTCGAGGGCGGCGACAGGGACGGACTGAACCTCGCCCGGCGGGTCGCGGACGGCGAGCAGATCCTCGTGGGTCTCGCGCCCGGCCCGGACGGGCCCGTGGGACCGCGGAGCGGGGTCATCGGCGCCGACTCCGGATCGGTCGCCGAGGGCGGTGCGGGGGCGGCGCCGGCCGCCCCCGGAGACGCCCCCGCCGACGACGGGCTCGTCGACCTCAACACCGCCGACGCCTCCGGCCTGGAATCGCTGCCCGGGGTGGGGCCGGTGACCGCCGCGGCGATCCTGTCCTGGCGGGACGCCAACGGATCGTTCTCCAGCATCGATCAGCTGACCGAGGTGAACGGGATCGGCCCCTCCACCCTGCAACGGCTCCGGCCGCTGGTCACGGTGTGAACCGGCAGCCGCAGCACGCCCCACCCCGGGCGCCGGCGAGCAGGGACCTCCGTTTGGTCCTGCCCACCCTCGCGCTGTTCGCGGCGACCGCCGCGACGGTCGGGATGCGCCCGGGCCCCGCGGCCGCACTCGCCGTGGTGCTGCTGTCGGCCGCGGTGGTGGCGGCGGCGTGGGGTGTCGCAGCGGGGAGCGGCCCCCGGGTCGACCGCGCGGCGCTCGGCGTCCTCGCGGTCGCGTGCGCAGTCGGGGCGGTCGGCGCAGGGACTCAGGCGGCGCGCACCCACACCCTCGACGCGCACCCGCTCGTGGAGAAGGTTGGCGGACGAACCGGGATCGACGCGGTGGTGACCGGGTTCGACCGCCCGATGCGCGGAGGCGGCGTGATGCTGCCGGTCCGGGTCGAGGTGACTGGTACGGGCCCGTCCGCGCGTAGGGCGGAACTCGACGTGGTCGTGCTCGCCAGGGACGGCTGGCGCGGACTGGCCCCGGGAACGCGGGTGCGGGCGTCGGTCGCGGTGCTCGACCCGCGCTCACCCGGGGACCCGCCGGCGCTGCGGGCGCTGAGCCCACCGAGGGTGACCGGCGAGCCGGGGCCAACCGGGCGGGGCCCCGCGGCGGTCCGGGAGCGGTTCCGGCGGGTGTCCCAGCGCGCTCCCGACGGGGGGACGACCGGCCTGCTGCCCTCGTTCGTCCTGGGCGACGAGAGTGGCGTACCGCAGGAGGCCCGCGACGACTTCCGCGCCTCCGGGCTGGCGCACCTGGCGGCGGTGTCCGGGGCCAACACCACCTACGTCGTCGGGGCCGTGCTGATGGCTGCCGCGGCGGCCGGCGCCGGGCGTCGCGGTCGGATCGTCGCCGCGGGGCTGGCGCTCGTCGGGTTCGTCGCCGTGGTGGGCCCCGAGCCGGCGGTACTCCGCGCGGCCGGGACGGGGGCGATCGGGCTCGCTGCGCTCGGGGCCCGGCGGAGCGGCCGGCCACTGGCGGCGCTGTCCGCCGTCGTGCTGCTGGTGGCGGTGCTCGACCCGGGCACGGCCACCGGCGCGGGGTTCGTCCTGTCGGTGTCCGCGACCGCTGCGCTCGTGCTGGCGGCACGGGCCACGGCCGACCGGATCAGGCGACCGTGGATGCCCGGCCCGGTCGCCGATGTGCTCGCCGTGTGCGTGGTCGCGCACCTGGCCACGCTCCCCGTGCTGATGCTGACGGGGCTCGAGGCGGGGCCGTGGGCGTTGCCCGCGAACATCGCGGTGGCTCCGGTCGTGCCGGTGGTCACGGTGCTGGGGACCCTGGCGGCGGCCATAGGCCCGGCGTGGGAGGGCGGGGCGGTGCTCCTGGCCGCGGCCTGCGCCCCGTCCCTGTGGTGGCTGGATCTGGTCTCGGGGGTCGCGGCGGAGCTACCCGGATCGCCGAGACCGGAACCCGCGGGCCCGGGATGAGAGGCCGCCCGGGTCGTGTCGCAGCGGCGTGGCACGATGGCGGGGACACGCCCGGACGGACCCGGGCCGGACAGACGAGGAGCAGCACATGGCGGACGGGACGGGCCCCGCCCCACTGCATCTGGTCCTGGGGGAGGACGAGTTCCTCGCCGCCCGGGCCACCTCCGCAGTGGTGGCCGCCGTCCGTGCGGCCACCCCGGCGGGGGAGGAGCCGCCCGTCGTCTCCCGCCTCGGTGGGCCAGACGTGACGGCCCCGCAACTCCTCGAGTTGCTCTCGCCCTCGCTGTTCGGCGAGGCCCGCATCGTGGTGGTCACCGGCGCGGCGGAACTGGGCAAGGACGCGCAGTCGGCGGTACTCGATTCGGCCCGGGACCTGCCCGAGCAGACCGTCCTGGTGGTCCAGCACACCGGAGGCGGGCGGGCCAAGGCGCTCGTGGCCGAACTCCGCAAGGTGGGCGCGCAAGAGCATCCGGCGGGCAAGCTCACCCGCCACACCGACATCGTGGGATTCGTCCGGTCGGAGTTCCGCGGGCTGAACGTCCGTGTCCCGCAGGAGGCGTGCGAGGTCCTGGTCGAGGCCGTCGGCAAGGACCTCCGGCAACTGGCCTCCGCGTGCAGTCAGCTGGTCGCCGACACGGGTGGGAAGGTGGACGTGGAGGCCGTCCGCCGCTACCACTCCGGGGTGGTCGGGGTCAGTGGCTTCACGGTGGCCGAACGAGCGGTGACGGGGGACACGGCCGGGGCGATCGAGGCGCTCGAGTGGGCGTTGCACACCGGCGTGCCCGAGGTCGTCCTCGCGGACGCACTGGCGGACGCCGTGCACTCCGTCATGATCGTGGGCACCCAGCGCGGCGCGCCCTCCGCGGACCTCGCGCGGCAGGGCCTGCCGCCGTGGAAGGTCAAGAAGGTCGCCGCGCAGACCCGGCACTGGACCATCGACACCCTGGGCAGTGCGCTACAGGTGGTGGCCCGTCTCAACGGCGAGGTCAAGGGACAGGCGGAGGACTCGTTCTACGCGCTCGAGCGGGCGGTCCGGGAGGTGGGCTCCCTCGCCGGAGGATAGGAGCCACCCCGGCGGCTACGCCGGTGACCACCGCGGGCCGGGCGACGTCCGCGGTCTCCCCGGACGACGAGAGCCCACCGCGCACCCCGGGTGCGCGGTGGGCTCTCGGAGCCGCGTCGCGGCGGTGGCCGCCGCGGGGCTCGGCAGGACCCGCGAGGGGCCGGTGCCGGGAGGTGTCAGAGCTTGTTGACCGACTTGGCGAGCGCCGACTTCTTGTTGGCGGCCTGGTTGGCGTGGATGACGCCCTTGCTGGCGGCCTTGTCGAGCTGACGCGAGGTGGCGACGAGCAGTGCGCCGGCCTTCTCCTTGTCGCCCGCCGCGGCGGCCTGGCGCAGTGACCGGATGGACGTCCGCAGCGAGGACTTGACCGACTGGTTGCGCAGACGGTTGCGCTCGTTCTGGTAGTTCCGCTTGATCTGGGACTTGATGTTGGCCACTCGTCACACCTTCGGGTCATGTGTCAGCGATCTACCCCGGGATTCCTCCGCGGACCCGCCGACTTGCGATCTCATGTCTCTCGTCCGCTCGGACACGCGATACGTGGCCCGGTGGACACCGACGGCCCACTTTACCAGCGGCCGTGTCACCGGCCAAAATGCTCGACCGGTCAGCGCCAGCCGTAGTCGGCCCGCAGGCGGTCGGCCACGCGGTCGAACGTCGCGCGGGGGCAGATCGCGCCCTCCCGCCGGATGCCCTCCTCCGGCACGTCGAGCACCCGGTCCAGTCGCACCCAGCTGGGGCGGCCCGCCGAGTCCCACGGCCCGCTCCCGAGCCCGAGCCAGCCGTTGTCGTCGTCGCGCTTCTCCTGGGAGGACAGCTGGAGCCCCAGGAGGCGGTCCCCGTCGCGGCCGACCACCAGGACGGGGCGGTCCTTGCCGCGCCCGTCGTTCTCCTCGAACGCGACCCACGTCCACACGATCTCGCCGGGGTCGGCGCCGCCGTCCAGGTCCGGCGCGTACACGATCTGTCGCGCACGACTCGAGGTGGGCAGCGTGTGCTCGGTGGCGGGCCGGCCTCCCGACGCGGAGTCGTGGCCGAGAGCGGGAGAGCCCCCGCGATCGTCGATGCGCCGGCGCACCTCGCGCGCCACCGTCGGTCCGTAGCGCCGGCCTATCCGCAACGCCTGCCTGCCCACCCGGGCCCAGTTGATCGCCATGCCGTACAGCGTAGCGGCGCATAGAGTCACCTCCATGGACACTCTCTTCGTGGT
This sequence comes from Candidatus Dietzia intestinipullorum, assembly GCA_019119635.1. Lineage (GTDB taxonomy): Bacteria > Actinomycetota > Actinomycetes > Mycobacteriales > Mycobacteriaceae > Dietzia > Dietzia intestinipullorum. The sequence continues at coordinate 53,963 of DWWP01000058.1, forward strand.
GCTGTGGCACGACGAGCCCCGGCGCGACCCCTCAGGACCCGCCGAGCTCCGTACAGAGATCTCCCGGGCGGTGGCGGAGCCGCTGGCCCGGCTGGGGGTGTCGCGCTACCTCGTCAACGTCCGCGACGCCGAGGTCGAGGGCGCCCTGATCGACGTCCGGGTCACCTCGCGCACCTTCCGTGCGGCCGTGCGTGTGCGGGTACCGGTGGCGTCGGCCACCGCCTGCGGCGACCTGCTGGAGGCCCTGCGAGGCCTCGGCCCGGTCTCGGCCTGGTCCGTCACCGCGTCGGAGGTCCTGGTGGCCGAAGAGCACGAGACGGCGGCGGGGGAGCTCCCGCCCGAGGGTCTCCGCTGTGACGGGATGGCCAACATCGCGTTCCTGCGTCGGCCCGCGCGGCTCACCCGGGAGGAGTGGCTGCAGTTCTGGCTCGAGGAGCACACGTCGGTGGCGGTGGAGACGCAGTCCACCATCGGCTACACACAGCACGCGGTGGTGCGCGCGTTGACCGGGGACGCGCCCGGCATCGAGGGGATCGTGGAGGAGGTCTTCCCGCTCGGCGCGGTGACCGACCTCGGCGTGTTCTTCGACTCCCGCGGCGACGACGCACGCATGGCGGCCCACACCGGGGCGATGACGGCCTCGACCGGGCGCTTCCTCGACGACGGCACGGTCGACGCGATCCCCACGGGGCGGTACGTGATGGGAGTCCGAGGGCAGACCGTGTGACAATGGTGGTGACCGCCCGGTCGGACCCGTCACCCAGCCACGCCCGGGCCCGCCTCCAGGAGTGATCGAGATTCCCAACTTCGCCGAGACGACGTTCACCGATCCCAGCAGGATCAGGAACTTCTGCATCATCGCGCACATCGACCACGGCAAGTCGACGCTGGCCGACCGGATGCTGCAGTTGACCGGCGTGGTCGAGGACAGGCTCATGCGGGCCCAGTACCTCGACCGCATGGACATCGAGCGTGAGCGCGGCATCACCATCAAGGCCCAGAACGTCCGCCTCCCGTGGGTCCCGACCACCGGTGCCAACGAGGGCGACGAGATCGTGCTGCACATGATCGACACCCCCGGCCACGTGGACTTCACGTACGAGGTCTCGAGGGCGCTCGAGGCATGTGAGGGCGCGATCCTCCTGGTGGACGCCGCGCAGGGAATCGAGGCGCAGACGCTGGCCAATCTCTACCTGGCCATGGAGAACGATCTCGAGATCATCCCCGTGCTCAACAAGATCGACCTGCCCGCCGCGGACCCGGACCGGTTCGCCGACGAGATCGCCCACATCATCGGCTGCGAGCCCGAGGAGGTCCTCCGGGTCTCCGGGAAGACGGGCGCCGGCGTCGAGGAACTGCTGGACAAGTTGTGCGAGGTCATCCCGGCGCCGGTGGGCGACCCCGACGCCCCCGCCCGCGCGATGATCTTCGACTCGGTCTACGACACCTACCGCGGGGTCGTCACCTACGTCCGCGTGGTGGACGGCTCACTCACGCCGCGCCAGAAGCTCACGATGATGGCCACCGGCACCAACCACGAACTCCTCGAGATCGGCATCATCTCCCCCGAGCCGAAGGCCTGCAAGGGACTCGGGCCGGGGGAGGTGGGGTACCTGATCACCGGCGTCAAGGACGTCCGCCAGTCCAAGGTCGGCGACACGGTGACGAGCGCCCGGGGCGGCGCGACGGAGCCGCTACCCGGCTACGCCGAGCCCAAGCCGATGGTCTTCTCCGGGTTGTACCCGATCGACGGCTCCGACTACCCGGTGCTCCGGGACGCCCTCGACAAGCTGCGACTCAACGACGCCTCGCTGGACTACGAGCCGGAGACCTCGGTGGCGCTGGGGTTCGGCTTCCGCTGCGGGTTCCTGGGACTGCTGCACATGGAGATCACCCGCGATCGACTGGAGCGCGAGTTCAACCTCGCCCTCATCTCGACCGCGCCGAACGTGGTGTACCGCGTGGTGGCGGAGGACGGCACCGAACATCAGGTGACCAACCCGTCGTACTGGCCCGAGGGGAAGAACCGCGAGGTCTACGAGCCGATCGTCAAGGCCACGATCATCGTGCCGAGCGAGTTCGTGGGGCCCACCATGGAGCTGTGCCAGTCCAAGCGGGGCGAGATGCGGGGGATGGACTACCTGTCCGAGACGCGCGTCGAGCTGCGCTACGTCATGCCGATGGGCGAGATCATCTTCGACTTCTTCGACTCCCTCAAGTCCCGGACCAAGGGGTACGCGTCGATGGACTACGAGGAGTCCGGCGAACAGATCTCCGACCTGGTCAAGGTGGACATCCTGCTCCAGGGCGAGGCCGTCGACGCGTTCTCGGCGATCGTGCACCGCGACTATGCGCAGGGATACGGCAACAAGATGACGGTCAAGCTCAAGGAGCTCATCCCGCGCCAGCAGTACGAGGTGCCGGTCCAGGCGGCGATCGGCTCCAAGATCATCGCCCGCGAGAACATCCGGGCGATCCGCAAGGACGTGCTGTCCAAGTGCTACGGCGGTGACATCAGCCGCAAGCGCAAGCTGCTCGAGAAGCAGAAGGAGGGCAAGAAGCGCATGAAGTCCATCGGCCGGGTGGACGTGCCACAGGAGGCCTTCGTGGCTGCCCTGTCCTCGGACACGAGCTCGGACAAGAAGTAGGGGACTGCCGGCTCGGGGCAGGCCACCGGCCGCGGCCGGGCACGGATGCGTGCGACGTAGACTCGGCCGCATGACCGACCAGCCGGAAGCCGCCCGTCACCCCGTGCTCGACCCCTCGGCACTGCCCTATGGGCTGCCGGACTTCGCGGCGATCTCCGACGCCGACCTGGAGCCGGCGATCCGGGCCGCGATCGACGACCACGCCGCCGAGATCGAGGCGATCGTCTCGCTCGACGAGGACCCGACGGTCGAGAACACCGTGATCGCCTTCGAACGGTCGGGGCAGGCCCTCGATCGGGCGCTCTCGACGTTCTACGGACTGCTCGGTCCCGACGCGACCCCGGCCCGGCTCGACGTCGACCGGGTGGTCTCGCCGCTGCTGGCAGCGCACCACTCGGCGGTGATGACGCACCCGGTCCTGTACTCCCGGGTGGAGGCCGTCGCCACGCAGCTCGACGCGGGCGCCCTGGACGTCGACGACGAGACCGCCCGCCTGGTGCGGCGACACAGGCGCGACCTGCTGCGCGCCGGGGCCGGACTCGAGGCCGACGGTCGCGCGCGACTGACCGCGATCGACACCCGCCTGGCCGAGCTCACCACGGCCTTCGGCGAGAATCTGCTCGCCTCCACCGCGGAGCTGGCAGTCCCGGTCACCGACGAGGCCGAGCTCGAGGGACTGCCCGCCGCGACCCGGGCCTCGCTCGCCGCCACCGCGCGCCAGGCGGGCCGCGACGGCTGGCTCATCCCGCTCGGCCTGCCCACGGTGCAGCCGATCTCGGCCTGGCTCGATCACGACGGGCTGCGGCGGCGGGTCATGGCCGCCTCGCTCGAGCGCGGCGCGACCCCGGGGCACGACAACAGTCCGATCGTCCTGGAGATCGTGCGCCTCCGCGCCGAGCGGGCCGGGTTGCTCGGTCTGGACTGCCACGCCGAGCACGTCCTGGCCGTGGAGACCGCCGGGACCCCCGACGCGGCGCGGGGTCTGCTCCTCGACGTGGTCGACGCCGCCGTCACCAACGCCCGGAACGAGGCCAAGGACCTGCTCGGGGGCGAGGACCGCGAGCTCGACCCGGCCGACTGGGCCCGGGAATCCGAACGGTTGCGCGCCGACCGCTTCGACGTGGACGACGCCCGCGTCCGCCCCTACTTCGAACTGGAGCGGGTGCTGCGCGACGGCGTCATGCACGCCGCGTCCGAGCTCTACGGCCTCCGGTTCCGCGAGCGTCACGACCTGCACGGGTACCTGCCGGATGTCCGCGTGATCGAGGTGTTCGACGACGAGCGCGCCGAGACCGACTCCGGGGTCGGCCTCCTGCTGCTCGACTACTACGCCCGCCCCACCAAGCGGGGCGGCGCGTGGATGACGTCGTTCGTGGACCAGTCCCGGCTGCTCGGTACCCGCCCCGTCGTGGTCAACGTGATGAACCTGTCCCGGCCCGCGGACGGTGAGCCCACGCTGCTCACGATGGACGAGGTCACCACGATGTTCCACGAGTTCGGCCACGCCCTGCACGGCCTGCTCTCGGACGTGGAGTTCCCGGTGTTCTCCGGGACCTCTGTGCCCCGCGACTTCGTCGAGTTCCCCTCGCAGGTCAACGAGATGTGGGCCCGCCGGCCCGAGATGCTCGCCGGGTACGCGCGTCACGTGGAGACGGGGGAGCCGATCCCCGACGACCTGGTCGAGCGGATGCGGATGGCCGAGCGCTTCGGCGAGGGACAGGCCACCGTCGAGTACCTCGCGGCGGCCCTGCTCGACCTGGCCTGGCACTCGCTCTCCCCTCAGGAGGCCGACGCGGTCACCGACGTCGACGCGTTCGAGGCCCGGGTCCTCGCCGGTGCCGGCCTGGATGTCCCGGGGATCGAACCGCGGTACCGGTCGCGGTACTTCCAGCACGTCTTCGCGGGCGGGTACTCGGCCGCGTACTACTCGTACTTCTGGGCCGAGGTGCTCGACGCGGACGCCGCCGAGTGGTTCGCCGAGCGCGGCGGGCTCGTGCGGTCCTCGGGTGAGGCGATGCGTCGGGAGGTGCTCTCGCGAGGCGGTGCGATCGACTTCCTCGACGCCTACCGGGCGCTGCGGGGCGCGGACGCGAGTCCTGCCGCGGTGCTCCGCCGTCGCGGGCTCGACAGCTCGGTGGTCGGGTCACGCGGGGCCCCCGCGGGGGAGCCGGTCGGCGCCCGGGGCGAGGGCGCGCGATGACCGGCCTCCTGGGCTTCTGGGACAGGATGGAGCTGTGGCTGGTCACCCTGCCCTTCGCTCTGCAGGTCTTCATCATGATGGTGATGGGGATTCCGCTGTTCGTGCTGGTCGCGGTGGGGACCGACAGGTTCGCTGAACTGCTCGTGCGCGGGTTCCGGAGGCTCGTCGCCCCCCGGTCCGCCGGAACCGGGAAGGAGGTCCGGTGATGCCCAGGTCCCGCGTGACGCTCGCGTTGGTTCTGTTGATCGCCCTCGTCGTGATCGCGTGGATCCTCGTCGAGGTCGTGTGAAGGTGATGAAGGTGCCCGGTGACCGAAGTGGCGGACGTACACTCTGCTCATGCAGCGCTTGAGTGGACTTGACGCCAGCTTCCTGTACTTCGAGACCAGGGCCCAGCTCCTGCACGTCTGTGGCCTCATCGTGCTGGACCCGTCGAACATGGAGGGTGGGTACTCCTTCGATGCCCTCCGTGCGGAGTTGGAGCGGCGCGTCTCCGGCATGCCCGGATTCCGGCGTCAGCTGCACGACTCGATGCTCAACGTCGACCACCCGGTGTGGGTGGAGTCGGAGGACTTCGACATCGACCACCACCTCCACCGCGTCGGGCTGCCCGCGCCGGGCGGGGACGAGGAGCTGGCGGAGCTGTGCGCGCACCTCGCGAGCCAGCCCATCGACCGGTCCATGCCGCTCTGGCAGATGTACCTCATCGAGGGGCTGCCCGACGGGCGCGTCGCCTGCTTCGCCAAGATGCACCACTCGACCGTCGACGGCGTGACGGGCGCCAACATGATGTCCCAGCTGTGCACGCTCACCCCGGACGACCCGGCGCTCGATCCCGACCTCGTCAAGGAGACGGCGGGCGGGTCCGGCGCGCTGGAACTCGCGGTGGGGGGAGCGCTGTCGCGTCTGGCCACCCCGTGGCGGCTGGCCTCGCTCCTGCCGGGGACGCTCGGTGTGCTGCCCGAGTGGATCTCCCGGGCCCGCAAGGGGCTCGCCATGCCGGCGCCGTTCACCGCGCCGCGCACCCCGTTCAACCGGACGATCACCGGTCACCGGTCGATGTCGTTCACCAGCCTCGACCTCGAGCAGCTCAAGCGCGTCAAGAACGCATTCGGGACCACGGTCAACGACGTGGTGCTGGCAGTGTGCTCGACCGCCCTGCGCAAGTACCTCGACGACCTCGGGGAACTGCCCCGTAAGCCGCTCATCGCGATGGTGCCGATGTCCGTCCACGCCGCCGAGTCGCGCCCCGGCACCAACCGCGTGTCCGGCATGTTCATGTCGCTCGCCACGGACATCGACGACCCGATCGAGCGGCTCGAGGCGATCCGTGACGCGAACGTCGTGGCCAAGGACCACACCAATGCGCTCGACGCCAATCTCCTGACGGACTGGGCGCAGTTCGCGGCGCCGTCGGTGTTCGGGTCCGCGGTGCACATGTACTCGCGTCTGCGCCTGTCGGAACGGCACCCGGTGGTGCACAACCTCGTCATCTCCAACGTGCCCGGCCCCAACTTCCCGCTGTATTTCCTCGGAGCGAAGATCGAGAAGATGCTGCCCATGGGGCCGGTGTTCCACGGGGCGGGTCTCAACTGCACCGTGATGTCCCTCGACGGCCATCTGCACGTGGGCTTCATCGCGTGTAAGGACCTCGTCTCCGACCCGTGGCCGCTCGCCCACGCGGTGGAGGAGGCACTCGACGAGTTCCTCGTGGCAGCGCAGGAGCGGGAGTCCAGTGGTGCCCCGGCCGCCGAGCGAAAGACGGCCGAGGAGGTGGGGCGGCGCAACAAGGAGCGCAAGAAGGCGCCCGCCAAGAAGTCCGCCGCGAAGAAGGCGCCGGCGAAGAAGACCGCGGGGACGAAGACGGCCGCGGGGACGAAGACGGCCGCGACGAAGGCCCCCGCCAAGAAGGCGCCGGCCAAGAAGACCGCCGCGAAGAAGTCGTCGACCACGCCGGCGGGATCCAAGCCGACGGGATCCAAGCCGACGGGGTCGCCACCCGCGGCCCGGCCGGGGGGCGCGCCCGCCACCGGCGACGCGGGGCGCGGTGAGACCGGGCCTGCCGACACCTCCGGTCAGGCGTGACGGCCGGCACCGACCACCGGGTCGACCCGGCACACTCGCTGGCCCCGCGGGACCCGGACGCGCCGTTCGGGATCTACCTCCACGTCCCGTTCTGCTCGACCCGCTGCGGCTACTGCGACTTCAACACCTACACCGCCGGGGAGCTGGGCTCGGCCACCTCGCCGGTGGACTGGGAACGCGCGGCCGCCCTGGAGATCGACCGGGCCGCGGAGATCCTCGCCGGATCGGGGGCGCCACCGACCGTGGACACGGTCTTCGTGGGCGGCGGCACCCCTTCCCTCGTCGGTGCGGACGTGCTGGTCGGCCTTCTCGCGCGCATCGACTCGGCGTTCGGTCTCGCACCGGGGGCCGAGGTGACCACGGAGAGCAACCCCGAGTCCACGTCCCCCGAGTTCTTCGGACGACTCCGCGACGGCGGGTACACGAGGATCTCCCTGGGGATGCAGTCCACCGCCCCGCACGTCCTGCGCGTCCTCGACAGGGCCCACACGCCGGGCCGCCCGCAGGAGGCGGCGGCCGAGGCCCGGCGGGCCGGCTTCGAGCACGTCAATCTCGACGTGATCTACGGGACGCCGGGGGAGAGTGACGACGACCTCGCCCGGACGCTCCAGGCCGTGATCGACGCCGGGGTGGACCACGTCTCCGCCTACTCCCTGATCGTCGAGGACGGCACGGCGCTCGCACGCCGCATCCGCCGCGGCGAGCTGCCGGGCACGGTCGACGACGTCCTCGCCGACCGCTACGAGCAGCTCACGGACACACTGACGCGCGCGGGATTCCACTGGTACGAGGTCTCCAACTTCGCCACCGACGAGTCCGGCCACTGCCGACACAACCTCGGCTACTGGCGTGGCGGGGACTGGTGGGGCATCGGCCCGGGCGCGCATTCGCACGTGGCCGGCACCCGCTGGTGGAACGTCAAGCACCCGGCGCGCTACGCGGCCGCCTGTGACGCGGGGGACCTGCCGGTCGCCGGTGGGGAAGAGCTCGACGACGCCGACCGTCACCTCGAACGGATCATGACGGGTCTGCGCCTTGCCGAGGGGCTGCCCGACAGCGCGTTCACCGCCGAGGAGAAGGACCGGGCCGACGTGCAGGTGGCAGCAGGCCTGCTGCGCCGCCGCCCCGCGGGGCACCCGGGGGGACCGGGCTTCGCGCTGACCGAGCGCGGCCGCCTGCTCGCGGACGGGGTCGTCCGTGACGTGCTCATCTGATCAGCTGCCCTAGACTCGGGAGGTACCGACACCAGGAGGGGGGACACCGATGGCCAGCACCACCGACCGGAGGACCGACGTCCTCCGGGCGATCGTCTCCGACTACATCGCCTCACACGAGCCCGTCGGCTCCAAGGCACTCGTCGACCGCCACGCGCTCGGGGTCTCCAGCGCGACCATCCGAAACGACATGGCGGTGCTGGAGGCCGAGGGCTTCATCGTCCAACCGCACACGAGCTCGGGCCGGATCCCCACGGAGAAGGGCTACCGGCTCTTCGTGGACTCGATCGAGGAGATCACCCCGCTGTCCCGGGCGCAGCGCAGCGGCATCCGCGCATTCCTCGAGGGAGCGGTGGACCTGGACGACGTGCTGCGGCGCGCGGTGCGGCTGCTCTCCCAGCTCACCCGCCAGGTCGCCGTGGTCCAGTACCCGGTACTCGGTCGCTCGACGGTGCGGCACCTCGAGGTGGTGAGCCTGGCACCCACGCGGTTGCTGCTGGTGCTCATCACGGACACCGGCCGCGTGGACCAGCGGACGGTCGAACTCACCGGACCGCTGCCCGAGGAGCACCTGTCGGAACTGCGCACGCTCCTGTCGGCGGCCGTGGCCGACAAGCGTCTCCCCGAGGCGTCCGAGGCGCTGACCGCGCTCCCGGAGTCTGCGCGCCCCGACATCCGGGAGGCCGCGGAACGCTGTGTGACCGTGCTCGTGGAGACGCTCGTCGAGCACCCCGACGACCGCATCGTGCTGGGCGGCACCGCCAACCTCACCCGCAGCGCCTCCGACTTCGACGGCTCCCTGCGTCCGGTCCTGGAGGCGCTCGAGGAGCAGGTCGTGATCCTCAGACTGCTGTCGGCGGCCCAGTCGGTGGGCGTCGGGGGCCCGGCGGGGGTCACCGTCCAGATCGGCGAGGAGACCCAGGCCGCCGAGATCCGGGGCGCCTCCGTGGTGTCGTCGGTCTACGGTTCCGAGGCCCAGATGCTCGGCGGGATGGGGGTGCTCGGGCCCACCCGGATGGACTACCCGGGAACAATCGCCTCGGTCGCTGCTGTTGCCCACTACGTGGGCGAGATCCTGGTCGGCCGCTGACGCACCGTACCCTCTCCCGGAGCACGAAAGTATTCAGACGAAAGGCGACACGTGTCACGCGACTACTACGGGACCCTCGGGGTCGATCGGGGAGCCTCGGAGTCCGAGATCAAGCGGGCGTACCGGAAGCTCGCCCGCGAGCTGCACCCCGATGTCAACCCGTCGGACGAGGCACGTGAGAAGTTCTCCGAGATCACCGCGGTGTACGAGGTGCTGACCGATCCCGAGAAGCGCCGGGTCGTCGACATGGGCGGCGACCCGCTCGACAACTCCGCCGGCGGCGGTTACGGGGGAGGCTTCTCCGGAGGTGGCGGCTTCGGTGGCGGGGGCCTGGGCGACGTCTTCGAAGCGTTCTTCGGTGGCGGTGCGGGCGGCGGATCCCGCGGGCCCCGCAGTCGCGTCCAGCCGGGCTCCGACGCACTCATCCGCGTGACGCTCGATCTCCAGGAGTGCGCCACCGGGGTCTCCAAGGAGATCGAGGTCGACACGGCGGTCCTGTGTGAGACCTGCCACGGGAAGGGATCGGCGGAAGACGCCCCGCCGGCCACCTGTGGGATGTGCCAGGGGCAGGGGGAGATCCAGTCCGTCCAGCGGTCCCTGCTGGGCAACATCATGACCAGCCGCCCGTGCCCCACCTGTGCGGGGACCGGCGAGATCATCACCGACCCCTGCAGCAGCTGCACCGGGCAGGGGCGGGTGCGTAAGCGCCGCACCGTCTCGGCCCGCATCCCGGCCGGCGTCGGCGACGGCATGCGTATCCGCCTGGCCGGCCAGGGCGAGGTCGGCCCCGGCGGTGGACCCGCGGGCGACCTCTACATCGAGGTCAACGAGCGTGCCCACCCGGTGTTCGTGCGCGACGGGGAGGACCTGCACTGCACCATCCGCGTCCCGGTCGTGGACGCGATGCTCGGCGGCAGCGTGGGCGTGGAGACGGTCGTGGGCGAGGACCTCGAGATCGACATCCCCGCCGGTACGCAGCCCGGCCACACCGTCACGCTGAGCGGCCGCGGCATGCCCCGCGTCCGCGGGGGCGGCACGGGCGATCTCACCGTCCACATGGAGGTCGTGGTCCCCGAGCGGTTGGACCGCAAGCGCCGCGAGCTCGTGGAGCAGATGCGCAAACTCGACGGCGACGAGGTCGAGGTGGTCAGCGAGGACACCGCCCGTCGGGGTGGCCTGTTCTCCCGCCTGCGCGACGCGGTCGCGGGACACTGAACGCCGTGACCCACGAGCCCCGCCGCGCGGCCCCGTGACCCCGCCGCTCTTCCGGGCCGCCGAGGTACCCGAGGTGGGCGGCCCGGTGGCGCTCGACGGCTCCGAGGGACGGCACGCGGGCCACGCGCTGCGAGTGCGGCCGGGTGAACACATCCGGGTGGGTGACGGTCGTGGTGTGGTCGCCGACTGCGAGGTCACCCACACGGCGCCGGGACGCGTCGACGCCGTGGTCACCGCCCGTGACGAGGTCGCCCGGCCGTCGCCCGCGGTGACCGTGGTGCAGGCGCTGCCCAAATCCGACCGCTCCGAGCTCGCCGTGGAGCTGGCCACCGAGGCCGGCGCCGACCGGATCGTGCCCTGGCAGGCGGACCGCTGCGTGAGCCGCTGGACGGGCCCCAAGGTCGCCAAGGGGCTCACCAAATGGGGCAACGCCGCCCGGTCCGCCGCCAAACAGTCCCGCCGGCCGTGGGAGCCCGAGATCGGCGAACTGGTGCAGACCGCGGGCCTGGTGGCGCTGGTCGACGACGAGGTCGCCGCCGGGTCCGCGGTACTGGTGCTGCACGAGGACGGCGCGGTCCCGTTCGGCCCCGCCGTCACCTCGTCCGCCGGAGCTGCACGCCTCGTCGTCGTCGTCGGGCCCGAAGGCGGCGTCTCCGACGCCGAGATCGAGGCCCTCACCGACGCCGGGGCCCGCGCCGTCGTCCTGGGGCCCGAGGTGCTCCGGACCTCCACCGCGGCGACGGTCGCCCTCGCAGCTCTCGGCGTTCTCACCACGAGATGGTCGGACCGGCCGACTACACTCGAGCCGTCAGCACCGTCACCCGGGAAGTGATCGACGTCAGCACCCCAGAGAACTCGTCAGACGACACCGCGACCACGGACGCCGCGGAGGCGCGCACCGCCGTCCAACTGGATCCGGACCTGGCCATGGCGGTGCTCGGCGCCGCCGACACCAACCTGCGGACCCTCGAGGAGCTGCTCGCCGCGGACCTGCACGTGCGCGGCGGCACCATGACCATCTCCGGCGACCCCGGTGCGGTCGACAGTGCCTCCCGCGTGGTCTCCGACCTCCTTCGGCAGGCCCGGCGCGGCGTGGAGATCACGCCCGCCTCGGTCCGCCGCTCGGTGGAGATCCTCGCCGACTCCGGCCCGCTCACGCCCGAGGAGGTCCTGGGTACCGACGTGCTCTCGCGGCGCGGCGGCATGATCCGGCCCAAGACCGTGGGCCAGAAGCGGTACGTCGACGCGATCGACGCCAACACGGTGGTCTTCGGGCTCGGCCCCGCCGGCACCGGCAAGACGTACCTGGCCATGGCCAAGGCGGTCGCCGCACTGCGCGCCAAGGAGGTCAGCAGGCTGATCCTCACCCGTCCGGCCGTCGAGGCGGGGGAGCGGCTCGGCTACCTGCCGGGGTCGCTGCACGAGAAGATCGATCCCTACCTGCGGCCACTGTACGATTCGCTGCACGACATGATGGATCCCGAGACCATCCCCAAGCTCATGGCCGCCGGGGTGATTGAGGTGGCCCCGCTCGCCTACATGCGCGGCCGCACGCTCAACGACGCCTTCATCATCCTCGACGAGGCACAAAACACCACGCCGGAGCAGATGAAGATGTTCCTCACCCGCCTGGGGTTCGGTTCCAAGGTGGTGGTGACCGGGGACATCACCCAGATCGACCTGCCGGGAGGGCAGCGATCGGGGTTGAAGGTGGTCCGCGACATCCTCACCGGTGTCGACGACATCCACTTCTCCGAGCTGACGTCACGCGACGTCGTGCGGCACGAGTTGGTCGCCCGCATCGTGGACGCGTACGCGCACTATGAGGAGGGCCTCGAACGGGGCCGTACACACACGTCCGATCACAGGAAGAGGGAGCACCGCCGCCGATGAGTATCGAGGTCGCCAACGAGTCGGGGGTGGAGGCGGACGAGGCCGAACTCATCGACGTCGCCGCCTTCGTGATCGGCCGGATGGACGTGCACCCGGCCGCCGAACTGTCCATCACCCTGGTGGACAAGGACACGATGGCCGACCTGCACGTGACATGGATGAACCTGCCGGGACCCACCGACGTGATGAGCTTCCCGATGGATGAGCTCTCGCCCGGCGGTCGCCCCGACCTGCCCGAGCCGGGGCCGGCGATGCTCGGCGACATCGTGCTGTGCCCGGCGTTCGCCGCCGACCAGGCCGCCAGCTCAGGGCACCCTCTCGCGCACGAGCTGGCCCTGCTCACCGTGCACGGGTGCCTGCACCTGCTGGGGTACGACCACGCCGAGCCGGCCGAGGAGCGCGAGATGTTCGGGCTGCAGAACGAACTCCTGGCCGAGTGGTACGACCAGCGCGACAGCGCGCCGGCCGGGGACTCCTGAGCGTGGACGACACCCTGCCGATGGCCGTCGCGGCCGTCCTCCTGATCCCCGTCGCCGGCCTGTTCGCCGCGCTGGATTCCGCACTGAGCACGGTCTCCGTGGCGCGGGTCGAGGAGATGGCCAAGGACTCCCGCTACGGGGCCCGGCGCCTGTCGAGGATGCTCGAGGGGCGGGCCCGCTACATCAACGTCGCGGTCCTGCTGCACTCCTTGTGCCTGGTGGCGGCGGCCGTGCTGTTCACCGTGGTCTTCACCGACGTCATCGGCTCGACCGGCTGGGCGCTGACCACGGCGATCCTCGTCACGACCGTGGCGACCTACGTCGTGGCCGGCGTCGGCCCGCGCACCCTCGGACGACAGCACGCCTATTCGCTGTCGCTGTTCGCGGCGACCCCGATGCGCATCGTGGGGACGGTCCTGGGGCCGGTGGCCACGCTGCTGGTCGGCGTCGGCAACGCCGTCACCCCGGGCGGTGGCTTCCGCAACGGTCCGTTCGCCTCCGAGATCGAACTCCTCGAGATCGTCGACATGGCCCGCGAGCGCGGGGTCGTGGCGGACGGCGAGTCACGAATGATCCAGTCCGTGGTGGAGTTGGGCGGCACCACCGCGCGGGAGGTCATGACGCCGCGACCGGAGATGGTGTGGATCGAGGTGGACAAGACCGTCGGGCAGGCCAGCCGGCTGGCGGTCCGGTCCGGGTACTCGCGCATCCCGGTGGTCGGCGAGAACGCCGACGACGTGGTGGGGGTGCTGTACCTGCGCGACCTGGTGGCGCGGCTCGACGACCCGGACGGGCGCGCCGCGGCGGTCTCCGACGTCATGCGTCCGGCCATGTTCGTGCCGGACGCCAAACGCATCGACGACCTCCTGGCCGAGATGCAGCGGGAACACAATCACCTCGCGGTGCTCGTGGACGAGTACGGCGGGATCGCCGGCCTGGTGTCGATCGAGGACATCCTCGAGGAGATCGTGGGCGAGATCGTCGACGAGTACGACACCACCGAGGTGGCGCCCGTCGAAGACCTCCGGGACGGCCGGTACCGGCTCTCGGCGCGGCTCGGACTGGACGAGCTGGCCGAGCTGTTCGACGTGGACTTCCCCGACGAGGTCGGCGAGGAGGTCGAGACGGTGGGCGGGCTGCTCGCGCTCGAGCTGGGCCGGGTCCCCCTGCCCGGGGCGCACGTGACGTCCTCGGGGATCGACCTGCGGGCCGAGGGCGGCCACGACCGTCGGGGCAGGATCAAAGTGGTCACCGTGGTGGCCGCCCGCGCCGGATCCGACCGGGACGGCGCCACGGAGAACGACGACGAGGAGATCCGATGAACACACCCGAGGGGTTCCGCAGTGGGTTCGTCAGCTTTGTCGGTCGACCCAACACCGGCAAATCCACGCTGACCAACGCGCTGGTGGGGGAGAAGATCGCCATCACCTCGTCGCGTCCGCAGACCACGCGCCACGCGATCCGCGGTCTGGTCCACCGGCCCGACTCCCAGATCATCCTGGTGGACACCCCGGGGCTCCACCGGCCACGGACGCTGCTGGGGGAGCGGCTCAACGCGCTCGTGGAGGACACGTACACGGAGGTCGACCTCATCGGCATGTGCTTCCCGGCCGGGGAGCGGATCGGGCCCGGCGACCGGTGGATCCTCGACCAGGTCCGCAGTCTCTGCCCGACCACACCGCTGGTGGGCATCGTCACCAAGATCGATGCCGTGTCCAAGCAGAAGGTGGTGGAGCAGCTCGTCGCCGTCTCGGAGTTCCTGGGCACGGACTGCGAGGTGGTCCCGGTCTCCGCGACCGCGGGGGAGCAGGTGGACGTGGTGGCCGACGTGATCGCCTCCCTCCTCCCCGAGGGGCCGCGCTTCTACCCGGAGGACATGGTGACGGAGGAGTCCGACGAGTCCCGCATGTCCGAGCTGATCCGTGAGGCCGCGCTCGAGGGCGTCCGCGACGAGCTCCCGCACTCGATCGCGGTGACGATCGAGGAGGTCCTGCCGCACGAGGGCCGACAGGACATGGTGGACGTCCACGCGACCGTCTACGTGGAGCGGCAGAGCCAGAAGGCGATCGTCCTGGGCACGGGCGGCTCCCGCATGCGGGAGGTCGGGACGCGTGCCCGTGCGGGCATCGAGGAACTCCTGGGCACCCGGGTGTACCTGGACCTGCACGTCAAGGTCCTCAAGGAGTGGCAGCGCGACCCCAAATCCCTCGGCCGTCTCGGTTTCTGACCGGCGCTGCGGGGGTGCGCCCGCCGTCGCGGGTGAGACGATGGGGACGCAAGGCACCAGGATGACGCTGTCGGGCCGGAGCAGGGAGGAGGGCGCTGATGCACCCGTTCACCGACGCCGCCCTCGTCGTGCGCACCTACGACCTCGGTGAGGCCGACCGGATCGTCACCCTGCTCACGGAACACCACGGCCTCGTCCGGGCGGTGGCGCGCGCCGTCCGGCGCACGCGCTCCCGCATGGGCGCGAGCCTGGAGTCGTTCGCGGTGGTCCGGGTGCAGGTCGCCCCGGGACGCGGGCGCAACGGCCTGGGGACCGTCCGGCAGGCCACCAGCATCGATTCGCTCGCCCGGCCGCTCGTGTCGGATTACCCGAGCTACACCTCCGGCTGCGTGGTCCTCGAGACCGCGGAACGGCTCGCGGGCGAGGAGGGGGCGCCGACCCCGAGGCTGCTCGGCCTGGCCGTCGGGGCCCTGCGGTCCCTGGCGGAACGACGCCGTGAACCGGGTCTGGTCGCCGACGCCTTCCTCCTGCGCGCCATGGCCGCCTCCGGCTGGGAGCCCGTCCTGGACTGCTGCGTGCTCTGCGGGGTCGCGGGTGCGCAGCGGGCGTTCCACGTGCCCTCCGGTGGAACCGTGTGCGTGCACTGCCGCCCGCAGGGGTGCGCGATGCTCTCGCCCGGGGTGGTCGAGCACCTGTCGGCTCTTCGCGCCGGGGAGTGGGACGCCGTCGCCGTCTCCTCGCCGGCCGTCGCCCGCCAGGCCTCCGGGATCGCCGCGGCGCACCTGCAGTGGCACCTCGAACGCGACCTGCGCAGCCTCCCCCTCGTCGACCGCGGCGAGGCCGGCCCAGCCCACCGACCAGAGGAGCCCCGTGCCCGGTCTGCCCAGATTTCGTAAGCGCACCGACCCCCGCAGGGGCGCCGCAGCACCGACGGTGAGGCCGCCCACCCCGCACCCGTCCGGGGCGACGCCGCCGGAGATCCCCGCCGAGTTCGTCCCCCGGCACGTGGCACTGGTCATGGACGGCAATGGTCGGTGGGCGCAGGAGCGAGGTCTGGCGCGCACCGAGGGCCACAAGCAGGGCGAGGCCGTGCTCATGGACGTGGTGCAGGGGTGCATCGAGATGGGGGTCCCGTACCTCTCGGCGTACGCGTTCTCCACCGAGAACTGGAAGCGCAGCCCCGACGAGGTGCGTTTCCTCATGGGCTTCAACCGGGATGTGTTGCGCCGTCGCCGCGACGAGATGCACGAACTCGGCGTCCGGGTCCGCTGGGCCGGCCGCCGGCCCCGGCTGTGGGGATCGGTCATCTCCGAGCTCGAGGAGGCCGAGGAGCTGACCCGCGACAACACGGTGATGACCCTGGCGATGTGCGTCAACTACGGCGGGAGGGCCGAGATCGTCGACGCGGCCCGGGAGTTCGCGCGCCGCGTGGCGGCCGGCGAGGCGTCCGCCGACGAGCTGACGGAGGAGCGGTTCATCGAGTTCCTCGACGAGCCGGACATGCCGGACGTCGACCTGTTCCTGCGCCCGTCGGGCGAGCTGCGCACCTCCAATTTCCTGCTGTGGCAGAGCGCCTACGCCGAGTTCGTCTTCCAGGACACGCTCTTCCCCGACTTCGACCGCCGCGACCTGTGGGCGGCGTGCCTCGACTATGCCCGGCGTGACCGCCGCTTCGGGGGCGTGGCGGGCGCCTGAGCGCCCCGTCAGCGGGAGGTGTCGCGCGCGGCGCAGTCCGCGCACAGGCCGAACAGCTCGATCGAGTGGGTGACCTGGCTGAACCCGTGGGCGCCGGCCGCGCGCTGCGCCCATTCCTCCATGCCGGGCTCCACGACCTCGACCGTGTACCCGCAGTCGCGGCACACCAGGTGATGGTGGCTGGAGTCGGAGCACTTGCGGAAGATCAGCTCACCCGAGTCGGTACGCAGCACGTCCACGGCCCCGGCGTCGGACATGGACTGCAGGGTGCGGTAGACGGTCGTGAGGCCGATGGTGTCGCCGCGCTCCCGGAGCTCGGCGTGCAGGTCCTGGGCGGAGCGGAAGCCCTTGGACTCGTCGAGCAGCGCGGTGATCGCACTGCGTTGACGCGTCGAGCGGACCCCGATCGACCCCTTCGTCGTCGTCACCGTCGATCACTCCTCTCGGGCATGGCCCACCGCGGCCTCGACGATACGCAGGAGGTGGTCGTCGATCAGTTCGTAGTGGATCTCCCGCCCCCGACGCCGTGCCGACACGACGTGCGAGGCCTTGAGGACGCGGAGGTGCTGACTGACCAGCGGCTGGGTCACGCCGAGTGCGTCGACGAGCTCGTGGACGCACCGCGGACCCTCCCGCAGCTGCAGCACGATCCCGATGCGCAGCGGCGCGGACAGGGCCCGGAGGAGCTCGCCGGCCGCGGCCAGCACGGCGTCGGGCGGGAGCGGGACGGGGGCGACATCGGTGCCGTGCTCGTGGAGGCAGGCCACGTGCTCCGCCGCTGTCGCCGTCTCCGCCCCGGCTCCGGCCGCCGCCTCGTGTCCAGATGTCATCGGTGCACCTTCCGCGCGCCGCGCGACGGCGCCGTCGAGGGTAGGGACCCCCAGTATCCCAGACGTGCGGGGCGCACCGGATACCCTGGGAGCCGTTACCCGCACCGCCGTTCCGACTCACCAAGGGAGAACCCCAGCGTGGCTTCCAACGCGTCCGTCATCGACACCGTCGTCAACCTCTGCAAGCGCCGGGGCCTGGTGTACCAGAGTGGCGAGATCTACGGTGGCACCCGTTCGGCCTGGGATTACGGCCCGCTTGGCGTGGAGCTCAAGGACAACATCAAGCGCCAGTGGTGGCGGACCTTCGTCACCGGCCGCGAGGACGTCGTGGGGCTGGACTCGTCGATCATCCTGCCGCGTCAGGTGTGGGAGGCCTCCGGGCACGTCGAGACCTTCACCGACCCCCTCGTCGAATGCCTGTCCTGCCACACGCGGCTGCGCCAGGATCACCTGCAGGAGGCGTACGCGACCAAGAAGAAGCTGGACTCGCCGGACGACGCCCCGATGGGGGAGATCGCCTGCCCGAACTGCGGAACCAGGGGCAAGTGGACCGATCCGCAGCTGTTCTCGGGCCTGGTGAAGACCTTCCTCGGCCCGGTCGACAACGAGACGGGCCTGCACTACCTGCGCCCGGAGACCGCGCAGGGCATCTTCGTCAACTACAAGAACGTCATGACCACCGCCCGGCGTAAGCCACCGTTCGGCATCGGTCAGATCGGTAAGGCGTTCCGCAACGAGATCACGCCCGGCAACTTCATCTTCCGCACCCGCGAGTTCGAGCAGATGGAGATCGAGTTCTTCACCAAGCCCGACGAGGCGGTCGCGTGGTTCGACCGCTGGGTCGAGGACTGTTGGGACTGGTTCGTGGACTTGGGCATCGACCCGGGCAACCTGCGGCGCTTCGACGTCCCGGACGACGAGCGGGCCCACTACTCGGACCGCACCATCGACTTCGAGTACCGCTTCGGGTTCGCCGGCAGCGAGTGGGGCGAGCTCATGGGCATCGCCAACCGCACCGATTACGACCTCACCCAACACCAGACACACTCGGGCGAGGACCTGCAGTACTTCGACCAGGCCTCGGGCGAGAAGTACATCCCGTACGTGGTCGAGCCCAGCTTCGGCCTCACCCGGTCGCTCATGGCCTTCCTCGTCGACGCGTACACCGAGGACGAGGCCCCCAACGCCAAGGGCGGCGTCGACACCCGCACGGTGCTGGCCCTCGATCGCCGGCTCGCGCCGTTCAAGGCCGCCGTCCTGCCGCTGTCGCGCAACGCCGACCTCTCGCCCAAGGCGCGGGACCTGGCCGCGCAGCTGCGCAAGAACTGGAACGTGGACTTCGACGACGCCCAGGCCATCGGCCGTCGGTACCGGCGCCACGACGAGATCGGGACGCCGTTCTGCATCACCGTGGACTTCGACACGCTGGAGGACCAGGCCGTGACCATCCGTGAGCGCGACACCATGTCTCAGGAGCGGGTCGCGATCGACCAGGTGGAGGGGTACCTGGCGCAGCGGCTCCTGGGCTGCTGATCCGCGGTCCTGGCACACTGGCCCAGTGAGAAGATCCCGCTCCCCGATGCGCGTGGTGTCCCGGGTCCTCGGCTGGCTCGTGGTGATCGCCCTGCTGTTGTGCCTGCTGATCCCGGGCTTCATCGCGTTCCGCGTGTGGTATGTGGCCCGGGCGGATGATCGCGCCCCGGCGGACGCGATCGTGGTCCTGGGAGCCGCGCAGTACAACGGCATCCCGACCCCGGTGTTCCAGGCGCGGCTCAACCACGCGGCGACGCTGTTCGAGGAGGGCGTGGCCCCGCAGGTCATCACCGTCGGCGGCAATCAGCCCGGGGACCTCTACACAGAGGCCGGATCCGGGCGGTCCTACCTGACGCAGCTGGGTGTCCCGCCCGAGTCGATCCTGGCGGTCGAGACCGGCACCAACACCGTGGGCAGCCTCGAGGCCGTGGCGATGACGGTCAAGGACCAGCGCGGGCAGTCGGTCGTCCTGGTCAGTGACCCGACCCACTCGTACCGGTCGCAGATGATGGCCAGCGACGCCGGGCTCGACGCGCGCACGTCCCCGACGAGGGAGGGGCCCGCCGTGTGGACAAGGGAGAATCAGATCATGAGCATCATCCGCGAGACGGGGGCGGTCCTCTGGTACCAGTACCACCGCATCGCGGGCACCGACGTGGATTTTCCCGGATGACCGGCTTCGCGTATGACCGGGCCGCGAGCGAGCGTCGGGTCCCGGAAGGCCCCGCCGGTGAGGTGACGACGACGACGGCGAGCGAGCGCAGTCCCTTCGAGCGGGACCGGGCCCGGGTCCTGCACTCGGCGGCGCTACGCCGGTTGGCGGACAAGACCCAGGTGGTGGGGCCCGGCGACGGGGACACCCCGCGGACCCGACTCACCCATTCGCTCGAGGTGGCGCAGATCTCGCGCAGCATCGCCGCCGGCCTCGGCTCCGACCCGGATCTGGCGGATCTCGCCGGGCTCAGTCACGACATCGGGCACCCGCCGTACGGGCACAACGGTGAGCGGGCGCTCGACGAGGTGGCCCGCGGGTTCGGGGGCTACGAGGGCAACGCGCAGACCGTGCGGATCCTCTCGCGTCTGGAGCCCAAGGTGGTCGACGCCGAGGGGCGGGGGATGGGCCTCAACCTCACGCGTGCGGCCCTGGACGCCGCCACCAAATACCCGTGGCTGCCCCGCGCCGGGACGAGCAAGTTCGGGGCCTATGACGAGGACGCCGACACCCTGCGGTGGGTCCGGCAGGGAGCGCCCGGCGACCGGCGTTGCCTCGAGGCGCAGATCATGGACTTCTCCGACGATGTGGCGTACTCGGTCCACGACGTGGAGGACGCGATCGTCGCCGGCCGGCTGGACCTGCGTTCGCTCTCGGACCCGTCCGAGGTGGAGGCGCTCGCCGATCTGGGTGCGGGAGAGTTCCGCGGGCCGGACGCGGCCGAGCTCCGCGCTGCCGCCGAGCGACTCGCCCGTCTCGAGGTGGTGCGCGCGGTGCAGCCGTTCGAGGACACCTTCGGTGGGCTGGTCGCGCTCAAATCCCTCACCAGTGAGCTGGTGGGGCGGTTCGTCATGCCGGCGATCCATTCCACTCGGGAGGTGCACGGCGCGGTCCCGCACGGCCGGTTCAGCGCGGACCTGGAGGTGCCGGGCCGGGTGGAGGCCGAGGTGGTCATGCTCAAGACCATGGCCGTCCGGTATGTGATGAGCGACCCGGGCCACCGCGTCCGTCAGGAACGGCAGCGTGACCGGATCCATCGCGTCGCCGAGTATCTGGTGCACTCGGCTCCGGCGGGACTCGACGCCGCGCTGCGTCGCCTGTGGGACTCCGCTCCGGACGATGCCGCCCGGATGCGCGTGATCGTCGACCAGGTGGCGTTGTACACGGAGAGCCGGCTGGAGCGGATCGACCGCGCGAGCGCCGGGCTCCAGGCCGCCTGGGGCTGAGCCGCCGCTCGGCCGCCGCTGGGCCGCCTGCCCGCGCCCGTTCCAGCGGACCCTATGCGGCAAATCGGCCCGCCCAGGAGGTTGTGCGGCCGCGAGGTCGACCGTGCGGACCCTAAGCGGCATGTGGTCGGCCGCGAGAGTGCATAACCCGGCGGGCCCCTATGCGGCGAATCGGTCAGGAGACGGTGCCGGCGATCCGGGCGACCAGCTCATCGACCCCGAGTGAGTCGAGCGTGCCCCCGGGGGAGAAGCCTGTCCGCACCACCACGAGATCGGCCGACGGCACCACCACCGTGTACTGGCCGTCGTGGCCCGAGGCCCAGTACGCGTCGGCGGGCAGATCAGGGTAGCGCGGGGCGCCGCCGTCGCCCGGGTCGTTGACCCACCAGTGCGCCCCGTACGGTTCGGGCTCGCCCGCCGCGGGGACGACCTCGGTGGCGTAGTCCATCCAGCCCTCGGGTAGCAATCGCGCTCCGTCGACCATCCCGTCATCGAGCGCGAACTGCCCGAACTTCGCCCAGTCGCGGGGAGTGGCCCACAGGTAGGAGCTGCACACGGATCCGCCACCGGCGTCGGCCTCGAGCACCGCACTGTCCATCCCGAGCTCGTCGAAGAGCAGGGTGCCCGCGATCTCGGGACCGAGTCCGGTGCGCTCGTGGAGCAGGTCGCACACGATGTTGCTGCTGCCCGACGAGTACTGACGGTGCGTGCCCGGCGGGTGTGCCAGCGGCTGGCCGGCGGCGAACGCGGCCATATCGGGTTCGGTGAAGAGCATCTGCGTGATCGGCGTACCCAGGTCGTATTCCTCGTCCCACTCCAGGCCCGAGGTCATGCGCAGCAGGTCGTCCAGGGAGATCTCCGAGCGCTCGTCGGTCCACTCGGGGCGTAGCGCGGTGGCGGCCGGGTCGAGCTCGGCGTCCGGGAACTCGACCTGCGCGCGACCCACCAACGTGGCGGCCACGCTCTTGGCCATGGACCAGCCCAACTGCCGGGTGTCGGGGCCGAACCCGTCGGCGTACCACTCACCCGCCAGCTCACCGTCCCGGACGACGACGAGGCCGCGCGTGCCCTCATACGCCGCCGCGGCCTCGAGTGCGTCCGAGACCTCGGCCGGGGCGTCGGCCGCCTCGGGCAGGCGGACGCCCCGCGGGTTCTCCGCCGGCGACGGCGGGGGAGGCGCACCGTCGCGGGGGCCCGCGGCGCGGTCGCCGAGGGCGCACCCGTGGCCGGACAGGTGGGCGGTCTGTCGGAAGGCGATGCCCAGGACCGAGGCGGTCGCGGTCCCGTCGCCCTCGTCGACCGTGGTCCGGAGAACGGGGACGAGGGGATTGGGTGGCAGGTCGGATGCGTAGTCCTCGCGGCCGACGAGGAAGTGGAGCGCGCAGGCGTTGTGTGCCGCGTATCCGGTCCCGGTGAGCAGCATCGGCCGATACCAGGCGGCCGCCGTGACCACAGCCGCCGCGAGGAGGATGATCACCGCGGCCGCCGCGATGAGGGCCCTGCGCCGACGGGTCATGACTGCAGAGGCTAGCTGCGCGGCCGGGGATCCCGGGCGGTCTTCGCCTCAGAACCGCCCGCCGGCGCCTCCGCCACCGAAGCCGCCTCCGCCGAAGCCGCCGCCCATGCCGCCTCCGCCGAAGCCGCCTCCGCCGAAACCACCGCCCATTCCGCCACCGAAGCCGCCGCCCCGACCGCCACCGCGGAGCATGCCCTGGATCAGTGCGCCGGCGACCATGCCGCCGACCATGGCGCCGGTGCTCGAGCCGCGTCGGCGCCGGTAGCCGCCACGGCGACCGCCGCCGTACCCGCCTCCCGGGTATTGCGGCCGGTTGGCGTCACTCTGCGCCAGGCGCAGGGCCTCGCGGGCCAGCGACAGTGCACGGTCGGCGGTCGGGAAGGCGGCGGGCCCGGCCGTGGCCTCCGCGCTCGCGAGGGCGTCCTTGGCGGCGGCGAGCCGGGTCCGGGCGGTCTGTCCGATCACGTACGAGCGGCTGCTGATGAAGGTGTCGGCTTCCCGGACGGCGCCGCGGGCCCGCGTGAGGGCCGCCTTGCGTGCCGCGCGGGCGCGACCGGCGGCGTCCGCCTCGTGCCCCGCGGCGGCGAGCGCCTCGTCGAGGTCGCGGTCGACATCCACCAGCCGGGAGAACGTGTCCAGTGGATCGGATTCGCCGCGCTGCTTGGCCTCGTCCACCGCGGAGCGTGCCGCGTTCGCCGTCTCGGTGAGCGTCGTGCTGGTCGAGTCGCTGACGTCGACGGAGCCCAGCAGCCGGGCGGCCGTCGATAGTTCGTCCTCCACCTCCTCGACCAGGTCGTCGAGGTCCCGGCGGGCGGTGGCGATGTCCTCGGCGGCGTGGTCCACGCCGTCGACCAGCTTCTCCGCGTGGGACAGCTCGCGCTCCGCGGCGGTGATGGCGTCGACCGCCTGGGCCTGCTGACCCACGGGTCGGTCCAGCGCCTCGCGGGCGCGGGCGGTCTCGGACTCGGCGGCATCGAGGAGTTCGGAGGCGATGGACAGGTTGTCGTCGATCGAGGAGAGCACCGTGGCGGGGAAGCGGGATCTGAGGTCCGCCATGGCCTGCTCGGCCTCCGGGAGCCGGGCGCGCAGGGTGACGGCACGGCGGGTGAGCGTGTCGACGGAGGCGGCCCCGTTGATCAGCAGATCCCGCATCTCGGCGAACGCCTCGGACTGGTCCGCCAGCCCGCGCTCGGCACGTTCGGCGCGCGCCGCCACCTCGAGCAGCATGGCGCGGCGTTGCGACGGGGTCTCGGGGATGTCGTCGTCCAGGCGCTGGATCAGCGAATGGGCGCCGTCCACCTCCTGCCGCGCGGTGTCGAGCGCGTCGCGGAACGGGCGGGTGCGCATCTCGCCGAACTCGCCGGTCGCCGTGGCGAGCGCGGCCGTCGAGGCCTCGACGGACTGGTCCGCGTCGGTCAGACCGTCCCGCGCGCGGGCGTCGAGCACGTCGATCGACAGCTGCGACATCCGGGCGGTGTCGTCGCCGGGGATGTCCCGCGCGGATGCGGCCTGCTTGGCGGTGCGATCCTCGCGCCGCTTGCGGCTGACCACCAGGACCACCGCGACCACCGCCGCGATGCCCACGATGACCGCCAGGACCACCCAGAACGAGGGCCCGGATCCGGAGCCGCTGCTCTCGAGCCCGTCCGCGGCCCCGATCACGGCGCCGCTCCAGTCGCCGACCGCGAGCCGGGGCTCGATGTCCTCGTCGGCGATCTGCTGCACGGTGCGCTGGTCGTCGTATTCGAACCAGTACCCGTCGTCACCGACCGCCACCACCAACAGTGCGTCGGAGGCGCCGAGGTCGGACATGCGCGCGGTCTCCTGTGCCCACTGCTGGGCGGGCATCCCGTCGAAGCTGTCGACGAACGACACCCAGAGTTGGACCTGGTCGGTGGAGCGCAGTTCGTCGAGCCGCTGCTCCACCTCGGCGGTGTCGCCGCCCAGCGCGCCGACGGGGTCGGTGACCTGCTGCTGCAGCCGGGACGGCGGTTCGGCCGAGGCGGACGGCAGCCCGAGGGCGCCGAGGCCCGTGAGCAGCACCGCGACGAGGACGGCAGCCAGTGCGGTGCGGCCCCGGGGGCGGGGGAGGACGTCGGGAGCGGGCGGGGCGACGATCATGGGCCCAGCGTATCGGCCCGGCAACGGGCGGACACCAGCCTCCGTCCGCGGCGGTTACTCTGGACGGCATGGCAGGGCGGATTCCGGAGCAGGACATCGCCGCGATCCGCGAACGGACACGTATCGAGGAGGTCGTGGGCGAGTACGTCGCGCTCAAACCCGGTGGCGCCGACTCGATGAAGGGGCTGTCGCCGTTCAAGGACGAGAAGACCCCCTCGTTTCACGTGAGACCCCAGCACGGGTACTTCCACTGCTTCTCCACCGGCGAGGGCGGGGACGTGTTCGCGTTCCTCATGAAGATGGAGCACATCGGGTTCGTCGAGGCGGTCGAGCAGCTCGCGGACAGGATCGGCTACCGCATCTCCTACGAGGGCGGGGGGCAGGTGATCCAGCGCGATCGCGGCACCCGCTCGCGGCTGGCGCAGGCCAACTCGGCGGCCCAGAAGTTCTACGCCGAGCGCTTCATGCAGGACCCCGAGGCAGAACCGGCCCGGCAGTTCCTGCTCGAGCGCGGGTTTGACATGGCGCAGGCCGAGCGGTTCGGCTGCGGCTTCGCCCCGGCCGGCTGGGACACCATGAGCAAGCACCTCATGAAGCAGGGCTTCGAGGCTCGCGAACTCGAGGCGGCCGGACTGTCCAAGACCTCCTCGCGCGGCTCGCTCATCGACAGGTTCCACCGGCGCCTGCTCTGGCCGATCCGCAACCTCGCCGGTGAGGTGATCGGCTTCGGTGCCCGCAAGTTGTTCGACGACGACAAGCTGGGCAAGTACATGAACACCCCCGAGACGCTGCTGTACAAGAAGTCGCAGGTGCTGTTCGGGCTCGACCTGGCCAAGCGGGACATCGCCTCGCAGCGCCGGGCCGTGGTGGTCGAGGGGTACACGGACGTCATGGCCATGCACGCGGCCGGGGTCACCACCGCGGTGGCGGCGTGCGGCACCGCGTTCGGCGAGGACCACCTCGCCACTCTGCGCCGGCTGATGCTGGACGACAACTACTTCCGCGGGGAGATCGTCTACACCTTCGACGGGGACGAGGCCGGGAAGAAGGCCGCGATGCGGGCGTTCTCGGGGGATCAGCAGTTCTCCGGGCGGACCTTCGTCGCGGTCGCACCCGCGGGCCAGGACCCGTGCGACCTGCGGCAGAGCAAGGGTGACGCGGCGGTGCGGGACCTGGTCTCCACGCGCGTGCCGATGTTCGAGTTCGCGATCCGCTCGATGCTCGAGGAATACGATCTCGACCACGCCGAGGGGCGGGTGGAGGCCCTGCGACGGTCCGTGCCGGTCGTGGCGGGGATCCGCGATTCGACGCTCCGGGACGAGTACGCGCGACAGCTCGCCGGCTGGGTGGGCTGGGACGACCCCGCGACCGTGCTGCGACGAGTCCGGGAGGAGGCGCGCAGGGCGGCCGGACGTGCACGGTCTGCCGGCCCGCGCCGGCGTGGTCCGGGCGGGCCCGGTCGGGGGCCCCGGCCCGGACGTGACCGCGCCGAGCGCGGCGGCCGGGGATACGACGACGAGGCGGCTCAGGCGAACGGGCAGCAACAACCGGAGGGGCCGACGGGCATCCCCCTGCCCTCGCAGGCCGACCCGTCGCTGTGGCCGCAGCGCGAGGCCATCAAGGCCGCACTGCAGTACCCCGGGCTGGCCGGGCCGCTCTTCGACTCCCTGCCGGAGGAGTGCTACACCCACCCCGCCTACTCGGCGATCGCCGAGGCGCTGGCGGCGGCCGGCGGGTGCGCGTCCGGCAAGAGCGGACCCAACTGGGTGACGGAGATCTCCGCGGGCATCAGGGACGAGGGACTGTCCCGGCTGGTCGGGGCCCTCGCCGTCGAGACCCTCAGGGTGGCCGAGGAGGCGCTTCCGCGGTACATCTCCGGCGTGCTCGCCCGGCTGCAGGAGGTGTGGGTCTCGGGTCAGATCGCCGATCTCAAATCCAAGGTGCAGCGCATGAGCCCGTCGCAGGACCCGGAAGGGTATTCCGCGCTGTTCGGCGACCTGGTTGCGCTGGAGGAATACCGGCGCGGGCTGCTTGAGCAGGCGGTCGGTGCGACCCCGGACATCGCGTGAGTTGTCGATTTGATCCGGGTGTGTGCGCCCGTTAAGGTGAGTCCTCGGTATCCGACGCACGCGTCGGTGCCCGTGTGGTCCCCCATAGCTCAACGGCAGAGCACTCGACTGTTAATCGAGGGGTTACTGGTTCGAATCCAGTTGGGGGAGCAACAAGAGCAGGTCAGGAACAGCGCGTTCCTGACCTGCTTTCTCGTGTGGCGGTGCGTGGTTGCCCGGCAAGCCGGTCAGTTATCGGTGAGCAGCAGCCAGGCTGCCAGCGCGAGCACGTATCCGAGGAACAGGGTCCCGCTCGGGTGGAAGGTCAGGGCCGAGATGCCGTCTCCGGTCGCCGCGCGGATCAGTTGCCACAGGGCGGTCAGGACGGCACCGGCGAGCAGGGCCACGGACGTGGTCCGACCCGGTCACCGACACCGTCGTCGACGCGTACACGGCTCGGGCGAGAAGGGGGATAGCCGCGAAAGAGAGGCTCGAGCCGCTCAGTGACCTCGAGCGCACTGTCGCAGAGCTGGTCGCGGAGGGGCTGTCCAACTCGGAGATCGCCGCGCGCAGATACGTCAGCGTGAGTACGGTCAAAGCGACCATTGCACGGGTGTTCGACAAGCTCGGGTGCGTCAATCGCGTTCAGGTGGCGGCCGTCGTACTACAGGCGCAGGACGACTGATGGCCCGCGTGGTCGTCGCCGGCTACTCCGGACGGAGCACCCGCCTGTCGCCCCGGTCGAAGCCGACGTGGAATTCCCGAGACCGGATGCGCCACCCTTCAGGCGTACGGGTCCACGTGTCGGTGTACTCGCCGTAGCACTCGTAGATCAGCTCGGCGAGGTCACCCGCGCCGACATGCATCACGCGGGCGTAGGTGCGGCTGCGGGCGAGGTCGTCGTCACCGTCCACCGCGAGTTCGACGCGGTGGTTGCCCAACAGGTGCTGGGACGGGCCGCAGCCCCCGAGGTGGTCGCGCACGCGTGAGACGATCTCGTCCCGCCCCGACGCTCCGTATGCGACCGCGGACTCGGTGAACAGTGCACCGAGTGCGGTCCAGTCGCGGGTGTCGAGTGCCGTGGCCACGTCGGCCAGCCGTTCGGTGATCTGTTCGCGGTCTGTGCTCATCCCTCCTTGCTAGCAGCGTCGACCGTGGTGGCATCGACGACCAAGGGAACTCTCAGCGGCCGTCGCTAGCCTGACCGCATGACACGACCCGAGGTGGCACTGTCCACCGGACGCCTGCATGGCACCGACCTCGGGGGAGCAGTGCGCTTCCTGGGGATCCCGTACGCCGAGGACCCGGTCGGCGACCTACGCTTTGCCGCCCCCCGGCCGCGGGAGCCGTGGCCGGGAACCCGGGACGCCACGCGCCCCGCGGCCACCGCGCAGCGGCTCCGCTTCGACCCCGACCCGGCGATCCCGGAGCCGATCGTGGCCGGCACGGACATCCTGCACGTCGACGTCTGGGCGCCGGACGTCGGTCGCGACCACCCGGTGCTGGTGTGGTTCCACGGCGGGGGGTGGGAGTCCGGGTCCTCCCACCAGCCGTGGTTCGACGGCGCGACCTTCGCGCGGCGGGGGATCGTCGTGGTCTCGGTGGGGTACCGGCTCGGAGTGGAGGGCTTCACGTCCTTCCCCGACGCACCGGACAATCGCGGTGTACTCGACTGGATCGCCGCCCTGGAATGGGTACGCGACGAGATCGCCGTGTTCGGCGGAGACCCGCGCCGGGTCACGATCTCGGGCCAGTCCGCGGGAGGTGGCGCGGTTCTGGCTCTGCTTGGCTCGCCGCACGTCGGAGGACTGTTCCAGCGGGCGATCGCGGCCTCACCGGCAGCCCTGCGGGGGGCGGATATCCCGGCCCCGAAGGGGGTGACCGCGGAATCTCTCGCGCAGGGGGGCCGTGGCGCCGTCGACGAGTTCCACCGGCGTCTCCGGCGGGACAATCAGCTCACGCTGCCGTTCCGGCCGGTCATCGGTGGGGATCTTCTACCGGTGCCGGTGCTGGAGTCGGTTGCCGTCGGCGACGGCGCACAGGTGCCGCTGTTGATCGGATCGACCGCCACCGAGTTCGAGACCATCGCGAGGAGCCTGCCCGGGCCCGCGCTGCTGCCGGGCGCGACGATGATCGCGATGTCCCAGGACATCCCCCGGGCGGGACTGCGCGCGCTGGCCAGGCAGTCGAGTCGACGGTCGGTCCGGCGCAGTGTCGGCGCGGTGATCGACGCCGCGACCATCCACTCCACGGTCACCAGGGCGGCGGAGAGGCGTGCGGCCGTGAGAGCTCCGACGTGGGTCTACGACTTCAGTTGGGACGGTGGGAGCGGCCCCGTGCACTGCGCTGATCTCCCGTTCTTCTGGGGCGTCCCGGGGGCGGAGAACGTCGAGCGCTACCTGGGCGCGCCCGCGCCGCACGGCCTGGTGGACGCGATGCACGAGTCCTGGGTGGGATTCGTGACCGAGGGTGAGCCCGGCTTTCCCGCCTACGAGGTGCCGGACCGGCGTGTGCGGGTCTGGGACGACCCGCCGTCGGTGGTCGACGACGGTCTCGCCGCCGTGCGGGAGGTCTGGTTGCCCGAGGGCCGCACGTGAGCCTTGCTAGGATTGCGCAGCACGAGTCGGTGACGTTCCCGGCTCGTGCGGCGGGGCCATAGCTCAGTTGGTCAGAGCCGCGGACTCATAATCCGCTGGTCGCGGGTTCAAGCCCCGCTGGCCCCACCGCTGTGTCGTCTGCCTGTGCGGACGCGCCGGTGACTCCGGTCCGCCGCGGTCGCTCACCCGTCGTCGAAGTCGTTCGTGTGGTGGTCGTGGTCGGCGATACCGCGCTTCCAGTAGCCGTCCACCGCGACCTGCCTCTTGGGCAGACCGAGGTCGCGCCGAAGGTGGTCTCGGATCGACTTCATCGCTGTGGTCTCGCCGGCCGCGAACACGAACAGATCGTCCGCGTTCCCGGGGGCCGGAGCATGCCGCACCGTCTCCAGGAGGGCGCGGCCCGGCTCCTCGTCGGCCGGTACGGAGTCACGGTGTACCCAGATCAGGTCCAGCGTGACCCCGGGGGCGGGCTCGAGGGCCTGTTCCTCGCGCGCATCGGCGATCTCGATCATGGCCGTGACGTGCGCTCCGGCAGGGGCCTCCTCGATGAGTCGCGAGATCGCGGGGAGAGCGGTCTCGTCCCCGATGCCCCAGTAGTGGGAGTAGTTCTCCGGGAGGAGCCAGTTCGCGCGGGGGCCCATCACCACCAGCTGGTCACCGGGCTCCGCCGCCCGCGCCCAGGCTGCCGCGATCCCGTGTTCGTGGATGACGAAGTCGAGGGTCAGCTCACGCGCCGCGGCGTCCCAGGCACGTGGTGTGTAATCCCGGCGGAACGGCTCTCCCTCCACCTCGTCGAGGATCCACTCGTCGAACCCGGTCTCGTGATAGGCGACGATGTGACCCGTCCGGGGGTCGGGAAAGTACGCCTTGACGTGGTCATTGCACGCGAAGCGGACAAAGGGGTATCCCTCGGCCAGCACCTCACCCGTCAGGACGATCCGCCGGTACCGGGGCGTGATGTCCTCGACGCGCGCGACGGTCAGGTCGCGTCGCACGAGCTTGGGCTGGAAGCTCAGGCGCTGTTCGCCGGTGCGGTTCGGGCCGGTGAATGCGGAGCGTTCACGCCTGGTCATGGATGGTCCTCCTGTCGTGGGGGTCACGGCCATTGCGGTCCGCGACGAGGTCGACGGGCTCCACGGGGACAGGTGGAGCGGCGCGTGGATCGAGCGGTACGACCGACGGGGTGCCGGTGACGGGGTCGGGGACCACGAGGCAACGGAGACCGAAGACGTCTTCGATGAGCTGTGCCGTGATGATCTCGTGCGGGGGTCCTGTCGCCACCACCCGGCCGTCCCGCATCACCACGAGGTGGTCGGCGTACCGCGCGGCCTGACCGAGATCATGGAGCACCGCCACCAGGGACCTGCCGTCCTCGTGGAAATCGCGGAAGAGCTCCATCAGCTCGTACTGGTGGGCGATGTCGAGGAAGGTCGTCGGTTCGTCGAGCAGCATGATCGGGGTGTCCTGCGCGAGGAGTGTCGCCACCCAGACGCGCTGGCGCTGCCCGCCGGACAACTCGTCGACCAGGTGGCCGGAGAGGTCGGTCAGGCGGGTCGCCTCCAGGGCCGAGGCGACGGCCTCCTCGTCCGTGGGGCGCCACTGTTGCATGAGGCTCTGGTACGGAGCGCGGCCACGGGAGACCAGGTCCGCGACGCGGATGCCGTCGGGGGCGAGTGAGGACTGGGGCAGGAGCCCTATCTCGCGGGCCACCTCCTTGGTCTTGTACGAGGTGATCGCCCTGCCGTCGAGCAGAACCTGACCCGACGAGGGGCTCAGGATCCGGGCCAGGGCGCGCAGGAGGGTGGACTTGCCGCAGCCGTTGGGCCCGATGATCGCCGTGAAGGACCGGTCGGGGATGTCGATGCTGAGTCCCTCGGAGATCAGTCGCTTGTCGTACCCGACGGAGACGTCGTCGACGACGAGTCGCGTGGGGTCGCGCGGGGTCCGGTTCATGGGAGCGATGTTCCTTCGGGTCGTGTCGTCGGGCGGTCAGGCGGGACCGGCGGACTTGCGGGATTCGTGGATGAGCAGCCAGATCAGGTAGAGGCCGCCGAGGCAGACCGTGATCAGTCCCACCGGGACGGGGCGGTATGCCTGGGCGATCAGGAGCGACATCAGATGCGCGCAGGCCAGCAGTGCGGCCCCATGCCCGCGGCAGCGAGCAGGCTCACCCCCGGCGAGCGGGTCAGCCGCCGCGCCAGTTGCGGGGACACCAGTGCGATGAAGCCGATGGGGCCCGCGGCCGCGGTGACGAGAGCCGAGATCGCCACGCCCACCACGAGCAGTGCCAGTCTGTCCCGCCCCACCCGCGTGCCCAGGGTGATCGCGGAATCGTCGCCCGATTCCAGCCTCCTCAGGCTCGGGGACAGCGCGAGGGCGGCGGCCACGATGACACCACCGACCAGTAACGAGGGGAGCATGCTGATCCATGTCACGCGCGAGAGGGAGCCCGCCCCCCAGAATCCGACCGTCATCGCGTCGTCGATATCGGCCCTGGTGATCAGGTAGGCGTTGACCGAGCCGAGCATCGCCGAGACCCCGATCCCGACGATGATGAGTCGGAACCCCTGGACGCCCTGTCGATAGGCCAGCACGTAGACCACCGCGGCGGTGAGGAGCCCACCGAGGATCGCTGCCGAGGCGATCGACCAGTAGTTGCCGGATCCGACGACCAGGATGGTCACCACCACCGCGGTGTAGGAGCCGGCGTCGAAGCCGATCACGTCAGGGGAGCCGAGCGGGTTGCGCGTCAGGGACTGGAAGATCGCTCCTCCGATCCCGAGGAGGGCGCCGAAGGCGACCGCGGCGACGGCGATCGGAAGTCGCCACTCCAGAGCGATGATCCGGTGGAAACTCTCGCCGCCACCGCCGAGAACCCGCAGTACCTGGCCGATCGTCAGGGGGTAGTCGCCGACGGTGAGCGAGACGACCGCCAGCCCCAGGGCGAGGGCGACGAGCATCGCCGAGACCGTCAGGAGACGAACGCCGATACGGCCCGAGACGCCGCGGAGCCGGAGGGTGCGGGTGGCGTACCCGAAGTCGAGGTCCGGACGCTCGGCGGAGGGCTGCGGGGTGTCCCGCTCGGTCGCGGTCACAAGCCACTCGCTTTCCGGCGTCGCAGCAGGGCGATCAGCACCGGAGCGCCGATCACCGCCGTGACCAGGCCCACCTCGATCTCGCCGGGCCGGGCGATCACCCTGCCCACGACGTCCGCCGCCAGCACCAGAACGGGGGCGGCCAGTGCCGAGTACAGGATGATCCAGCGTTGGTCCGGCCCGGTGAACCACCGCACGATATGCGGCACCATCAGTCCCACGAAACCGATGCCACCCGTCAGGGCCGTCGCTCCGCCGGCGAGCAGCGTGACGGCGAGGATCCCCAGCACCCTGGTGAGGTGCACCCGGGTGCCCAGGGACGCCGCGAAGTCCTCACCCAGAGCGAGGGCGTTGAGCGTGCCGGTGAGCGCGAGCGCGATCACGAGTCCGGCGATGATGAACGGCGCCACGGTCAGCGTGTCGGCCGGGTCCGCCCGGGCGATCGAGCCGAGGCTCCAGTTGCGGACCGACTCGAACGTGTCCGGGTCGATCAGGGTGAGGAACGTGGCGAAGCCGCCCAGTACCGCGCCGAGGGCTACCCCCGCCAGTACCAGCGCGACGGGCGAGGCCCGGCCTCCTCCCGCCGACCCGATCACATAGACGAGCACGGTGGTCACGGCGGCGCCGAGGAACGCGAACCAGACGTATCCGCCGATGCCGGAGACGCCGACGATCCCGGCCCCCAGGGTCACCGCGAACGCTGCGCCGGCGTTGACCCCCAGGATCCCCGGGTCCGCCAATGGGTTGCGGGTCAGTGCCTGGATGAGCGCGCCCGCGACCCCGAAGGCCGCGCCGACCAGCACGCCGACAACGGTCCGGGGGAGCCGGAGAGACCAGATGATGATCGAGGCCTCGGTGTCGTCCCGCGCCCGGAGCCCGTCCCACAGTTGGTCGAGCGGGAGCTGATTCGACCCGGTAGTCAGGCTCAGGACGGCGGCGCAGACCAACGCCGCCGAGATCAGGACCAGTCCCTGCGTCCGGTGATGGTGACCGCGAACCGACGGGGCGCGGTCCCGGGTTCCGGCGCGCGGCCTGATTATGGGAGTTCGACCGTGGACAGCCATTCGTCCGCCACCACATCGAGCGCCCAGGGGATGCTCTCCACGCTCTGGCCGCGTCGCAGGACCCAGGTGGCCTGCGCACCATCGACCCGTCGACCGTCCGCCAGGGCGAGGCCGGTGGGATCGCCGTCCACGGCACTCAGCGAGACGTAGCGGTCCTCCGCCACGGCAGGCACGGACCGGAACAGTGCATTTGATTCTCTGGCCTCACGGATCTCCTCATCTCCGTAGATCATCACGAGCACATCCGCGTCCAGGAGTTTCTGGTTCTCATCGGACACCACGTCGTCGTCGACAAAATTCTCGGCCAGCGGATTCGGCTCGAACCCGAGGTCGGTCATCAGGTTCTCGGCTGTCCCGTCGGTGACCGTGTAATAGGACAGCCCGAACTCGGGGCCGTAGTCCTGCCCGATCGTGATGGTCTTGCCGTCGAACTCCGGGTGCGCCTCGGCGATGTCACGGACGGCCTCTTCCGTCTCGCTGATCGCGTCCTCCGCGGCATGGCCGAGGTCGAGGGCTTCCCCGACCGCACGCTGGGAGTCGCGCCAGTCCCTCTTGTCGCCGTGGATCACCTCGGCCCGGTCGAGCACGGGCGCGATCGTCGACAGGCGGTCGAACTGGGTCTCGTCATTGATGAAGTCGGTCGCCACGATGGGGTCGGGGTCCGACGCGGCGATCGCCTCGAAGTTGATGTCGTCCTTGCGCGTGGCGGTGTCCACGTGCTCGATGTCGGAGACCCACTCCGGGTCTCGCCACGACCACGGCTCCTCCGTCAGCGCGTACACGGGTGTCACGTCCAGAGCCGCGAGCGCGTCGAGGTTGGGGTTGAAGCCGATGACGGCGATGCGCTCGGGGCGCTCGTCCAGCGTCGTCTCGCCGGCCCAAGTGTCCAGGGTCAACGGGTACTGCGTCGTGCCCTCGGCAGGCGGCAGCGGGTTCTCCACCGTCCCCCCGTCGGTGCCGTCAGCGGATGTCGAGCATCCGGTGAGCGCGATCGCGCCCGCCAGCAGGGCGGCGGGAAGCGCGCGCCACATCCTGCTTCCGGGGATGGTGGTGGTCATGGTCGTCTTTCCTGGATCCGATCGCCTCGCGGGCGGTGAGGGGCGCGGGTGGCAGCCCCGGCCGCACCAGGTTAGGGGAGCCTAGCCTCAATGGGTAAACTGATCCCGACCAGAGTTCAACAGAACACGACAAGCAGGCGCGGATCCCGACGCCTCCGGAGCGGAGGACTGCCGATGTCTTCGCGGACGTGGATCCCCCCGGTCACGGTGCGGGACCGGTGTGAAGAGCACCTCAACATGTTGTTGTGGCAAGTGCGCGGGGAGGCGGACCTGGTGGTCCGGGATGAGGAATGGTCCCTCGTCACAGGCCACGCGATTTGGATCCCCGCCGGGGCGAGCCACTCGTTCACCGTGCGGGAGAACTCGGTGACCGTGCCCCTCGGGTTCGACGCGGACGACATCGCGACGACGCTGGCGGAGACGATGCTGATCACCGTGGGCCGAGACCTCCGGACGCTGATGCTGGCGTATATGGTGTCCCGTTCGAGCGTGATCCAGCCCCCGGCGGACATTGCTCGGCAGATACTCGCACTGATCGAGCACGGCCCCGTGCTCTCCACGGCACTGCCCGCACCCACCGGCGTCGCGGCCGGGGCCGTCTGCGAGACCTTGAGATTCAACCCCGGGGACGCCCGCACCGTCGAGCAGCTCTCGGCGTCCGTGCACACGACCACACGGACGTTGCAGCGGGCATTTCTCGCCGAGACAGGTATGACGATGCAGCAGTGGCGGTTGCGGAACAGGATGGAGGCCGCCGCCTTTCTCCTCCGGTCGACCAGCGCGATAGACGCGGTCGCCCATCGGGTCGGATACAGTCACGTCAACTCGTTCAGGAGGGCGTTCAGTGACCATTTCGGACTGTCGCCCACCAGGTACGCCAAACGCTACGGATCCGAGTAGGGTCCACGGCCCGGTCCCCAGGGAGAGCTGCCCATGAGATCCTCGACACCGCTGGCGGCCGGAGCCGTCCTCGCTTCCGCACTTCTGCTGGCCGCCTGCTCCGGTGACGGCGGGGGCGCCGGCGGGGAGACGGTCACCCAGGCCGTCACCTCGGAGGGCGGCCCCGCGCCCGCCGACGACACCGCGACGGCGCAGGACGACACCACCTCCGCCGACGCGGTGGATCCGCAGGCACAGGAGGATCCGGTGTTCGCCGCGATCGATGCTGCGCTGGACGCCTACCCGGGCGCGATCGTCGTGGACGTCGACCGCGATGACGGAGAGACCTTCGACATCGACCTGGTGGTGGGCGACGAGCAGGTCGAGCTGGAGATCTCGGCCGACGGCGCCGTGCGCGAGGACGAGCGAGAAGGAGACGACGACGACGTCCGCGAGGCGCACGCGGTCACCGTGTCCGCGGCCGATGCCATCCGGCAGGCCCTCGACCAGCATCCGGGAGGAGTGCTGGACGAGCTCGAACTCGACGAGGACGACGGGGCCCTGCGCTGGGAGATCGACCTCGACGACGCGCAGCGCGGTGACCTGGCCGAGCTGGAGCTCCCCGCGACGTAGAGCGACCATCGGGTCGGTCGCGCGTCTCGGCTAGAGTGAGTGGACGCGCGCGGGATCCGCGTGCCGGTCGGGACGGCCCGGCTGCCTCTTCCTCGCCGGGGACGACCCCGGACCGGAGAAGATCATCCATGTCTCACGATGCGCCGAGCCGGTTCGTCGAGCCGGCCGACATCGCTCGTATCGCCCTCGGCTGGGGAGCCTTCGGCGCCCTCCTGCTCCTCGGTCCGCTGCTCGAACCGTCCGTGCCGTGGCTGGTGCTGGTGCTCGCCCTGGCCGTCATCGTCGGTGTGATCATCGTGTGCGCGTTCGGCGTGCTGAAGCAGGCCGAGGCACTCGCACGCCGCCTCGGGGATCCGTACGGGTCCCTGGTGCTGACGCTGTCGATCGTGCTGATCGAGGTGATCCTCATCGCCGCCGTGATGCTCGGGCCGGGGGAGAACGCCACCATCGCCCGCGACTCGGTGATGGCGGTATCGATGATCATCATGAACCTGGTCATCGGCCTGGCACTGCTGGTGGGCGGTCTCCGCCACGGGGATCTACGGCACAACCGGACCGGTACCTCGGCCTACCTGTCGATGCTGATCGTCCTCGCCGCGCTCGCGTTCGGCCTCCCCGCGCTGATCGGTGAGGCCGGCTCGTACACGGTCGGCCAGGAGATCCCCGTCATCGTGCTGACCCTCGCGGTGTACGCGTTCTTCCTGTTCCGGCAGATGGGCGCGCAGGCAGACGACTTCCGTGAGGTCGATGAGCGACTGGTCGCGGCCGCCCCCACGAGGGACGATGACGGCCGGTCGGCGCGGATCGGCGGGGTGCTCCGCGAGCACCGGGGCGAGGTCCTCACGCGGTTGGCGCTACTCGTGGTCACGGTGCTGCCGATCGTGCTGCTCTCGCACGACATGGCGGCCCTGCTCGACGACGGACTGGGCCGCCTCGGCGCCCCCGTCGCGCTGGCCGGGGTGCTCATCGCGATGATCGTGTTCCTGCCGGAGTCGCTCACCGCGGTCCGCGCCGCGCTCGGCGGCGAGGTCCAGCGGGTGAGCAATCTCTGTCACGGCGCGCTGGTCTCCACGGTCGGGCTGACGATCCCGGTCGTGCTGGTCATCGGGATGATGACGGGGCAGACGGTGGTCCTCGCCGAGTCGCCCGCGAACCTGCTCCTCCTCGCCGTCACCATGGTGCTCTCCGTGGCGACGTTCTCCGCGCGGAAGGTCACGGCGACGCACGGCGCCGTCCACCTGGTCGTGTTCGCCGCCTACGGCGTGGTGTTGTTCAGCTGATTCCCCGGGCTCAATAGGCCAGGCCCATGCGCAGCGCCCCGACCGCCTCGGACAGTGCGGCCCGGGCGAGGGGTGCGGCGCCCACTGCGTTGACGAACGGGTGGACCATGGCCGGATGGCGGCGCAGCGAGACGGTGACGCCGGCGTCGGCCATCCTCCGGGCGTACGCCTCGCCCTCGTCGCGCAACGGGTCGAAGCCGGCGGTCGCCACGTGCGCGGGCGGCAGGCCGGAGAGGTCCTCGGCGAGCAGGGGCGAGGCACGCGGGTCGAGGCGGTCCTCGTCCGACCGGATGTAGGTGCGCTCGTACCAGCCCATGGTGTCGGCGGTGAGGTAGAACCCCTCTTTGAACAGCTCGTAGGAGCGGGTCCGGGCCGACATGTCGGTGGCGGGGACGAAGAGCAGCTGGAAGTCGGGGGACCGCTCGCCCGCGCCCCGGGTCTGCTGACACACCACGGCCGCGAGGTTGCCGCCCGCGCTGTCGCCCCCGACCGCGATGCGGTTCGGGTCGACGCCGAGCGTCCGGGCGTGGTCGCGCACGTAGCGGAACGCCGCCAGCGCGTCGTCCACGGCGGTCGGGAAGAGGTGTTCGGGCGCCATGCGGTAGTCGACGCTGAGCACGTTGAGCCCGCCCGTGCGAGCGAGGTATCGGCAGGTGGAGTCGTG
This sequence comes from Candidatus Dietzia intestinipullorum, assembly GCA_019119635.1. Taxonomy (GTDB): domain Bacteria; phylum Actinomycetota; class Actinomycetes; order Mycobacteriales; family Mycobacteriaceae; genus Dietzia; species Dietzia intestinipullorum. The sequence continues at coordinate 91,964 of DWWP01000058.1, forward strand.
GGAGTCGATGCTGCCGAGCACCCAGCCGCCACCGTGGAAGTAGATCAGGACGGGCAGCTCCTCGTCGTCGTCCGGGCGGTACCACCGCGCGTTCAGATCGGCCGACGCGGCGTCGTCGCCGAGAGGCAGTACCACGTCCCGCACCGAGGCGAGCTGAACCGGGGTGCCGGCGACGTGGAACGAGGACCGCTCGAGCGCGGTCCTCGCCCGGGCGACCGTCATGTCCTCGTACTCGCCCTCCGACAGGAGCCCGATCATCCGCAGGCCCAGTTGGAAATGGGGGTCGAGTCGCTGCCCGTCGACCACGGTCGGCGTGCCGGCCGCCAGCCGGATCGCGGTAGAGGGCACGGAACCGGCGGCGGTCATGGCGCCCCGCGTGAGGCGATCGCGGACCGACGGAATGAAGGCGCGGTGACCGGAGACGGGGGAGTTCATGCGGGCCATTGTGCCCTGTGGTGTCGCCGCCCATCCCGGGATCGTCCGGGCCGGGCGCGGGCGGTCCGGTGGTCTGGGAGACTGGACGTACGCACCGGGGCCCGCCGTGCGAGGTCTGGATCCGGGGAGGAAACCGATGTCCGAGCAGTTCGACCAGCAGAGGATCGACGCGGCGCTCGCCGGCGTCGACGACTGGCCGGTGGACAACGTCTCGGCCGCGGTCGTCGGACCCGGCGGTGTGGTCTCCACGCGCGGCGACGACCACCGCGTGTACCGGTTGGCCTCGGTGACCAAGCCGATCGTCGCGGTGGCCGCGCTGATCGCGGTCGAGGAGGAGGCGATCTCCCTCGACGAGCCGGCCGGGCCGGAGGGCTCGACCGTCCGCCACCTGCTCGCGCACGCCTCGGGGTTGGACTTCGCGGACCGCGACAAGGTCCGCGCCGCGCCCGGGGAGAGGCGCATCTACTCGTCGGCCGGGTTCGAGGTACTGGCCGACCACATCGCGGACGCGACCGGGATCCCGTTCCCCGACTACCTGCACGAGGCCGTCTGTGTGCCGCTGGGGCTGGACTCGATCGTGCTCGAGGGATCGGCCGGCCACGGCGCGTCGGGCAGCCTGGCGGATCTCGCGGTGTTCGCGGGGGAGCTGGTCGCCCCGCGGCTGCTGTCCGCCGAGACGGTGGCCGAGGCCGTGACCGAGCAGTTCCGCGGGCTCGACGGCATCGTGCCCGGCTACGGGATGCACAAGCCGTGCCCGTGGGGCCTGGGGATGGAGTTGCGCGACGCCAAGCATCCGCACTGGACCGGCCAGCACAATTCGCCCGCGACCTTCGGCCACTTCGGTCAGTCGGGGACGCTGCTGTGGGTCGAGCCGGAGATCGACACGGCCCTGGTGGTGCTCACGGACCGCGACTTCGGCGACTGGGCCAAGCCGCTGTGGCCGGCCCTGTCCGACGCGGTCGTGGACGCCGCCACCCGCCGGATGCGCGAGGACGACGCGCTGGGCGGCTGACCGCCCGCGCGTCCCCGCAACTCACAGCCTGGCGACACGCCGGTGCGGCCGCGCATCGGCGGAACGCCCCTGCTGTAGCTTTGCTGAGAATCCAGAAGTGTCACTGGTGTAGTTCGATCACTTGAGGCACAGTGGTATTCAACAACCACATAGGAACCATCGTTCACACGAATGCATGAGGTCGTTGGGGAAGACGTCCCTCAGTGATTCGGGAGTGAAACGATGTCTGATCTGAATAATTTCGCGGACACGACGACCGGCGTGGTGTTCATCCATGCCGCGCCGACCGCGTTGTGCCCTCACGTCGAGTGGGCTCTCGCGAGCACACTCGACGCGACCTCTGCTATGCGCTGGGAGGACCAGCCGGCCCAGCCGGGCGCCCGTAAGGCGATCGTCGACTGGATCGGTCCGGTCGGTACCGGCGCACGTCTGGCCGACTCGCTGGGCAAGTGGTCCATGTTGGCCTTCGAGGTCACCGAGGACCCGAGCGAACTCGTCGACGGCGAACGCTTCTCGCACACCCCCGAGCTCGGCATGTGGCGTGGCCAGACCGGCGCCAGCGGCGACGTGGTGGTGGCGGAGAACCGCCTGCGCCATCTGATGTCCGCCGGGCCGGCAGCCTTCCACTCCGCCATGGAGGACGAGCTGGGTACCGCGTGGGACCGGGCACTCGAGCCGCTGCGCGGGCACCCCGCCGCCGCCGAGGTCACCTGGCTCTCCCGCGTCGGCTGAGCGGAGGCCCGCCCGCTCCCGGATCACCACGAGTAGAGCCCGCACCCTCGCGAGGGTGCGGGCTCTACTCGTGTCAGGGCCTACAGGGGGATGTTCTTGTGATCGCCCCGCGCGTGCGCGGCGCCGTCCAGCGCGCCCACCAGTCGACGACGGGTGTCGGTGGGCTCGATGACCTCGTCCACCACACCGATGGACACCGCCCGGCCCACGCCGCCGGCGATCGCGGCGTGCTCGTCGGCCAGTCGGTCGTGCAGGGCCTCGCGCTCGTCCTCGGGCGCGGCGGCGAGAGTGCGCTTGTGCAGGATGCCGACGGCGGCCTTGGCCCCCATGACGGCGACCTCGGCGTCCGGCCACGCGAACACCGCGGAGGCACCCAGTGCGCGCGAGTTCATCGCGATGTAGGCGCCGCCGTAGATCTTGCGGGTCACCAGCGTGACGCGGGCGACCGAGGCCTCGGCGAACGCGTGCAGCAGCTTGGCGCCGCGGCGGACCACGCCCTCCCATTCCTGCGACACCCCGGGGAGGTAGCCGGGGACGTCGACGACGACGAGGAGCGGGACGCCGAAGGCGTCGCAGAGCCGCACGAAGCGTGAGGCCTTCTCGGCCGACTCGGAATTGAGGCAGCCGCCGAGCCGCAGCGGGTTGTTGGCGATCACGCCCACGGTCCGGCCGGCCATCCGGCCGAAACCGACCACGATGCTCGGTGCCCACTTGGCCTGGAGTTCCTCGAAGGTGCTGCTGCCGTCCAGCTCGCAGGAGTCGAGGATCCCGTGCACGAGCGGGCGGACGTCGTACGCCCGCCTGGGCGAGTCGGGGAGCAGGCCTGCGAGATCGGTCTGATCGGCTTCGACTGCCCCGGTGTCGAAGTCGCCCTGCGCGGACAGCAGGGTGACGAGACGGCGGGCCCGGTTCAGCGCGTCGCGCTCGTCGTCGGCGGCGATGTGGCAGACGCCCGACTTGCGGTGGTGCGCCTCCTGGCCGCCCAGTCCCTCCATGTCGACGTGTTCTCCGGTCACGGAGCGGACGACGTCGGGGCCGGTGACGAAGATCTTGCCCGTCGGGGCCATGATCACGACGTCCGTGAGCGCCGGGCCGTAGGCGGCTCCGCCGGCGGCGGGGCCGAGCACCACGGAGATCTGGGGGACCCGGCCCGAGGCGCGGACCATGGCCTCGAAGACGGTGCCCACGGCGTGGAGCGCCTCGACGCCCTCGGCGAGGCGCGCGCCCCCCGAGTGCCAGACACCCACGACGGGCACGTCCTGTTCGATAGCGACGTCGATCGCGTGGACGATGTGGCGGCAGCCGTCGAGGCCCATGGCGCCACCCATGACGGTGGCGTCCGTGGCGTACGCGACGGTGGGCACGCCGTCAATCTGCCCGCGGGCCGCGAGGGCACCCGACGCGTCGGGCTCGGTGAGGAACTCCAGGGACGCCGGGTCGAAGAGGTTCTCGAGTCGCGCGACGGGGTCACGCGGGTCGATCTGGGTGTTCTGGTCCACGGTGGTGGTGATGGTCATTGCAGTGCAGTCCTTTCCGTGCCGCTCGTCCGTGTGAGGACGGTGCGGTCTGATGGACCCCCGGACTGGCTGTGGCGCGGTACGCGCCGGACCGGGACCCCCGTCCCGGGCCGTGCGCCCCGCCTGGTACTCCCACCACGGGCGGGAGGTCGTGCGGCTGTCGCCCCGCATTCGGGGGAGGACGCGGGCTCGTGGTGCACCGACCGCACCGTGAGCCCTGGTGTCGCGTCCCCGCCCGTCACGCGGAGCGGGTCGTCAGCTCTTGTCGATCTTCTGAATGTAGTCGACCGCATCCTGCACGGTACGCAACTTGGCGAGGTCCTCGTCGGGGATCTCCACCCCGTAGCGGTCCTCGGTCTGGACGGCGATCTCCACCATGGAGAGCGAATCGATGTCGAGGTCGTCGACGAACGACTTCTCCGGGGTGACCTCGGAGGGCTCGATCCCGGTGACCTCCTCGACGATCTCTGCGAGTCCCGTGATGATCTCGGCCTCGGTGCGCGCCATGCGTGTTCCTTCCTGTTCCTACTGTGGCCGTGTCCTTCTCGGACGCGGGGTTCCGGTCATGACACGGCCGCCGGTGGGCCCGGCGGCCATGGGTGGGGACGGCTCTACGCGCCGCTGAGTGAGGGGACCGAGACCATGGCGGTCTCGAGGTCCTCGGGGGTGGTGATGCCGTGCCGGTCGACCTCGCGCATCATGCGCTTGGCCAGGCCGACGAGGGCTCCGGACGGCGGGAGCTCGACAAAGGCGTCCACGCCGAGCTTGAGCATGGTCTGGGTGCACAGGTCCCACCGGACGGGATGGGTGATCTGCGAGACGACGCGGTCCAGCGCGTCCCGTCCGGAGGTGACCACGTTTCCGTCCGCGTTGGACAGCAGGGTCAGCTCCGGGTCGTTGACGTCCACGGAGTCCGCGAGCGGGCGGAACTCCTCGACCGCGGGCTCCATGTGCGAGGTGTGGAACGCGCCGGCCACCTCGAGGCGCCGGAGCCGGGCGCGGCCGGGCGGGTTCTGCTCGAGCGCGTCGCAGGCCTCCAGCGGTCCGGCGGCGACGATCTGTCCGGCGCCGTTGCGGTTGGCGGGCACGAGCCCGGCACCGTCCAGGGCGAGCAGGACGTCGGCTTCGAGGCCACCGAGGACCGCGATCATCCCGGTGGGCCTGGCGGCGCACGCCCGCGACATGGCGGCACCACGCGCGGCGGCCAGGCGCAGCGCGTCGGGCTCCGAGATCACGCCGGCGACCGCCAGTGCTGCGAGCTCGCCGATGGAGTGGCCGGCGACCACCGTGTCCGACGGGATCTGGCCGCGCCGTCGGAGTTCGGCGGCACCGAGCAGTGCGGAGGCCACGACGAGTGGCTGCGTCACCGCCGTGTCGGTGATCTCCTGCAGGGTCGCGGTGGTGCCGAGGCGCTCGAGATCCAGTCCGCTGGCCGCGGACCAGTCCTCGAGACGGGCCGAGGCGCCGGGGAGCTCGAGCCACGGCGCGAGCATGCCGGCTTTCTGGGACCCTTGTCCGGGGGAGGTAAGGCAAAGCACGAGTATCAGACAACACTCCCGGGGCCGCTTCGGTAGATGTTCTCGAAGCCAGAAACTCACGCCGGATTTTGTAGGGTTCCCACAAAAGCCGAGTTGGCTAGCCGTCCATCTGTCGCCGAATGGATTTCGTTACACGGTGTGACGCGTGTGACAATTTACGTTTCCTGGGAGGAGCGTTCGGCGAACTTCCCGAGGACCAGGGCGATTCTGAGGACAAAACCGTCTCTCGCGTCAAGGGGATCGTACCCGGTTATCTGAGCGACTCTCTTGAGTCGGTACCGCACCGTATTGGGATGGACGTACAACTCGCGGGCGCACGCCTCGACGTGCCCCCCGGAGTCCAGATAGGCCCGCAGGGTCTCCTCCAGGGACGGGTCCGCGCCCCGGAGCGGGGTGACGATCCGCTCGACCAACAAGCCGGCCGCACCCCGGTCGCCGCCGAGGACCCGCTCGGGCAGGAGATCGTTCGCGGAGACGGGGCGGGGCGCTCCCGGCCAGCCGTTCACGGCTGTGGCCCCGGAGAGCGCCTCGGCGGCGCTCTCCGGGGCCTCGACGAGCGAGTCCACGGTGTGGCCCAGGACGACGGAGGCGTCCGCTGCGAAGGCGTCGAGCACCGCGGGCGGGATCTCCCCCGGGGACTCGAGCCGACCGGAGAGGATGACGACGAGGCGGGCGCCCTGGACCACCGCCAGCGCGTGCCGGCCGGATGAGACCGCCGCGTTGTGCACGGCCGGGACCGCGGCGAGGCCGAGCTCGGTGCGCGGGGACCCCACGATCACCGTGGCCGGGGTCGTCGGATCCCAGTTCAGCGCGGAGGCCCCCGAGGTGAGATCGGCGTGGCGGTCCCCGCGGACGACGGCGTCGACGATCATCGCCTCCATCCGGGTGTCCCAGGCGCCACGGTTCTCGGCGGCGGCCGCGTACACCGAGGCCGCCGTGAACCCGAGCTCGCGACCGAACTTGAGGACGGCGGCGATCATCAGGCCGCGTTGACGCTCGTTGTGGGTGATGCGGGGCATGACGAGCTCGAAGTACTCGAGCGTCGACCGCACCAACTGCACGGTCTGCTGCAGCGACAACCCCTGCCCGAGCCCCTTGGGCAGCAGCTTGAACCCGGCGATCGTATCCGTGTGCTGGGCCTCCGGATTGCGCATCCAGGTGACGAAGTCGCGGACAGCGCTCTGGATGATCAGCTGGATCTCCGCCCGCTGGTCGGCGGAGAGTTCGGCGAAGAACGGCAGCTCCACCTCGAGCGCGCGGACCGCGTCCGTCGACAGCGTGCCCGAGTACCGCGTGATCCGCTTGAGGAGCGCGTCCGAGACCGGACGGTCGTCCGCGGGCGCCCCGGTCGCCGACCGTCGGCGACCGGGCGACCCGCCGGACGGCTCCGTCCCGCTTTCCACCGGTCCGATCACGCCACTCCGGGGTCGGTGGTGGATTCCGGCGCCGCCATGACGTCGTCGATCTTGTACAGGCGGGCGGCCTCGAGCACCGTGGTCCGCTCGATCGAACCCTCGCGGGCGAGTCCGGCCAGGACGGCCACGATGATCGACTCGGTGTCGGTGTTGAAGAACCGCCGCGCGGCCGTGCGGGTGTCGGAGAAGCCGAAGCCGTCGCAGCCGAGGACGGTGTAGTCGCCCGGCACCCACCCGCGGATCTGTTCCGGGACCGCCTTCTGGAAGTCGCTCACGGCCACCTTCGGTCCGGTGCTGGCCTCCAGGGCGGCCGTGACGAACGGCGTCCGCGGTTGCTGGTCGGGGTGCCGGAGTTCGTGCCGTTCGCATTCGAAGCCGTCCCGGGCGAGCTCGGTCCACGAGGTCGCCGACCACAGGTCCGCCGCGACGTCCCACTTCTCCGCCAGCACCCGCTGGGCCTCGACCGCCGCGTACATCGCCACGCCGGACGCGAGGATCGACGCCCGATGGGTGCCCGAGGGCGCGCCGCGGAAGCGGTACAGGCCCCGCAGCAGCGCGTCGGCGTCGAGGTCCTCGGGCTCGGGCGGCTGGGGGACCGGCTCGTTGTACAGGGTGATGTAGTACGAGACGTTGCGGTCGATCCCGTCCGTCTCCGTCTCGTGTGCGGCCCCCGGCCCGTACATGCGCTCGATCCCGGCCCGCATGATGTGGGCGAGTTCGAACCCCCAGGCCGGGTCGTACGAGATGACGCCGGGGTTGGTGGCGGCGAGCAGCGGGGACTGCCCGTCCATGTGCTGCAGCCCCTCGCCGGTGAGGGTGGTGCGCCCAGCGGTCGCGCCGAGGTAGAAGCCCCGGGCGAGCTGGTCGGCGGCCGCCCAGATCCCGTCACCGGTCCGCTGGAACCCGAACATCGAGTAGAAGATGTACATCGGGATCATCGGCTCGCCGTGCGTGGCGTAGGCCGTGCCGGCCGCGGTGAACTCGGCGACCGAGCCCGCCTCGCTGATCCCCTCGTGCATGATCTGCCCGGCGCTGGCCTCCTTGTAGCTCAGCATCAGGTCGTGGTCGACGGACGTGTAGTTCTGGCCGTGCGGGTTGTAGATCTTCAGGGTGGGGAACCACGAGTCCATGCCGAAGGTGCGCGCCTCGTCGGGGATGATCGGCACGATCCGCTCCTTGAGCGACTCCTCCCGCAGGAGTTCCTTGACGGTCCGGACCAGCGCCATCGTGGTGGCCACCGACTGCTTGCCCGAGCCCTTGCGCAGCGGGGCGAGCGCGTCGATGTCCGGCACGGTCACGGGCGTGAAGGTCTGACGCCGCTCGGGGACGTGCCCACCGAGCTCGGACCGACGCTCGAGCAGGTACCGGATCTCGGGGGAGTTGGGGCCCGGGTTGTAGTAGGGGGGCAGTGCCGGATCCGCCTCGAGCTCCTCGTCCGTGATCGGGATCTGCTGCTTGTCCCGGAAGAGCTTGAGATCGTCCAGCGTCAGCTTCTTCATCTGGTGGGTGGCGTTGCGGCCCTCGAAGTTGTGGCCGAGCCCGAAGCCCTTGATGGTGTGCGCGAGGATCACCGTCGGCTGGCCTGTGTGCTCGAGTGAGGCCTTGTAGGCGGCGTGGATCTTCCGGTAGTCGTGCCCGCCACGCCGCAGCGCCCAGATCTCCTCGTCGGTGAGATCCTCGACGAGCTTGGCGGTCCGGGGGTCGCGGCCGAAGAAGTGCTCCCGGATCCACGCGCCGTCGTTGGCGCGGAACGTCTGGTAGTCGCCGTCGTTGACGTTGTTCATGAGCTCGACGAGCGCGCCCTCGGTGTCCTTGGCGAACAGCGCGTCCCACTCGCGGCCCCACACCACCTTGATGACGTTCCAGCCCGCGCCGCGGAAATACGACTCCAGCTCCTGGATGATCTGGCCGTTGCCGCGGACCGGACCGTCGAGGCGCTGCAGGTTGCAGTTGATCACGAAGGTGAGGTTGTCGAGGGCGTCGTTGGCCGCCACCTGGAGGGCGCCGCGTGACTCGACCTCGTCCATCTCGCCGTCGCCGAGGAACGCCCACACGTGCTGCCGGGAGGTGTCCTTGATCCCGCGGTGGTGCAGGTAGCGGTTGAACCGTGCCTGGTAGATCGCGTTGATGGGGCCCAGCCCCATCGACACGGTGGGGAACTCCCAGAATTCCGGCAGGCACCGGGGGTGGGGATAGGAGGGCAGCGAGCGGCCGGGATGGCTCTTCTCCTGCCGGAACCCGTCGAGGTCGTGCTCGCGCAGTCGACCCTCCAGATAGGCGCGGGCGTACATGCCGGGGGAGGCGTGCCCCTGGAAGAAGACGTGGTCGCCGCCTCCCGGGTGGTCCTTGCCACGGAAGAAGTGGTTGTAGCCCACTTCGTACAGCGGCGCCGCCCCGGCATAGGTGGAGATGTGTCCGCCGACCCCGACGCCGGGGCGTTGCGCGCGGTGCACCATGATCGCCGCGTTCCACCGGATCCACCGCCGGTAGGTCCGCTCGACGGACTCGTCACCGGGGAACTCCGGCTCGAGCTGGGTGGGGATCGAGTTGACGTAGTCGGTCGACGTGATGGGCGGCAGCGGCACGCGCTGCTTGGACGCACGCTCGAGGAGTCGGAGCATCAGGTACCGGGCACGTTCGGGACCGGCCTCCGCCAGGAGCCCGTCCAGGGAGTCCATCCACTCCTGGGTCTCCTCAGGGTCCGAGTCCGCCAGGTAGGAGGCCACTCCTTCCCGGAGCACCGGCACGTTGGTCGGTGCCGATCCCGCCCTGTTCCCATCGTTCTCGGTCATGCGTCTCGTCCTCGATTCTGCGTGGCGTTCGGCGCGCGACCCGGTGGGGCCGCGGCACGGCGTCGGGCCGCCGTGCCCCCGCGGGTGTGTGTCGGGTGGCACGCGTGCCCGGAGTGGATTCCGTGGTCGGTCCACGTCCACTCCCGATTGTGCCCCAAAGCGTGACGTGCGACACGGGAGAGCGCGTCGGGACCGGAAATGGACGGTAGGCGTGTCGCCCGGGACTGCGCGCGGGTAGTGTTCCTGGTCAACGAACGACCGAGAAGCAAGACCCGGACACGAGGGAGGAACAACACGGTGGTCGCCGCGGCGAACCAGCAGGACGGAGCGGACCAGGTGAGCAGTCTGCTCGAACTGACGAAGGACATGATCGTCCAAGAGGTCGGATGGGATTCCGACTGTGACGCGTCGATCAGTGAGGCCGTCGAGGACGCCGTCGGGTCCGAACTCCTGGAGGAGGACACGGACGAGGTCGTCGACGCCGTCTTGTTGTGGTGGAGAGAAGGGGACGGAGACCTCGTCGACCGGCTGATGGACGTCGTCACGCCCCTGGCGGACGAGGGCCACGTGTGGGTCCTCACCCCCAAGACCGGGACCGACGGGCACGTGGAGCCGGCGGTGATCGCCGAGTCGGCGCAGACCGCCGGGATGCTCCAGACCCGCACCGCCGCGATCGGGGACTGGGTGGGCAGCCGACTGTCCCTGCGCAAGGGGAAGTGACCGCGGCACCGTCGGCGGTCCACCGCCGGCGGCGTGGGGCCCGGGACCCCGGATCGGGCTCTCCGTGGGTGCGCTACCCTGACCAGCGCCGGTGTGCGTGACGCGCCGGCGCTCACGCGCGCGTAGCTCAGCGGTTAGAGCTCTGGTCTTACACACCAGCGGTCGGGGGTTCGATTCCCTCCGCGCGCACCCATGAACAGTCATCGATCCCGCGCCGTGGGCATCGCCCTGGGGTTCGCGGCCGACCGGGCGCTGGCGGACCCCGTTCGCCTGCACCCCGTCGCGGGTTTCGGACGCCTCGCGCTCGCACTCGAGGATCGCCTGTACCCCGCGGACGTCCCCGGCGGCGGAGCCGTGTCGGGGGCCGCGGCCGCCCGGGCGCGGGGGATCGTGTTCACCGCCGCACTCGTGGGTGGGACGACGCTGTCGACGGCGACGCTCGACCGCCTGCTCCGTCGACGTCCGGTCGTCCGTACGGCTGCCACGGCCGCAATCGTCTGGGCCTGCCTCGGCGGCACCTCGCTGCTGCGGATCGCCGAGGCCCACGCGGATCTCCTGGCGCGCGGCGACATCCCCGGTTCGCGAACTCTCCTGCCGTGGCTGTGCGGCCGGGATCCTGTCGCGCTGGAGGCGGACGACCTCGCCAGGGCGGTGGTCGAGTCCGTCGCCGAGAACACCGCCGACGCTGCTGTCGCCACGGTGTTCTGGGCGGCGGTCGCGGGTCCGGCGGGCGCGGTCGCGCACCGGGCCGCGAACACCCTGGACGCGATGGTCGGGCACCGCTCCGAACGGTACGCCGGGTTCGGCTGGGCATCGGCCCGGCTCGACGACGTTCTCGGGTGGCCGGCGGCCCGGCTCGCGGGGACGCTCACCGCAGCGCTCGCCCCGCTCGTCGCGGGGAGCCCGCGGCGGGCGGCGCGGATCTGGTTGCGTGACGCACGGGGGCACCCCAGCCCCAACGCGGGCGTGGTCGAAGCGGCCTGCGCCGGGGCGCTCGGGGTGCGCCTCGGCGGCCGGACCCCGTATCCCTATGGCGTGCAGATGCGGCAGGTGCTCGGGGACGGCCCGGCGCCGCGGCCCGCCGACGTGCGGCGGGCGGGCCGGCTCATGCGTTCGGTCCAGGGCGCGGCGGCGGTCGCGGCGACGGTGGCGGCGGGCATGCCCGGGACAGTGTCCGTTCCCGCGCGGCGTCGGTGACGACACCCCGGAAGAAGATCCGCCGCGACGCGGTCAGTCAGCTCCGGAGCCGGTCGGCCTGCCGGAACGCCCGACGTCGCTCGGCGTCGTCCCGGTGCCCGTAGCGCGCTCTCATCGCCCGCTCGCGGGCGGCCGGTGCGTCGGCTGCGTCGGTGCTGCCGGTGCCTGTGCCCTCGTCGGCAGCGGTGCGGTCCTCGTCGTCGTCGCCCGGTCCCGGGCCGGTCCCTGCGGTGACCTCGACGCCCGACCCCTCGGCGTCGCGGCGGCGGGCCCGGATCTCGCTCCACGCGAAGTAGAGGAGGGCCGCGGGGGCGAGGACGCCGAACGCCAGCCACTGCAGGCCGTAGGACAGGTACGGCCCGCTCTCGATCGCCGGGATCTGCGCCGGCGTCAGCGATCCGGGCTGCTCACCGGACAGTTGCAGGTAACCCGCCGGGACCACGTCGTGCCCGAGGGTCTCGCCCAACACGGTCGGGTCGACCAGGCGGACGGTCTCGTAGCCGTCGACGGGCACAGGCTCGGCCCGGCCGTCCTCGGCGGCCCGTACCCGCGAGGTGATCTCGACCGTCCCCGTGGGGGCGGCGGGGTATTCGGGGACGGTGCTGTTCTCCCCGACGGGGATGTGCCCGCGATTGACCAGGAACTCCTCGCCCGCATCCGTCCGGAACACCCCGAGGACGTGGTAGACGGGCTCGCCGTCCACCGAACGCAGCCGGAGCAGGGCCTCGGCGCCGGGCTGCCAGGAGCCGGTCGAGGTGACCAGGCGCCACTCGCGTTCGACGAAATCGTCGGGCCCGGACACCACCTCGGACAGGGGCGCGGGATCGGCCTCGACCGAGGCGGCCAGGCGGTCGTTGCGCGCATCCAGATCGTCACTCTTGCCCAGCTGCCACGGGGCGAGCCAGGCGAAGCAGGCCCAGGCGAAGAATCCCACGGCGAGTAGCCCGAGGATCCACCCGGGATTGAAGAAACGCCGTAGTTCGCGCATGCCCCCAGAGTATCCGTCGTGCGGGTGCGGCTACCCGAGCAGGTCGCGGACCGTGGAGACGAGGCCCGGGAGCGCCGCGTCGATCTCCGACCGGGTCCGGGTGAAGCCGTCGCGGTCCCCGTAGTACGGGTCGGCCACGTCCTCGCCGGAGGCGGCGGGGTCGAACGAGCGCAGCAGCCTCACCCGGGCCGGGTCGACCCCGGCGTCCAGCAGATGGCCCCGGTGGCCGCGGTCGAGCGCGACGAGCAGGTCCGCGGAGTGGTCGGCCGTCGCGAGTTGTGCGGCCGTGTGCGCGGAGTCGAGGCCGGACGCCTCGAGTTCGGCGGCCGCGCGCGGGTCCATGCCGTCACCGGCGTGCCAGTCGCCCGTGCCCACGCTCGACACCGTCACCCGATCCGCGAGCCCGGCGTCCGCGAGGGCCCGGCGGGTCATGGCCTCGGCCATGGGGGAACGGCAGATGTTGCCGGTACATACAAACACGAGGCGGAGCGGTTCAGCGGGCACGGATGATCTCCTCCAGTTCGGTCGTGTCGCCCACCGACCAGCGGGCGGACTCCCATTCGATGGCCGAACCGTATCCCCAGCGGACGATCGCCGTGGGGATGCCGTAGTGCGCGGCGCCCTCGACGTCGTGGGAGCGGTCGCCGATCATCAGCGCCCCCGCGGTCCCTCCCGTGGTGGCGGGGACGGGATCGACCCCGAGCGCGGTGAGGCTGTGCGCGATCACGTCCGCTTTGGACGACCTGCCCGCCGACAGGTCCGCACCACCGATGAACTCGAAACGTCCCGTCAGCTCGAAGTGCTCGAGGATCCGCCCCGCGGACCGCTCGTCCTTGCTCGTCGCCACGGCCATCCGGTATCCCTCCGCGGACAGGCGGGCCAGGAGGTTTCCCATGCCCTCGAACACGGAGTTCTCGAGCCAGCCGGTCTCGGTGTAGCGCTCCCGGTACGCGACCATCGCCGCGGCCCGGTCGTCGCCCTCCAGCCCGAGCGAGGCGAACGTCTCCGGCATGGGCGGGCCGGCGATCTCCCGGATGTCGCGCGACTCGTCCCACGCGGCGCCGACGGCCGCCAGTGCGTGGTGCAGGGATGCCGCGATGCCCGGGAGCGAATCGGTGATGGTGCCGTCGAGGTCGACGAGCAGAACAGGGCGTGGGGACATGACCTCATTCTCCCAGACCCGTCCGCGCTGGGGCCGGGGCCTATGCTGCGGAGCGTGACCGACGCCGCTCCCGAGCAGGGGATCCCGCTGGACGCACTGCGCCACCACGGGGACGCCGAGCTCATCGCCGGCGGCGTGGACTTCGCCGTCAACGTGCGCGGCGACGGGCCACCGACGTGGCTGCGCGAGAGGTTGGCGTCCCGGCTCGACGACCTGGGTGCCTATCCCACCGGTGACGACGACGAGGCCGCCGTGGCCGCCGTGGCCGCACGTCACGGGGTCCACGCGACGAGCGTCCTGCTGCTGGGCGGCGCGTCGGAGGGTTTCCATCTGCTGGCCGACCTCGCCGCGCGTCGGGGGATGCGTGCGGCCGTGGTGCACCCGTCGTTCACCGAGCCCGAGGTCGAGCTGCGCCGGGCCGGCGTGACGGTGCACCGGACAGTCCTGCGTGAGCCGTTCCGGTTGGATCCGGGCCGTGTCCCGTCGGACGCCGACCTCGTGGTGGTGGGCAACCCCACCAACCCCACCTCGGTCCTGCACCCCCGCCGGGACGTCGCCGCGCTGTGCCGCCCCGGCCGGGTGACGGTCGTGGACGAGGCGTTCCTCGACGTGGTCGACGACGAGCCCGGGCACACCCTCGCCGGGTCCGACCTGCCCGGGCTCGTGGTGCTCCGCTCGCTCACCAAGACCTGGGCGCTGGCGGGGCTGCGCGTGGGCTACGCGGTGGGCGACCCCGCCCTGCTCTCCGATCTCGCCGCACAGCGGCCCCACTGGCCGCTCGGCACGCTGCAGCTCGAGGCCGTACTCGCGTGCGTCGGCGCGGTGGGGGAGCTCCGTGTGATCCGCGACGAGGTGGCCGCGGAGCGTGCGGCCATGGTGCGTGCGCTCGAGCGCGCCGGGATCGCCGTGGTGGTGCCTCCGGAGGCGCCGTTCGTCCTGGTCCGCACGCCGCGGGGCGCGGACCCGTTGGAGTTCCGTACCGGGCTCGCCGCCCGGGGGATCGCCACCCGTCGCTGCGATACGTTCCCGGGCCTGGACTCGAGCTACCTGCGGCTGGCGGTCCGTCCGGGCACGATGGTGGGCGACCTCGTCGACGCGTGGCGGGGCGTAGCGGAAGGGGAACGATGACCACGGGAAGGCCCACACTCGCGGAAGTCACGGCGATCCTGGACCAGGCGTATCCGCCCGCACTGGCGGAGTCCTGGGACCGGGTGGGGCTGGTCGCCGGCGAGCCCGACGCGGAGATCGGGACCGTCGTGGTGGCGGTCGACGCGACGGATGCCGTGGTCGACCACGCGCTGGCCGCCGGCGCGGACCTCCTCCTGGTGCACCACCCGCCGCTCATGAAGGGGGTGCACTCGGTGGCGACCGACACCCCCAAGGGGCGGTTGTTGCACCGGTTGATCGCCGGCGGCTGCGCCCTGTTCGCCGCGCACACCAACGCGGACTCGGCCCGGCCGGGCGTCAACGACGCGCTCGCCGAGACCCTGGGGCTCACGCCCGGCGCGCCGCTCGCCCCGACGGGGGACGGCACCGTCGACCGGTGGGTCGTCACGGTGCCGGAAGACGGTCTCGACGCCCTGCTCGACTCCGTCTTCGCCGCCGGGGCGGGCCGCATGAGCGGGTACACCGAGTGTTCTTTCTCCGTCACGGGGACCGGGCGGTTCCGACCCGGCGACGGAACAGACCCCACGATCGGCGCGGTCGGCGAGCCCGAGGAGGTCGCCGAGATCCGCGTGGAGTTCGTGGCCCCGCCGGAGATCCGGTCGGCGGTGCGTCGGGCGGTGATCGACGGCCACCCGTACGAGGTCCCCGCGATGGACATACTGATCAACCACGCGGGCCCGGGCGCCGGACCCGAGGACACCGGTCTCGGCCGGATCTGTGAACTGGACGGGCCCATGACGCTCGCGGCGTTCACCGATCTGGTGGCCGGGCGGCTTCCCGCCACCGAGTGGGGCGTGCGGGCCGCCGGGGATCCGGAGGCGCCGGTCCGCCGCGTCGCCCTGTGCGGCGGGGCCGGCGACTCCCTGCTGGGCACGGCGCGGGCGGCCGGGGCCGACGTCTACCTCACCGGCGATCTGCGCCACCACGTGGTGGACGAGCACCTCCGGCTGGGCGGGCCGATGGTCGTGGACGCCGCGCACTGGGCGCTCGAGTTCCCCTGGTGCGCGCAGGCCGCCGAGCTGCTGGCGGAGCGGGCGGGCGTGACGGCGACCGTGTGTGACCTGCGCACCGATCCGTGGACGGTGTCCGCCGGTGCGGGCGGTAGCCTTGGGGATCATGAAGGCTGACCCCACCGACCAGCGGCGCCTCGTCGACCTCGCCGAGCTGGACCTGCGTCTCGCAGGGCTCGAGCACCGGCGCGGCGCACTGCCCGAGCAGGCGGCACTGGATGCGCTCGAGGCCGAACGCCGCTCGGCGACCGAGTCCGCTGCGCGTTCCCGGATCCACGTCGAGGACCTGGACCGCGCCACCACCAAGCTGCGCTCGGACCTCGACGCCGTCCACCGCCGCCGAGAGAAGGACGCCGGGCTGCTCGAGGCCGGCGGGCTGTCCGACCGGCAGACCACCGAACTCGAGTACGAACTGCGTTCGCTCGCACGACGTCAGGACGCGCTCGAGGACGAGATCGGGGAGCTGGACCGGCGACGGGAGGCGCTGGACGCCGACGTCAGCCATTCCGGCGCGATGATCAGCGACCTCGACACCCGTATCGACGCGGCGCGCTCCGAGAGGGACACCGCGCTCGCCGATCTCGAGGACGCCGTCACCGCCGCGACCGCCGAGCGGTCGCGCGAGGCGGAGGGCCTGCCGGCCGAGCTGCTCGACCTCTACGCTCGTAGTGCACAGTCTGCCGGGGTCGGTGCGGCGATCCTCAACGGCGGGCGGTGTAGCGGGTGCGCGATGGACCTGGACCGGAGCACCGTGTCCGCCTTCCGTGCCGCCGCGGCCGATGCGGTGCTCACGTGCCCCGAGTGCGGCGTGATCGTGGTGCGGACGGGGGCGCCGTGACGTCGGGCGGGCCCGGCTGGACCGGAGCGACGGGCAGGCCGACCCGCCTGGTGTTGGCCCGGCACGGCCAGACCGCACTGTCGGTGGACCGACGCTATTCGGGCCAGGGCGATCCTGGTCTGACCGAGCTCGGCGCGGAGCAGGGGGAGCGCACTGCCGCCCGACTCGCCGCGGAGCCGGGGCTGACGGCCGTCTACACCTCGCCGTTGCGCCGGTGTCGGAGCCTGGCCGACCGTGCCGCGGACCTCGCCGGCGTCCCGCTCGTGGTGGAGCAGGATCTCATCGAGACCGACTTCGGCCGGTGGGAGGGGCTGACCTTCTCCGAGGCCGCGCAACGCGACCCCGACGTGCACTCCCGGTGGCTGGGCGACACCTCCGTCCCGCCGCCCGGTGGGGAGAGCTTCGCCGTGGTCCGTACCCGCGTGGAGCGGGCGCTGCGTCGGATCACCGCCGAGCACCCGGGCGGTGTCGTCGCCGTGGTCAGCCACGTCACGCCGATCAAGCTCGCGATCCGCTCCGGCCTCGGGGTGGGGGAGGAGTTGCTGTTCCGGCTGCATCTGGATCTGGCGTCGGTGTCCGACGTCCGCTTCTACCCGGACGGGCCGACCTCGGTGCACCTGGTCAACGACACCTCACATCTCGCCTAGCCCCTCGAGCAGGAGCACGCGCGCCGCTCGCCGGGCCTGGGCGATGGCCCCCGGCTCCTCGGTGATGGACCGGACCACCTTCGCCCCCTCGAGCAGGACGACCAGTTGCATGGCGAGCTCCGGTGGCGAGTGCGCGCCCAGCTCGCGGAGCAGCTCCGTGAAACGCTGACGCAGCCAGCGCTTCTCCTCCCGGATGACGTCGTGTGCCGGGTGGTCCGGTGACCCGAGGAGTTCTCCGTAGGCGTGGACGAACGCGCAGCCGTTGGGGCTGTGCGCGTCCATCCAGCTGTCGAGCGCGTCGAACACGGCGAGAGGCCGGTCCACCCCGGAGTGCGTGCCGATGCTGCGCTCGACCCACCCGCGGAAGTGGTGGTCGCGCTCGGTCAGGTACGCCGCGACCAGGGCCGACTTCGACCCGAAACGGTCGTACAGCGTCTTCTTTGTCACCCCCGCCTCCGCGGCGAGTGTCTCCACACCGACCACGTTGATCCCCCGCTCGTAGAACAGACGGCCGGCCGCGTCGAGAACCGCTCGCGCCGCAGGGGTCGCAGGCGTGACTTGCCACGAGGTAACCATACCGGTCAGTATAGTCCGATGTCGGCGCGCGAGGGATCGCCATGGCGAGCACCGGAGACGAAGTGTGAGGAGAGAGTTGACTACTGGTGAGAACGCGGCCCCTCCCGCCGAGGGGACGCACGGAGCCCGCAGCGTGTGGGCGGGACTGCAGAAGCCGGTCTTCATCCCGGCCGCGCTGCTGGTCATCGCCGCACTCGGCGTGGCGACCTGGATCGGTGCGGTGTACGGCGAGGAGGCCGCGGAGACCTTCACCGATGTCCGGGATCACATCGGCACGACCGTCGGCTGGTGGTACATCCTGGTGGTCACCCTGTGTCTGGTGTTCGTGGTCTGGGCGGCGTTCTCCAGGATCGGGCGCGTCCGCCTGGGCCGGGACGATGAGCGCCCGGAGTTCTCCCGGTGGTCCTGGTTCGCCATGCTGTTCTCCGCGGGCATGGGCATCGGCCTGGTCTTCAACGGGGTGGCCGAACCGCTGTCGCACCTGACCTCCCCTCCGGATGTCGCGGGGAACGCGGCCGGCAGCGAGGCGGCTGCTCACGCCGCATTGGGTCAGACCATGTTCCACTGGGGACTGCACGCGTGGGGTATCTACGCGGTGGTCGGGCTCGGCCTGGCGTACATGTCGTTCCGGTACGGACGCCCGTTGTCGGTTCGCTGGCTGCTCGAGCCCCTCGTCGGTCGCAGGCTCATCGAGTCCTGGGTCGGGCACGCGATCGACACCGTGGCGATCGTGGGAACGGTCTTCGGCGTCTCGACGTCGCTCGGCATGGGCGTACTCCAGATCCAGGCCGGACTGTCCCACCTGGGGTGGTTCGATCCCTCGTCGACCCTCGTCGTGGTCCTCGTCGTCGGCGTCACCGCAGCCAGCACCCTCTCCGTCGTCTCCGGCGTCGACCGCGGGATCCGCTGGTTGTCGAACACCAACATGAGCATGGCGGCCCTGATGGCCGTCGTCGTGCTGTTGGTGGGGCCGACGGTGTTCCTGCTCCGGATGATGGTGCAGAACATCGGCGAGTACGCGCAGACCATCCCGCAGCTGGCGTTCGAGACCGGCGCGGGTGCCGATGACGGGTGGACACTGAGCTGGACGCTGTTCAACCAGGCCTGGTTCCTGGCGTGGGCTCCGTTCGTCGGAATGTTCATCGCACGGATCTCCCGCGGCCGCACCATCCGCGAGTTCCTCCTCGGGATCCTGCTGGCCCCGACCGCCGTGTCCCTGGTGTGGTTCACCATCTTCGGGAGCACCGGTCTGTGGTACCAGCTCGAGCGCGGCAGCCTCGTGGGGCCGGACGGCGTCGTCAACACGGACACCACGCTGTTCCAGTTCTTCGGTGAGCTCCCCGTGGGGTCGGTGGTCGTGACCGGACTCAGCGTGATCGCGATCGTGGTGATCATCCTGTTCTTCATCACGTCCGCGGACTCCGCCTCACTCGTGGTGGATGTCCTCAGTCACGGCGGTCGCACCGAGACCCCTCGGGTGACGCGCGTGACCTGGGCGGTCCTCATGGGACTGTCCGGAGGCGTGCTGCTGCTGGCGGGCGGCGAGGGCGCGCTGACCGTGCTCCAGGTCAGTTCTCTGGCCGGTGCCGCACCGCTGTCCATCGTCTACGCCCTCGGCATGTTCGCGCTGTGGCGCGTGTTCCGGTACGAGATCGCGGTCATGCCCCGCTACGTGCGTATCTCCTCCTCCCAGGGGCTCACCGGTGAGGGAGAGTCGGCGGGCTCGGTGGAACAGAGTGAACCGGCACGCGAGGCGGCCCGCGAGGCGCAGCCGGGTGCCGGGTCCACGGTGGACCAGCGCAACCTCAGGGAGGTCATCCGCGCGCATGAGACGCCGGAGGGAGCCGGTGGTCTGCGTGGCCTGTCGGTGTCCCTGGCGGGGCTGGCGCCCCGTACCGGAACCACCGGGACGGGCCCCTCGGCCCGCAGTGACGCACCGGTGCTGGCGATCCATGACCTCGCCCCCGACTCCGTGACCGTCGACCCGGACGACGGGTCGCTCCAGGTCGATGACGACGCGGCGCCTCATGATCCGCTCGGCGGGGAGACGTTCGACACCCCCGAGTTCGAGAACTCGGCGGCGGGGAACCCGCGTCCCGAGCAGTGATCGCTCGGCGCGACGGGTCGGTGCGCACCGGCACGCGCCTGAGCGCCGGGGGCGCGTGCGTCTAGACTGTGCGCCGAACGAGTCGGCCGGACGGCCGCGGGGCGGGGAACCGACGCCGGAGGGCGGAAGGGCCCTGCCCCGAGGAAAGTCCGGACTCCACAGAGCAGGGTGGTTGTTAACGGCAACCCGGGGTGACCCGCGGGAAAGTGCCACAGAAAGCAGACCGCCGCGCCCGCTGCGGCGCGGTAAGGGTGAAACGGTGCGGTAAGAGCGCACCAGCGCCCCGGGTGACCGGGGCGGCTCGGTAAACCCCACCCGGAGCAAGGTCGAAGGTCGCACCGGTGACGGTGTGACTGCACGGATGCCACGAGGGCTGCTCGCCCCAGTCCGTGGGTTGACCGCTCGAGGCGCCCGGCGACGGTGCGCCCAGATGGATGGTCGTCGCCCTCCCTCGCGGAGGGGCACAGGATCCGGCTTACAGGCCGGCTCGTTCCCACACTTCCATGCGGGTCGTGTCCTGCTCGTCTGGACGTGAACAGCTTTCCACGACTACGTACCGTGTCGTACCCCGTTGATATAAGTGTTTTCACATTCAACGGAAGAGGTAGCGATGACTACGCCCCAGGGCCCCGGCCCCTGGCAGCCCGGCGGCCACGACCAGCCCTACCAGGGACAGCCCCACCCGGCACAGCAGTGGCAGCCCGCCCCTGCCCGCCAGCCGGCCGAGAAGAAGAGCGGATGCATGAAGTGGGCGCTGATCATCATCGGCGTGCTGATCCTGGTCGCCACGTGCTCCGCCCTGGTCTCGGGCGAGGACGAAGACGCCGACAGCGCAGTGGAGACGAGCACGACGCTGCCCGCGCCGGCCCCGGCAGACGCGGAGCCCTCCGACGCGGTCCCGGAAGCGGCGCCAGAGCCCGCGCCCGAGCAACAGCCCGAGCCGGAGGCGGCCGACCCGGAGCCGGCCGCGCCCGAGGTTCCTCGCGAACACCAGAACGCGCTGAAGGCGGCCGAGCGCTACCTCGCCTACACGTCGTTCTCGAAGCAGGGACTGGTTGAACAGCTCGAGTTCGAGGACTACAGCCCCGAAGCTGCGCAATACGGGGCCGAGGAAGTGGGCGCCGACTGGGATGAGCAAGCGGTCAAGCAGGGGGAGCGGTACCTCGACTACACGTCGTTCTCCCAGCAGGGGCTCGTGGACCAGCTGATGTTCGACGGGTTCACCGCGGAGCAGGCCCAGGCCGCCGCGAGCCGGCTGTTCTGAGACGGCGGCCGTGGGCGGGGCTCCGGTGAGCCCCGCCCACGGCCGGCTCGGAGCGGTGCCGCGATTCAGGCGGTCCGCTGGAGTATCACGAGGAGAAGATGTCCGTCAGCGACCCGAGCGGGCCGCCGTCCTCCTCGTCGGCGTCGAGCTCGAAGTCCGTCGTCTCGCAGCCGAAGGTGAAGTCGTCGATGGCGACGCCCTCGGTCGTATTGTCACGGGTCTTCTGGACGCCGTACTCGGTGACGACCGCGTCCGGGTTCATCCCGACGATCTCCTCGAGAGTCGTCCGCTCGCCGCGGGGGAGTACGGTCTCGCCGTCCGCATCCTCGATGTCGCGCGTCGCCCAGAACTGATCCGAGTCGGCGGGATCGGCCTCCCGCCAGGTTCCGTCACCGTCGGCCGGGCTCCAGACGATCGTGGCGAACCCGGCCCCGTCCTCGGTCTCGGGCACGCTCGCGTCGTTGAGTCGGATCTGCAGGGCGGGCGCCTGGCCGTCCGAGGTGTACTGGTAGCTCATCGGGACGGGGGCGCCGTCCTCGAGGAGCTCGTCGAGTGGCATGCGCTCGGCATCCTTGTACAGCGAGGTGCCGTTCTCGGGCCCTTCCTCGAAAGTCAGCGCCGCGGTCCCCACCTCCTCCGGGGCGCCTTCGACGGCGGCGATCTCAGCGGCGTTCTCGTCCTCGGGCGCGCCCCATCCGGAGTTCGCCAGGGTCTCCGGCGTGACGACCTGCTCGCCGCAGGTGTCGCCTCCCAGCGAGTCTCCGAGGGAGCCGGTCGGGAGCGACTGCGCCCCGGTGGCGGGAGCGGCGAGTGCGGACCCTGCGCCGAAGGCCACTGCCGCGGACAACACACCGACGGACTTGGCAAGGTTCTTCATGAGTCCCCTTTCAGTTGGGGCGACCTGTCGTACCGGCCGCCTCATGTGACGCTGCTGTGTGTGATGCAGCGCACCACGACTACAACCCGCGCGCCCTGCGCAGTGCAACCGGTTCCGTGGCCGATCGGGTTGACAGACACTGATATGCACAGCTGCCGGAGAGCGCTTCCGGCCGCGGAAACGGCGGGGCCGAGTAGGGTCTGAGGCCCGATCGGCCACGAACTCGAGGAGGAACTCCCGTGTCGGACGAACAGTGGTACTACGACATCGCAGAGGGCCGCGCAGTGCAGGGCAAGGTCACCAACTGGGACAACCGTATGGGCCCCTACGGCAGTCGCGCCGAGGCCGAGGCGGCGCTGGAGAAGGCCAGGCTCCGCAACGACGCCTGGGATGCCCAGGACGACGACTGACAGGTCTGTCGCCACCGGGCGGCTCCGCTCCCGGGCGCGGTGCCTGTCGCTCGGTACCCCACGGCCTTACCGGCGGGTAAGGTCCGTGGTGGTGGAAGTCACAGAGCCGTCATAGGGAGAGGCCAGTGGATCAGGCGACAGTCGTGGACGTGTTCATCGTGGGGGCCGGGTTCTCGGGGCTCGGAGCCGCGATCAGGCTCACCCGTGAGGGATTCGACGACCTCGTCGTCGTCGACCGCGGCCGGGACGTTGGCGGGACCTGGCGGGACAACACCTACCCGGGGGCGGCGTGCGACGTGCCCTCTCACCTGTACTCCTACTCGTTCGCCCTGAACCCCGACTGGTCGCGGGCGTTCTCGCCCCAGTCCGAGATCTTCGAGTATATCCGTGGGGTCGCGGCGGAGTCCGGTGTCCTGGACAAGATCCGCTTCGGCGTCGAGGTCCTCTCGGCCGAGTACGACGAGGGGCGCGAGCGCTGGGCGGTGCACACCTCGGACGGAGATTTCGACGCCCGCGTCCTCATCAGCGCGGCCGGTGTGTTGTGCGAGCCCAAGATGCCCGAGATCGAGGGGATCTCCGACTTCTCGGGCGATGTGTTCCACACGGCCCGGTGGGACCACTCCATCCCCCTGGCCGGCCGACGGGTGGCCGTGATCGGCACCGGGGCCTCCGCGATCCAGGTGGTGCCGTCGATCGCCTCCGAGGTGGGCCACCTGGACGTCTACCAGCGCACCGCGCCGTGGGTCCTGCCGAGGATCGACCGCCACTACCCGCGCCTCGAGCGGAGTCTGTATAAGAAGGTGCCCGGCCTGCAACGGCTCGTGCGGGGGCTGCAGTACGTGAGCCGTGAGTTCCAGGTCGTGGGGCTCACGCGGACACGGGCCGCGCTCGCCCCGATCCGGGCCCTCGGCCGGGCGCAGCTGCTGCGGCAGGTCCGCGACCGCGACCTGAGGCGCAAACTCACCCCCAGGTTCGAGATCGGGTGCAAGAGGATCCTGCTGTCCAACACGTGGTACCCGGCGCTGTCCCGGGCCAACGTCGACGTGATCACCGACCCCATCGCCCGGGTGGCGTCCGAGGGGGTCGTCACCGCGGACGGACTCGAGCACCCCGCGGACGTGCTCGTGGTGGCCACCGGTTTCCACGTGACGGATTCGCCGGCATTCGAACGGATCCGAGGGGTGGACGGGCGCTCGCTGGCCGAGAAGTGGGAGAGCGACGGGATGGAGGCGTACAAGGGCACGACGGTCGCCGGCTACCCCAACATGTTCGTCCTCATCGGCCCCGCGACCGGCCTCGGCCACTCGTCGATGATCTACATGATCGAGTCCCAGCTCAACTACGTGGCCGACGCCATGCGCACGATGCGGGAGCGCGGACTGCGGACGGTCGATGTCCGCGAGAGCGTCCAGGATGCGTACAACGAGGAGCTCCGCGCCGGCACCGCGGACACCGTGTGGGTGGCCGGCTGCCAGAGCTGGTACCTCGACGACAAGGGCAACGCGCCGGCGGTCTGGCCCGACTTCACGTTCTCGTTCCGGAACCAGACCAGGGAGTTCGACCTGTCGGCGTACCGGCGTACCGCCGAGGAGGACGCCCCGGGCGCCACCGATCGGGGCACCGTCGCCGTGGCCGGGCACGGGAGCGTGACCCGATGATCGCGTCGGCCCGCCGGTTCGCCGGCGCACTGGGCACCCTGGTCGACCGGCGGCCGCCGTGGAGCATGGACGGCAAGGTCGTGGTGATCACCGGCGCCGCATCGGGGATCGGGCGCGAGCTCGCCCGGGAGGCCGCGCGTCGCGGCGCGCAGCTCGCCCTGAGTGACGTCGACGCCGAGGGGCTGGCCGAGACGGTCGCGCTCGCCCGCGCCGCAGGGGCCCCTGACGTACGGTCGGACCGGCTCGACGTGTCCGAACAGGCGGCCGTGGCCGAGTACGCGGGCGCCGTCGCCGACCACTTCGGGGCGGTGCACCTGGTGATCAACAACGCCGGCATCGCGTTCACCGGCACCGTCGACCGGGGAGGCTACAAGGACACGGCCCGCGTGATGGACGTGGACTACTGGGGGGTCGTGCACGGGACCAAGGAGTTCCTGCCCCACCTCATCGCGTCCGGTGACGGGCACCTGGTCAACCTCTCCAGCATCTTCGCGTTCATGTCCGTACCCACGCAGAGCGCCTACAACGCGGCCAAGGCCGCGGTCCAGCAGTTCACCGAGTCCCTGCGCATGGAGATGTCGGCGGAGGGTCGCCCTGTGGACGTCACCTGCGTCCACCCGGGTGGCATCAGGACCGCGGTCGCCCGCAACGCCGGAGCCGCCGAGGGGCTCGACAGTGCCGACTTCGCGACGGTCTTCGATCAGAAGTTCGCCAGGACGGAGGCGTCGACGGCGGCGCGGGTGATCCTCGACGGCGTCGAGAAGCGCCGGGCGCGGGTGCTCGTGGGGCCGGACGCGCACGCGATCGACCTGATGGTCCGCCTGTTCCCGGTGCGGTACCAGGCCGCGACGGTCGCGTTCAGCCGGCACTTCGGCGTGGTCTGACGTGCTCTGACGGGACGGTCGTGACCGCCCGGACGCCTCAGGGTCGGAAGCTGTCGGTCGCCTCGAGCAGGTGGTGCGTGGTCCCCGGCTCGGTCATCGCGTGCCCGGCGTCGGGGACGATGTGCAACTGCGAGCCCGGCCATGCCGCGTGCAGGTCCCACGCGTTGGACACCGGGCACACCACGTCGTAGCGACCGTGGACGAGCACTGCCGGCAGCGAGGCGATGCGGTCCATCCGGTCGAGGAGTGGCGCATCCAGCAGGAACGAGTCGTGGGCGAAGTAGTGGTTCTCGATGCGGGCGAAGGCCAGCGCGAACCGGTCCGGGTCGTCGCTCTGCCGCGGCGCGCGGGGGAGCAGCGTCGACGTGGTGGACTCCCACGTGGTCCACGCCCGCGCGGCGGCGAGTTCGGTCTCGGGCTCGCCACAGTGCAGCAGGCGGCGGTAGGCGGCCACGTGGTCGTAGTCGCCGGAGTGGACCGCCGCGCCGCCGTCGGCGTGGAGCAGCGGTGCCAGGTAGCCCTCCCAGGCGTCGGGGAAGAGGTGGGAGGCGCCGCCCCGGTAGAACCAGTCGATCTCCGACGGGCGGCACAGGAAGATCCCGCGCAGGACCAGCCCGCGCACGCGGTCGGCGTGCTCCTGCGCGTACGCCAGAGCGAGGGTGGACCCCCACGAACCACCGAACACGAGCCACCGGTCCACCCCCAGGTGCTCACGCAGGCGCTCGAGGTCGGCCACGAGATGCCAGGTCGTGTTGACCGAGAGGTCCGCGCCGTCGGCCACGTGGGGGGTGCTGCGGCCGCAGCCCCGCTGGTCCATCAGGATGATCCGGTACGCGGCCGGGTCGAACATCCGGCGGTGCCCGGGAGTCGTTCCGCCCCCGGGCCCGCCGTGGATGAAGACGACGGGGGCACCGTCGGGATTCCCCGAGCACTCCCAGTACAGATGTTGACCATCGCCCACGTCGAGCAGGCCCGAGTCGTGGGGGTCGATCTCCGGATAGGGGGCGCGGCCGGTCGTCACGATCGATGCCTTTCGCTGTCAGAAGGAGTGCTCGGGGCCGGGGAAGGCCCGTGAGCGGACCTCGTCCCCGTACTCGCGCGCGGCATCGCGCAGGGTGTCGGCCAGCGCCGCGTACCGCTTGACGAACTTCGCGGTCCGACCCGTGCCGTGTCCGGCCATGTCCTGCCACACCAGGACCTGGGCGTCGCAGCCGTTCCCGGCACCGATCCCCACGGTGGCGATCTCGAGCTCGCCCGAGATCTCGCGCGCCAGGTCGGCGGGGACCATCTCCATCACCACGGAGAACGCACCCGCATCCTGGACGGCGCGGGCATCGGCGCGGAGCTGGTCGGCGGCAGCGCCGCGCCCCTGGACGCGGAAACCGCCCAGACCGTTGACGGACTGCGGGGTGAAGCCGATGTGCGCCATGACCGGGATCCCGGCCTCGGCGATCGCCCGGATCTGCGGTGCCATCCGGGCGCCGCCCTCGAGCTTGACGGCCTGGGCCCCGCCCTCCTTCATCATGCGGGTCGCGGCCGCCACGGCCAGCGTGGGCGAGGCCTCATAGCTACCGAAGACCAGGTCGGCCACGACGAGCGCCTTGGGGGCGCCCCGGGTGACGGCACGGACGAGCGGGATCATCTCGTCCTCGCCGACCGGGACGGTGGTGTCGTATCCATAGACGACGTTGGCTGCCGAGTCTCCCACGAGGAGCACGGGGATGCCGGCCTCCTGGAACAGGCGCGCGGACACGAAGTCGTACGCCGTGAGCATCGGCCAGGCCCGCCCTTCGGTCTTGAGTTCGGCGAGGTGGTGCAGACGGGTGACCCGCGTCAGCCCCTCCCGGCTCTCCGGTGTGCTGCCGGCGGATCCGTAGACCGGCGTATCGGTGTTCTCGCTCATGTCAGGTGGCCTTCCTCTGGTGACCTCGAGGCCGGATCACGTCCGGTCCCCGGGCGGATAGGGGGCGGTGACGGTGGGCACCGTCACCGCCAGAGTCTGCCACGCGCGTCCTCCCGGCTCCCGTCCGAGTCCGCACGGCACGGTCGCGCACGCCCGTCACGCCGCAGCGGCTAGGTTGGACCCCATGAACCGCCAGCAGGAGTACGTTCTCAGAACCCTCGAGGAACGCGACATCCGGTTCGTCCGGCTCTGGTTCACGGACATCCTCGGCACCCTCAAGTCGGTGGCGGTGGCGCCGGCCGAGCTCGAGGGCGCGTTCGGGGAGGGGATCGGCTTCGACGGCTCGGCGATCGAGGGGTTCTCCCGGGTCTCCGAGGCCGACACCGTCGCCAAGCCCGACCCGTCGACGTTCCAGGTGCTGCCCTGGGTCCACGCCGACGGCGCGCAGCACTCCGCGCGCATCTTCTGCGACATCTACAACCCGGACGGCGGTCACAGCTGGGCAGACCCCCGGCACGTCCTCCGCAGACAGCTCAACAAGACCGCCGACCTGGGCTTCTCCTGCTATGTGCACCCGGAGGTCGAGTTCTTCCTGTTCAAGGATCTCGAGACGGACGGTGCGGAGCCGGTGCCCACCGACAGTGGCGGCTACTTCGACCAGGCCGTTCACGACACGGCACCGCATTTCCGTCGGCACGCCATCGAGGCGCTCGAGGCGATGGGCATCTCCGTGGAGTTCTCCCACCACGAGGGCGCTCCCGGGCAGCAGGAGATCGACCTGCGGTACGCGGACGCGCTGAGTATGGCCGACAACATCATGACGTTCCGGTACGTCGTCAAGGAGGTGGCTATGAACAACGGCGTGTGGGCGTCGTTCATGCCCAAGCCGCTCCGTGACCACCCCGGCTCCGCCATGCACACCCACATGAGCCTGTTCGAGGGCGACACCAACGCCTTCCACGACCCGGACGACGAGTACCAGCTGTCGGACACGGCCAGGTCGTTCGTCGCGGGGATACTGCGCCACGCCCCCGAGTTCTCGGCCGTGACCAACCAGTGGGTCAACTCGTACAAGCGACTCATCGGCGGCGGCGAGGCGCCCACCGCGGCGACCTGGGGCCGGGCCAACCGGTCCGCACTGGTCCGCGTCCCCATGTACACGCCCAACAAGGCCTCCTCGCGCCGGATCGAGGTCCGGAGCCCGGATTCGGCGTGCAACCCCTACCTCGCCTACTCGGTGATGTTGGCGGCGGGCCTCAAGGGCGTCGAGGAGGGCTACGAGCTGCCGCCGGAGTCCGAGGACGACGTGTGGACCATGAGTCGTCGTGAGCGGCGCGCGATGGGCTACACGGATCTGCCCGGCAACCTCGAGGATGCGCTCGACGCGATGGAGGAGTCCGAACTCGTGGCCGAGGCCCTCGGCGAGCACGTCTTCGAGTTCTTCCTCCGCAACAAGCGTCGCGAGTGGGAGGACTACCGGCGGCACATCACACCGCACGAGCTCCGCGCCTACCTCTCGCTGTGACGGCGGACAGGGCGCGCCCGAGGCTCCCCAGCCCGGGGCGGCTCGGGTTGTTGGACGACCGTGCGGACGAGTGGCTGGGCTATCTCGGCTGGGACACCGACGACACGGTCCCGCTGATGTGGTCGCTCTCCCGCGCCCCCGACCCGGACCTCGCACTGAGCGAGCTGGTCCGCCTGCGCGAGTCACTGGACGACGACGAGGGGGCCGCCCGCGAAAACGGGGTGGCCGCGCTGGACGAGGCACTCCGGACCGAGGAGACCCTGCGCAGCCGGCTGCTGGCGTTGCTGGGCTCGTCGTCGGCGCTCGGTGACCACCTCGTGGCGGGGCCCACGCGGTGGACCCGCCTGCGCGAGGACCTGCCGTCACGGGCGGACGTCATCGCCACCCTCCTGTCCGCCGTCGAGGCGGCCCCGGAGGAGGCGCTCGACGGCGCGCCGCCCCCCTCCCAGTCCGCGGACCTGCGGCAGGTCGGCACCTACCGTGCGGGGGTGACGGGCGGGCCGGCCGTCACCGCGCTGCGCACCGCGTACCGGGATCAGGTCCTGCTGCTGGCCGCACACGACGTCGCGGCCACGGTCGGCGACGAGCCGGTCCTGGCGTTCCCCGAGGTGGGTCACCGGCTGTCCGATCTGGCCGACGCCGCGCTCACGGCGGCGCTCGCGGTGGCGGTGGCCACGGTGTACCCCGATTCGGCCCTGCCCGTCCGGCTGGGCGTCGTGGCGATGGGCAAGTGCGGTGCCCGTGAGCTCAACTACCTCTCGGACGTCGACGTGGTGTTCGTGTCCGACCCCGCCGACGCCCGGGCATCACGGGTCGCGGGCGAGATGATGCGGATCGGGTCGATGGCGTTCTTCGAGGTCGACGCCGCGCTCCGGCCAGAGGGCAGGTCCGGGGAGCTCGTCCGCACTCTCGAGTCCCACACGGCGTACTACACCCGTTGGGCCAAGACCTGGGAGTTCCAGGCCCTCCTCAAGTCGCGGCCGATGACCGGCGACCTGGCGTTGGGGGAGGAGTATCACACCGCCGTCTACCCGTTGGTGTGGACGGCCGCCGAGCGCGATGACTTCGTCTCCGACGTGCAGGCCATGCGCCGCCGCGTCGAGGAGAACGTCCCCGCGACGCTGCGGGACCGCGAACTCAAGCTGGGACGCGGCGGGCTCCGGGACGTCGAGTTCGCGGTGCAGCTACTACAGATGGTGCACGGGCGCACGGATGTCGAACTGCGGGTCGCCAGCACGGTCGACGCGCTCCGGGCGCTCCGTCGGGGCGGATACATCGCCCGCGAGGACGGCGCGGACCTGGTCTCCGCGTACGAGTTCCTCCGCCTGCTCGAGCACCGGCTCCAGCTCCAGCGATACAAGCGCACGCACCTGCTGCCACCCGAGGAGGACGCGGAGGGATACCGCTGGCTCGCCCGCGCCGCGCGCGTCCGGCCCACCTCGCGTCACGATGCGACCGGAGCCCTCCGCGCCGAACTCAGGACCATACGCAGCCGGGTCCGGCGACTGCACGAGAAGCTCTTCTACCGTCCGCTCCTCGACTCGATCGCCTCCTATGACGCCGAGGCGCTCTCGCTCGGGCCCGAGGCCATGGAGCGTCAGCTCGCCGCACTGGGCTTCGGGGCGCCCCGCAACGCGCTGGGGCATCTGCGGGCGCTCGCCGGGCAGAGCAACCGTCGGGGGCGCATCCAGGCGCTGCTGCTGCCGAGCTTCATGGAGCTGCTCGCGGACACGCCGGACCCGGACGCCGGCCTGCTCGCGTACCGGAAGCTCTGCGAGGAGCACCAGGAGATCACGTGGTTCCTGCGGACCCTGCGTGACGACCACATGGTGGCCCGACGGCTCGTCACCGTGCTCGGGACCTCCGCGTTCGTGGCCGAACTGCTGTTGCGGGCGCCCCTGGTCGTGCCCGACCTCTCCGATGGTGCCGACGGCCCCCTCCTCCTGGCGGACAAGGCCGGTGACATCGCCACGGCGCTCACCGCTTCCGCCGCGCGGCACCGGTCCCCGGAACGGGTCATCTCGGCGGCGCGGTCCCTCCGACGGGCCGAACTCGCGCGGATCGGCGCCGCCGACGTACTGCGGCTCATCACCCTGCCCGAGGTGGGGGCGAGGCTGTCGGCGGTGTGGCGTTCCGTCCTGGAGGCGGCCCTCGCCGCGGTCGTGCGGGACAGCGTGGAGGAGGGCGGTACGCCCCCGGCCAGGATCGCCTACATCGGGATGGGCAGGCTCGGCGGCCACGAGCTGTCCTACAGTTCCGATGCCGACGTGATGATTGTGTGCGAGCCGGCCGAGGGGGTGACCGACGAGGTCGCGGTCCGGTGGGCCACCCAGATGGCCGAACGTGTGGGCCGGTTGCTGTCCTCGCCGTCGTCGGACCCCCCGCTGGACCTGGACACCGACCTGAGGCCGGAGGGCCGCAACGGCCCCCTCGTGCGGACCCTCGGGTCGTACCGCGCGTACTACGCCCGGTGGGCGCAGACATGGGAGCTCCAGGCCCTGCTGCGCGCCTCGTTTGCTGCCGGGGACGCCTCGCTCGGTCTGGATTTCCTGCACATGATCGACGAGTTCCGCTACCCGGAGGACGGTGTGCCGGCCAAGGTCGTGCAGGAGATCCGGCGGATGAAGGCCCGGATCGACACCGAACGGCTGCCCCGGGGGGCCGACCCCGCCACCCACACCAAGCTGGGGCGGGGCGGACTGGCGGACGTGGAGTGGACGACCCAGCTGCTCATCATGCAGTACGCCTCCCGGGTGCCCGGGCTGCACACCACCTCAACGATGGAGGCCCTCGACGCGGCGGCCGCTGCGGAGTTGATCTCCGAGGAGGAGCGAGACGCACTGGGCAGGTCGTGGGCCATGGCCGGGCACACCCGTAACGCGTTGGTGCTCGCCCGGGGCAAGGCGACCGATCAGCTCCCCGGTCACGGCGCGATCCTCGCCGCGGTCGCCCGGATCTGTACCGGCGGCTCCGATGCCGCCGAGTTCTACAACGAGTACCTCCGCGTGACCCGGCACGGCCGCCGCGCGGTCGACCACGTGTTCTGGGACGAGACCTGAGGGGCGCCCCGGGGGCGGGACCAGGGATCTCACCGATGCCCTCGCGGTCCGGACACGGATATCCTGTGCCTATGGCTGTGACGATGAACCTGACCCTGACCCTCGACGGCGTGACCTACGGCGAGCTCTACGAGTTCGTGGACGCGGCCCGCGCCGCGGGGGTGCCCGACGACGAGCGCGTCCGGTGCATCGGATCCGACGAGAAGGGGGACCGGTTCGAGCTGGAGGTCGGCCCGGAACGCCGTCGTTCCGGCGCGGCGCGCGCGGCCTCGGGCGCCCTGGTGGGCCGACCGGCCGCCTCGTCGACCACCGACCCCGCGACGCCCGTCCCCCCGAACTTCACCGCGATCGCCGACACGGTCAAATCGATGGTGCGCAACGGCGACGATCTCGATCGGGTGATCGCCACGCTGCGGGACCTGCGGAAGTTCTTCCGGTGACCCGCGCCCGGGCGGCGACGCGGGGGTAGGGGGAGCGCCGCCCCGTCGCCCGCGCCCTGGCGGTCCTGTTGTCCCTGGTCGCCGCCGCGGGGATCGCCCTGCACCACTCGGGCTCCGGGGCGCCGGCGGTCCTCGCCCTCGCGTCGTTCGCACTCTGGGCGTGGGTCTTCAGCCTGCCCGCCCTGGCCGCGGCACTACGCGCGCGGTCACCGGTGCTCGTCCTGGTGACACTGGCTCTGGTCGGCGCCGGCGTCCTCCAGTACGGCCCCCTCGTGGTCCCTGCCCGGGATCACGACGACGAGGGCACGGCAGTGCGGGTCCTGGTGCAGAACCTGGAGTTCGGCGGCGCCGACGCGGGCGAGGTCGTCCGAACCGTCCGCGACGAGCATGTCGACCTGCTGCTGACGGTCGAGACCACCCCGGAGGCCGTCGAGGGCTTCCGCGCGGCAGGCCTGACCGCGTCGCTCCCGCACGAGTCGCTCGACCCCGCGCCGCAGGCGGCCGGGGTGGCCGTGTGGTCGCGGTATCCGCTGACGCCTCCGGAGCGGGTCCCCGGATTCGGGCTCGGAGTGCTGCGCACCGAGATGGCGGGACCGACCGGGCCGGTCACCGTGGTGGCCGCGCATCCGGTCGCACCCGTCTTCGACGCCGCCGGCGCGGCCGGCGAGGCCGACCGTCTCCGCGGCTACCTCGGAAGCCTCCCCGGGCCCGCTCCGGTCGTGGTGGGTGGTGACTTCAACGCCACCTGGGACCACACCCGCTTCCGGTCTCTGCGGGCCCTGGGGTATACGGACTCGGTCTCCGGCGGCGGCGACGGCTGGGTCCCGACGTGGCCGGCGGACCGGAGCTTTCCGCCCCTTATCGGCATCGATCACGTGATGGCCCGGGGCGCCGTCGGGGTGGGGGAGACGAGCACCGTCCGGATCTCCGGAACCGACCATCTGGGCGTCCTGGCCACGGTCCGGGTCCCCCCGGCCCGGGCGGGGTGACCTGCACGTGGCCGGTGACTTACCATTCCAGCATGAGTTCGCGCACCCGCCCGATCGCCGCGGGCATCACGGCCGTCGCCTTCTCTGTGGCACTCGTGGGCTGCGGAGGCACGACCGTCGAGGGGTCGGCACCGGAGATCTCCACGGAGTCGTCGGAGTCCTCGTCGGCCACCAGCAGTGAGACGTTCGCCCAGGAGCGCCCCGAGAAGCCCGGCACCCCGGTCTCGCCGCCGCCGGCACGTGAGCCCGCACCCGAGCCGGTGCGGGATCCGGCCGAGCCGCCACCGGAGGAGGAGCCCGCCCCCGAGCCGCCCCCGCCGGCCGACGTCCCCGGTGCCGGTGACTTCGCCGGACTTCTCGAACAGCAGAACGTGGCACTGCCGGAGGGGGTCGACCCCGTGGCCACGGCCACGGAGGCGTGCGGACGCTTCGACGGCGGTGAGCAGATGGTCGACGTGTCCGGATGGCTCGGCGAGCACGCGCAACTCGACCCCGAGCAGCAGGGGTTCTTCCTGGGGGCCGCCGTGGGCACGTTCTGTCCGGAGAACTTCCCCAAGCTCGGCTGACCGCGACCGCCGGCGCGGCTCACCACTCGATGCCGCTGAGGACCTCGTTGCGGCGGCGGAGCTCGGCCACCCGGCGCTCCGCGATCCGGTGCTCCTCCTCGCGCCGCCGCGCCTCCTCGGCCAGCGCGTCGGACTCGACCTCGGCGAGCAGCAGCTGGATGCGGTCCCTCTCCGCGCGGATGGTCTCGACGGAGGTGTCCAGCGCGACGAGTTTGCGGGAGCCGGATGTGGCCCGGAGGAATGGGTTGCGCTCGCACACCATCCGGGCCTCGTCCGGGTCCAGGACGCGGGAGAGTTTGAGCATCACCGGGTAGCCCACATCAGGCGTGTGCTCGGGCGGCCCCACGTCGGGATCCAGTGCCGCCGCGACCACTTTGAGCGGTCTCGACCGGGGCGAGGAGCTCCGGAAATCGATCGCGTTCGCGTCGTTCGGGTGCATCTGACATCACGTTCCTTCCGGCATCGCCGAAATGTGTCCGTCGTCACACCATTCTAGACGCGAGCGCTGTTCCCCGCCCCTGATCGCGGGGCGGGGAACAGCAAGCCGGCCGGGGTCAGCAGTCGTAGTACAGCTCGAACTCGTGCGGGTGCGGCCGGAGGTTCACCGGCGCGATCTCCTGCTCCCGCTTGTAGTCGATCCAGTTCTCGATCAGGTCCTCGGTGAAGACACCGCCCTCGGTGAGGTACTCGTGGTCATGCTCGAGACGGTCGATCACGGCCGGCAGTGACGTGGGGGCCTGGGGGATGTCCGCGGCCTCTTCCGGCGGGAGCTCGTACAGGTCCTTGTCCACGGGCTCGAGGGGCTCGATCTTGTTCTTGACGCCGTCGAGGCCGGCCATCATCATCGCGGCGAACGCGAAGTACGGGTTGCCCGAGGAGTCGGGGCAGCGGAACTCGATGCGCTTGGCCTTGGGGTTGTTTCCCGTGATCGGGATGCGGACACAGGCCGAGCGGTTGCGCTGGGAGTACACCAGGTTGATCGGCGCCTCATATCCCGGCACGAGTCGGTGATACGAGTTGATCGTCGGGTTGGTGAAGGCCAGCAGGCTCGGCGCGTGGTGCAGGATGCCGCCGATGTAATGGCGCGCGACGTCCGACAGCCCGGCGTAGCCCGCCTCGTCGTGGAAGAGGGGCTTGCCGTCCTTCCACAGCGACTGGTGCGCGTGCATGCCCGAGCCGTTGTCCCCGAAGAGCGGCTTGGGCATGAAGGTGGCGGACTTGCCGTTCTGCCAGGCGGTGTTCTTGACGATGTATTTGAACAACTGCACGTCATCGGCGGCGTGGAGCAGCGTGTTGAACTTGTAGTTGATCTCCTGCTGGCCCGGCCCCACCTCGTGGTGGAGTCGCTCGAGCTCGAACCCCGCCCGGGTGAGGTGCGTCGACATCTCGTCCCGCAGGTCCACGAAGTGGTCGTAGGGGGCCACGGGGAAGTAGCCGCCCTTCTCGCGCACCTTGTAGCCGAGGTTGGCCGAGCCGTCGGCCTCCGTGCGCGCGCCGGAGTTCCAGTGCCCGGAGGACGAGTCGACCTCGTAGAAGCCGTGGTTGCTGCCGCTGCCGTAGCGGACGGAGTCGAAGATGAAGAACTCGGCCTCGGCGCCGAAGAAGCAGGTGTCCGCGATGCCGGTCGAGACGAGGTATTCCTCGGCCTTGCGGGCGACGTTGCGTGGGTCGCGGCTGTAGGCCTCCCGGGTGAACGGGTCGTGGACAAAGCAGCTGATGTTGAGCGTTCTGGCCCGGCGGAACGGATCGATCCTGGCCGTCGCCAGGTCGGGGAGCAGCATCATGTCGGACTCGTGGATGGACTGGAATCCCCGGATCGACGAGCCGTCGAACGCCAGACCGTCCTCGAGGACGTCCTCGTCGAAGGCCGCGGCGGCGATGGTGAAGTGCTGCTCGGCGCCCGGCAGGTCGGTGAACCGGATGTCGACGTACTCGACTCCCTCGTCCTTGATGAACTTGATGACCTCGTCCGGCGTGGAGAATGCCACGATGTCGCTCCTCGTCTCTGTCGGCGACGGGAGACCGGTGTCCCCGCCGTGTGATGACTTCACGATATGGGCGAGGTGTTGCCCGGTAGTCAACCGAATGTTTCAGCGGTGTTACGCGACGGCCGGGTGCCTTCCCAGGGTGTCGAGCTTAGTCTCCACGGGGTGGGCAGATGCTGACGTGGGGGGTATCCGCCGCCCGGCTACCCTGGGTTCATGCGAGATATAGCGGGCTCATGGTTGAGCGGACCCACCTCGTCCCATGACGGTGAGGAGCAGAAGTTCAAGGGCGAGAAGCTCGGTCTGCCGGAGTACGGGGAGGGGTCGCTCGCCCCGCTCGGGGTCCGCGTGGGCGCGCTCGTCGTGGACTGGATCCTCGCCTACGCCGTGATCGGCGTCATCGCGATGGTGGCGGGTCCCGGTTTCCTCGGCGGGGACCCGTTCTCGTCGATCGCCGCCTGGGCGGTCCCGCTGTGCTGGGGGGCGATGGGCGTGGTGTGCGTGTCCTTGTTCGCCCAGACGCCGGGACAGGCGGTGTTCGGTACCGGCACCGCGCGCCTGGACGCCCCGGAGCGCGTCGGCGTGTTGCGCTCCCTGGTGCGCGTGCTGTTCATCTTCTTCCTGCTGCCGCCCCTGATCCAGGACGAGGACGGGCGGGGGATGCACGATCGCGCCACCGGTACCGCGTTGATCCGTACGCGCTGAGCTCCGCGCCACCTGCTCCGTCGCCTGCCGCCGGCGCCTCTCGGCTCAGTCACGCTCCGGTTGCCGCCCCGCCCGCCCAGGCTGTCGCCCCGTCCGCCCGGCTACCGCCTCACTCGCCTCAGCGGCCCCACCTGTCCCGGCTGCCGCCCCACCATCCGACTTGGTCGTGGCTGCTGCGAGCCTGGTCGTTGTCATTGTGCTCGGAGCGCCGGAATGCCGCAGTGTGCACGACCATTCCGGGAGCGGCACGTGTCGGTCGGGCCGCGGCCTGATCGACGGCGCACAAGGAGCGGCACATAGCCGGACGGCTCGGCCGCGGACGCTCGGGCGCAGCGGACGGTCGGGCGCCGCGGCGGACGGGCGCCCCGGCGGTCAGGCGCCGCGGTGGACTACCC
Source organism: Candidatus Dietzia intestinipullorum (assembly GCA_019119635.1). GTDB lineage: Bacteria > Actinomycetota > Actinomycetes > Mycobacteriales > Mycobacteriaceae > Dietzia > Dietzia intestinipullorum. The sequence continues at coordinate 128,477 of DWWP01000058.1, forward strand.
GCGACGGCGTGCGGTGCGCTGCATGTTGCGGACCTTGGCGCCCTGGGGGAGCGGCCCCTTGGGCATCTGGTTGTGCGCGCCGGTCTTGGTGCTCAGGGCACTCAGCCGGGTGTCCAGTGCGTCGACCTTCTGGCGTGTGATGTTCATCGGGTAGCGGGTGAGGCGACGATTGAGCTTGCTCAGCGGCACCTGCTCCGGGGACGCGCCCTCCTCGTCGCCCACGATGAGCTCGTAGATGGGGGTGTCGCCCACGACGCGGGACACCTTCTTCTTCTCCTGCGTCAGCAGTGGCTTGAGGCGGTGAGGCTGCCCCTCACCCACGAGGACGATCCCGCAGCGGCCCACCACGCGGTGCACGGCGTCGAAGTTCGTGGTGGCGGCGACCGCCTGGTTGACGCGCCACCCGGAGCGCAGTTGGTCCAGGGCCCACGCGGCCGCACCGGGCTGCCCCTCCGCCTTGGCGAACACGGTCTTCTGCACGCGGCGGGAGAAGATGATCATCGCCGCCATGACGCCGGTGAGCACGCCGAGTGGGAGCATCCACCACTGGCCGCCCCAGAGCATGCCGAGGAGGAAGAACACGACCGCCGAGAGCACGACGGCACCGATCATCAGCGGCCACAGGAGCTTGTCCTGCTTGGTCTGGATCTTGAGCGCCTGCCACATCTGGCCGCGCTGCTCCTTGCCCGCCTGCCGCTTGGCGGCCCGTGCCGCCTTCTTGTCCGCCTTGCCGCCCTCGCTCTTCGCCATGCCCCACAGGATACGTGGCACCTGTGGCGGGCGAGAACCGCGGCCACGGCCCCCGGGGGGTCAGGCCCGCCGACCCCGGGGGGTCAGGCCGGCGCCGACCCCTCCGGGGGAGTCAGGCCCGACTGCGCGCCAGGACGCTCGACGCCTCCTGTGCGGCGGAGCCCTCCGCGGTCAGGTGCTGGAGATTGGACGGCACGTCCTGCCCCCGGTGGCCGAGGGCCTGCACGAAGAGCTTGCCCGCGCGGTACGAGGAGCGGACCAACGGCCCGGCCATGACGCCCGCGAAACCGATCTCCCGGGCCTTGTCGGACAGTTCGACGAACTCCTCCGGCTTGACCCAGCGGTCGATCGGGTGGTGGAGCGGACTGGGCCGCAGGTACTGGGTGATGGTGAGGATGTCGCAGCCCGCGGAGTGCAGGTCGCCCATCGCCTCGACCACCTCGTCCGTGGTCTCGCCCATCCCCAGGATGAGGTTGGACTTGGTGACCAGCCCGAAGTCGCGGGCGGCACGGATGACATCCAGGGAACGCTCATACCGGAACGCCGGACGGATCCGCTTGAACACCCGCGGCACGGTCTCGAGGTTGTGTGCCAGCACCTCGGGCCTGGACTCGAACACCTCGGCCAGCTGGTCGGGCTCGCCGTTGAAGTCGGGGATGAGGTTCTCCACGCCGGTGTTGGGGTTGAGCTCGTGGATCTTGCGGACGGTCTCCGCGTAGAGCCACGCGCCGCCGTCGTCCAGGTCGTCTCTGGCGACGCCCGTGATGGTCGAGTAGCGAAGCCCCATCTCGCGCACCGACTCCGCCACGCGGCGTGGCTCGTCCCGGTCCAGCGGGCTGGGCTTCCCGGTGCTGATCTGACAGAAGTCGCAGCGCCGCGTGCACTGCTCGCCGCCGATGAGGAACGTGGCTTCGCGGTCCTCCCAGCACTCGTAGATGTTGGGACAGCCGGCCTCCTCGCACACGGTGTGCAGTCCACCGGTGCGGACGAGACCCTTGAGCTCCTTGTATTCCGGACCCATCGTGGCCCTAGTCCGGATCCACGACGGCTTCCGTTCGATCGGGGTCTCAGCGTTGCGGGCTTCGATACGGAGCAGCTTGCGGCCTTCGGGAGTAACAGTCACATGTGCCAGGGTACGCCGGAGTCAGGTGACCGGCAGCCGGCCGTCGAGCGCCTCCACCAAGTCGGAGGTGGCCGTGTCCATCACCTCGGAGACAGTGATCTGACGGCCGAGTTCCGCGGACAGCGAGGTGACACCGGCGTCGGCGATGCCACAGGGCACGATGCGCTCGAACGCGTCGAGATCGCAGTCGCAGTTGAGTGCGAACCCGTGCATGGTCACCCCCCGCTGGACGCGGATGCCGATGGCTCCGATCTTGCGTTCGGGTCGCCCCGGCGACGCGGCGCACCACACCCCGGAGCGTCCGTCGACCCGCCCCGCCTCGACCCCCAGGCGCGCGCACGTGGTGATGAGGGCCTGCTCGACCCGCCGGACGTACTCCATGACGTCGATCGGGTCCGCCAGGGCGATGATCGGATAGCCGACCAGCTGCCCAGGGCCGTGCCAGGTGATGCGGCCACCCCGGTCCACGTCGACGACGGGGGTGCCGTCGGCGGGGCGGTCCTCCGGCTCGGTGCGCTTGCCGGCCGTGTACGTGGCCGGGTGCTCGAGGAGCAGGACCGTGTCCTCCCGGGTGCCGTCCGCGCGTTCCTCGGCGAGGGTGCGCTGGAGATCCCAGGTGGGTGCGTAGTCGACCGTGCCGAGTCGGCGGATCTCCGGCTCGTCCGGATCGCGGCGCAGTGACTGACCGTTGTGCGACATGAGACCAGACTAGGCCGGTCCGTGAGACGACGACGGCGGGTGTCCCGTCATAGAGACGGGACACCCGCCGGGCGGGCGCGGGGCCGGGCTACAGCCCGAGGTCTCCCTCGAACTCGGCGTTGGTCAGGCGGTCCTTGACCGTGGTCAGGAAGCGGCCCGCGTCGGCGCCGTCGATCAGCCGGTGGTCGTAGGTCATCGGCATGAAGCCCATCGACCGGATGGCGATCGACTCCCCGTCGTCGTCCGCGTCCACCACGGGGCGCCGGACGATCGCTCCGGTGCCCAGCATCGCCGCCTGCGGCGGGACGAGGATCGGTGTGTCGAACAGCGCGCCCTCGCTACCGATGTTGGTGATCGTGAACGTGCCACCCGCCAGGTCGTTCGGGGTGAGCTTGGAGGAGCGGGCACGCTCCGCGATGTCGATGATCGCCTTGGCCAGGGCCGGGATGTCCATGTCCTGGGCGTCGTGGATCACCGGCGAGAGCAGGCCCGCCTCGGTGTCGACGGCGATGCCGAGGTTCACCGAGCTGTGGTAGGTGATCTCGTTGGCGTCCTCGTCGTACGACGCGTTGACGTTCGGGTGCGAGACCAACGCCTCGACCACCGCCTTGGCATAGAACGGCAGGTAGGTGAGCTTGACGCCGTGCTTGTCGGCGAACTGCTCCTTGACCTGGGCGCGCAGCTGGGCCACCCGCGTCATGTCCACCTCGAAGACCTGCGTGAGCTGCGCGCTGGTCTGCAGCGACTCGCGTGTCTTCTGGGCCGTGATCTTGCGGATCCGGTTGGCCGCCTTGGTGGTCCCGCGCAGCTCGGCCAGCTCGGGGCGGACACCTGCGGTCGACGGGCCGCCTGCGGGCGCCGTCTTCTGCGCCGGAGCCGCGGGGGTGGACTCGGTGCCGCGTCCCTCGGCCGCGGCGAGGACGTCCTGCTTGCGGATCCGGCCGCCGATGCCGGTGCCCTCGACGGTCTCGAGGTCGACGCCGTTCTCCTGCGCGAGCTTGCGCACCAGCGGGGTGACATACGGCGTGGTACCGGCCTTGGCGGCAGCCGCCGGCTCGGCCCGATCGGGGATGCCGGACGACGAGTCCGACCCGCCGTCCTGCCTCTCCGCGGCCTTGTCCGCCGCCTGACGCTCCGACGCGGGCGTCGTGCCCGACCCGGTGCCCTGCTCGGCCTCGCCGGTGGCGTCGGTCGCGTCGCCCTGCGCCTGTTCCGGCGCGTCGTCGGGGCGGATCTGCTCGGCCGGCTCCGGGGTGGCGTCGTCGGGGGCGGCCGATCCGGTGTCCCCCGAACCGGAGCCGGTGTCGTCGCTGGTGCCGGAGCCGTCGCCGACGACGGCGAGGGTCGCCCCGACCTCGACGGTCTCGTCTTCCCGGGCGACGATCTTCTGGAGGGTGCCGGCCAGGGGTGAGGGGATCTCGGT
>DWWP01000059.1 GCA_019119635.1 Candidatus Dietzia intestinipullorum
GGGGGGGTTCCCAGGGGCCGGGTTCACATCCTAACCGGCCCGACCGCCGCGCTCTTGACTACGGTGTGCACCGTGGAGACCCGCGACGTACCCGGACTGATCACCCGCCCCCTGGCGCGGCTGGGGATACGCAAGTCCGCGATGGACCGCGCGGTCGAGCCGCCGCTGTCGCCCATGGCGCCCGTCGATCTCGACGACGACGCCGCCGTGACCGACGTCCTCAACCTCGCGCTCGAGATCTCGAGCATCCTGCTCGCCTCCGGTGAGGCCGCGGCGGACACCGTCACCCAGGCCGAATCCGTCGCCGGTGCGTTCGGCCTGCCCGGCGCGACCGTCGAGGTCACGTTCACCTCGCTGATGATCGGCGTCAACCGACGGCGCGGGCGCCCGCCGCTCTCGGTGATCCGCGTGGTGGACTACCGCACGGTCGACATGACCCGCGTGACCCGCGTGTCCCGGCTGATCGACCAGATTGTCCGACGCCGACTCACGGTCGAGCAGGCCACCGCCGAGGTCGAGGAGATCGTGGCCGCGCCGCACCCGCACTCGTTCCGGGTCGCGGTGCTGGGCTGGGCGATGCTGGGCTGCGCGATCGTCATCCAGCTCGGCGGCAGCCCGATCGCGGGGATCCTCTCCATGATCTCGACCTTCGGGCTCATGTACACCACCAGGTTCCTCAGCGTGCGGGGCCTGCCCGCGTTCTTCCAACAGGTCGCGGGCGGGTTCATCGCCGCCGGCTGGGCGCTGGCGTCCTTCGCCGTCCTGTCCGACGAGTTCATCGAGATCAAACCGTCCCAACTCGTGGCGGCCGGGATCATCGTCCTGCTCGCCGGCCTCACCCTGGTCGGGGCCATCGAGGACGCCATCACCGGCTTCCCGGTCACCTCCGCGGGCCGCGGCGTCGAGACGATGATCATCACCGGCGGGATCCTCGGCGGGATCACGCTCGCGCTGGAGTTGTTCGACCGGCTGGGCACCTCGCCGCCGGCGATCGACCCGTCCATCACCGGCCAGGCGCCCGGCCACATCGCGGTCCTCGCGGCGGGGGTGGGCGCCGCGGGCTTCGCCGTGGCCAGCTACGCCACCGTACGGGCCACCATCGTCGGCGCCTGCGTCGGCTCGACGGGCATGCTCATCTACCTCGGGGTGAACTACTTCGACCTGGGCGTGGTGGTCGGCTCGGCATTCGCCGCCTGCGCGATGGGCCTGATCGGCGGCATCCTCGCCCGTATCGCCACCGTCCCACCGCTGGTGGTGACGCTCGCCGGCATCACGCCCTTCCTGCCCGGCCTGTCCGTGTACCGGGGGCTCGCGGCCTTGACGAGCGACCAGACCGGTGTGGGCCTCGGCCTGCTGTTCCAGGCGCTGGCGATCGCCGTCGCGCTGGCCGCCGGCATCGTGTTCGGTGAGTGGGTCACCCGCAACCTGCGCCGGTCGGCAGCGGCCGAGCTGTGACGTAGGATCGCCCCAGACGACGCGCGACCGTCCGGACGCGCCGTCCCACATCGACCACCGGAGGACTCCCATGGCCACCGCCACGAACAGAGAGCACGAGCTCTCCGACGACATCGAGCCTGTCGCCGACGAGACCGCCCACCAGGCGCAGCGCATCGTGGCGTCCTACTCGGCCGATGCGGACGAGTGCCGCATGCTCCTCGACATGCTGGGGATCGGGCCCGAGACCCGGGACCCGGACGACGACGCGTAAGCCCGGTACCGCGACCAGAAGGGGTGGTGTACGGCGATGACGGAACCCAACGAGCCCGGACCAGCGGACGCCGGGGCCCACTTCGTCGTCGTGGCCAACCGCCTCCCGGTCGACCTCGTCCGTGACGCCGACGGCACCGAGCACTGGAAAGCCAGCCCGGGCGGCCTGGTCACAGCACTCGAATCCATCCTCCTCGCCAACCACGGGGCCTGGGTGGGCTGGCCGGGGGTCGCCGACGCCTCCCCCGAGCCCTTCGACGCCGACGGGATCCGCCTCCACTCGGTGGCCCTGTCCGCCGAGGACGTCGAACTCTACTACGAGGGCTTCTCCAACGGCACCCTGTGGCCGCTCTTCCACGACGTGGTGGTACCGCCCGAGTACCACCGCGAGTGGTGGAACTCGTACGTCGAGATCAACCAGCGGTTCGCCGAGGTCACAGCAGCCGCCGCCGCTCCCGAGGCCACCGTGTGGGTCCAGGACTACCAACTCCTCCTTGTCCCCAAACTCCTCCGGAAGCTCCGCCCCGACCTGACCATCGGATTCTTCCTCCACATCCCCTTCCCGCCCGTCGAATTGTTCATCCAGCTGCCGTGGCGGACGGAGATCGTCGAGGGCATGCTCGGCGCCGACCTGGTGGGCTTCCACCTGATCGGCGGGGCGGACAACTTCCGGTTCCTCGCCGCGCAGCTGGGCGGCCACCCCTCGGCCCGGTTGCGCTCGAGCCGCGGTAAGCCCTCCGAGATCCGCGTGGGCGAGCGGCTGGTCCGTGTGGGGGCGTTCCCCATCTCCATCGACTCCGCCGCCATCGACTCCGTGGCGCGCACCAGGGAGACGCGGCAGCGGGCGAACCGACTGTCCGACGAGCTCGGGTCGCCGAGGGTCATCATGCTGGGCGTCGACAGGCTCGACTACACCAAGGGCATCGACGTGCGACTGCGCGCGCTGGAGGAGCTCCTCGAGGAGGGACGGCTCGCCACCTCGGAGATCACCCTGCTGCAGCTGGCCACTCCCAGCAGAGAGCGGGTCGAGCAGTACCAGATCATGCGCTCGCGGATCGAGGAGGCCGTGGGGCGCATCAACGGTCGCTTCGGCGAGATCGGCCACCCCGTGGTCACCTACATCCACCGACCGGTGCCCAAGAGCGAACTGACGGCCTTCTACGCGGCCGCCGACGTGATGCTGGTGACCCCGGTCCGCGACGGCATGAATCTCGTGGCCAAGGAGTACGTGGCCTCGTGCACGGACGGCGACGGCGCACTGGTGCTCAGCGAGTTCGCGGGCGCGGCGACCGAGCTGCGGCACGCGTACCTGTGCAATCCCCACGACCTCAACGGGGTCAAGGACGCGATCATGGCGGCCATCAATGACCCGCGTGAGGAACGGCGTCGACGAATGCGCTCACTGCGCCGCCAGGTGCTCGGCAACGACGTCCACGCGTGGGCGCGCCGGTTCTTCGAGACGCTCGACGCGACCCCCGGAACGAACGTGCACGTTCGGACGCCTACAGAGCGTTGAGCTCGCCGAGCTTCCAGGTGCCGTCGACCTCCACCATCGACAGGTTGAGCCTGGAGGCCGAGCTGGCGGCCTCCGGCGCCTCCTTGGTCGAGACCATCCGATTGAGCATGACGAGCACGGTGACGTGCTCCGCGTCGGTCACCTCCATAGGCGCGGCGGCGGCCACGGTCGCGATGACGTTGGCCTCCTGCTCCTTGGCGGTGGACGCGACGGACGGCATGGACTGCTCGACGAACTCGGTCAGCGCCGGTTCGGTGAGCCGCTCCCGCACTGCGGCGAGATCGGAGTCGACGGTCCGGTGATCGTAGGTGAACATCTGGGTGGCGATCTGCCGCGCGGCGTCCGTGGCGGCGCGGGGGGCCGCCGCGATCTCCTCCTCTGCCGCCGTGGCGTCGCGAGCCTCCAGGTACTGCCACGTGGCCAGCCCTGTGACGACGAGGAGGACGACGGCCAGCGCGGCGAACGCCACCGTGAGCTTCCTGCGACGTGCGGGATCGAGTGGTGTGCGGGTGCGCCGGGTCGCGGCGGTCGTCCCGGACGAGGCGTCGGCCGGCTCCGAACCGTCCTCGGTCGTGTCGGACGTGGCCCCGGTCGCCTCGTCGCCGGTCTCGCCGGTCTCGCCTCTGGGCGCCTCGGCCGCCGTCGCACCGCGTGGTGCGGCCGCCATGCCCTCGAAGAGGCCGCCTGCACGCGCGGCCTCCATGGCGCGGCCGCGTGCGGCGTCGGCCTTGCGCTGCGCTCGCGCCGCGCGCTCCGCCTCGCGCTCCGCACGGCGGGCCGCGCGGACCTCGGAGCGTGAGCCGGAGCCGGAGCCGGTGTCGGTGTCGGCGTCGGTGTCGGGAGTCTCGTCCGGATCGGGTCCGGAGCTCGTGTCCTGTGTCGTGTCGTCGCTACTCATGGGATGAAGCTCACCCCCGAGACCTTCATGACGCCGTCGTCGTGACGGTTGACGGTCACCCGGATGCGGTACTCGCGGGCCTGTTCCTCCTCGGCTTTGGGATTGCCGATGGTCTGGTCGATCGCCATGATCACCTCCGCCTTGTCGGGTGAAGACGTCTCGACGGCCGCCGCCGAGACCGCCCCGTCCGCCACGACCCCGGTGGTCTCGACCACCTCTTCGTACGAGTCGCGTCGGGGCGCGAACTGCTCCTCGAAGTCCCCCTCGATCATGCCGATGATCGTGTCGACGTCGTCCTGGAGCGTTTCCTGTCGGATCGTCATGAGCTTGGTCATCACGTCGGTCGCGTACTCGCGATAGGCGGTGTCGAGTTCGGCCGACGAAGCACGCTCCGCACGGACCGAGTCGGCTTCACCTCGCTCGGCGAGCCACAGTCCCGACATGACGATCGCGGCGATCAGGGACAGTGCGGCGATCACCGCCGTGATCACGAATCCGCGCTTCGGACCGCCGGCGGCGGTGTCCTTCGAAGGCACTACTAGGTCACTCCGTTCGTCAGGATGTCGGCGAGTTTCGCATCCTCGGGCAGATCGCCTGCGGCCCCGAGGTTCTGCTGACGGTACATGTTGCCGTCGGCACCGACGTACTCGCCCGTCGCCGGGTCGTATACAGCGGCGGAGGTGGTGATCTCCGGCTCCGTCGTGGCCGACGACGGTTCAACGTTGTAGGCATTGGGGTTGTTCCCGGGCGGACCGACCTCACTGGTGTCCGGCGGGTTGTGGCCCTCCGGCTGGTAGTCGTTCGTCCGGCAGTCCTCCGGCGAGGCACCGCGGCGGCCCGGGTACTCCATGCACGGCAGGTTGCGGGCGCCGCGGACGGTGTGCTGGGAGTCCTTCGGCACCTTGCAGTAGATGTCGTTGATCAACGGCGGCACGGTGAGGTCGGCCGGTGAGCGGCGGTCCTCGGCCGGGAGGAACCCGGTGGTACACGGCGGCGTCTCGTTGATCTGGAGGTTGAAGTCCACTTTGATCTCACCGTCGTCCCGCGCGCCCTCGATCGCCGTGATGAGGGAGGAGACGAGCGCCGGGTACAGCACGAGGATCTGTTCGATCGACCGGTTGTAGGTCACGCCCACCTCGCCGACGCTCACCAGGTTGGCGACCAGCACCGGCATGGTGGGCTGCAGGTCGTCGAGCACCTTGGTCGCCCGCCCGAGAGCGTCCGGCCCCTGCTGCATGAGCGAGGTCAGTTCCGGCTCGTTCCGCCGCAGCTGGTCGGTCACGTCGGCGAGATTGCGCGTCCACTCCCGGATCGCGTCCGATGAGCGAAGCTGCGAGTCCAGGACCGGCTCGGCGTCCTCGATGAGCTGGCGGGTGACGTCGGTATTGTTCTGCGACTCCTCCAACAACAACTGCGCCGAGTCGAGGAACTGCTGAAGGTCACGCTCCGAGCCGTTGAACGCGTCGAACGCCTCCGAGACCACACGCCGCATCTTCGCGTCGTCGATCGACGCCATGAGCTCGGTGGCCTGGTCGAGGACCGGCCCGATGCCCTGGGGCATGTCCACGCGCGACTCGCCGATCACCGATCCGTCGGACAGCTCACCCTGTGACTCGCCCTGGGGGACGAACTCGACGTACTGCTCACCGATCGCGGAGACACTGCGGATCTCGGCCCGGACGTTCTCAGGGACGTCCGCACCCGAGTCGAAGTGCAGGTCCGCCCGGACGTGGCCCGGTTTGAGGGTGACGGCGTCGACCCGGCCGATCACGTTGCCCAGGTAGGAGACGTTGGCGTTCTGGTACAGGCCGCCGGTGTCCGGCATCTCGAGCGCGACGTCGGTCCGGTCCCACCCCAGCGCGGTGGGGATCTTGAGGTAGACCACGGACATGACCGTCAGTGCGAGGACCGTGACGACGGCGAAGACCGCCAGCTGGATCTTGACAAACCTGGTCATCGGGGGGCCTCCTCGGGGGCGGGCGCGGAGTCGCCGGCCGGCTCCTCCGCAGGCGCCGCGGCGCCCGGCTCGGCCGGTGGCTCCCCGCCCTCGGCGGGCGGCTGTGCAACATCCAGCGAGAACGGATCGGCGTTCGCGGACGCGTCCTGGGCGAAGCCGACGTACCCCTCGAGTCCGGCCATCCGGTCACCGAACTCGGTGCCCAACAGGAACGTCTCGCTGAGACGGTCGTTGGTCATGTCCGCGTCGATATAGAGGTTCGCGTAGTCGCCGCGCAGGAAGTTGTCGATGCCCGACTGCGGGAACGGGAACGTGATGAGCGTCTGCATCACGCGGGTGAGATCCCGTCCGGAGTCTGCCAGGGCTTCCAGTACGGGGGTGAGGTCCTCGAGATTGTCCACCAGGTCCTGTCCGCCGCCGGCGTCGATGATCTGGTTGGCCTTGTTCCCGAAGTCGCCCAGCGACGCCAGAGCCGTGGTGAGCTGCTGCTTCTGGTCGTTGATGAGGTTCATCGCCTCCGGCAACTGCGCCAGCGCCTTGGCCAAGGTGTCATTCTGCTCATTGACCTGCCGGGACAGTCGGTCGAGGCCCTCCATCGCCGCGACGATGTCCGCGCGCTGGTCGTCGAGCCCGCTGACGGTCGTCTCCAACTGTTGGAGGACCTCCTTCGCCTCGAACTCGCGCCCGTTCAGTGCGTTGTTGAGCTCAGTGGAGATAGTCTCGAACTGGGCCAGGCCGCCGTCGGTGAGCACGACCGACAGTGCGGACAGCGTCTGCTCCGTGGTCGGGTACACACCGGCGCGGTCGATCGGGATCACGTCACCGCCCTGAAGCGACCCCCGGGAGTCGCCGTCCGGCGGCGGGAAGAGCTCCAGGTGCTGCGACCCCAGGAGGCTGGTCTGCCCGATCTTCGCGTGCGCGTTAGCCGGGAGCCGCACCTCCTCGTTGAGCGAGATCGTGACGATCGCCGTGTAGTCGCGCGCCTCGATGGCTTGGATGGACCCGACATTGACGTCGTTGACCCGGACCGGGGAATTCCGGGTGATCGTGGTGACGTTGGGCATCTCGACGGTGATCTCGTAGGCTCCCTCGCCGTTGCCCTCCGCACCGGGCAGCGGCAATGAGTTGAGCCCCTGCCAGCCACAGCCGGCGCCGGTGAGCAGGAGCGTCCCGCAGAGAGCTCCGGCCGCGAGAACGCGGGAACGGTGGCCGTTCATCAGGCACCTCCCGTGACGAGCAGGGTGTCGGTGAGGTTGTCGCCCTTGTTGACCACGTTGATCAGCGGGGACGGGGAATCCGATGGTGGCTGCACGCCGGGCGCGGTCTGGGTCCCGGGCTTCTGCCCTTCCACGATCTGGTGCGGTTCCGCCGTCGGCGTGATCGGTGGGGCCACCGCACCGTACGGGTAGTTGGAGGTCAGGCTGTTGAACAGGGGTGCCATGTACTCGGCGCACAGTTCCGCGTCGGACTCGGCTGTGTTGTTGGCCAGGCCCGCGATCGCCCCGCAGATGAAGTTGGTCGGGTTGGCCATCTGGTTCATCGTCAACGCCCCGTTGAGTGTGCCCTGGTAGGGGCGGTAGATGTTGTAGAAGTTCGCGATGGCCGTGGGCGCCACGTGGAGGACGCCCTCCAGGTCGGCTCGGCGGTCCCGGACCACCTTGGTGGCCCGCCCCAGCTTGTCGACGCCGGTCGACAACCGGTCGCCGTGGTTCTCCAGGAAGCGGTCGATGTCGGCCACAGCGAGGTCGAGGTCCTTGAGTGCGGCGTCGATGTCGTCGGTCTGGTTCCCCAACACCTCGGTGACGCTCGCGAGTTTGCCGCCGAAGGAGACGATCTGGTCCTCGCTCTGCGAGAGGGCGGTGACGAACAGCTGGAGGTTCTTGAGCGTCGTGAAGAGGTTCTCGCGTCCGTCCGACATCGTCGACATGGTGTGCGAGAGCTCGTGCAACGCGTCGCGGACCTCGCCGCCGTTGCCGTCCAGCATCGAGTCGGCCGCGTCGACGAACTCGCTCATCGGTCCGGTCTCCTCGCCCTCGTCGGGGCCGAGCGCCGAGGACAGTTTCATGAGCTGGTCCTTGACGCCGTCCCACTCCACCGGCACCGCGGTCCGCTCGAGTGGGATCTCGTCGCCCTCGGCGAGCGTCGGGCCGCCCGTGTGGGCGGGGCCGAGCTGAATGAAACGTTCGGCGACGAGTGACTGCGCCACGAGGAGCGCGTTGGCGTCCTCGGGGATGCTCACGTCCTCATCGACCTCCATCGTGACCCTGGACTGTCCGGCCTCGGAGGTGATGTCGGTGATCGTCCCGACCTGCACACCGAGCACCCGGACGGTGTCGTCCTCATAGATTCCGCGCGTGGACTCGAAGTAGGCGGTGTACGTCTTGGTCTGTGTGGTGAACAGCCACACGGCGCCGATCACGAGTGCGATGACGGCGAGCAGCGCGACGACCTTCGCCGGCGTCGAGGAGAAAATTCGTCTCATCGTGGCTTCCTGTTCTCGCCCCAGCCCGGGAACTCGTCCATGAGGGTCAGTCCGGGTGTGCCCGGCATGGTCGGTTCGCGCTCCAGGCCCGGCTCTGGGTTGACGCGGTCGTCGATGAGCGGCATGAGATCGCGCAAGAGAGTCTGCTGGTAGTGGCCTTGCGACAGGTTGGACACGTACGCGTTGAACCAGGGGCCGGAGGCGACGGCCTCGCCGAGCGCGGTGGAGAAGGGCACGATCCGGCGCAGCCCCAGGTCGAGGTTCTCCTTGTTGCGGATCAGCAGGTCCGAGACCTTCTCGAGCTTGTCGAGCGCCGGACCGAGCTGCGCCTCGTTGTCCTGCACCAGTCCGGAGAGTTGCCTCGACAGCCCGTCGATGTTGACGATGAGCTGACTGATCGCCCGCCGACGCAGTTCGAGCTCGGTGAACAGCTTGTTGCCGTCCACCATGAGCTGGTTGATCTGCTCACTGCGCGCACCGAGGACGTCGGTGGCGCCGGCGGCCTTCTCGAGCAGGTTCCGCAGCTCCTCGTCGCGCTTGTTGAGCGACTGCGACAACCGGGTGATGCCCTCCATGGCGCCGCGCATCTCGGGTGAGGAGTCCTCCATGGTCTCGGAGATCACACCGAGTGCGTCGGTGACCTTGTCGGTGTCCAGCGCCTCGACCGTGGTGCTCATATCCCCGAGGGCGGAGGTGAGCGAATACGGGACCGAGGTCCGCTCGAGCGGGATGGTCGTGTCGGCCAGTTCCCCCTCACCGTCGGAGAAGACGGCGAGAGCACGGCGCCCCAGGATCGAGTCGGTCTTGATCTGTGCCGAGGTATCCGAGCCCAGCTCGACGTCGGTGTCGATCGCGAAGTCGACCTTGACCCTGTCCCCGTCGAGCGACAGGTCGCGCACGGTGCCGACCTGCATCCCGGCCACCTGCACCTCGTCGCCGGTGCGCAGGCCGGCGGCGTCAGCCACGTACGCCGTGGCGTTATGGGTGCCGTTCAGGTACGGCACGCGGTCGTAGTTGAGGGAGATCGCCATCAGCGCGACAGCACCCACCGCTCCCCAGACACCGATGACCTTGGGGTCACGGTCGCGGAAGCGCAATTGTCCCCTGGGCGCCTTGAGCGGCGCACCGTCCGTCTTCTCACTCATCTGGGAACGAACACCTCCCCGTGGTCTGCTCGTACTGGGGCAGGAACAGGTCGTTGCCCGTGGCCGGGTTGGTTACCCGGACGATCACGCCGCAGAGATAGAACTGGAAGAAGCCCCCGTAGACGCCCAGCCGGCCCATCTTCTCGAAGTCGCTCGGCAGGCGCTGGAACACGTTCTCCACAAACTCCTCGTCCTCGTTGATCAGCGTCGCCACCCGATCCACCTGCGCGATGTCCTCCTTCAGTGCGGGACGGACATCGGCGAGCAGGGTGGTCATGTTGGCGCTCGCCTCGTTGAGACGGCTGACCGACTCCCCGATCGGAGCCGAGTTGGCGGACAGCCCGGAGACGAGCTGCTGCAGGTCGTCGACGATCGAGTCGACGTTCTCGTGGTTCTGCTCAACCGTCGTGAGGACACCGTTGAGGTTGGTGATCACGTCGCCGATGAGTTGGTCACGGTCGGCGATCGCCGAGGTCAGTGACGACGTCGAGGCGAGAAGATCCTGGACGGTCCCGGACTCGCCCTGGAACACCTTGACGATCGACTCGGAGAGCTGATTGATCTGTGCCGGGTTGAGTGCCTTGAACAGCGGCTTGAAGCCGCCGAGCAGTGCGTCGAGGTCCAGGGCCGGCGAGGTCTGCGAGATCGGTAGCGATCCACCCGGCTCGAGCGGGGACTGGTCTCCCTCACCGCGCTTGAGCTCGAGGTAGCGGTCGCCGGTGAGGTTCTCGTACCGCACCACGGCCTCGGTGCTCGTGTGGACCACCTGGTCGCTCGCGACGGTGAAATCCACGGCCGCTGTGTTGCCGTCGGCGAGGTCGACCGCGTCGACCTTGCCCACCTCGACGCCGGCGATGCGGACCTTGTCCCCGGTCTCCAGGCCCGAGACGTCGGTGAACGCGGCGTCGTAGCCCTCGTAGTCACCGGAACGGTACTCGCTGAACACCACGACCAGCCCGACGAGGACCATGACCATGACGGCTGCGAAGACGACCAGCTTGATCAGCGTCGCCCGCCCCCGAGCGGCGGATCTGCGCGCCGCGCTCACTGCGGAACCTCGTCCATGCCGAGCATGACCTGCAGGAGGGTCGGCGGTGCGGGCCTGCCGGGCTCAGCGGGCGGCAGCGGGCCGAACAGCGGCTTGGGGCGCGAGGTGAACACGTCGGGCATGCCCTCCACAGGGTTGGAGCCGGTGTCGGTGACGACGAAGGGGGCGTGGACGTTCGGATCGGGGAACGGCAGGCCGTAGCAGTTCGGACCGGTGCTGGCGTTGACCTTGGGGAGATCCTCAGGGTACTCGTACGCATGCGCCCCCTGCTGGAAGCCGGACTTGAACACCAGGCCCGGCTGGTCCTTCCCGCCGAAGGCCGACATGGCTCCCTCGACGCCCTGGTTGAGCCCCACGATCAGGCAGGTGAGCATCGGCGAGTACTCCGCCGCCAGGCTGGCCGAGGCGCGTAGGTCCGACAGGGTCTTGACCAGTTCGTCGCCGTTCTCCGCGAGCAGCCGCTTGCCCGTCTCACCGGTGCCGATGGCGGAGGCGAGGACCTGCTCGAATCTCGCCTGGTTGTTGACCACATTCGTACCGACGTCAGTGCCCGAGTCGAGCATCCGCATGAGGTCCGGGGTGACGTCCGCGTAGAGGTTGGCCACCCGCGACCCCTTGGCCAGATCGCGCTGCAGCGTATCGATCTGCGGCTCGATCTCGTCCAGGTAGGCGTCGAGGTCCGATATGGTCTGACCGACCTGGTCGCCCCGGCCGTCGACCGCGCCGGAGATCGCCCCGAGGGTGGAGTTGAGCTTCTCCGGTTCGACCGCCTGCAGCAGGTCAGTGAGATCTTCGAACAGGGTGTTCATCTCGGCGGTCACGTTGGAGGTCTCGACCACGGTCCCGCTCTCCAACGACGTGTCGGCGGGCTGTGCCGGGGGGTCGAAGTTCACGGCCTTGGCGCCGAAGATCGTGTTGGAGCCGATCGACACGTCCGCGTTGGCGGGGATCGCCTCCAGCGCGGTCGGGTCCACCTCGATGTCGAGGGTCGCGCCGTCGAACTCCTGCCGGATCCCGGTCACGTTGCCGATCTCCACTCCCCTCGAGCGCACGGCTGCGTCGACGTCCATCACCAGGCCCGCACGGTCACTGCGCACGGTGAGTGGAACCCGGTTGTCGAAGGCTCGCACGAACATGAGCAGTGACAGCGCGACCACCACCACGATGAACAGCGCCAGGCACGTGGCCGCGATGCGCTTGGGTACCGTGTCGCTCTGACTCACCGTCCTCGCCATGTCCGTCTCCTATCCCGACAGGTTGAAGTTGCCGTCTCCGCCATAGATTGCGAGCGAGACGAGGAGGGTCACGGTCACCACGGCGATGAGCGAGGTGCGGACGGCGTTGCCGACCGCCGTACCGACGCCCGCGGGGCCGCCGGCCGCGTTGTAGCCGTAGTAGGTGTGGATGAGCATGATCGTGATGGCCATGGCTATGGCCTGCACGAACGACCACAGGATGTCCGTGGGGATGAGGAACGTCGAGAAGTAGTGGTCGTAGACGCCGCCCGACTGACCGTAGATCCGCACCGTGGCGAACCGGCTGGCGAGGAACGAGGCGATGACGGCCAGCGAGTACAGCGGCACCACGGCGATCATCCCCGCGACGATCCGTGTGGACACCAGATAGGTGATGGAATCGATCGCCATGACCTCGAGCGCGTCGATCTCCTCGGAGACCTTCATCGCGCCCAGCTGGGCGGTGGCGCCGGCGCCGATCGTGGCGGCCAGGCCGATACCCGCGATCACCGGAGCGGCGATGCGTACGTTGATGAACGCGGCGAAGAAGCCCGTGAGCGCCTCGACCCCGACGTCGGTCAGCGACGAGAAGCCCTGGACGGCGATGACACCGCCGGTGGCGAGGGTGAGGAACCCGACGATCACGACGGTGCCGCCGATGACCGCCAACGCCCCCGTGCCCATGGCGATCTCGGCGATGAGACGGAGCGTCTCCTTGGGGTACTGGGTGAGCGCCCGGGGCGTGGCCACGAGGGCTCGCCAGAAGAACAGTGCGTGGTCACCGAAGTCGTCGAACTGACCGACGACGGAGTGCCGCGCGCGCTGGAGCCTCGGGAACCGGGTGGTCTCGATGACGGTCATCTCAACCCCCCAGGATCTTCACGCCCACTGCGGTGAGCACGGTGTTGACGACGAACAGTGCCATGAAGGCGAAGACGACGGTCTCGTTGACCGCATTGCCGACGTCCTTCGGCCCCCCGCGCACGGACAGGCCCTTGTAGCAGGCGACGAGTCCGGCGAGCATGCCGAACATGCCGGCCTTGACCTGCGCCAGGATGAGTTCGCCGAGCCCGGTCAGCAGCGTGATCCCGTCGACGAAGGCGCCGGGGTTGACGCCCTGCAGCAGGACGGAGAACAGGAAGCCGCCGAGTATGCCGATCGTGCAGACCAGACCGTTGAGCAACAGGGCCACGAAGGTGGAGGCGGCCACACGGGGAACGACGAGGCGCCGGACCGGGTCGATGCCGAGCACCTCCATCGCATCGATCTCCTCGCGGATGGTGCGGGCCCCGAGGTCGGCGCAGATGGCGGTGGCGCCGGCCCCGGCCACGATCAGCACCGTGACCATGGGGCCGACCTGGGTGACGGCGCCGAGCGCGGCGCCCGCACCCGACAGGTCCGCGGCACCGATCTCGCGCAGGAGGATGTTGAGCGTGAAGCTGACCAGCACCGTGAAAGGGATGGCCACGAGGACCGTGGCGAGCATCGAGACGCGGGCGATGAACCACGACTGCTCGACGAACTCACGGCCCTGCCTGATGATCGTCGGGAACGCCACGAAGGTGTCCAACGACAGCGCGACGAACTCGCCGACGCCCTTGAGGGGCGCGTCGAGGACCTTAGCCATGGCTTCCCCCCTTCATAGCCGGACAAGCGTCCATTTCGGTGTGACTCGGATAACACACTAGCGAGAACACGTTCTCATTCGCAAACTCTTCCCCGAATCCCCCACGTGTGACCCAGCTCGCTGTGCGGGGACATTAACACGCCCCGGACGCAGAGAAGGGCCCCTCGTCACGGACTCACAGAATCCGTGACGAGGGGCCCGAGACCTGCGAACTTCAGAGTTTCATGATCTCTGCGGCGGAGAAGGACTTGCCCTCCGGCCGCCCGGACCAGTGCTCGGCGACCGCATCCGCGAACGCCCTGCGATCCCAGACGCCCCCCTCTGCGTCGAAGCGCTTCTCCACGACCGGCGCCTCCACCAGGGCCACCATCCCGCCGTAGACCACGAACAACTGGCCGGTCACCTCCGCCGACGCGGGAGCGGCCAGGTAGGACACCAGGTCCGCCACGCGGTCCGGCGAGAGCGGATCGGGCCCCTGCGACGGATCCCACTCTTCGAAGACGCCCTCGGTCATGCCGGTGCGCCCGCGCGGGGCGATCGCGTTGGCGGTGCAGCCGATCCGCCCCAGCACGCGCGAGGCCGAGAGTGTGAGCGCGGTGATGGCCGCCTTGGCCGCCCCGTAGTTGGCCTGACCGGGAGGACCGAACAGGCCCGCCTCGGACGAGGTGTTGATCAGCCGCCCGTAGACCGGCTCGCTGCCCTCGCTGCGCTTCTTGTCCTGCGCCCGCCAGTACGCGGAGGCGTTGCGGGTGAGCAGGAAGTGCCCGCGAAGATGCACCTTGATCACGGCATCGAAGTCGTCGTCGTCCAGGTTGAACAACATCTTGTCGCGCGTGATCCCGGCGTTGTTGACCACCACGTGTAGGCCGCCGAGCTTCTCGGCCTCCGCCACCATGGCGTCGGCGGTCTCCCGCTCGGAGACGTCGCCCACCACGAGCGAGGCCCTGGCGCCGGCCGCCTCGATGTCCGCGATCACCGCGTCCGTGGCCTCGGAGGCCTTGACGTCGTTGATCACCACCGCGGCCGCGCCGGATCGGGCCAGATTGACGGCCTCGGAGGCGCCGAGCCCGGAACCCGAGCCCGTGACGACGGCGACACGGCCGTCGAGCGAGAGGTCACCGTCGTACGACTGCTGCGTCACGTCTGCGCTCACTCCTCCACCTCGAGAGCGGCCATCGGGCACTTCTCGACCGCCTTGCGGGCGCGCTTCTGGTGCTCCTCGGGCACCTCGTCGACGATCACGCGCACGACCTCGTCGTCGTCGTTCAGCTCGAAGACCGCCGGCGCGAGACCGGTGCACACGGCCTGCCCCTCGCAGCGGTCCGGATCCACGATGACCCTCATTGCCGTCCTCCTCGACCGGGCCCACGAGCGCGGTGCTCGCGAGCTGTGTTCGATACTATGTGAGCCGCAACACTAGAACGCGTTCCACTCCCGGATGAGTTTAGGGCATATGGATATCAGTTTCAGTTCAGACCACCAGCGCCTACGCGACGAACTGCGCGACTACTTCGCACGCCTCATGACCCCTGAGCGCCGGGAGGCGTTCGCCTCCACGACCGGCGAATACGGGCACGGCGACGCCTACCGCGAGATCGTCGCCGAGATGGGGCGCGACGGCTGGCTCACGCTCGGCTGGCCCGAGGAGTTCGGCGGCCACGCCCGGGGGATGATCGACCAACTGATCTTCACCGACGAGGCCGCCATCGCCGGCGTCCCCGTCCCGTTCCTCACCATCAACTCGGTGGCCCCCACGATCATGGCCTTCGGCACCGAGGAGCAGAAGAGCTACTTCCTGCCGCGGATCAGCCGCGGCGAGCTGCACTTCGGCATCGGCTACTCCGAGCCCGACTCCGGCACCGACCTCGCCTCGCTGCGCACCCGCGCCGTCCGCGAGCCCGGCACCGGCGAGCACGCCGGCACGGACGTCTACCGGATCAACGGCCAGAAGATGTGGACCTCGCTGGTCGCCTACGCCGACTGGATCTGGCTGGCGGCCCGCACCGACCCCGACGCCAAGCGCCACAAGGGCATCTCGATGATCGCCGTGCCCACCGACGCCGAGGGCTTCTCGTGGACCCCCGTGCACACCATGGCCGGGCCCGACACCAGCGCCACCTACTACCAGGACGTGGTGGTCCCCGCGAGCAACCTCGTGGGCCCCGAGCACGGCGGCTGGCCGCTCATGACCAACCAGCTCAACCACGAGCGCGTGGCGCTGACCTCCGCCGGACCGCTCCAGGCCTCGCTACGGCAGGTGCTCGCCTGGGCGCGCGAGACCCGGGCATCCGACGTCGGGATCGCCGGCAGCGGGGCCGTGATCGACAGCGAATGGGTCCGCGCGCACCTGGCCCGCGTCCACGCCATGGCCGAGTACCTGGCGCTGCGCAACTGGGAGATCGTCTCCACGGATTCCGCCGCGCCGACCCGCATCGCCGCCTCCGCCACCAAGGTGTACGGCACCGAGACCGCGTGCGAGGCGTACCGCCTGCTCATGGAGGTCCTCGGCTCCAGCGGGTACCAGCGGTCCCACTCCCCGACCGCGGCGCTGCACGGGCGGATCGAACGCCTGCACCGCTCGGCGCTCATCCTCACCTTCGGCGGCGGCACCAACGAGGTGCAGCGCGACATCATCGCCGCGGCCGGCCTCGGGCTCCCGCCGGCGCCGCGCGTGGCCCCCGCGCCCGCCGCCGCATCCTCCGACCGGAAAGTGGGCTGACATGGACTTCCTCGTCGACGACACCACCACCGAGCTCACCGGCCTCGTCCGCGACATGGGCGAACGCCTGGTCACGGACGAGTCGCTGCGCGAGCTCGACGCCCGCTTCGGCCCCGGGGCGGAGAGCGGCGGGACCGACCGCTCGACCGCGCGGGTCCACTCCCGGTTCTGGGAGGAACTCGTCCGCGCCGGCGTGCCCGCCGCCCTGGGCCCGGAATCGCTGGGCGGCGCCGGGCTCGGCGTGGTGGGCGAGGCGCTGGTCATGCGCGAGCTGGGCCGCGTGCTGGCGCCCGTCCCGCTGTCGCCGGCGATCCGCGGCGCCTGGGTGCTCGAGGCCGCGGGGCTGACCGACCGTGCCGCCTCTGTGGCCGAGGGCCGCGAGGTCGCCGCCGTGGCCGACGGGAGCGCCCCCGAGGCCGACTGGGCGCCCGTCGCCGACGTGATCCTGCGGGCGGGCGACGACGGGCTCCGCCTCGCCGACCGCGGGGCCGTGCAGGTCGAGCGCACGGTCCCCGTGGACTTCTCGTGCTCGGGGCTGGTCTCCGGCGATCTCGGCGCGCCCACGCCACTGCCCGCCGGGGCGGCCGAGTACGACGCCCTGCGCCACCGCGTCCACCTGGCCGCCCACCAGTGGGGCGTGGTCGAGGCCGCGCTCGAGCGCACCGCCGCCTACGCCACCACGCGGCACCAGTTCGGCCGGCCCATCGGCTCCTTCCAGGCCGTCTCGGCGCGACTGGCCGACGGGATGATCGACGTCGACGCCGTCCGGCTCTCCGCACTGCGCGCCGCCTACGAGCTAGACGCCTGTAGCGGACAGCCCGGGCCGGCAGCCGACGCCGCCGTCGCCGCCGCCCACTTCTGGGCCTGCGACGCCGGCCACCGCCTCGCCCACACGGCGGTCCACGTCCACGGCGGCGTCGGGCTCGACCGCTCCGAGCCGCTGCACCGCTATTTCCTCGCCGCCAAGGCCGGGGAGTTCCGCCTCGGCGGGGCCACCCGGCAGCTCCTCGACCTCGGCGAGGTCCTCGCCGGCCACGGCGACCCCTGGGAGGCCCGGGCATGACCTCCTCCGTGCGCACCATCGCCGACTACGCCACCAGCCCGCAGCCCTCCGTCGCCGAGGCCGTCCACGCCCTGCGCGGGGTCAGCGACCGCGGCATCCACTACGGCGACCAGCTCACGCCCTGGTCCGAGGCCGTCCAGGCGGCGGCCACGCGCATCGCCGCGGTGCGGGAACTGCTGGCCTCGTCGTCGTCCTCTTCCGGCCAGTCGCACCCGCCACACATCGGGCTCCTGCTCTCCGGCACCCCCGAATACCTGCACCTGCTGGCCGCGGCGGCGTGCTCCGAGATCGTCGTCGCCGGACTCAATCCCACGCGGCGCGGCGAGGCCCTGGCGCGCGACGCCGCCCTCGCCGACTGCGGACTGATCCTCACGGACGGCGAGCACGAGCCCCTGCTCGAGGGCCTCGACCTGCCCGCCCCCGTGGTGTCCGTCGACTCCCCCGACTGGGCCGCCCTGCTCGCCCGGCACTCCGGCGCGACCCTGCCCGACCTCGCCGATGTGCCCGTGGGGACCGATGATCTGGTCGCGCTCGTGTTCACCTCCGGCACCAGCGGCGACCCCAAGGCCGTGCGGATCACGCAGTCCAAGATCTCCGTGCCCGGCCGCATGCTCGCCGACCGCTTCGGCATCGGCGCGGACGACTGCGTCTACAGCGCCATGCCGCTGTTCCACTCCAACGCCGTCATGGTGGCCTGGCCCATCGCCCTGTTCTCCGGCTGCTCGGTCGTCGTCCGCCGCAGATTCACGGCCTCCGGATGGCTCTCCGACGTCCGCCGCTATGGCTGCACCTTCGCCAACTACGTCGGCGCGCCCCTGTCCTACATCCTCGCCACGCCCGAATCCGAGGACGACGACGACAACCCCATGCGCGTGGTCTACGGCAACGAGGCCCCACCCGAGGTGCGGCACGAGTTCGCGCGTCGCTTCGGCCTGACCGTGGTCGACGGCTTCGGCTCCAGCGAGGGCGGCATCTCCGTCACCCGCACGCCCGACACCCCCGACGCCGCCCTGGGTCCGCGCCCCGCCGGCGTGCTGATCGTCGACCCGGACACCGGCGCCGAGTGCCCGCGCGCCCGCTTCTCCGCGGACGGTCGCCTGCTCAACGCCGACGAGGCCGTGGGCGAGATGGTCGCCGATGGCCCCGGCATGTTCGCCGGATACTGGGGCGACCCCGCCGCCGACGCCGACCGCATGCGCGGGGGCCGGTTCCACTCCGGCGACCTGGCGTACGTCGACGACGACGAGTGGGTCTACTTCGCCGGCCGGTCCGGTGGCTGGATGCGCGTCGACGGCGAGAACCTCGCGGCCGCCCCGATCGAGCAGGTGCTCCGCCGGCACCCGGCCGTCGCCGAGGTGGGCGTGTACGCGGTGCCGGCGTCGGCTGTGCGGGGCCCGGGCGCGATCGGCGACGCCGTGGCGGCCGCGCTCGTGGTGGACGCGGGTGGTGCTGCT
>DWWP01000060.1 GCA_019119635.1 Candidatus Dietzia intestinipullorum
CTCGATCCTCGGCGGCGAGATGACACAGCCGCCCGTCACCGTGGTGGTCGACGAGGACGGTGGCCCGGTCACCACGGTCACGGGCACCGTCGCCGCAGCGGCCCCGGCGAATGCGACCGTGACGCGCTCCGTCAGGGAGGCAGTCGACGGCGGCGAGGCGGGACAGGCCCGGGAGCCCGATGCCGCCGTCGAGCGATCGGGTGCCCCGCTGCCGACCACGGTCCCCACGGGCGCCGATCTCTCCGGCGAGGGGTCCACCGCCGGCCGCTGACGCCCGCCCTGGCGCAACGCTTCTCGGCGCCGACGCACCAGCCTTCTCGGCGCGGCTGTCCCCGCGAGGGCCGGGCCGTTTCCGTGGCGGGGGAGCGCGGCACGCGCCGCGGCGACGCACGGGTCTGCCTCCGCCCGCGCGGGGGGCTCGCGCGCTGTGCGTGACCTGTGTGGATCGACCGCAAAACGTGAGAATCGACCACGTTTCCGGCGACTCCCACTCGGCGGATGCGTTCAGGAACACGGTCGATCGGTGGGGTCCGGAAGGGAACCGGCTCAGGCGCGGGCCCGGATCCAGGGCAGCGCGGCCCGGCGGTCGAGGCGCTGCAGCGGCCCGATGAGCAGCTCCGATGATCGGCATCATTCCGCAGCACCGTGCACGTTATACCCCCGCCCCTATGTTACTGAAGAGATGTAAGTGACTATTGAGAAAAAACTAGACACTTGTGACGCATGTGGTTAGAGTGACGATTGATTTCGCCGGAGCTCCCTAACCCTGGGAGTAAGCGATCCGTTCTGTTCGGAAGGAACCCAGCCGATGCGTGCTCGCCTCGCCCGTCCCCGCAAGTTCACCCGGGGCCGCCTCGTCGCCCCCGTCGCAGCCGCTGCCGCGGTCGCACTCGTCGGCGGAGTCGTCGTCGCCGCCCCTGACACCCTCACGGTCGACGGCGACGTCCGGACCGCCTCCCTCGCCGAGTCGAGCGGGGAGGCCGGCGCCGAGGCCGGCCTCGTCTCGTTCTCGTTCGATCTCGCCGCCTACGTGGATTCGGAGTTCGACGAGGGCGCCGAGATCGTCAACGTTGCCGATCTCCCCGGCGGGCTGAACTGGGACAACGCGGGCACCATCTCCGGCAGCATCGCGCCGGGCGAGTACTCGTTCAATCTGACTGTCGCTGTCGACGGCCAGGAGGGGACCAGCACGGTCCCGTTCACGGTCGAGCAGTCGGCCGGCTCCTCCACGATCGGCGAGGGCAGCCTCGGCGGCGAGGCGCAGGCCGAGGGCCAGGTCACCACCGGCTCCACCGGCGCAGACGCGATCCTCGGCGCGGTCGCCGAGATCGCGGCCGCGTTCGGCAGCGACGCCGGATCCGTCACCGATCTGGCCACCGGGTCGACCGGCGACGTCGAGACCGGCAACGAGACCCCCGACAGCCCGCTCGGCAGCCTCGCGACGGGCGAGCTCGACATGGGCAGCCTGGGCGGCGGCGAGACGGAAGGGGAGATCGAGACCGGAGGCGAGCTCACGACCGGCTCCACGGGCGGTGGCGAGACCACCGGCGGCGGAGAGATCACCGTGCCCGGCTCCAGCACCACCACGGAGACCGGCTCGCTCGGCGAGGTCGCGCCCGGCCTCGCGCTCTCGGGCGCGGCGCTGCTCGGCCTGGCCGGACTGAGTCTCGTGCTCAGCACCGGATCCTCGACCTCGGGCTCCACCGCGCCGCTGCCGTCGCTGCCCGGATCGAGCGGCAGCAGCGGCTCCGTCGCACCGACGGTCGCCGCCGGCTCCCCGGCCCCGACCACCAAGGCCCCCGGGCCCGAAGTCGCCAACGGCCGCGGCTGATCAGAAGAACTCCCGGCGTCCGCGGAGGGCGCCGGTGACTCCGTGACGACCCCGGCGTCCCTCCCACAGCGCGGGAGGGGCGCCGGGGTCGCCTCATGTCGCGGCATCGCGCAGGCGCGGGGACGGAGCCGGGGGCCTGCCGGGGAGACGAGTCCTGCCGGGGACTACAGGGACGAGAGCACGAACCCGACGCTGACGAGGACGGCCCACGCCAGCATCGCCATCCCGGCCATGCCGAGCGCCGGGATGAGCCCGTGGCCGGTGGCGCGGGCGCGGACGGGGGCGTTGGCCTTCCACGCCACCGGCATGGCGAGCAGGCCCAGCAGCGCCCACGGGGTGGCGGGGATCAGGGCGAGGGTCGCCAGCAGGGGAACGAGGAGTTCGAGCACGGCGTGCAGCCCGCGGGTCCCGGAATCGCCGAGGCGCACGGCCAGGGTGATCTTGCCCGTCTCCGCGTCGGAGGGGATGTCGCGCAGGTTGTTGGTGAGGTTTACCGCGCACGAGAAGCTCCCCACCGCCACGGCGGCGACCACCGCATACCAGGTCACCGAGCCGAGCTGCGTGAACTGGGTGCCGATCACCGCGACCAGACCGAAGAACACGAACACCGCCACCTCGCCGAGGCCCCGGTAGCCGTACGGCCTGGACCCGCCGGTGTAGAACCACGCCGCGAGGATGCACAGCAGTCCCACCACGATGAGCCACGGCGCCGAGAACCAGCTCAGGACCAGACCGGCGAGGCCACCCAGACCGAGGAACCCGAACGCGGCGCCCTTGACCGTTCCGGGCCGGGCGAGACCCGAGCCCACGAGACGCTGCGGCCCCACCCGGTCGTCGTCGGTGCCGCGGACGCCGTCGGAGTAGTCGTTGGCAAAGTTGACGCCCACGATGAAGGACCACGCCACCACCAGGGCGAGCAGTGCCTTCCACCACACGAAGCCGCCGGCCAGTGCCGCGGCGGCCGAGCCCACGAGGACCGGGGCGAAGGCGTTGGGCCACGTCCGGGGGCGCGCCCCCTCGAGCCAGTCGGCGACGGTCGCGCCGGCGGGCACCACGTCGTCGCCGATCAGCTCGTCGGAGGGGAGGGGGTCGAGGGGCTCGTTCTCGCGGGTCATTCCCCGATTGTTCCACCAGCGAACCGGTCGGCGATCGCCCTCCTGTCGACCTTGCCCCCGGGGAGGACGGGGAGCTCGTCGACCACCGCCACCGACGACGGCGCGGAACGCTCGCCGAGTAGCCCGGTCACGTGCGCACGCAGGTCGTCGGCCGACGCCGGCGCCCGGAGGGTCACCGCCGCGACCGGCGTGGTGCCCAGCCGGGGGTCGGGGAGCCCGACGACGACGACGTCGACGACCGCGGCGTGCTGACGGAGCGCATCCTCGAGGGCCTGCGGCAAGAGCGTCAGCCCGCCGACGCTCAACGCCTCGTCGAGCCGGCCCAGGATCCGGAGCCGTCCCTCCCGGTCGATCTGCCCGGCGTCGTCGGTGCGGAACCAGCCCTCGCGGTCGAAGGCCCGGTGCCCGGGGGCGTTCCTGTACCCCAGCGCGAGCTGCGGGCCGGCGAGCCAGACGCGGCCCTCGTCGTCGTCGACTTCCACGGTGACCCCGTCGAGCGGGACACCGTCGTACACGCAGCCCCCGGCAGTCTCGCTCATCCCGTAGGTGCGCACCACGCGGATGCCGGCGTCGGCGGCACGCTCGAGGAGCTGCGGGGCGGTGGCGGCGCCGCCGAGCAGGACGGCGTTGAGCCGGGCCAAGGCGGCCACCGCCTCCGCCGGGCCCTCGTCCAGGACCTTGGCCAGCTGGCCCGGCACGAGGGACGTGTATCCGCGCAGCCCGCCGTCGGTGCAGGCCTCGACGGCGGCGGGCAGGGCGGCGGGGTCGAATCCGCGGGAGACGTCCACGATCACCGGCTCGTGGCCGGCCCGCAGGGAGCGCAGCATCACCTGGATCCCCGCGATGTGGTGGCCGGGGAGGGTGAGGATCCATCGGCCCGGCCCGCCCAGGGCGAGGTCGGTGGCGGCGGCGGACGCGGACAGCGCCGTGGCCGGGAGCATCGCCCCCTTGGGCGTACCGGTCGAGCCGGAGGTGCTCACCACGAGGGCGGCGCTGGGATCGATCGGCGACTCCGGGCGCATCGCCTCGACGAGGATGCGCGTCCGCGCCGGATCGTCGGCGGGCACGGGCAGGAGGGCCGGGCCGCGGTCGGCCATGGCCTCTGCCAGTGTCGGCAAGATCCGTGTGACCTCCCGGCCGGGCGGGACGGTCAATACATGCAGATCGCGGACGGTTGGCATTGCCGTGGAACCCTACCGAACCGCGGCGTTGATGAACCGTCGATATACCGCGGGCAGGTGTGGTGGGAGCGCATCGGCGGAAAAGAAGCGGAGCTCGACGTGCTCGTCGCTCCCACGTAGCTCAGCGATGGAGCCGGGAGACACCGTCACTCGGTAGCACACGAGCGCCACGAGCGTTCCGGCCACTGGCGAGAACAGCTCGAAGTCGATCAGATCGATGTCCGCATGAACGACGGTGAGTCCCGTTTCTTCCCTGAGTTCTCGGGTGACTGTATCCGCGAGGGAGTGGTCACCCAGTTCAGGCCAGCCACCGCGCAGCTCCCACTCGTCCCGGTTGTTGAGGCAGAGCAGTACCGCACCATCGGCGATCACTACGACCATTGCCGAAGCCCGAGCTCCGGTGGTCACCGGCGTGTCAGTAGTAATACGGGAAGTCGTCCCACTCGGGCGCGCGCTTCTCCAGGAACGCGTCCCGGCCCTCGACCGCCTCGTCGGTCATGTAGGCCAGGCGCGTGGCCTCGCCGGCGAAGACCTGCTGGCCCATCAGGCCGTCGTCGGTGAGGTTGAACGCGAACTTGAGCATCCGCTGCGCGGTGGGCGACTTGCCGTTGATCTGCCGCGCCCACTCGATCGCCGTGGTCTCGAGCTCGGCGTGGTCCACCACCCGGTTGACCGCGCCCATGTGGAACATCTCCTCGGCGGAGTACGCCTGCCCCAGGAAGAAGATCTCGCGCGCGAACTTCTGGCCGACCTGCTTGGCCAGGTAGGCGCTGCCGTAGCCGGCGTCGAACGACCCCACGTCGGCGTCGGTCTGCTTGAAGCGGGCGTGCTCGCGCGAGGCCAGGGTCAGGTCGCTCACCACGTGCAGCGAGTGCCCGCCGCCGGCCGCCCAGCCGCTCACCAGGCAGATCACCACCTTGGGCATGGTCCGGATGAGCCGCTGCACCTCGAGGATGTGCAGGCGCCCGCCCTCGGCCTTGACCCGCGCCTCGTCCACCTTGTCGGCGGTCGCGCCGGCCACATCCGAGTCGTGCTCGGTGGAGTACTGGTAGCCGGAACGTCCGCGGATGCGCTGATCGCCGCCCGAGCAGAACGCCCACCCGCCGTCCTTGCTGCTGGGGCCGTTGCCGGTGAACAGCACGGTGCCCACGTCGGGCGAGCGCCGGGCATGGTCGAACACTCGGAACAGCTCGTCCACGGTGTGCGGACGGAAGGCGTTGCGCACGTCGGGGCGGTCGAAGGCGATGCGCACGATCCCGTCGGCCCGGCCCGTACCCACGTGCCGGTGGTAGGTGAGGTCCGTCAGGTCCTCCCCGTGTCGGAAGCCCTCCACCTCCCGCCATTGCGACGGGTCGAAGGGGTTGCCGGCGGTGGTCTGCTCAGTCATGGGTCTGACGTTAGCGTGGACCCATGACATCCGTTGCGGGCCCCGACTCGATCGACGATCTTCTCGGGCGGGTGCACGTGGTGGCGTTGCCGATGCACGTGCGGTTCCGGGGCGTCACCAAGCGCGAGGTGGCGCTGGTCGAGGGCCCGGCCGGCTGGGGGGAGTTCGGGGCCTTCCCCGAGTATCCGGACCCGGAGGCGGTCCACTGGCTGCGGTCCGCGCTCGAGATGGGGTGGCGGGGCCCGCCGGCGCCCCGGCGCCGCCGCGTCGCGGTCAACGCCACGGTCCCGGCGGTCGCGGCCGGAGAGGTGGCGGGCGTCCTCGAGCGGTTCCCGGGCTGCACCACGGTCAAGGTCAAAGTCGCCGAGGAGGGGCAGGAGCTCGTCGACGACGTGGCCCGTGTCGCCGCCATTCTCCAGGCGCGCCCGGGGGCGAGGGTCCGTGTGGACGCCAACGGCGGGTGGGCGGTCGCCGAGGCGGCGCACGCGATCCGGGTCCTCGACCAGGCGGTGCGTGCTGCCGACGCCAGCCGCGCCCCCGGGACGGGCCCGGTCCCGCTGGACGGGCCGGGACTCGAGTACGTCGAGCAGCCGTGCGCGACGGTCGAGGAACTGGTGGCGTTGCGGGCCCGGCTCGAGCGGGACGGGGTGCTGGTGGACGTGGCGGCCGATGAGTCGATCCGTCGCGCGGAGGACCCGCTGCGCGTGGTCCGGGCGGGCGGGGCGGACCGCGCGGTGGTCAAGGTCGCGCCGCTCGGCGGCCCGCGCCGCCTGCTCGCGGTGGCGGCGGAGGTCGGAGTGCCGGTGACGGTCTCGAGCGCCCTGGACTCGGCGGTCGGCGTCGCGGCCGGCGTCGCCACCGCGGCGGCGCTGCCGGGCGGCGACGACGAGGTGCCGGCCGCCGGACTGGGCACCGGCGGGTTCTTCATCGAGGACGTGCTCGACCCGGGCGCATTCGCGCTGGTCGACGGTCACCTTCCCGTGACCGCGGTGGCGCCGGACCCGGCGCGGCTGGACGGCCTGCGAGCTCGCGGCGGGCGGCGGGACTGGTGGCACCAGCGGATTCGCCGCTGCTGGGAGCTGCTCTGAGCCCCCCGGAGCGCGGATCCGTCACCGGTCACGCGCGCGGCCGGGTCATGCTCCGCGTCCGCGGGGCGTACCCCCATTGGTGTCGACCGAGTCGCGACGGCGGGAGCAGTGACCCGAAGTCGGGGAGGCCGTCGTCGGCCAGCACCTCGTCCGCGATCGACACGCTCACCACGCGTCCGAGCACCATGGCGCTGCTGCCCAGCTCGATCACTTCGTGCCGGACGCATTCGAACGCGACCGGCGCCTCCGCCACCCGCGGCGCGGCCACCACATCGGAATCCTCCGGGGTCAGCCCCGTGGCCACGAACTCGTCGACCTCCGGCGCCAGGGGCGCCGACGAGGCGTTCATCTGCTCCATGAGCGACTCGGTCCCGATGTTCACCACGAACTCGCCGGTGTCCCGCACGTTGCCGTAGGTGTCCTTGTGGCCGATGGAGGTGACCGACAGTATCGGCGGGTCCGCGCAGGCGACGGTGAAGAAGGAGTACGGGGCGAGGTTGCGGACGCCCGCCGCCGAGAGCGTGGACACCCACGCGATCGGTCGTGGCGCGATCGATGCGGTGAGCAGGGGATACATGCCCTTGGCGGGTGGGTCATCCGGGCTGTGGACGGTGCGCATCGCCCCAGTCTGCCCCCGCCGGGGAGGTTGATGTGTGACGGTCGTCACCGCTCCGTTGGCCTGTGGTGGTCAGGGGGCGGGCGAACCGGAGGGATCGGGGGAGATGTCGGCGACCAACGGGACCAGGATCCCGCTGCGGGACACGTTGTGGCTCACCATGGACCGTCCCGACAACCTGATGTACATCAACTCGCTCGTCTGGTTTGCCGAGATCCCCGACTGGGACTCGATGACCGCGACCATCTCGGACCGCATGATCGAGCCCTACCCGGTGTTCCGCCGGGTGCCGGCACGCCGGGGACGACGGTGGTTCTGGGAGGACGACCCGCATTTCGACATCTCCGACAATGTGAACCGCTCGCGGCTTCCGGAGCCGGGTGGCCGGGCCGAGGCCGAGGCCTACGTCTCCGAGCGGATGAGTGCCCCGCTGCCGCACGGTCGCCCCCTGTGGTGCGTGGAATACGTCGAGGGCTACCGCGGTCACGGGGGTGACGGCGAGGGGGCGTTGGTCCTGTTCCGGGTCCAGCACGGAGTGGTCGACGGGGTGCGGTTGAGTCAGCTGATCCTCGCGCTGTGCGACCACGACGAGTCCGCGGCCGCACTCCCGAAGGTGGGACGCGCGCGCTCCGCCGCCGGGGGCCCGGTGGGGGCCGTCGTGGGCGCTGGTGCCGGGGTGGCCCGCGACTCGCTGGGGATCGCCCGCGGTCTCGGTGGCGCTGCGGTTAGATTGCCGTCGACCCTCACCAGACTCCCCCGGGACGTCGTCGCGCCGGGCGGCGGGGTCACACGGATACCCACCCGGGTCGTCGACTCGATCACCGATCACATCGCGCCGGACAACACCCTCGCCAACACCTATCGCTCCGTGTTCAACCTCCTCATGGAGCCCAGGTCACCGGAGCTGGCGTGGAGTGGTCACGCGCACGCCCGCAAGAAGGTCTCGTGGATCTCGGGTCTGGACCTGCAGTCCGTCAAGCGGGTGGCGAGGATCCACGACACCACGGTCACGACGGTGATGATCGCCGCGGTCTCCCGCGCCCTCACCGAGTACCTGGAGGCCAGCGGTGAGCGGCCCGTGGCCGACATCAACCTCATGGTCCCCATGTCGGTGGCGCCGGCCGCGGACGAACCGGCCTCAGGCGAATCAGCTGCGGAGTTGGGCAATCACATCACCCTGATCCTCCTGCGCCTGCCGCTCGGGATCGACGACCCGCAGGAGCTCATCCACGAGGTCGCCACCTCGATGACCCGGGCCGACCTCGGCGGTGCGGCTCGCCGGCTCGCCCGTCGAGGGGATGCTGGGCTGGGTGCCGATGAGCGGCGACCAGTCGCTCGGGATCTGCATCTACAGCTACAACGGGACGGTCTCCGTGGCATCGCGACCGACGCCGTGCTGGTGCCCGAACCCGGGACGGTCGCCGGGATGATCGAGGAGCAGTTCGCGCGGTTCCCGGGGTGGGACGGGTAGCCGGGCCGGCTCGCGGACCTCACCACGCGGGTGCCGGGATCTCGGGGTGATCGGCGAACCAGGCACCGATGTACGACATGTCGATCCCCTGGTCCTCGGCGATGAGGTCGTACATGGTGCGGCCGTCGATCGCCTCGCGGAGCAGGTCGGCGTGGCCGGAGTGGCGCTCGATCTCCGCGAGCACGTGCTGGACCACCCATCGGGCGGTGAACTCGGACAGGTCCGGCGGGAACCAGGGCATCTCGGTGGGGACGGGGACCGTCGCCTCCAGATCTGCCGATCGGAGGAGCTCCAGGGCGGACGCGCACGTGCGGTCGTATTCCTCCAGGACGTCCTCGACGGTGGCATGGGCTCCGATGTCGTGTGACGCGGTGGCGCGCTCGTACCGTTCGAGGACCGTCTCGTCGGTGCCGACGCCCTCGGGGCCGGCGGCGGCCCGGCCCAGCCACTGCTCGGCGACGTCGGCGATGTGCAGCATGAGCCAGCCCAACGTGAGCTCGCTCGTGGGGACGGGGCGCGCACGCAGGTGCTCGATGGTCAGTCCGTGGACGGTGGAGCGGGCGTTGACGAGCGCGGCGTCGACCCACTCGATCAGACTCTTGTGCTCGGTGGCGTGGGTGGCGGGGAAGAACGGCATGGCTACTCCTGGAGGTGGTGGTCGGGTCCGCTCGCAGCGGTTCTGCGGCGTGGCCCGCAGTCTCGCAGCGCTTCCGGACAGTTTCTGTCCTCTGCAGCTGCGAGACTGGATCCCGTGAACGAGGACAGGATGCCCACCACCCAGCGGGTGCTCGCTCTGCTCGACCTGCTCCAGCGGCGCGCCGTGTGGACGGGCGCCGAACTCGCCGAGGAGCTGGCGGTGACCATCCGGTCGGTCCGCCGCGACGTCGACCGCCTGCGGGGTCTGGGGTATCCGGTCGAATCCGAGCGGGGAGCCGGCGGTGGCTACCGGCTGGGCGCGGGACGCCGGTTGCCGCCCCTGTTGTTGGACGACCGCGAGGCGGTGGCGGTGGCGATCGCCCTGCGGCTGGCCGCCGGCGGCGCGGTGGCGGGCATCGGCGAACCCGCGCTGCACGCGCTCACCAAACTCGACCAGGTCATGCCGGGCCGGCTCCGGGAGCGGGTCGCGGCCGTCGTCGAGTCGACGGTCGCCGTCCCGGGCGCGGACACCCGCGTCCAGCCGGAACTGCTCATCGAACTGGGCCACGCGGTGCGCGGGGGCGAACGGGTCCGGCTCGACTACCGGGACCGCGCCGGCCGTGACACCGAGCGCCGGGTCGAGCCGTACCGGATCGTCGTGGTGGGGCGCCGCTGGTACCTGCTGTCCTTCGACCTCGACCGTGAGGACTGGCGCACCTTCCGCCTCGACCGGATCCGCGGGGTGCACCGGACCGGATGGCGGTTCACGGCCCGCGCCGACGTCCCCGACCCCGCGGCACACGTGCAGCATTCCGTCACCTCCGGGCAGTTCCGCCACGCTGCCGTCATCCTGGTACGGGCACCGGCGGCCGAGGTGTCCGAGTGCTTCCCGCCGACCTACGGAACGGTCACCGCGCTGCACCCCGTCGGGCATCCCGATGGCGCGCTGTCTCGACTGGAGACCGGGGCCGACGACCTCGACGTGCTGGCCTGGTATCTGGCCCGCCTCCCGGCACCGTTCGAGGTGGCCTCTCCGCCGGAGTTGCGAGGGCGAATCGCTGAACTGTCCGGCCGGCTGGCGCGCGCGGCCGGGACGTCGGGGCCCCGCGACTAGGATCGACCTGATGAGCCCCAGCCCGAGCACGCCGAGCGCGAGCAACCCGAGTACCGCACAGGCCCGCGTCCTGGTGGACGAGTTGGTCCGCCACGGCGTGCGCGACGCCGTCCTGTGTCCCGGGTCCCGCAGCGCCCCACTGGCACTGGCGCTCGCGGCCGCGGAGCGGGCGGGCCTGATCCGGCTCCACGTGCGCATCGATGAGCGCGGGGCGGGATACCTGGCACTGGGCCTGGCGGCGGGCTCGGGCTCGGCCGTGCCCGTCGTCGTCACCTCCGGCACCGCCGTGGCCAACCTCCACCCGGCGATGGTGGAGGCCGCGCAGTCGGGCGTGCCGGTGATGGCCCTGACCGCCAACCGGCCGCCGGAGCTGCGCGGCACGGGGGCCAATCAGACCATCGACCAGGTGGGCCTGTTCGGACCGCACGCCCGCGCGGTGGTCGAACTGGGCGTGGCGACCGATGCCGAGGCCGAGCACCACCATTGGCGTGCGGGGATCGGCCGAGCGGTCCTCACGGCCACCGCCTACACCGACCCCGGGCCGGTCCAGGTGGACATCGCCTTCCGCGAGCCACTGGTGCCCGCGGTCGGCGACGAGGACCCGGCCGCCCGTGACGCCGGGCCCGCCGGAATGCCCGAGGGACGGCCCGGCGGACGCCCCTGGGTGAACCGCGCGGCCGCCGAGACGGACGCGACGCCGGTCGGCTCGACGGTGGCCCTCGATCTCACCCGCCGCACCCTCGTGGTGGCCGGCGCGGGGGCCCGCCCCGTGGCCGGCCTCGTGGGCGTCCCGACGGTCGCCGAGCCGGGGGCGCCGGTGCCTCTACATCCGGTGCATCCGCTTGCGGTGTCCTCGCTGCGACCCGAGCAGGTGGTGGTCCACGGCCGGCCCACACTGCACCGCCAGGTCACCGCGTTGCTGGCCGATCCGGGGGTCGACCTCGTGGTCCTCGACGGCGGCCCGCACTCGCCCAACCCCACCGGCAGCGCCGCCGAGCTGGCGGACTCGGTCCTCACCGGTTGGGGCTCGGACCGCGCCTGGAACGAGCACACCGCCCGGGCGGACGACCGAGCCCGTGCGGCGGTCGACCGGCACCTCGACCGGACGCCGGACGCGGCGCTTCCCACCGGCCTGCACGTCGCCCGCGCCGTGGCCGGCGGTCTGCGGGGCGGGGACAACCTCGTGGTGGGCGCCTCCAACGCGATCCGCGACCTGTCCTACGTGGGGCCGATGGATCCCGACGTGCACGTGCACGCCAACCGGGGCGCCTCCGGCATCGACGGGACCGTGTCCACGGCGATCGGGGTCGCGCTGGCCGCGCCGGGCCGGACGGTGGCCCTGCTCGGGGATCTCACCTTCCTCCACGACCTGACGGCCCTCTGTGTGGCGCCCACCGAGGAACGGCCGCACGATCTGACGATCGTGGTCGCCGACGACGACGGCGGCGGCATCTTCTCCCTGCTCGAGCAGGGGGACCCGCGGCTGGCCACCGACTTCGACCGCGTCTTCGGCACACCGCACGGTGCGGACCTCGGCGCGCTGTGCGCGGGTGTCGGCGTCCCCTTCACCGACACGGACGCCGCCGGGGTGGAGGAGCTCCTCGCGGAGACCGGGCCCGCAGGCCTGCGGGTGGTGCGGGTGGCCACGGACCGCGGGGACCTCCGGGCACTGCACCACGCGATCCGGGCCGACGCCGGCGGGAGCGACGGGTGACGACCCCGATCCGGCGCCGTGTGAGCGTGATCCGGGTCCGCCTCGCGGTGCGGATCCTGGCCGGCGCCCTGGCCGTGCTGTCCGTGCTCACGGCGCTGCTCATCCTGCTGGCCTGCTTCATCAACGACCAGCGGATCGACCGGGACATGGGCAGCGCCACGGCGACGGTCACCGAGGTCACCGACCGACGCGCGGCGGTGGAGTTCGACACCGGCAACGGAGTGCACGTCCGTCCCGAGAGCGGCGTTTTCTATCCGACGGGGCTGGTCGAGGGGCAGCGGGTCCAGGTCGAGTTCCGGCGCGCGAATCCGGACCTCGTGCGGGTTTCGGGGCGCAGCTGGACCGTCGCGGTCGTGCCCGCGCTGAGCATCCCGTTGGTCGGCGTGCCCCTCGCCGCACTCGTGTACGCCGCGGCGTCACCGAGGGGACACCGGTGGCCACCGCGAATTCCCCGGGGCGTCACCCGACGATCACCGGCGCGTGTTCCCGGGGGCGCACAGTGAGTTCGTGCGTCTAGCCATCGTCACCGAATCCTTCCTGCCGAACGTCAACGGCGTCACCAACTCCGTCCTCCGGATCCTCGAATACGCGCGCCGGCACGGGCACGACTGCCTCGTCGTGGCGCCGTCCGGGAACGTCGGACTGTGGCAGGGTGCCGCCGATGCCGTCCGGGCCCACCCGCTGGTCAGCGCCGTGACCCCGCTGCTCGGGGCCCCGGACGAGTCGGACGGGCTCCGCGGTCGCGCGCGGGAGCACCACCTCGGGTACCCGGTCCAGCGCGTCACCTCCGTGAACGTGCCGCTGATCTCGTCGTTGCCCGTGGGGGCTCCCAGCCCGAGCGTGTACAACGCCCTGCGCGAGTTCTCTCCCGACGTCGTGCACCTGGCCTCACCGTTCGTCCTGGGCGCGGCCGGCGCCGCCGCGGCCCGCGCGCTCGACGTTCCCTGCGTGGCCGCCTACCAGACCGACGTCGCCGGGTTCGCCGACTCCTACGGCATGGGCGTGATGTCGGAGGTGGCGTGGGCCTGGACCCGCGCGATCCACGCGATGTGCGACCGCACGCTCGCCCCCTCGACGGCCGCGATGGAGGACCTGGCCGCGCAGGGGATCCCGCGTCTGCACCTCTGGGGCCGGGGCGTGGACCAGGAGCGCTTCGCCCCGTCCCGTCGCAGTGTGGCCCTGCACCGCCGGTGGTCGCCGGAGGGCCGGCCGGTGGTCGGGTTCGTCGGGCGACTCGCCCCGGAGAAGCACGTCGAGCGTCTCCGGGCCCTGGCCGACCGCTCCGGGCCGGACGGGGATCTCCGACTGGTCATCGTGGGCGACGGGCCCGACCGCGCCGCGCTCCGGGCCGCGATGCCGCACGCCGTCTTCACCGGGCAACTGCACGGCGAGCAGCTGGGGCGGGCCTACGCGACCCTCGACGTCTTCTGCCACGCCGGTGAGTTCGAGACCTTCTGCCAGTCGATCCAGGAGGCCCAGGCCTCCGGCGTGCCGGTGATCGGGCCCGCGCGGGGCGGCCCCCGGGACCTGGTGCGCGACGACGTCAACGGGTACCTGCTCGACCCGCGCACCTACGCCGACCAGGTGTCCGCGACCGTCGATACCGTCCTCGCCGACCACGGCCGTCTGGCCGCCGCCGCCCGCGCCACCGTCCTCGGCCGGACGTGGGACGCGGTGTGCGGGCACCTGTTCGACCACTATCGGGCGGCCGGTGCCCGCTCCACGCCTGGGCTCGTCGGCTACGGCCGATCGCGCCGGGTGGTCGCCTGAGACCGGAGGGGTCAGCGGGGTAACGTCTAGGGCGTGTCCCGAGCCTCCCTCGACAAGCAACCCCGCGACGTGGCGTCGATGTTCGACGGCGTCGCCAAGCGCTACGACCTGACCAACACCGTGCTCTCCGGTGGGATGGACCGCCTCTGGCGGCGGCGGGCCGGGTCGCTGCTCGGGCCGCGGCCGGGGGAGCGGGTCCTCGACCTGGCTGCCGGGACCGCGGTGTCGACCGTCGAGTTGGGCAGGTCGGGCGCGTGGTGCGTGGCCGCCGACTTCTCGCTCGGCATGCTCCGTGCGGGAGCCGGACGTGACGTGCCCAAGGTCGCCGGCGACGCCATGGCGCTCCCCTTCGCGGACGCCTCATTCGATGCCGCCACCATCAGCTTCGGCCTGCGCAACGTGCAGGACACCGGCGCCGGCCTGCGGGAGATGGCGCGGGTGGTCAAGCCCGGCGGACGCCTGGCGGTGGTGGAGTTCTCCACCCCGGTGTTCCCGCCGTTCCGCGCCCTGTACATGAACTACCTCATGCGGGCGCTGCCCAGGATCGCGACGAGCGTGTCCTCGAACCCGGACGCCTACGTGTACCTGGCCGAGTCCATCCGCGACTGGCCGGACCAGCAGGCCCTGCGTGAGCTGGTCGAGGCCAACGGCTGGGAGCGGTGCAGCGTCACCAATCTGACCGGGGGCATCGCGGCGATCCACCTGGCCCGCCGCGCCGCCTGAGCCGTTCCGCCCTCCGGCGTGGGCCGCTGCGGCCCGCCGCCGGCTCAGTGGTCGAAGAGGGGCTGACGGTCGAGCCTGCGGGCCACGGAGCCGGCCGCCCGCCACGCACGGGCAACCACGTCGCGGTCCGAGTCCGCGACCGTGTTGGACATGCACCGCACGGCCGCCGACATGAGCGCCTGCGAGCGCATCCCCACCGGGCCGGCCAGGGGGAGGAACCTCGGGTACGTGAGCAGGCGGGCGGCGTCGCGCGCGATCGCGAACGATTCGCCGTAGGTCGCCCGGAGCAACTCCGGCCACGCCCGCGTCAGGTCCCGGCCCGTGCCAGCCATGCCCGCGCCACCCGCGCCCGCGCCGCCCGGGCCGAGGAGATCGGCGAGCAGTCGCCCGCCCTCGAGTGCGTAGTCGATCCCCTCCCCGTTGAGCGGATTGACGCACGCGGCCGCGTCACCGACCGCCGCCCAGTTCCGTCCCGCGACGCCCGAGACCGCGCCGCCCATCGGGAGCAGCGCCGATGTCACCGAGCGGGGCTCACCGTCCAGCTCCCACCGCGCGCGTGCGCTACGGGCGTAGTGGCGCAGGAGGTCCTTGACGGCGACGGACGCCGGCCGGGCGGCCGTCGCCAGGGCGCCCACCCCGAGGTTGACCTCGCCGTCGGCCAGCGGGAACACCCAGCCGTACCCCGGCTGGATGACGCCGTCCTCGTCGCGCAGTTCCAGGTCCGAGCCGATCCACGGGTGGTCGTGCCGGCCGGAGGTCATATAGGAGCGCGCCGCCACCGCGTACACGGTGTCGCGGTGCCAGGTCCGGCCCAGCATCTTCCCGACCGGGGAGCGGACGCCGTCGGCGAGGACGAGCGTCCGGCACGCGATGCGGTCGTCACCGGCGTACACGGCCGCCACCTCGTCGTCGTCGCCCTTCTCCACCGCGGTGACCCGCACCCCGCCGAGCACGGTCGCGCCGGCCTCCACCGCTGTCTCGCGCAGGCGGTCGTCGAAGACGGTGCGGCGGACCGCTGAACCCACGCCGCCGTGCTCGCCGGCCGGCCAGGGCACCCTGCGGTCGTGGCCGAAGCCGCGCAGTTCCAGTCCCCGGATCGTGATCCGACCTAGCGCCCAGGCACCCAGCCCCAGTCGCTCGACCTCCCTCATCGCTCGCGGGGTCAGCCCGTCGCCGCAAGTCTTGTCGCGCGGGAACGTGGCCGCGTCGACCACCGTGACCTCGCGTCCGGCACGGGCCAGCCACGTCGCGGTGGCGGCTCCGGCCGGGCCGCATCCCACCACCAGGACATCAGTCGACGCGGGCAGATCCGAACGGGGCTCCATACGCTCCATGGTGGCAGGTCCCCGGCCCGCGCCGCGTGTGCGCCTCACGTGGGGTGGGATACAGCTCCGCGGGGGCGGGGACCGTAGGCTGTGCGGGAGGGTCGGTCCACGCCGGTCCACACGAGGCGACGAGGACGATTGAGGATGTCGAGCGATTCAGTGACGACCGGCACCGCCCATCCGGCACCCGACCACACCGTGGCGGGTGTCGATATCGGTGACGCGGCCCTCGCCTCCCGACTGCGTGACGACCTCGTGGACGTCGAGGAGCTCCTCGTGGGGCGGCTGGAGACGGGGGAGGAGTTCCTCTCCGAGGTCGCCCTGCACCTGGTCACCGCCGGCGGGAAGCGCTTCCGGCCGCTCGTCGCGCTGCTGGCCGGCGAGCTCGGACCGGAGCCCGACCGCGACAAGCTGCGCAAGGCGGCCGTCGTGTGCGAGATGATCCACCTGGCGACCCTGTACCACGACGACGTCATGGACGAGGCCGAGATGCGCCGGGGCGTCGAGTCCGCCAACAGTCGCTGGGACAATTCCGTGGCGATCCTCGCCGGCGACTTCCTCTTCGCCCACGCCTCCATGCTGCTCGCCGAGCTCGGCCCGGCGGCGGTGCAGCTCATCGCGCAGACCTTCGCCGAGCTGGTCACCGGCCAGATGCGCGAGACGGTCGGGCCGGGACGCGGGGGCGCCGCCGAGCCCGCGGACGAGGCGGAACACTACCTGCGCGTGATCTGGGAGAAGACGGGCTCGCTCATCGCCGCCGCCGTCCAGTTCGGGGGCGAGTACTCGGGCGCCTCCGCCGAGCAGATCCGCACCCTGCGCGAGTTGGGCGACGCCGTGGGGGTCGCTTTCCAGATCGCGGACGACATCATCGACATCGCCTCGCCCGCCACGGACTCCGGCAAGACCCCGGGGACCGATCTGCGCGAGGGCGTGCACACGCTGCCCATGATCTACGCGCTCGACGCCGGCTCCACCGATCCCGGGCGGCTTCGGGACCTGCTGTCGCGGCCGCTGACGGACGACGCCGAGGTCGAGGAGGCCCTCGAGTTGCTGCGGGCCTCCGACGGGATGCGCCGCGCCCGGGCCACGCTCGAGAAGTACGTGGACGACGCGATGGCGGCCCTCGACGCGCTCCCGTCCGGCCCCGCCAACGAGGCGCTGCGTCGACTGGTCCGGTTCACCGTCGACCGGGTCCGCTAGACGGACTGCCGGGCGTAGAGCGTCACCTGGGCGGCCTTGACCGCCAGCACGACCCTCATCTCCGGGGCGAGCCCGAGCTCGACCACCGACCGGCTGGTCACGTCGGCGTCCACGCGCTGGCCATCGCGCAGCTGCGCGGTCACCCGGGTCAGGGGCCCGGCGGGAGCCAACGCCGTCACGGTCGCGGGCCAGGCGTTGCGCGGGCTGCCCTCGGGGGCGACCACGTGGACCGAGACCGCGCGCGGCTCGACCGTCGCGATCGCCCGCGTCCCGTCCCTCCAGCCGGTGCCCGGGCTGCGGACTCCGGCCACGGTGTCGCCGCCGCGGGTGCGGACCTCGTCGTCGTCGACCGTCCCCTCCACCAACGACACCCCGGCCAGCCGGGCCGCGAAGTCGGTGCCGGGCCGGGCGAGGACCTCCTCGACGGGG
This sequence comes from Candidatus Dietzia intestinipullorum, assembly GCA_019119635.1. Classification (GTDB taxonomy): domain Bacteria; phylum Actinomycetota; class Actinomycetes; order Mycobacteriales; family Mycobacteriaceae; genus Dietzia; species Dietzia intestinipullorum. The sequence continues at coordinate 17,601 of DWWP01000060.1, forward strand.
CCGGACTGGAGGACCCGGCCCGCGACGACGACGAGGTCCTGCGCGATCGCCCACAGGTCCAGTGGATCGTGGGTCACCATGACCACCGTGCGGCCCGCGAGACGGTCGGCGAGGAGCCTGCGGATCTCCGGCGCGACGGCCATGTCGAGGGCGGCGAGCGGCTCGTCGAGCAGCACCAGCTCGGGATCCACGGCCAGCGCCCGTGCGAGCGCCACGCGCTGCGCCTGCCCGCCGGACAGCTCGTGCGGCCGACGGTCGGCCAGGTCGCCGCAGCCGACGGCGTCGAGCTCCGTTCGGCCGCGCTGACGGGCGGCGCGGCGGCCCTGACCGCGGGCGCGGGGGCCGAACGCGACGTTGTCGAGGGCGGTCAGGTGCGGGAAGAGCCCCGGCTGCTGGTCGAGCGCGACCACACGCCGGCGGTGGGCGGGCACGTGGAGACGCGGTGAACTGACCACGGAGCCGGCCAGCCGCACCTCGCCGGAGTCGGGGCGCAGGTGGCCGGCGAGCAGCGCCAACGCGGTGGATTTGCCCGCCCCGTTGGCGCCGACCAGGGCCAGGCGGCGACCGGGCGCGAGGGCCAGGTCGAACTCCACGTCGCGGCCCTCGACCCGGCAGTGCAGGGCGGCGGCGGGTCGGTCGTCAGCCACGGTCGGCCGCCCATCGTCGGGAGATCCCGGCCGAGACGGCCATGAGGAGGGCCGCCACCACGATGAGCAGCAGGGCGAGTGCGAGGGCCGTCTCGGTGTCGGTCTCCCGGCTCAGGTAGATCTCCAGCGGCAGGGTCCGGGTGGTGCCCTGCAGGGACCCGGCAAAGGTGAGGGTGGCGCCGAACTCGCCGAGAGCCCGGGCGAAGGACATGGTGGCGCCGGCGACGAGCGCGGGCAGGATCAGGGGCACCGTCACCCCCATCAGGACCCGGGTGGGGGAGGCGCCGAGGGAGGCGGCGGTGCGCTCGAGCCGCACGTCGACCGAGCGCAGCGCCCCCTCGACGGAGACCACGAGGAACGGCATCGCCACAAAGGTCTGCGCTATCACCACGGCCGTGGTCGAGAAGCCGATTTCGATTCCCAGCACCGACAGGTGGCGCCCCAGCACCCCGGTCCTGCCTAGCGTCGTGAGCAGGGCCAGGCCCGCCACGACCGGCGGGAGGACCATGGGCAGGACCGTCACGGTGCGGGCCGCGCCGGCGAGGGGGCCGCGCCCGCGCGAGAGCATCACGGCGAGCGGCGTCCCCAGCACCACGCACAGCACGGTGGCGACGGCGCCGGTGCGCAGGCTGAGCAGGGTGGCGTCCCGCGCGGCCCCGGAGGTCAGCAGTGTCGGGACGTCGGCCCACGGAATGCGTGCGGCCATGCCCGCCAGCGGGATCCCGGCGAAGAGGACGGCGACCGTCGCGGCGACGAGCACCCAACGGGGCGGCGGGGGACGGGTCACGGCGCGCCGAAGCCGTGGTCGGCGAGCACCGCGCCGCCGTCGGGGCCGGTGACCGCGTCGATGAACGCCCGCGCGAGCCCGGGGTCGGCCGCGCCCTCGACGACGGCGAGGGGGTAGCGGTTGGCGTGGGCGTCGGCACCTGCGATCGCGACCACGTCGGCGTCGTCGCCGGCCGCGATCGCGTCGGTGGCGTACACGATGCCCGCGTCGGCCTCGCCCGAGGTGACCTTGGAGCGCACGTCGGTGACCTTGCTCTCCTCGCTCACCGGATGCAGGTCGACGCGGGCGGCTGCGGCCAGATCGCGGGTCGCGTTTCCGCACGGGACACCATCCGCGCACACGACCAGACGGGCGCCGTCCAGCGAGTCGTCGAGCCCGGTGACGCCGGCGGGGTTCCCGGGCGGGGTGATGAGTGTGAGGACGTTGGTCGCGAAGTCGCGTGGCTCGCCGGTCACCAGGCCCTCACGGACCGCGCGGTCCATGGTGATCTGGTCGGCTGAGGCGAAGACGTCCGCCGGGGCGCCGCCGGCGAGCTGGTCCACCAGGCCGGACGAGCCGTCGAACGACAGGCGTACCTCCACGCCCGGGTGCGCCTCCTCGAACTGCTCGGCGATCTCGCCGAACGGGGCGGTGAGTGACGCCGCGGCGAACACGGTCAGCTGCTCGCCCGACGCCCCGCCGCCGGCAGCGCATCCCGCGACCGTCGTGAGGCCCAGGGCGAGGACCAGCGCGATGCAGCGCCGGAGGGCTCGTCCCGTGGACGCCGGGCCGCTCACGGCTGCGCACCCTCGAGCACGACGTCGGTGGCCTTGACCCGCGCCGTGGCCAGGGCCCCCGTCTCGAGTCCGAGCTCGCGGACGGCCTCCGTGGAGATGAGGGAGACCACCCGGTACGGGCCGCACTGGATCTCGACCTGCGACATCACCGCGTCGGAGCGGATAGCCGTGACCAGGCCCCGGAAGCTGTTTCGGGCGCTCACGGCGCTGTGGCCGTGGCCTGTGCCCTGCCCCCGGCTCTGGCTCTGGCTCTGGCTCTGGGCGTGGCCGCCGGTGCCCGGGGCCGCCCACGCCTCGGCGCGGTCCTGGGCCACGCGAGCGAGCTCGGCACCGTCGATCGTCCTGCGGCCGGCGTGGTCCGCGTGCGCGGTGAGGGTGCCGCGGTCGACCCAGCGTCGCACGGTGTCGTCACTGACCCCGAGGAGCGAGGCGGCGTCGCTGATCCGCAGATGCGTCATGGAATGAAGTGTAGACCCGCAAATGCGGTTCCAGTGAGCTTCTTCCGGTGGCCGCCTCCGGGTCTTGCGAATAAGTGTTCGATTGCTGTACTGTAGAACACAGTAGCGATAATCTGATCTGCGAGCCGGAGGGGGTGGGGTCATGAGCGAGGCGGTTTCGGGGGTCGGAGACGGGCCTGCCCGCGACCCCGCCGCTGGCGCCGGCACGCCGGCGGCGGTACTGGTGGAGGCCGCTCGTGAGACGTGGCGGGCGGATAACCGCGCCGATGCCGCCCGTCTCGCGGCCTGTTATGCGCTGTGGCGTCAGTGCGAACGCGACCTGGCCGGGGACGACGACGCCGCGCGCCCCGGCCACGCGGTGATCGACCCGTTCGACGTGTGCTGCACCCACCTGGCCGCGGCGTTCGCTATGTCCTGTGGTCGGGCCGAGACCATGCTGTCGCTGGCGGTGGACCTGACCGAGCGGTATCCGGACGTGTTGGCCGCCTTGGCGGCGGGCCGGCTGGATCAGCGGGCTGCCGAGGTGCTGGCGCGGCAGTTGCGCACCGTCGACGACGCCGTGATCGGCCGTGTGCAGCGCGAGGCGGTGGCCGCGTACCTGGCGGTGATCGAGGGCGGGGAGGTCCCCACGCTCGGCGCCGTGCGCGACATGATCGACGAGATCATCAAGGCCCATGACGCCGACGGCATCCGGTTGCGCCGCGAGGACGCCAGCCGCGACAGGGGAGTGCGGCTGAACAAGGGGGCGGATGGGATGTCGACGGTGTCGGCGATCCTGGCCAACGACGAGGCCGCCGTGTTGGCGGAGGCCCTCGACGCCCGGGCCGCCGAGTTCGCGGACCCCGATGGCGATGCCGATGCCGACATGTCCCGCTACAGCCTGGGCGAACGTCGCGCCGATGCGTTGATGTCGCTGGCGCTGGGTGGTCGGTCGCCTGCATCAGGCGCTGCCTCTCCCGGCTCTGTCGCGACGACCGGCCCAGCCGCGGGTGCCGACCCAGCCGCGGCCCCCGAGCCAGCCGCGACCCCCGGCCCGGCTCCCGGCTCCGCCGGGGTCACGCTGCGGCCGGCCATCACCGTGTTCGCCGAGGGCGCGACCGGCACCGAGGGTTCGACCGATACCGAGGGCGCAACCGGCGCCGGAGGTGTGACCGGTGCCGTGGGCGCGGTGGTGCGGTTCCCGCGCAGCGGGGAGTCGGCGGTCGAGGCGCTCCTGGAGATGTTGGCGGCCAGCGCCGGGGCCAGTATCGAATGCATGGACGCAGCGATCGGCGCGGCCGACGGCGACGAACAGAGACTGAGGTACCGGCCCGGCGCCGCACTGGCCCGCAGGGTGCGGCTGCGCGACGGCACCTGCCGACACCCGGGATGCACCGCATCGGCCGACTATGCAGACCTGGACCACGTCGTGCCATTCAACCCGGACGATCCCGCGGCCGGAGGTCACACAGAGGAATGCAATCTGCTGTGTCTGTGCCGCCGGCACCACCGCCTCAAGACGTTCCTCAAATGGCGGTACCGGATGGAACCGGACGGGACGCTGCGCATCTCGACCGATGACGGAAAAACCATGACCACGCGGCCCTCGGGGCCCCTGGCCGACTACCGGCGCGAACTCTCTCGCCGTGAGCGGCCCACCCGGCACCGCCGCGCCCCCGCCCGAGCACTGGCGCAGTCGGCACCGGCCGAGCCGACCTACTGGCATCGCCGCAACCTGCGCATCCGGGCCGAACGCGAGGCCGTCGCCGAGGCCAACGCCGCGACCCGGGACGCCACGTGCCCGCGCCCCTCACGGCCGGGACTCGCCTACAACCCCGACAGCGTCCAGGAACAGCGCCTCGTCGACCTGCTCGATCCGCCGCCCTTCTGAATCCGACCTACCGGTAGTTGGTGAACTGCAGCGCGACCTCGAAGTCGGCGCCCTTGAGGAGGGAGATGCACTCCTGGAGGTCGTCGCGCTTCTTCGAGGACACGCGGATCTCCTCACCCTGGATGGTCGGCTTGACGCCCTTGGGCCCCTCGTCGCGCAGGAACTTGGTGATCTTCTTGGCGTTCTCCTTGTCGATGCCCTGCTTGAGCGAGCCGACCAGACGGAAGCCCTTGCCGGAGGCCATCGGCTCGCCCAGGTCGAGCATTTTCATGCTCAGTCCGCGGCGGATCAGCTTCTCGATGAACACGTCCTTGGCGGCCATCACCCGGTCCTCGGTGGAGGCCGTGAGCTCGATCGCGTCCTCTCCCTTCCACGCGATCCCCGCGTCGGTGCCGCGGAAGTCGTAGCGGTTGCTGATCTCCTTGGCCGCCTGGTTGAGCGCGTTGTCGACCTCCTGGCGGTCGAACTCCGAGACGATGTCGAACGACGATTCCGAGGCCATGGAAGTTCTCCTGACGTGGGATGGACTGAGGGTCCCGGACAGGCTACCCGCCCCCCGATTTGGCACCCCGGGTCACAGCCGTTGTAGTGTGTCGTTGCGCCCTACGAGGTGCACGCCAGATTGCCCGAGCGGCCAAAGGGAGCGGACTGTAAATCCGTCGGCATCGCCTTCGATGGTTCGAATCCATCATCTGGCACGCGAAACCCCCGCCACAAGCGGGGGTTTTCGTGCATTTCGGCCCCCGGAAAAGGTGGCGGATAAGGTGACTGCCGTGCATTCACCCCGGGACCGGTACACCGCCGTCGCGCAGCGTTGCGCGGACGTCGTGATCCGGCAGTACTCCACATCGTTCGGGATGGCCTCCCGGTTGTTCACTCCGGCCACGCGACCGCACGTCGCCGCGATCTACGCGTGGGCCCGGGCGGCGGACGAAGTGGTGGACGGGGCGATCGGGGAGCGCGACGACGCGCAGTCCCTCATCGAGGAGCTCCGCGACCGAACCGACAGGGCGCTCGCGCGCGGGTTCGATGCGGACCCGATCGTCCACGCCTTCGCCGACACCGCCCGCCGCTTCGGCATCGACGCGCGGCTGGTGGACCCGTTCTACGAGTCGATGGCCACGGACCTCCGGGTCACCGAGCACTCCCCGGAGAGCCTCGAGCGCTACATCCACGGATCGGCCGAGGTGATCGGGGAGATGTGCATGCGCACGTTCTCCGGCGGGGGGCTGGGGGAGCGCCCCGGCATGGCCGAGGGGGCACGCCGGCTGGGCGCGGCGTTCCAGAAGGTCAACTTCCTGCGGGACGTGAACGAGGACTGGCACCAACTGGGCCGCAACTACCTCCCCGGGCGGGATCCGGCCGCGCTCACCGATCGCGACGTCGCGGAGCTCGCCGACGACGTGGACTCCGACCTCGCGGTGGCGGGCGAGGCGATCGCCCGGATCCCCGGCCGCGACCGTGTCGCCGTACTGGCCGCCCACGATCTGTTCGCCGAACTCAACCGGCGACTGCGGGCCGCCGGCGCCGCCGAGGTGACCGCCGGGCGCGTGCGCGTGCCCGACGCGGTCAAGGTGCGGGTGGTGGCACGCGCGGTGGCGACCGGGGCCCGGCCGGAGCGCACGCCTGCCCGGACCACCCCGTGACACGCCGGTCGTCTGGCGGGCAGCCCCGCGCCGCGTCCGACGGTCCGGTGGTCATCGCGGGTGGCGGTATCGCAGGTTTGGCCACCGCCGCGCTCCTGGCCCGCGAGGGGCGGGAAGTCACCGTGGTCGAGCGTCGATCAGAGACCGGTGGCCGCGTGGGTAGTTGGGCGGCCGAGGGCTTCCGCTTTGACACCGGGCCCTCCTGGTACCTCATGCCCGAGGTGTTCGAGCACTTCTTCCGACTACTCGGGACCACGGCCGCCGAGCAGCTCGACCTGGTGCGGCTGGACCCCGGCTACCGCGTCTACTTCGAGGGCGATACCGAGCCGGTGGACATCCACTCGGACCCGGCCGCGGCTGCCGCACTGTTCGAGTCGATCGAAACCGGCGCCGGGCGGGCTCTGCACGCGTACCTCGACTCCGCGCGCGAGACGTACGACCTCGCCCTGCGACGTTTCCTCTACACCGACTTCCGTTCCCTGCTCCCCCTGATGCGCCGCGACGTGCTGGCCCGCGGCGGCGAGATGCTCCTGCGCCTGACGCAGCCCCTGCACACGTTTGTCAGCCGGAGGTTCCGCGACCGGAGACTCCGGCAGATCCTCGGCTACCCGGCGGTGTTCCTGGGCTCGTCGCCCTACGCCACGCCGTCGATCTATCACCTGATGAGTCGCCTGGACCTCGACGACGGCGTGTACCACCCACTCGGCGGATTCACGGAGGTGACAGACGCGATCCGGCGCCTGGCCGAGGCCGAGGGCGTGCGCGTGCTCACCGATACCGAGGTCATCTCGCTGCGCACGGAGTACCGGTCGGCGCGCACCGGGCCGCGCGCCCGGGTCACCGGGGTGGTCGTCCGCGCGGTCCGGGACCGAGACCATGGAGACGACGGAAACGACGACGAGGTGGTGCGCACCCTCGACGCGGACCTGGTCGTGGGCGCCGCGGACCTCGCCGGTCTCGAATCGCGGTGGCTGCCGGAGCACCTGCAGACCTACCCGCGGCGCTACTGGGAACGCCGCACCCCCGGGCCGGGCGCTCTCGTGCTGCTCCTGGGGATCCGCGGGTCGGTGCCCGAGCTGGCGCACCACACGCTGATGTTCACCCGCGAGTGGGAAGCGGGATTCGACGCGATCTTCGGCGGACGGCCGCACATCCCCGACCCCGCGTCGCTCTACGTGTGCCGGCCCACGGCCACGGAACCCGCGCCGGCGTGGGCCCCGGTCGACCACGAGAACCTCTTCGTCCTGGTGCCGGTCCCGGCCGACACGTCCACCGGCCACGGCGGGATCGACGGTGCGGGCTCGGAGACGGTCGAGGCCGCCGCTGATCGGGCGATCGGTCAGATCGGCGAGTGGACCGGGATGGCGGACCTGGCCGACCGGGTCGTGGTCAGGCGCACTCTGGCCCCCGCCGACTTCGAACGCGACCTGGGCGCCTGGCGGGGCACCGCACTCGGCCCGGCGCACACGCTCGCGCAGAGCGCGTTCTTCCGCACTGGGAACCGGTCGAAGCACGTCGACGGACTGCTCTACGCGGGCTCGTCCACGATCCCCGGCATCGGGCTGCCGATGTGCCTGATCAGCGCCGAACTGGTGCTCAAACACGTCCGGGGTGACACCGGGACGGAGCCGCTACCCGAGCCGTGACCGCGTGATTTGTGCCGCCAGATCGCCTGTGTGTAATCTGCTAACGGCTTTCGCGCCGAGTTGCGGAGAATTCCGCTGCAGAGCGTGGCCAGCCCCCTTAGCTCAGTCGGCAGAGCGTTTCCATGGTAAGGAAAAGGTCGTCGGTTCGATTCCGACAGGGGGCTCGCACTGCGCCGGCGGCCGTGCCGTTCGGCGGGCAGGGCATGCCGGTGTAGCTCAGCTGGTTAGAGCGCACGACTCATAATCGTGAGGTCGGGGGATCGAGTCCCCCCACCGGTACAACGAGAGATCACGAGGGCCGCCCGGCACGTTCCGGGCGGCCTTCGTCGTGCCGCACCGCTCGCCGGACCACCGCGCGGGAGCTGCCGTGGGTAGCGTCGCGGGCGTGAACACAGACACCGCCCCAGACACCGCAGAGGAGCCCCCCGTCGTCGTCACCGGGGATCCCGTCACGGTCACCGACGAGATGGTCACGCGCTTCGCCGCGGCCGTCGGCGCGCCCCCCGGCCAGGTCCCCGCGACCCTGGCGGCAGCGCTGACCTCCGACGTCCAGCGCGGCGTCATGGCCCACCCCGACCTGCGCATCGACCTGTCGCGCACGCTGCACACCGCCCAGTCCTCCGAACATCGCCGTCCGATCGGGGTGGGGGACGTCCTCACCGCCACGGCCACGGTGACCGGCGTCCGCTCGGCCCGTGGGGGGCGGATGATCGGCTTCGACACCATCCTTCGCGACGGCGACGGTGAGGTCGTCCAGACGCTCTCCTCCTCATTGCTCACCGCGGAGGTGGAGGCATGACCCCGGCTGACGGTGTGGCGAACCCCCCGACCACGGCGACGGCGACGACAGGCGCTCAGCTCCCCGCCCGCACACTGCTCATCACCCGCGAGGACGTGCGCCGCTATGCCGACGCGTCCGGGGATCACAACCCGATCCACCTCGACGACGCCGCCGCGCAGGCGCTCGGGCTGCCCGGCGTTGTCGCGCACGGGATGCTCACCTCCGCGCTCGCGATCGGCGTGGTCGCCGACTGGGCCGGGGGAGCGGACCGCGTGCTGGCCACATCGATCCGGTTCGCCGGCCCCGTCGCGGTGCCCGCCGACGCCCCGGCCGAGCTCGAGGTCGCGGGCAGGGTCAAGAAGGTCGACGACGACGGCGGCGCCGCCGAGGTCGCACTGACGGTCACGTGCGAGGGGGCCAAGGTGTTCGGCAAGGCCGTCGTGACCGTGTCCCTGGCCTGAGCGGGCGACGAGAGATTTCGGACGTCGCCGGCGCTGTCGTACACTGGGACGCCCGACCGTCCACGGTCACGGGCCGGGCTGCCTCGGGCAGCCGCCGACGCTGTAGCGCTGACACTGTAGAGTCGAGGCGTTCGTGCGGCCCGCGTCTCGTGGAGCGGCACGGGTGGTCGGGAGACCGGCCGAAGGGGCGTAGCTCAATTGGCAGAGCAGCGGTCTCCAAAACCGCAGGTTGCAGGTTCGAGTCCTGTCGCCCCTGCCCTTCATCACCAGACATTCGACCCCGGAGGTACCGCGTGAGCCAGGATCGCGACGACGACGTCGACACCAGCGGCGCCCGTGGTTCCGATACCTCCGCCGTGCCCACCGGTAAGGCCGGCCGGGGCGAGACGACGGTGGCGAGCCGGGCCAGGACCGACGCCGACAGGCCGGAGGACACGCGGAGCAGCCGCGCCAATCCCGTCACATATCTCCAGCAGGTGGTCGAGGAACTGCGCAAGGTCATCTGGCCGACGCGTAACCAGATGATCACCTACACCGTCGTGGTGTTCCTCTTCCTCATCTTCATGACGGCGCTGGTCTCCGGCGTCGACTTCGGCACGGGCAAGCTCGTCGAGCTCGTCTTCGACCGCTGAGACCGCCGCTGGAGGTCCGGGGCGAGATCCGGACCGACGACCCCGAGAGGACCACAATTTCCGTGAGCGACACCGAGCAGAGCCCCGAGAACTCGGCCGACCCCGCCGACGCGGCGGTGCCGCCGACCGACGAGTCCGTCGACGACGCGGTGGCCGCCATGTCCGGTGAGGACGCCGAGGTCGGCACCGTCGGCGAGGAGATCGCCGCCGAGGAGGCGGCCCCCGCGGAGGGTGAGGCCGCTGCGGAGGGCGAGGCCGCCGCGGAGCAGGCCCCGGCCGAGGACGCACCGCCCGCGATCGATCCCGTCATCGCGTTCAAGCGTCAGCTCCGCAAGCTGCCGGGCGACTGGTTCGTGATCCACTCGTACGCGGGGTACGAGAACAAGGTGAAGACCAACCTGGAGACGCGCGCCGTCACCCTCGGTGCCGAGGAGAAGATCTTCCAGGTCGAGGTCCCCGTCGAGGAGTACACCGAGGTCAAGAACGGCCAGAAGAAGACGGCCAACCGCAAGGTGCTGCCCGGCTACGTCCTGGTCCGCATGGATCTCGATGACGAATCGTGGGGCGTCGTGCGCAACACTCCCGGCGTCACCGGGTTCGTGAGCGCCACGGGCGGTGCCGCCGGCACCCCGACCCCGCTCTCGCTGAGCGACGTGGCCAAGTTCCTGGCCCCCAAGCCGGAGAAGAAGGCGGCCGCGGGGGCGGGTGCCGACGGCGAGGGCGGCATGGCCGCGCCGGCGGTCGAGGTCGAGTTCGAGGTCGGCGAGTCCGTCACCGTCATGGACGGTCCGTTCGCGACGCTGCCCGCCAGTATCTCCGAGGTCGACCCGGCCGCGCAGAAGCTCAAGGTGCTCGTCTCGATCTTCGGCCGTGAGACGCCGGTCGAGTTGGGCTTCACACAGGTCGAGAAGATCGACTGACGCGCCGACCCCGCACGACGAGCCCGCTCCGCGGCCTGCGCGGGCGGGCTCGATGTCTGACGGTCTGCGCGGTGGGCACTGCGATCTGATTAGGATTGCACACCCGTTGCACGTAAACTCTCCAAGGTTGCGCCCGTGTCTCCGCATGTCCGCCCCCGGGGCCAGGGCAGGGGGACGGGTGCACACGAGAAGTCGGCCCACCGTGTGTACAGCGCGGCGCCGAAATCCAGTCGAAGAATCAGGAAGACGATGCCTCCGAAGAAGAAGAAGGTCGCAGGGC
>DWWP01000061.1 GCA_019119635.1 Candidatus Dietzia intestinipullorum
TCGCCGAGGCCGCCGTGGTGCCCTCGCCCGACCCACTGCGCTTGAGCGTGCCCAAGGCGTTCGTCGTCCTGTCCACCGGCTGGGAACCGACCGACGACACCGCGCGGGTGGTCTTCGAGCACTCCCGCACACACCTGGCGGGCTACAAGCGCATCCGTCGCCTGCAGTTCACCGACCTGCCCAAGACCATCTCCGGCAAGATCCGCCGGGTGGAGCTCCGCAAGGGCGAGTCCGACAACGGGCCGTCGGTGGACTTCCCGGGCGAGTTCCGCGAGGACGCCCTGCGCTAAAGGTCCCGGCACCGACGTCCGATCCCGACAGTCAGGTCCCGCGCGACGCGGTGCGCGTCCCGGACGCGACCGTCACCGGATGAAGCCGTCGAGCTCCTCGGGAGTCCACGGCGGACTGTCGTGGAAGTCGCGGTAGGCCAGGATCTGCGATTCCGGGGTCGGGAAACGTCCGACGAAACCGCCGGAGCCGGCGAAGACGCCGCCGGTGATCCCGTCGGCTAGCTCGGAGACGAGATAGGTGTAGAGGGGCGCGACGTACTCGGGCCCACCCGGGTCCAGCGCGCCGTGGACGCTGAGCTCGTCGAGCATGCCCCGCCGGCCGAGCTCGCGGATCTGCTCCTCGTACTGGTCACCGCTGGAGAGCCTGGTCCGGGCGCCCGGGCAGACCACGTTGGCGCGGACCCCGTGCTCGGCCAGTTCCGCTGCGATCGCCATGGTCAACGACGTCACGGCGCCCTTGCCGGCGGGGTAGCCGGTGCCCCCGTAGTCCCCCGTCCAGGCGAAGGACGACGTGGTGACGATCGCCCCTCCGCCGTGCTCCACCAGGTGCGGCGCGAACACCCGGCACGGGGCGAACGCCGTGCCCAGGTGGGCGTCCATGAGGCCGGAGAACTCCTCGGGGGAGACGGTGAGGATCGACGATCCGGGCGGCTCGGCGACGCCCGCGCACGTGATCAGTCCGGCCACCCGGGCATCGCCGGCCGAGGCGGCCGCGAGCATGTCCTCGGCGACCGCCGTCTCGTACGCCGGACCGGGTACGCCCGTGATCCGGCCGGCTGACCGGCCGGCGAGGTCGGCCACCTGACGTTCCAACGCCTCTGCGTCACGGCCGTTGAGAACGACGTCGGCGCCGCGAGCGGCCAGGTCCTCGGCCACCGCGGCGCCGATCCCTCGCGAGGATCCGGTGATCGCGTACGTCCGGCCGTCGAGCCGGAGCGCGGGTCCGTGCCCGCTCATGCCCGTGCCGCCCGACGGTCGTGGGTCGGCGGGGTGTCTGCCACCACGCGACGCGCCCAGCTGTAGTCGGTCTTGCTGCTGGGCTGCCGCTCGATCTCGGGCACCACCCAGTACGCGACCGGCACCTTGAATCCGGCGAGGCTCTCACGCAGGGCGGACCCGACCGCGGCGAGGTCGCCCTCGTGCCGCTCGGACCACTGCAGGACGGCGGCGACGCAGTGCCCGAACCGCTCGTCGGGGACGCCCAGCACGACCGCGTCCTCCACGCCGTCGACCGCCTTGAGCGCAGCCTCGACCTCCTCGGCGAAGATCTTCTCGCCGCCCGAGTTGATCACCTGGCTGGCACGGCCCAGCATGATGACCGTGTCAGGGCCGTCGTAGCGTCCGCGGTCCCCGGTGAACACGCGCCAGCGGCCCGCGATCTCCCGGAACGTCTCGGCGGATTTGGCCGGGTCCTTGTAGTAGCCGCTGGGCAGGTAGCCGGTCTTGACGATCCAGCCGACCTCGGTGGAGTCGTCGTCCAGGAGCTCATCGAAGTCGTCGACCAGCTCCAGGCTCGTGCCCTTCGGGATCCGCGGACCGTGCTCCGCGAACAGTGAGCCGTCGTCCACGTTCGCCTTGGTGACCGTGCCCAGGCCGCCGAAGCCGCTCTCGGATGAGCCGAACGCGTCCATGATCATGAGGTCGGGACGCAGTTCGAGAAGCTCGGCCTTGAGGGACGGTGAGAACAGCGCGGCTCCGGAGCTGACCATGAACATGCTCGACGTCTCGGCCCCCGTCGCGCGCATCCGATCGAGCATCGGGCGGACCATCGCGTCGCCGGCCACGATCGCTACCTGGATCTTCTCGCTCTCGATCTCCTCGAGGACGTCGTCCGCGCGGAAGTGCGGCAGGTAGTGACACGTCCCGCCGGCGAACAGCCCGGTGAACGAAGGCATGAGGCCCGAGGTGTGGATGAGCGGCAGCAGGACGAGATAGCGCATCGGCTCGCCACCGAGTCCCGACCGCGACTGGTGGAACTCGTCGGGCACCTGCTCTCCGGTGTAGTAGTCGGCACCGCCGCCCAGGCTGCGCCACAGGTCCTCCTGCCGCCACATCACGCCCTTGGGCTGGCCGGTCGTCCCGCCCGTGAACACGAGGAACAGATCGTCGGCGCTCCGCTCCACCGCCACCCGCTCCGGCGAGGCGGAGTCGAGGACGTCCCGCGCCACCAACGCGCCCTCGGGAAGGTCGGTCGCGCTCGACCCGTCCTCCACGACGATCGTGTGCCGCACCGAGTCGAGATCGCGGACGGCGTCGGCCACCACCGGCCCGAACTCGCGGTGGAACACCGTCACGCACGTGTCCGAATAGTCGTACAGGTACCGCAGCTCGGAACCGACGTACCGGTAGTTCACGCTGATGGGCACCGCCCTCAGCTTGAGCACGCCGAGGAAGAGGGCCATGCAGTCGACGCCGTTGCGGAGGTGGACGCCGACGTGGTCGCCCGCCCCCACTCCGAGCCCCGCGAGGGCCGCGGCCCACCGGTTGGCCTCGGCGTCCAGGTCGGAGTAAGTGAGCCGACGCTCCCCCTCGACCACGGCGAGCCGGTCCTCGCCGTACGCGTCCGCCGCGTGCTCGAACAGATCTGCCAGATTGTGCGCCATGGGGGTCCTCCGGGAGGGCTCGGGGTTCGGGTCGTCTCAGACCGGGGTGATGGGGATGGAGTTGCGAGGGAGTCCGAAGGTGAACGCCGACCCGGTGCTGATGCGTGTCACGGCCACCTCCTCGGGTTCGGTGGCGGGCTCGTCGCCGAGTGCCAGACGCGCCTCGACGCGTGATCCGTTGCCCGGGAGCCTTTCCACGGTCCAGTGCGGGTCGACGGCCTGCGCGGCCGCTTCCAGTGGACGCAGCCCGTCCCGGGCCAGGAGCGGCAGCCAGGTCTCGTCGGCGAACCCGTCTGCCGTGGTGTCCCACCGGACCACGAGCTCGCGTCCGTCGGCCGAGACCTCGGACGAGTACCCGGTGTACGCGGTCGGTCCCGCGAGCGGATGCAGATCGAGCACAGCCGCCAGTCCACTCGCGTCCCCCGGCGCGTCGAGCACGTCGCGGATCCGGCTCGCGGCGACCCCGGCGATGCCGGTCGACTGATAGGCGAGCAGCCGGTCCGCGGTCCCCTCGTCGGAGCGCCGGCGCACAGACTGGTGGAAACCGACGGCCACCAGGTGCATCTGCAGGTACACCTCGCGGATGATCCCGACCAGGGCGGCCGAGGTGAACTCGGAGAAGACCAGGTCGGCGAGCAACGGTCCGGCGTAGTCGTCGCGCTTCCCCTGCCCGGTCGTGTCCCGCGGTGCGGGCGGCGCGAAGCGGAAGTCGATGATCCGACTGGACGCCGTCTCGACCGCCGGCTCGGGCAGCGGTGCCGGCTCGACGTCCGGGTCGATCCGCACCGTCCAGTGGCAGTGCGGGGTGCGTCCCTCGGGCGTGCGGGGCGGGCGATGGATCGGTTCCACCACCGCACGCGGGTTGGTCGCCAGTGCGGTGGCCGGGAACGTCGGGTCCTCGATGTCGTGGCACATCGTCTTGACCATCCCGTCACCCATGGGCTCGACGTCCATGAGCGCGCCGCAGTGATCCAGCCAGAACTCACCGTTGTCGTGGTCCGTGACCCCGTACCGGAAGTCCATGAACTCCGGCGGCGCGCCCACGTCCAGCTGGAAGCCCTTGAAGATCTCCGCGACGCCGTCACCGGTGATGCCGAGGGTCTCCTTCATCCGCTTTGCGTAGTGGGGGCTGGCGGCCTGCCATTCCTCGATCGCGACGTCTCGCATGCCGTTCATCCCGAACTCGCTCAGCAGAGCGGGCATCCCCGCCCGGTCGATGAGCTGGCCGATGAGCAGCAGGTCGGGCACGAGGCGGGCGAGCGTCGCATGGTCGAGCGATTCGAGCGGGTCGGGGGGTGAGGGCATGGCTGTCATCGGACTCACACCTCCGTCGGCTCGGAGACCGGCCACAGCGGGGCCGGGCTGTCCTCGATCCGGTACCAGCCCTTCGGCTTGCCGCCCGCCGCCTCGAAGCGCTCCTTCATGGACGGCGTGAGCGCGTCGGCCTCGTACATCCGCATGAACAGGTCCACGACGTTGCCGAAGTCGAAGAAGTCACGGTGCCACGCCCACTGCTGGTCGCCGTTGTAGAGGAACCAGGAGCCACCGAGTCCGTGGACCTCGTAGGGCCTGCCGGTCCGCGGATCCTCGGTGCCCGTCGCGATCTGCTTCCACAGGCACAGCACGTCGCCGGTCTCGGGGTCGATGATCGTGCGGATGTACGGGTACTCCCAGCCGTCGAGCCCCGCCATCTCCTGACCGAGCGCGATGTCACGAATCTCGTCGCGGCCGACCGCCATGAAGTCGTCCTTGGTGCCGTAGTTCCAGCCGTAGGTGGCGTCCTCGGTATAGAACTTCGCGAGTGGCCTCCAGTCCTTGTTGCGTTCACACTCCACGTTGGCGTCGAGCCAGCGCTGCACGAACTCAGCGATCTCCGCACGGTCGAAACGGGCCATGTCTTCTCACTCCTGGGTGCTGTTCGGGTCCCCGACCAGGCGCAGCGCCTGGGTCGGGCAGTACTTGACGGCATCTCTGACCGCCGCGAGTTGATCGGCGGGGACCTCCCCGCGCTTGGCACGGACCTTGGCCCCGGACCCCTTACCGACCGTGAACCAGTCGGGGGCCTCGGCCTCGCACTCGGCGTGCCCCTGGCACAGGTCGAAGTCGACCTCTACGCGCATCGGTTTCTCCTCTCCTCCAATGCTGCCCTCAGCGCTTCCTCCGGCGGTAGCGCACGACGCACGGCTGTGCGAGCTGGACGACCATCTTGGAGTGGTCGTTGCGGTAGGTCTCCGGCGGCTGGACCAGCTCGAATTCGAACTCCCGGAGCAGGACCGAGAAGATCGCCTTGATCTGGAGCTGCGCGAACGCAGCGCCCACGCAACGGTGTCGGCCGGCACCGAACGGGATCCAGGTCCACCGGTTGACGATGTCCTCCTGGCGCGGCTCCGCGTACCGGTCCGGATCGAATGTGTCGGCGTTCGGGAAGTCGTCGGGCAGGCGGTTGGACACCGCCGGGGAGGCGGCGACGGTCTGCCCCGCCTTCACCACGTAGTCGCCGATCTGCACGTCCTCCTGCGCCACGCGCATGAGGATGATGAGCGGCGGGTGTAGACGCAGCGTCTCCTTGAGGGCGTTCTCCACCTTGGGCATCTGGCGCAGGGCGCCGAACGAGTACTCCGCGCCGTCTGAGTAGATCTCGTCGAGCTCGGCGGTCACCTCGGCGAGGTAGTCCGGGTTCTTGAGCAGCTCGATGAGCATCCAGGCGCTCGTGCCCGAGGTGGTGTGGTGGCCGGCGAACATCATCGAGATGAAGATGCCGGTGACCTCGTCCGGCGAGAACCGCAGGCTGCCGTCGTCGTCCTTGACCGACACCAGCACGTCCAGGAGGTCGCGGTCCTCCTTGTTCTCGGGCGGGTTGGCGATCCTCTCGTCCATGATCCCCGAGACCAGCTCGACCAGGCCCTCGCGTGCCGCGTCGCGCTTACGGAAGGAGGGGATGTCGGCGTAGGGGTCGATGTAGGCGTGCGGGTCGGTGCCCTGCTCGAGGTCGTGGTAGAGGTGCGCGAAGCGCTCGTCCAGCTGCTCGCGGAACTTGGGGCCGATGAGACAGGCGGACGAGGTGTAGATGGTCAGCTCGGAGAACCACTCGAGCAGATCGATCTCGCCCTCATCTCCCCAGTCGTCCACCATGCGCTGGACCTCGTGGGGGATGGTGACGGCGTGCCCGCGCATGTGCTCACCGCGCAGGGCGGTGTTGTGCAGCATCTCGGAGCGGCGCTCGGGGCTGGCGTCGAACACGACGCCCTCGCCGAACACCGGGGTCATGAAGGGGTACGCGGCTGCCTGGTCGAGCGACTCGTCGGGCGCGCGGAAGAACGCCTCGTTGGCCGCCGCGCCGGAGGCGAGGCAGATGTCGCGGTCGGCGATCTTGAACACGCCGAGCTCGCCACATTCCTCACGGACCCGCCAGAACAGGCCGATCGGGTCCTCGCGCAGCTCGTCCATGTGGCCGAGCTCGCCCTTGCCGCCGGAGACCCGGCCGGGCTCGGACAGGGTCGAGAAATCCGTGGGGGTGTCGGTGTCGGTCACTTGTAATCCTCCTCGATGGGGGCCTCCGGCTGGACTTCCAGCTCGGTGATCTGGGCTCCCCGGGGAGTCGACACCAGCGTGGCGACGCCCCGGGCGAGGTCTGCGGGTTTGCACATGCGCGGGTGGCGGCCGTGACCGTGCTTGACCCAGTCGTTGATGATCGCTTCGGCGGTGGCCTCGTCGAACTCGGTGCCCATCTCCGTCATGACGGGACCGGGACGGACCACGCCGAGTCGGACGCCGGTGCCCTCGAGTTCCTTGCGCGCCTGGGCCGCCATGGTCTCGAGTCCGGCCTTGGCGGCGACGTACGCACCGGAGCGCGGGCGGGCGGTATAGGCGACGTCCGATCCGATAAGCACCACGTCACCGCGGCGCCGCTCGATCATGCCGGGCACGACCGCGTGGAGCAGCCGTTGAACGGACAGCAGGTGGATGTCGACCTGGGAGGCGAAGACCTCCGGGTCCAGCTCCCACACCCGGCCCATGACGAGGCTGCCCGCGCTGGAGACGAGCACCTCCGGCTCGCCGTACGCCTCGCCGACAGTGTCGACGAACGCCGCCACGGAACCGGCGTCGGTCACGTCGACGGCGGCGGCGGTGGCCTGACCACCCGCCTCACGGATCGTGCGGACGAGGTCGTCGAGCCGGTCCGCGCGACGGGCGCCCACGACCACGGGGTGGCCGGCGGCGGCCAGTGCCTCGGCGGAGGCCCGGCCGATCCCGGACGAGGCCCCCGTGACGAGGGCGGGCCGGTCCGCCGCGTCCGCCAGCGGCGGGTACTTCAGGCTCATGACCGCCTCGCGATCCGCATCGGCAGGTGCGCGAACCCGCGCACGTTGGAAGAGTGCACGCGCTCCGCACCCGGCAGGAGTTCGTAGTCGCTGATCGAACGGGAGAACATGTCGAGCGCGATGCGGCTCTCCAGCCGTGCCAGGTGGGCTCCGAGACAGAAGTGGGGCCCCTGGCCGAAGCTCAGGCTGGACGAGGTGTCCCGACTGATGTCGTAGGTGTCGCCGTCGGTGAACACGTGCCCGTCCCGGTTGGCCGAGCCGATGAGCATGAGGACCTTCTGATCCGCGGGGATCGTCACGTCGCGGACTGTGACGTCCTGGGTCGTGGTCCGCAGCACCATCTGGCTCGAGGTGTCGAACCGCAGCGTCTCCTCGACCCACGCGGACACCTTGTCCGGGTCCTCGATCACGCTCCGCGACTGATCGTGGTATTCGTGGCCCCAGAACGCAGCGTTGGCCAGCAACTTGGTGGTGGTCTCGTTACCGGCCACCACCATGAGGAACAGGAAGGACAGGATCTCGTCCTCCGCCAACTTCTCACCGTCGACCTCCGCGTCGATGAGCGCCGAGGTGAGGTCCTCCGTCCGGTTCTTCCGACGCTCGGCCACCATCTCCTGGTAGTAGGCGATGAGGTCCATCGCGGCGACCATCGAGGCCTCGGGGACGTCCTGGACGCCCTCCTCGCGGTGCATGACCAGGTCGGCCATGCGTCGCAGCTCGGCCCGGTCCACTTCGGGGACCCCCATGAGGTCGGAGATGACGTCCATGGGGAGCTTGCCGGCGAAGTCGTCGACGAAGTCGAACTCGCCCTTCTCCAGGCACTCGTCCCAATACTGCCGCGAGATCCGTTCGATCCCCTCCGACAGGGCCTCGACGCGCCGCGAGGTGAACCCCTTGCTCACGAGCTTGCGCAGCCGCGCGTGGCGCGGGTCGTCCATCGCGAGGAACGACATCGTCTTGTAGGCGTGCGGTCCGTACGCGGCCGGGTCGAGGGAGACGCCCTTCGCGCTGGAGTACAGGTCCGGCGCGCGGAACGCCTCCCGCACGTCGGCGTGACGGCTCAGGGCCCAGAAGTCGAGGTCCGGATTGTGGTACACGGGCGCCTCGTCGCGCAGGCGGGCGTAGAAGGGGTACGGGTTCTCGTGGACGTCGTAGTCGTACGGGCTGAACACGAGTGGGGGTGTCGCGGTGGTCATCTGTGATTCACCTCAAGATCAGTCGGGCGGCTGATTCGATGCCGTCTGCCATGTCGGAGTACGAGCCGTAGCCCATGCCGGCGCGGACGAGCGCCCCGGCGTAGACCATCTCCAGTGCGTTCACCTCGCGGTCGTCACTCTCCTCGCCCAGCGCCGCCACGATCCGCCGGCGGATGTCGGCCCCGATCCGGACGCGCAGGTGCGAGACCTCGGGGTCGTCCCCCAGCAGCGCGGCGGTGACCGCTGATGCCAGCTCGGGCTCGTCCGCCATGAGCAGGGCGACGCCACGGAGCACGGCTACCACACGGTCCGCCGTCGAGCCGCCGTTGGACGGTTCCGGTGTGTGGTCACCGAGCCTGCGCCAGAACACCTCGGCGATGAGATGCCCCTTGGAGGAGAAGTAGGTGTAGGCCGTGGCCGGCGCGACACCGGCCCGGGACGCCACCGCACGGACGGCGAGACCGCCCGCGCCCTTCTCCCTGAGGACCTCGACGGCGGCACCGGTCAGGCGATCGACGGTCTCCGCCTGCTGGCCGTTGAGCCGCCGTCTGGTCGATTCGAATCGAACGTCACTGGACATGTGTCTGGACAGTACACTAGGCAGCGATTCAAGAGAAGGGTTTCGCCGGACAGATGTGTGGACTATCGTCTAGACATCTGTCCATCGATTCTGTCGGACAGCCCGCGAGCCACCACGAACGGAAAGGCCACCCGTGTCGCCGATCACCACCGATCCCGCCCCGCTCCTCATCGGCGGGCAGCTCCGCCCCGCCTCCGGGGGCCGCGAGTTCGACGTCCTCAACCCCGCCACGGAGGACCTCGTCGGCCGCGCCGCCGACGCCACCACCGAGGACATGGACGCCGCGATCGCCGCCGCCCGCACCGCGTTCGACACCACCACCTGGTCCAGCGACCACGCCTTCCGGGCCCGGTGCCTGCGCCAGCTGCGCGACGCGCTGCAATCCCACATCGAGGAGCTGCGGGAGCTGACGATCGCCGAGGTCGGCGCCCCGCACATGTTCACCGCCGGCCCCCAGCTCGAGGGACCCGTCGCCGACCTCGGCTGGCTGGCCGACCTCGTCGACGCCTATGAGTGGACCGAGGATCTGGGCGAGTCCGAAATCATGGGAGTCAAGTCGAACCGCTCGACCCGACGGGAGGCGATCGGCGTGGTCGGCGCCATCACCCCGTGGAACTTCCCCAACCAGATCAACATGGCGAAGATCGGCCCCGCGCTGGCCGCCGGCTGCACCGTGGTCCTCAAGCCCGCTCCGGACACCCCGCTCATCGCCGCCGCGGTCGCCCGGATCGCCGCCGAGGAAACGGAAATCCCCGAGGGAGTGCTGAACATCGTGTCGTCGTCGGACCACGGCGTGGGCGCACAGCTCACCACCGACCCGCGCGTGGACCTGGTCTCCTTCACCGGCTCCACGGCCACCGGCAAGAAGATCATGGTCTCCGCCGCCGAAACGCTCAAGAAGGTGTTCCTCGAGCTCGGCGGCAAGTCGGCGGCGGTCGTCCTCGACGACGCCGACCTCGGCACCGCCGCCTTCATGACCGCTCTCAACGCCTGCACCCACGCCGGGCAGGGCTGTGCGCTGACCACCCGGCTACTCGTGCCGCGCGAGAAGTACGACGAGGCCATCGAGGCCGCCAAGGGCGCCATGGCCGGATTCGCTCCGAACGACCCGAACGACCCGGGCACCTTCTGCGGGCCGGTCATCTCGGCCGCCCAGCGTGAGCGCATCGAGGGCTACATCCGGCTCGCACGCGAAGAGGGAGGCACCATCGAGCTCGGCGGCGGCCGCCCCTCCGGCGACGACAAGGACAAGGGCTTCTGGATCGAGCCGACCCTCATCTCGGGCCTGGACAACTCCGCCCGCGTCGCGCAGGAGGAGATCTTCGGGCCCGTGCTCGTGGTGATCCCCCACGACGGTGACGCTGACGCGATCCGGATCGCCAACGACTCCCCCTACGGCTTGTCCGGCGCCGTGTGGGGCACCGATCCCGAGCGCGTCGAGAAGGTCGTCGCAGGGATCCGCACCGGCACGCTCGGCGTCAACGGCGGCCAGTGGTACGGCGCCGACGTCCCGTTCGGCGGCTACAAGCAGTCCGGCATCGGCCGCGAGATGGGCCGCGAGGGCTTCGAGGAGTACCTCGAGGTCAAGGCCGTGGCCACCCCGGCCTGACGCACGACACGCACAACACACCCACCCCACCACCGGGGACGACGTAGGAGGAGCAGCAACATGGGACGTTTCGACGGGAAGGCCGCGATCGTGACCGGCGCAGCCGGCGGCATCGGCGAGGAGTACGCCAAGGCACTCGCGGGAGAGGGCGCGCAGGTCGTGGTGGCCGACGTGTCGGCCGAGGGCGGCGAGCGGGTGGCGAACGAGATCGTCGCCGCCGGCGGTCAGGCCTTCTTCCAGCACACCGATGTCTCCGAGGAGGAATCGGCGAACGCGTGCGCGGACGCGTGCATGGCCAAGTTCGGGCGGCTCGACCTACTGGTCAACAATGCTGCGATCTTCGGCGGTATGAAGCTCGACTTCCTCATCACCGTGCCGTGGGACTACTACGAGAAGTTCATGTCGGTGAACCTGAATGGCCAGCTGCTCATGGTGCGTGCGTGTCACGAGAAGATGGCAGCGAATGGTGGCGGCGCGATCGTCAACCAGTCCTCCACCGCCGCGTGGCTCTACTCCGGCTTCTACGGCCTGGCCAAGGTCGGCATCAACGGCCTCACCCAGCAGCTCGCCACCGAGCTCGGCGGATCGAACGTCCGCATCAACGCGATCGCACCCGGCCCCATCGACACCGAGGCCAACCGCTCCTCCACCCCGCAGAGCATCGTCAACGAGATGGTCGACAAGCTGCCGCTCAAGCGAATCGGGCAGCCGAAGGACCTGGTCGGCATGCTGCTGTTCCTGCTGTCCGACGAGGCCGACTGGGTCACTGGTCAGATCTTCAACGTCGACGGCGGCCAGGTCATCCGGTCATGAGCGACGCGACCACCAGCTCCGCCGACACCGCCGCCGTGCCGATCGGCCCCGGCGCGCCCGATGACTCGCCCGCGCCGGTCGGGTTCATTGGCCTCGGCAACATGGGTGCGCCCATCGCCCGCCGACTCCTGTCCTGGCCCGGCGGACTCGTGGTGTGCGACGTGCGTGCGGAGGCGACCGAGGAGTTCGTCGCCGAGGGCGCCACCTCGTCGTCGTCGGGCGCCGAGCTGGCACGCACCGCGCGGCTGGTCTCGGTGACCGTGCTGGACGACGCCCAGGTGCGCGACGTCGTCGACGGCCCGGAGGGGATCCTGCGCACTGCGGCGCAGGGCACGGTGATCGCCATACACTCCACCATCTCCGACTCGACGGCCGTAGAGCTCGCCGAGGTGTGCGCCGACAAGGGTGTGCACCTGGTCGACGCACCCGTGTCCGGAGGGGCACCCGGCGCCGAGCAGGGCGAACTCGCCGTGATGGTCGGCGGGCCGCGCGAGGTCTACGACGCGATCAAACCCGTCCTGGGGCTCTGGGCGGCAATGCCCGTCCACGCCGGGGACGTCGGCGCGGGCACGCAGATGAAGCTCGCCCGCAACCTGCTGCACTTCATCTCCTTCACCGCCGCGTCAGAGGCGTCGCGGCTGGCGGAGGCCGCGGGGATCGACATCACCAAACTCGGTCGCGTAGTCCGCCACACCGACGCGATCACCGGCGGCGCGGGCGCCATTATGCTGCGTGACACCACCGCGCCGATCGACGCCGACGACTTCTGGCACGGCGTCTTCACCCACGTCCGCGGCCTCGGCGAGAAGGACCTCTCCCTGGCCCTCGGGCTGGCCGACCGTATGGACGTGGACCTGCCAATGGGCCAGATCGCGTTGCGGGACCTCGGGACCGGCGTCGGCGTGGGCCCCGGCGAGATCGCGCGGCGCCACGCGGGCCGTGGACGCCCCACCAGATACGACGACGACGAGGAGAGCGCACGATGAGCGACGGAACCGACAGCAGCATCAGCGAGACCCGCGCGCGCGGCCTGGCCATGATGTCCGAGGTGTACGGCTTCGAGATGTCCGACGGTCCGGGGGACTTCTTCGCCCACACCGCCGACCACCTCTTCGGGGAGGTCTGGTCGCGGCCGGGCCTGAGCCACCGCGACCGTCGTCTGCTCCTGCTGGGCGCCCTCACGGCGCAGGGCAACACCGACGTGGCCGACATCCAGGTGGGTGCCGCACTGGGCAACGGGGAGCTCACCCCGGACGAGCTCGAGGAGATCGCCCTGTTCCTGTGCTACTACACCGGCTGGCCCAACGGCACCAAGCTGAGCAACGTGGTGGGACCTCACGTCTCGCGTGCCCGCAGGGCCCGATAGGTTGTCCCCCATGACCGCACCCGAGCTCGACACGACCCTTCTCGCGGTGGCACTCGCCGCCCCCGGCTTCATGCCGCTCGACGAGGGCACCACCCTCTACGAGATCGCCTGCGAGTACCTCGGCGACGGTGTGGGCGTGGAGATCGGCACCTACTGCGGCCGGTCGACCGTGTTCCTCGGGGCTGCGGCCCGCGTCACCGGCGGCAGCATCGTCACCGTCGACCACCACCGCGGGTCCGAGGAGCACCAGCCGGGCTGGGAGTACCACGACACCGAGCTGGTCGACCCGCACACCGGCCGACTGGAGACCCTGGGCGCGTTCCGACGCACCCTGTGGGACGCCGGACTCGACAACGTGGTGACCGCGGCCGTCGGCAGCTCACAGCAGGTCGCGCGGGTGTGGGGCAGGCCCGCCTCGTTCGTCTTCATCGACGGCGGACACTCGTCGCAGGCCGCGCAGGCCGACTACTCCGGCTGGGCCCCGTGGGTGCGGATCGGCGGGGCACTGCTCATCCACGACGTGTTCCCGAACCCCGAGGACGGCGGCCGCCCGCCCTACGAGATCTATTGCCGCGCCCTGGACTCGGGTCAGTTCACCGAGGTGCGGGCGGTGGACTCCCTGCGCGTGCTGCGCCGGGTCTCCGGCGAGGTCGGCGCCCCGCTTCCCTGAGCCGCACCACGCCCGGGGTCAGTCCTCCAGCCGCACCTGGTGGTGGCTCGCGATGGACACGCGGTTGAAGGTGTTGATCAGCACGATCGTCCACTCCAGCGCCGAGAGCTGCTCGTCGGAGAAGTGTTCGGCGACCGCCTCGGTGGCGGCCGTGCGCTCGTCCACGTCGTCCAGTCGCGTGAGCGTCTCGGCCAGCCGCAACGCCGCCTTCTCGGCAGCCGTGAACCCATCGAGGTCCCGCCAGGCCGCCAGCAGGTCCAACCGCTGCTGCGTCACGCCCGCCTTGCGGGCGGCGGGTACGTGGGTCCCCAGGCACGCTACGCAGCCGTTGATCTGCGAGACGCGCACGTTCACCATCTCGAGCAGGGCCTCGTCCAGACCGGCTGCGGTCGACGCCTCGCGGGAGGCCACGGCGGTCCGCACGAGCTGCCGGTAGACCTCACGTTGCGTGCGGTCCAGCGCCGGAACCGCCACGTCAGGAGTCTCCGCCACGCAGCCAGGCGAGATCGTCGGGAGTGGGCAGCCGGTACGCGCCGCCGAACTCGTCGTCGTTCTTCTCCAGGAACCCCTTGACCATCGGGCACACCGGCACGATCGTCGTGCCCTCGGCGCGGGTGGCCTCGACGGCACCGCGCACGAGCGCGGTGCCGAGCCCACGGCCACCGAACTCCTCCCCGACCTCGGTGTGGTGGAAGATCCGCTCGCCGTCGCGCTCGCGGAAGTCGGCGTGACCCGCCACCTCGCCGCCGGGCTCGCGGATCTCGAACATCTCGTCTGTCGTCGAACGCTCGACCTGCACGGTCGCGCCGGTCTTGTCGGTGTACTCGGTCATCTGAAGATCACCTCTCGGGTCGGGCCTGCGAGGCCGGGTTGTTGCGGGGCTTGAGGACGGTGCCGGGCAGCGCGGGCGCCGGCAGGCGGCTCAGCCCCTGCGGGTCGTGACTGATGTAGCCGTCGACCGCACCGAAGCGCTCGGACCCGGCCTCCCACTCCTCGCGGTAGCGCGCGATCTCGTCATGGCTGCGGCCGATGAAGTTCCACCACATGACGATCTCCTCGCCGAGCGGCGTGCCTCCCAGGAGGATCGCACGCGCCGGGCCGGGGCCGGTGTTGCGCACCGTCAGCGTGCGCTCGCCGACTCCCGTGTACGCCATTTCCGTGGGCGCGACCGTCACGCCCTCGACGGTGACGTCGCCAGAGTCCACGAGCAGTCCGTGCTCGAAGTCAGGGTCCACGTCCACCTCGAGTTCGGCGCCGGGGTCTAGACGGAGCTCTGCGCCGAGCAGCGGGGAGAACGTCTCAAGCGGTGACGACGAGCCCAGCAGGGACCCCATGAAGACCAGCGCGGATCCGCCGTCGAACCCCACCGGCTCGGGCACGTGGCGGTCGAACCGTCGTCCGGCGGACTCGCGGACGGCGTCGGGCAGCACGGTCCACAGCTGTACGCCGTGGAGCACCGTGGTGTCCTGCGTGGAGACCTCGGTGTGGCAGATGCCGGCACCGGAGGTCATGAGGTTGACCTCCCCGGGACGCACGACCGCGTGGTGGTCACCGGAGTCGTGGTGGGTCACGTCTCCCTCGAACAGCCAGCTGACGGTCTGCAGACCGGTGTGCGGGTGCGAGGGGATGTCCATACCGCCGGTGGCCGCGACGTCGTCGGGACCGTAGTGGTCGACGAAGCACCAGGCGCCGATGAGCGAGCGCCGGCGCTGCGGCAGGGTCCGCTTGACGGTCATCGCCCGGGGCCCGCCGAGCGGTACGTCGCGGGAGGTGATGATCTCCACGGCGGCGCCGCCGGGCTCGGGCCCGTGTGGGGCGCCGCCGGCCTCACACTCGATCTCCGGCGGGTCGATCTCGACGTTGCTCATCGACTGACCTCGTTCATCCCGGCCTCCGCATCGGCGACCGCCTGTTCCAACTCCAGTTGCCGCGTCGCGATCGGCCGCCCGAGCGCCCGTCTCAGCGCCCGGTCGACCAGCGTGACCGGGAGCAGGTCGAGCAGCATGCGTGCGAGATTCCAGCGCACGCGGTAGCGCGGACGCGGCCTCGCGGCGGTCCCGGCCGTCCACACGGCCTCGGCCAACAGAGCCGGATCGGACGCGCGCTCATCCTCCCCCGCGGCCCAGTCACCCATCACCGACGCCATGGCGGCGAACAGCGAGCCGGGCGGCACGGATTCAGAGAACCGACGCCGGATCGACGCGGTCATCCCCGTGCGGAACGGCCCGGGCTGGACCAGCACCACGTCTATCCCGAGGAACATGAGCTCGCGGCGCAGCGAGTCCGCGTACGCCTCGACGGCGTGCTTGCTCATGGCGTACGGGCCGTTCATGGGCATGCCGTGCTGGGGGCCCGTCTCGGAGCCCAGCAGCACCACCCGCCCGCCGCTGGAATGCACCAGGCCGAACAGCGCGTGGACGGTGCGGACCGTGCCCATGATGTTGACGTCCAGGACGTGCTGCACGCGGTCCGGGTCGACCTCCGCGAGCGGCCCGATCCCGAGCACGCCCGCGAAGGTGATCAGGAGGTCGAGGCGGCCGTGCCGGGCCTCGACCGTCGACGCGAGCGCCGCCAGTGAAGCGGCGTCGGTGACATCCGTGGCGACCGACGTCATGCCGGCGCCCGAGGGTGCGGTGAGGTCGGCGGCCACCACGTGCCAGCCACGGTCGACGAAGAGCTCCGCGGTGGCGGCTCCCAGACCTCCCGCCGCCCCCGTGATGACGACGACGGGGCATGGACCTGCAGGCCGATTATCCATGCCCCGACGGTACAGGCGGGCCCGCGGCGGCACGGGGCGATCGCTCAGCCGACCGCCTGGAGGCCCAGCTTCCCGGCGAGTCGCTCGATATAGGCGAGCACCTCCTCCTCCGGCTTGTCCGGGGTGCCGTAGACCAGCTCGTGCACGCCGAGCTCGCGGTACATCTCGATCTTCTCCGGGATCGGCTTGCCGTCGAGCACCACGATGTAGGGCTCGCCCTCGCGTCCGGCCTCCCTCCACAGTCCGCGCAACCGTCGGACGCTGCCCGCGATGTCCTCCGAGATCGGTGTGGTCATCCACCCGTCGGCGCTCCGACAGATCCACCTGAAGTTCTTCTCGTTCCCCGCCGCGCCGACCAGGGTTCTCGGTCCGGAGGGCCGTGCGGTCTTGGGCCACGCCCAGCTGGGGCCGAAGTCCACGAACTGACCGTGGTACTCGGCCTCGTCCTCACGCCACAGCGCGCGCATGGCCTCGAGGTACTCGCGCAGCATGGTCCGGCGGCGGCCGGGCGGCACACCATGATCCGCCATCTCGTCGAGGTTCCAGCCGTAGCCCACGCCGAGGACGGCCCGCCCGTCGGAGAGATGGTCGACCGAGGCGATCGTCTTGGCCAGGGTGATCGGATCGCTCTCCACGGGGATCGCCACGGCCGTGCCGAGTCGGATGGTCGTGGTCACGGAGGCGACCGCCGCGAGCGAGACCCAGGGGTCGAGCGTGCGGCAGTAGCGCTCATCGGGCAGCTCCGCACCACCCGTGCCCGGGTGCGCGGCCTCGCGTCGTACCGGGATGTGGGTGTGCTCGGGCACGTAGAACGCCGAGAACCCTGCCGACTCCGCGGCGACCGCGGCGGTGGTCGGCCGGATCCCCCGGTCGCTGGTGAACAGGGTGAGTCCGAATTCCATGTGAGCTCCTCGTGCACTCGGGACGCCGCGGACCGACACGGCCCTGACACCTGACCAGACAGGAGTCCAGCGGCGGTGTGCCGAGACTAGCGCACCGGCGGCACGGGCGGACAGCCCTCGCCGGACCCGCACTCCGCCGGGTCCCCCGGACTCGTCCGCAGTCGCTGCATCGTGTCGTCGGAGACGTACCGGAAGATCTCGTTACCCGGGGTCGCCCGCGAGAGCGCGTCGGCCGCCAGCAGCATGACCGCCGCGGTCCACGTGCTCAGCTCGACCGGCCAGCGCTTGCCGTCGGCATAGACCAGGCCGGTCCAGTACGACCCGTCGTCCTCGCGGAGGTGCTGCATGTCGGTGAACAGCTGCAGCGCCTGCTCGTGCCTGCCCACCGCCTCGAGGGACAGGACCAGCTCACACGTCTCGGCCCCGGTCACCCACGGCCGGTGATCGATGCACCGGATCCCCAGTCCCTCCACCACGAAGTCGTCCCACCTCGAGGCCAGGCGGTCGGCGGCCTGCTGCCCCACCATCACGCCGCCGAGCACCGGATAGTACCAGTCCATGGAGAATTCGGGCTTGGGGGTGAAGAGCTCGGGATGCGCCCGGAGGGCGTGCCCCAGGGAGACGGCGGCCGCGTCCCAGTCGGGCGCGGTGGTGCCCAGCTCCTCCGCGATCGCCACCCCGCAGCGCAGCGCGTGGTGGATACTCGACGACCCGGTGATCAGCGCCTCGTCGCAGTAGCCGCGCTCACTCGACCCCCACCACATCTGCCCCTGCGGCCCCTGGTGGGCCAAGACGAGGTCCAGCGCCCGCCGCACCGTCGGCCACATCGACTCGAGGAACCCCGCGCGGGCGGTGACGAGGTGGTGGTGCCACACCCCCACCGCGACGTAGGCACAGAAGTTGGCGTCGGTGTCCGTCGATTCGGCGACGCCGTCCTGCCACTTCAGCGGCCAGGAGCCGTCACCGCGTTGGGTGTCGCGCAGGAACCCGTACGCCTTCTCCGCGGCCTCCCACTCCCCCGCCACGGACAATCCCATGGCCGATTCCACGTGGTCCCACGGGTCCGTGTGTCCTCCGGTGAACCACGGGATCTCCCCGGACGACTTCTGGACCGAGGCGATCCACCGCCCGGTCGCCCGCACGGCGTCGGCGTCGAGGACACCGGGCACGCTCGGGACCGCGCGGGCCCGGACCTGCTCGTCACTCAGGGTACGCACGACGAGATCAGGCCCCCGCGGGCTTGCGGAGGTAGAACACGACCGATTTGCCGAGCACCGGGTTGAGCAGCTTCTCCGCGGTGCGGGTGATCCACGGCCCCTTCATGATGTCCCACTCCAGGAGCTTGTGATAGGTCTTCGGCAGCGGGTGATCGTCGTTCTCCGTGCCGACCGCGCACTTGAGCCACCAGTACGGCGAGTGCAACGCGTGGGCGAACCCGGTGCCGGTGACCTCGAGTCCTGCAGCACGGAGCTTGTACCCCAGCTCCTCGGCGGTGTAGATGCGGCAGTGTCCGCCCGGGTTGGAGTGGTAGTCGTCCGAGAGCTTCCAGCACACCTTCTCCGGCCACTCCCGCGGCACGGTCACCGCCGCGATACCGCCCGGCTTGAGGATGCGCACCAGTTCGGCGATCGCTTCGGTGTCCTCGGGAACGTGCTCGAGCACCTCGGAGATCAGCACGACGTCAAAAGTGCCGTCCTCGTACGGCATGGCGAGTGCGTCGCCGACCACGGCCTCGCCTCTGGCGCCGGAACCGCCCTCGCCCTCGGCCTCCATGGCGGCGAGCCACTCACCGACCTCGCGCATCTCGTCGGCGTTCTGGTCGAACGCCGTCACATCGGCCCCACGCTTGTAGAGCTCGAACGTGTGCCGGCCGAGGCCCGCACCGACGTCTATCGCGCGCATGCCGGGGCGGACGCCCAGTCGGTCGAAGTCAACGGTCAGCATGCGGCGTCCTCCTGCTCGCGGATGTCGTACTCCCCGGAGTCGGGGCGCACCTCGGACACGTCTGGGGCGACGTGCTCGTCGATCTCCGTCTGGTCCGGCCCGATGACCGGCCCCTCGGTGAGATCCGGCAGCTCCTCGCTGCGGACCCTGGCGATCGCCGCGCGGTAGACCTCGACGGTCCTCCGGGCGACGGCCGCCCAACTGTAGCGCTCCATCACCCGCGCGCGGCCGCCCTCCGACAGTCGCCTCCGCTCGGCGGGATCGGCCAGCAGTGAGCTGATCTCCCGGGCGAGGCCGTCGACATCCCCCGGCTCGACCAGCCGGGCCGCGACGTCGTCGGTACCGACGACCTCCGGGAGCGCGCCCGCGCCGGTCGCCACCAGTGCGCACCCGCTGGACATCGCCTCGACCGCCGGCAGCGAGAACCCCTCGTACATGCTCGGCACCACGGAGATCTCGGCCGTGCCCACCAGCTCGGCCAGCTCGTCGTCGTCGACGCCGGACACCAGGTCCACCGCGTCGCGCAGGCCGAGCTTGTCCAGCAGCCGGGCCGCCTCGCCCTTGCGCTTGAGTTTGGACACCAGGGTCAACCGGACGCCCGGGTGTTCTTCCCGGACCTTCGCCAGCGCCCGCAGGAGGACCGGCACGCCCTTGAGCGGTTGGTCGGCGCTGGCCACGCACACGAGGCGCCCGGGCTCGCGTTGGCGACCACAGTGGAAGCGATCCGTGTCCACACCGAGGGGGATCGTGACGATCCGGTCCGGGTCCACGCCGAAGTCCGTCGCGATATCCGCAGCCGAGTTCCCGGAGACCGTGATGATCTCGTGCAGCCTGCGGGAGACCCGCTTCTGCATCCCCAGGAAGCCGAACCACCGCCAGGTCGTGAATTTCTTCCGCCAGATGGCCTCCTTCATCGCCAACTCGCGGTCACGCGTGATGGGGTGGTGCACGGTGGCGACCACCGGGAAACCCGCCTGCTCGAGGTCCAGCAGGCCGCTTCCCAGGCATTGGTTGTCGTGCACCACGTCGAAGTCCGCCAGGCGGTCGGCGAGGACACGGGCGGCGCGGAGGCTGAAGGTGCGCGGCTCCGGGAACCCGGCCGTCCACATGGTCAGCACTTCGAGGATGTCGATCCGGTCGCGGATCTCCGAGGGCCGGGGAGTGCGGAACGGGTTCGCGTCGTTGTACAGGTCCAGGCTCGGGATCCGGGTGAGCGTCGGCCCCGCGTCGAGCTCCGGGTAGGGCTGCCCGGAGAACACCTCGACGGTGTGGCCGAGAGCCGCCAGCTCCCGACTCAGATGCCGGACGTAGACGCCCTGCCCACCACCGTGTGGCTTGCTCCTGTACGAGAGCAGCGCGATCCGCACGAGAGGATCGCCTCCTTCCGGTCGACAGCCCCGCGGTCTGTGCACCAGGCTCAGGGCACTCGGATGATTCTAGAACACGTTCGCGACCGGAGACGACACGGCGGGCTACCCGCGCAGCGGGAGGCCCGGCCGGTCAACGCACCGGACCCCCGGCCGCACGTGGCGACCGGGGGTCCGGTGCATACCTGATCGCTGGGATCGGCTCAGTAGCCGAGGTCGTCCAGTCGGACCGACGCGCCGGTGGCGTCGCCGAATCCGTCCTCGGGGCCGTAGAAGCCGTCGCCGTAATCCGGGATGGAGTAGGCGGCGGCGCGGGCCTCCTCGGTGGGCTCGACGGTGGCGTTCCGGTAACGGTTGATGCCGGTGCCCGCCGGGATCAGCTTGCCGATGATCACGTTCTCCTTGAGGCCCACCAACTGGTCCGAGCGCTTGTTGATCGCGGCATCGGTGAGCACCCGGGTGGTCTCCTGGAAGGAGGCCGCCGAGAGCCACGAGTCCGTCGCCAGCGACGCCTTGGTGATCCCCATGAGGACCGGGCGCGCGGAGGCCGGCGACCCGCCCTCGGTGAGCACCCGCTTGTTCTCGGACGTCAGCTCGGCGCGCTCGACGAGCGCACCGGGCAGGAACTCGGTGCTGTTGGACTCGTTGATCGCGACGCGCCGCATCATCTGGCGGACGATGACCTCGATGTGCTTGTCGTGGATCGACACGCCCTGCGAGCGGTAGACCTTCTGCACCTCGTCCACGAGGTGCTTCTGCACACCGTTCGGCCCGAGGATCGACAGCACCTCGTGCGGGTCCGCCGGTCCCTCGAGCAGCGACTGCCCGCGGCTCAGGTGGTCGCCGTCCATGAGCGGACGGGACGACCCGTCGTCGAGGACGACGTGCGCGAGGCCCTGACGCTTGGACAGCTTCTCGTACACGATCTCGTCCGCGCCGTTGTCCGGCACGATCGTGATGGTGTAGAAGCGCTCCTCCTCCTCGAGGCGGATCCGGCCCGCCTCCTCGGCGATCGGCGCCTTGCCCTTGGGCACGCGGGCCTCGAAGAGCTCCTGGACACGCGGCAGACCGCCGGTGATGTCGTCACCGACACCGCCCTGGTGGAACGTCCGCATGGTGAGCTGGGTGCCCGGCTCACCGATCGACTGCGCGGCGACGATACCGACGGCCTCGCCGATGTCCACCAGCTGCCCGGTGGCCATCGAGCGGCCGTAACAGGTCGCGCACACGCCGGTGCCCGTGGTGCAGGTGAGGACCGAGCGGACCTTGACCCTCTCCACGCCGGCGGCGATGAGCGCCGCGATGGTCGGGTCGCCCAGGTCGGTGCCCGCGGCCACGACCACGGCGCCCGAGGAGTCGACCGCGTCCTCCGCGAGAGTCCGCGCGAACGTCGAGGTCTCCACGTGCTCGTCCCGGTCGAGCACGCCCGTCGGGTTGCCCTGCACGTCCATGAGCGGACGGGCGATGACCGTCTCCACGCCCTTGGTGGTGCCACAGTCGGTCTCCCGGACGATGACGTCCTGCGAGACGTCGACGAGACGCCGCGTGAGGTAGCCCGAGTCGGCGGTACGCAGCGCCGTGTCCGCGAGTCCCTTACGAGCACCGTGGGTGTTCATGAAGTACTCGAGGACGGTCAGCCCCTCACGGAACGAGGACTTGACCGGCTGCGGGATGAACTCGCCGTTCGGACGCGTCACCAGGCCCTTCATGCCCGCGAGGGCACGGATCTGGGTCATGTTGCCCGCCGCACCCGACTTGACGATCGTCGGGATCGGGTTGGTGTCCGGGTAGTTGTCCTCCATGGCCTGACCGATCTCCTCGGTGGCCTCCTGCCAGAGCTTGACCAGGTCGCTCTTGCGCTCCTCGTCGGTGATCTTGCCCAGCTCGAACTGCGACTCGAGCCGCGCGGCCCGCCCGTCGTACGAGGCGAGGATCTCCTTCTTCTGCGGCGGGACGAGCACGTCGGACATCGCGATGGTCACGCCCGAACGCGTGGCCCAGTAGAAGCCCGCGTCCTTGAGCTTGTCCACGGTCTGCGCCACCACGATCATCGGGTAGCGCTCGGCCAGGTCGTTGATGATGACCGCCTGGCTCTTCTTGGGCATCTGCTCGTTGACGAACGGGTAGTCGCCCGGCAGGAGCTCGTTGAACATCACGCGGCCGAGCGTGGTCTCCGCGACCCATTCCTGGCCGGGGGTCCAGCCCTCCGGGAACTGCTCCGCCTCGATCTCGGTGGTGGGGCGCTGCTGCGACAGGCGCACGCGGATCATCGCGTGCATGTCGAGCAGGCCCAGGTCGACGGCCATGATGGCCTCCGCCGGGGTCGAGTACACGCCGGTCGCGGGGGTGTCACCGCTCGCGGGGGCGTGCTCGCCGGTGGCGCCCTCGTCCCCACGCGTGAGGTAGTACAGGCCCGTGACCATGTCCAGGCGCGGCATGGCCAGCGGACGTCCCGAGGCCGGCGACAGGATGTTGTTCGAGGCCAGCATGAGGATGCGCGCCTCGGCCTGCGCCTCCGACGACAGCGGGAGGTGCACGGCCATCTGGTCACCGTCGAAGTCGGCGTTGAAGGCCTCACACACGAGCGGGTGCAGCTGGATCGCCTTACCCTCCACGAGCTGCGGCTCGAACGCCTGGATGCCGAGACGGTGCAGTGTGGGCGCACGGTTGAGCATCACCGGGTGC
Source organism: Candidatus Dietzia intestinipullorum (assembly GCA_019119635.1). Classification (GTDB taxonomy): domain Bacteria; phylum Actinomycetota; class Actinomycetes; order Mycobacteriales; family Mycobacteriaceae; genus Dietzia; species Dietzia intestinipullorum. The sequence continues at coordinate 23,106 of DWWP01000061.1, forward strand.
TCGGCGATGACCTCCTCGAGCACGTCCCACACCTGGTCGCGCTGACGCTCGACCATCCGCTTGGCGGACTTGATGTTCTGCGCGTGGTTGAGGTCCACCAGGCGCTTCATGACGAACGGCTTGAACAGCTCGAGTGCCATGAGCTTGGGCAGGCCACACTGGTGCAGCTGCAGCTGCGGGCCCACGACGATCACGGAACGACCCGAGTAGTCGACGCGCTTGCCCAGCAGGTTCTGGCGGAACCGGCCCTGCTTGCCCTTGAGCAGGTCCGAGAGCGACTTGAGCGGACGGTTGCCCGGGCCCGTGACGGGACGGCCGCGGCGACCGTTGTCGAACAGCGCGTCGACGGACTCCTGGAGCATCCGCTTCTCGTTGTTGACGATGATCTCGGGCGCACCGAGGTCCATCAGTCGCTTGAGGCGGTTGTTCCGGTTGATCACACGACGGTAGAGGTCGTTGAGGTCCGAGGTGGCGAACCGGCCACCGTCGAGCTGCACCATCGGCCGCAGCTCCGGCGGGATCACCGGGACCGCACCGAGCACCATCGCGGCCGGGTTGTTGCCCGACTGCAGGAAGGCGGAGACCACCTTGAGGCGCTTGAGGGCGCGGATCTTCTTCTGACCCTTGCCGTTGCGGATGACATCGCGCAGCTTCTCGGCCTCGGCGTCGAGGTCGAAGTTCTCGAGCAGGGTCTGGATGGCCTCGGCCCCCATGCCGCCGGTGAAGTATTCACCGAAGCGGTCGTCGAGCTCGCGGTAGATGCCCTCGTCGACGATGATCTGGTTGGGCTCCAGCTTGGTGAAGGTGTTCCAGATCTCCTCGAGACGGTCCAGCTCGCGCTGGGCGCCCTCGCGGAGACGCTTCATCTCCTTCTCGCCGCCGTCCTTGACCTTGCGGCGCTGGTCGGCCTTGGCGCCCTCCGCCTCGAGCTCGGCCAGGTCGGCCTCGAGCTTCTTGGCCCGGGCCTCGATGTCCGAGTCGCGCTCGTCCTCGATGATCTTGCGCTCCTCGACGACCTGCGCCTCGAGGGTGCTGAGCTCGTTGTGTCGGAGCTCGTCGTCCACCTCGGTGACCACGTAGGCCGCGAAGTAGATGATCTTGTCGAGGTCCTTGGGCGCGAGATCCAGCAGGTAGCCCAGACGGGACGGGACGCCCTTGAAGTACCAGATGTGGGTGACGGCCGCGGCCAGCTCGATGTGGCCCATCCGCTCACGCCGCACCTTGGCACGGGTCACCTCGACGCCACAGCGCTCACAGATGATGCCCTTGAAGCGCACACGCTTGTACTTGCCGCAGTAGCACTCCCAGTCCCGGGTGGGGCCGAAGATCTTCTCGCAGAACAGGCCCTCCTTCTCCGGCTTGAGGGTGCGGTAGTTGATGGTCTCCGGCTTCTTGACCTCGCCGTAGGACCAGTTACGGAT
>DWWP01000062.1 GCA_019119635.1 Candidatus Dietzia intestinipullorum
GGCGGTGCCGAGCCCCCGCTGGAGCATCTCGAAACCGTCGTAGAGCATCCCGCCGAGGGAGCCGCTGGGCCTGGTGACCATGAGAGGGACCTTTCGTCGAGGCGACAGCCGCTGCTGCCGACATCCGGTGGGGTCCACCACATATCGGCGCGCCAGGCGGCCCTGTTACCCCAGTGGTCGGGCGCCCGCGGGTCGCGCTCCGCCTCCGACGGCGACGGCGACGGCGGCGGCGACGACGACGACGGACCCTAGAGAATCGCGCCCGGCGTGTACGCGGCGGCCTCCGGGTGCCGCGCCACCAGCGTCTGCACCCGGGAGGCGACGGCGTCCACCTGGTCGGCGGCCGCGCCCACGAACGCCCCGCGGTCCGCGAGCGCTTCCTCGAGGGCGGCGCGGTCGAGCGGGAGCCGGTCGTCGGCGGCCAGCCGGTCGAGGAGGTCGGGCTCGCGGCCCTCCTCGCGCATCGCCAGCGCGACCGCCACCGCGTTCTCCTTGATCGCCTCGTGCGCGACCTCCCGGCCGACGCCGGCGCGCACCGCGGCCATGAGCACCTTGGTGGTGGCCAGGAAGGGCAGGTAGCGCTGCAGCTCCTTGTCGATCACGGCCGGGTACGCGCCGAACTCGTCGAGCACGGTCAGGAACGTCTCGAACATGCCGTCCAGCGCGAAGAACGCGTCCGGTAGCGCCACGCGGCGGACGACAGAGCAGAAGACGTCGCCCTCGTTCCACTGCGCGCCGGCGAGCTCTGCTGCCATCGAGCCGTAGCCCCGCAGCACCACCTGGAGCCCGTTGACGCGCTCGCAGGAGCGGGTGTTCATCTTGTGGGGCATGGCCGAGGAGCCGACCTGCCCGGGTTGGAACCCCTCGGTGACCAGCTCGTGCCCGGCCATCAGTCGGATGGTCTGGGCCATCGAGGACGGCCCGGCGCCCAGTTGCACGAGCGCGGAGACCACCTCGTGGTCGAGCGAGCGCGGGTAGACCTGCCCCACCGAGTCGAAGGTCCGGTCGAAGCCCAGGTGCCCGGCGATGCGGGTCTCCAGTTCCGCCACCCGCGTGACGTCGCCGCCGAGCAGGTCCATCATGTCCTGCGCCGTGCCCATGGGCCCCTTGATACCGCGCAGCGGGTACCGGTCCAGCAGCGACTCCACGCGCTCGAGCGCCACCAGCAGCTCGTCGGCCGCGGAGGCGAAGCGCTTGCCCAGCGTGGTGGCCTGGGCGGCCACGTTGTGACTGCGTCCGGCCATCACCCGGTCGCGGTGGGCCTCCGCGTGCTCGGCGAGGCGACGCGCGGCGGCCACGCCCCTGTCCCGGATCAGCCGCAGCGAGAGGACCACCTGCAACTGCTCGACGTTCTCGGTGAGGTCCCGGCTCGTCATCCCCTTGTGGATGTGCTCGGTGCCGGCGAGGGTGTTGAACTCCTCGATCCGCGCCTTGACGTCGTGCCGCGTGACCCGCTCGCGTTCGGCGATCGAGTCGAGGTCCACGCTGTCCACCACCGCCTCGTAGGCCTCGATCACGCCGTCGGGCACGTCGATCCCCAGGTCGCGCTGGGCGCGGAGTACGGCGATCCACAGTTGCCGCTCGAGCACGATCTTGTGCTCGGCGGACCACAGGGTGGCCAGGTCGGCGCTGGCGTAGCGCGACGCGAGGACGTTGGAGATACGGGGCTTGGAGGTCTTGGGCTGCGCGGTCACGCCGCCCAGTATCGCAGCCCCGTCAGGAGATCACCGCGCCGCCGGTCGACCCGGCGAGGATCTCCCGCGCGTTCTGGTAGACCTGCTCCACCGTCAGCGGGGCCCGGGCGAGCAGCCAGGGGCGGGCGAGGTAGACGCTGGTCGTGATGATCTCGGCGGAACCCATGGGTCGACGTTAACCCGTCGGGCCCGCCGCCGGGGCCAGGACGGGCCCGAGCCGGTCCATCGCCTCGCCGATCCCGTCGGTGTCCCCCGCGAAGCTCAGCCGCACGGTGTGGGCGCCGTTCGCGGTGTCGAAGTCGACTCCCGGCGTGAGCGCCACCCCCGTCCGGTCGAGGACCTCCGCGCACCAGGCCACCGAGTCGTCGGTCCACCGCGAGACGTCGAAGTAGGCGTAGAACGCGCCGTCCGGCGGCGCGATGTCGGCGACCCCCATCTCACCGAGCCGCCGCAGCACCAGCTCGCGGTTGCGGGCGTACCGCTCGACGTGCGCGTCGAGTTCGGCCGCCGATTCCGGCGTGAACGCGGCGATCGCGGCGAACTGGGCGTCCGCGGGCGGGCAGATGGTGAGGTTGCCGATCAGGCGATCCACGGGGGCGCGCAGGTACTCCGGCAGGAGCATCCAACCGATCCGCCAGCCGGTCATGGAGAAGTATTTTGAGACCGAGCCCATCACCACGGCGTCGCGCCCGCTGCGCCAGGCGGTCGCACACTCCCGGCCATAGGTGACGCCGTGGTAGATCTCGTCGCTGACCAGCAGGGTGCCGCGCTCGGCGCACCAGCGGTCGAGTGCCTCCAGCTCGGCCGCGTCGATGATCGTGCCCGTCGGGTTGGCGGGGCTGGCCACGATGAGCCCGGCCGGCGCGTGACCCAGCTCGGCCGTCACGGCCTCCAGGTGCGCGACCGTGGGTTGGAAGCGCGTGTCGGCGCCGCAGTCGATCTCGTGGACACGGCACCCCAGCGCCTGGAGCGTGTTGCGGTACGCCGGGTATCCGGGCCGGGCCATCACCACGGTGTCGTCGGCGTCGAAGGCCGCGAGGAACAGCACCGTGAAGCCGCCGGAGGAGCCGGTGGTGACGACGACGTCCTCGGCCGACACCTCGATCCCGTCCTTACGGCGGTGGTAGCCGGCGATCTCCTCACGCAGCGACCGGATCCCCAGCGCTTCCGTGTAGCCGAGGATCTGGGTGTCCAGCGCGTGGTGCGCAGCCGCCAACACCGGCCCGGGCGCCGGCGTCGAGGGCTGCCCCGCGCACAGCGAGATCACGTCGCCGTGCGTCTCCTGCCGCCGCGCGGCCGCGGCCAGGACACTCATGACGTGGAACGGTTCGACGGCCGAACGGTGGGAGGGCTCGCGCGGAGAAGTCATGCCCCGACGCTAGCGGTACCGGCCGCCGGGGTCGCGTTGCCGGTCGGCGCGACAGGACGCGGAGAAATTGGTCGTGCCCACCGCTACGAAGGTCGTGCCCACTGCGCTCAGATCATCGGATCGCCGCAGTACGCACGACCATTCCGGCGGGGGCGGGCACGAGAGCCTCTTCGGCGGGGGTGGGCAGGGGAGCCTCTTCGGCGGGGGCGGGCAGGACGGGGCCCCCGCCGCCCGCCGCCTGCGGCCCGGCGGATCAGAGCGTCAGCCCGAACACCCACACCAGCAGCGTCATGGTGACCACCGTGATGAGCACGATCCCGATGAGGTTGAGCCACACTCCCCCGCGCACCATCTGGCCGATGGTCACGTATCCGGACCCGTAGGCGATCGCATTGGGCGGGGTGGCCACCGGGAGCATGAACGCGCAGGTCGCGGCGAGCGCCACGGGCACGGCCAGCAGCATCGGGTCGAGCCCCAGCCCCAGGGCCACGCCGCCGGCCACGGGCAGGAACGTCGCCGCCGTGGCGGTGTTGCTGGTCAGTTCGGTGAGGAAGATGATCCCCGCCGCGGCGACGACGACGAGGAGGACCACGGGCAGCGCCCCGAGTGCACCGGCCTGCTCGCCGATCCAGTCGGTCAGCCCCGACCCGGAGAACTGCCCGGACAGCGCCAGTCCGCCACCGAAGAGCAGCAGCACGCCCCACGGCAGCTCGAGCGCGGCGTCCCACGTGAGCAGCCGCACCCCGCGCTCGGTGCCCGCCGGCAGCAGGAACAGCAGCAGGCCGGCGGTGAGGGCGATGCCCGCGTCGGAGATGGGCGGATCCTCGAACACCAGCGGCACCGTCACCCAGGCGACGGCCGCCGCCACGAAGACGGCCAGGACGCGCTTCTCGCCCGAGGACGGCGATCCGAGCTTGGCGAGCTCGTCCTGGAACAACTGCCGCCCGCCGGGGATCCGCTCCATCTCCGGTCGGAACAGCACCTTGGTGAGCAGGAGCCAGGTGATCACCAGCATCACCGCCGCCAGCGGCAGGCCGACCAGCATCCACTGGCCGAAGCCCAGGTCGACATCGTGCTCGCTGCTGAGGTACCCGGCGAGCAGCGTGTTGGGCGGGGTGCCGATGATCGTCGCGAGCGAGCCGACCGAAGCGGCGTAGGCGATTCCGAGCATGAGCGCGGTGCCGAACCTGGAGCGGATCACCGCGTCCTTGACCTCGTCGGAGCCGGGGTCGGCCGAGGCGTCGATCGCGGGCATGACGTTCTCGTCGTCGTCACCGGCGCCGTCGCCGGCATCGCCGTCCTCCCCGGAGCGGCCACCGCCCAGTTCCGCGGCGAGCATGAGGACCGAGACGCCGATCGGCAGCATCATCACGGCCGTCGCCGTGTTGGACACCCACATGCTCAGGAACGCGGTGGCGATCATGAACCCCGCGACCACCCGCGTGGACCGTGTCCCCATCGCCCGCACGGTGAGCAGCGCGATCCGCCGGTGCAGATCCCAGCGTTGCATCGCGATCGCGATGAGGAACCCGCCCATGAACAGGAAGATGATGTTGTTGCCGTACTCGGCGCCCACGTCGTCGACGGAGAACCCCTCGCCGAACACCGGGAACGCGATGAGCGGCACCAACGCGGTCGCGGGGATCGGGATGCACTCGGTCATCCACCAGATGCCCAGCAATACGGCGACGCCGGCGGTGAGTCGGGCGTTGTGTGCGAGGTCGCCCGGCATGATCGCGTACACCAGCACCGCGGCGGCCAGCCCCGCGAACACCCCGATGACGTTGCGCAGGTGCTCGGTGCGCGGCACCGCCTCGTCACGCTCCCCGGGGGACCGCTGTTCCTCGGCCACGGCGCGCGTCCCGGGGTGGCGTGTCTCCGTGTCCGTGCGGACGTCGTCTCCAGCACCCATCGCGTGCTCTCCCTCGCCGGTCATCGGTCCCGGCGCGCGTCCGGGCTGCTGTTGGGACACAGTAATAGTGACGCGCCGACGAGACAGCCGTTCACCCCCCGAGGGACCCCAGTGACGCGGATCCGAGGGCGCCCGAGCCCATCGGGAGCGACCCGTCGGCCGCCACGTTGAGGCCGAACACCGCGAGTTCCCGGATCCAGCCGTCCTCGTCCTCGACCGAGATCACCAGTTCGTGATTCCCTGGCGTCAGCGGACCGGCCGTGCGGAGCGCGAGCGTCCTGTCGACGCCTTGTCCTGCGCCGACCGACACCGGCACGGACCCGACGTCCCCGTCCTCGGTGGCGATTGCCAGCGCGGTCCTGCTCGCGTCGGGGCCGGTGATCGTCGCCCGCAGCGCGCCCGAGTACGGCGTCCCCGTGGACTCCACGCGCACGGGCGCGTCCACCAGGTGCTCCCGGTTGTGCGTCACCACGTCCCCGGCGGCGGTGAGTCGCACCGGCAGGTCCACCACCGGGTCGGTCGGCCGCGTCGACGAGGGCGTACCGTCCCCGACCCGCGGCCATCCGTCCACCCAGTCGATCCGGTCCGCCATCATGTAGCGCCGTTGCACTCCGTTGGGCAGCACGGCGGAACCCCGGGGAGCCGCGTGGTAGAGCATCCAGTCGGTACCGGCGTCGTCGGTCACCACGTCGACGTGGCCGGGCCCCACCCAGTCGTCGTCACCGCGTAGCACCACATCGCCGGACTCCGCCTCGAGAAGGGGCCGCCCCGTGCTGTCCTCGTAGGGCCCCATGAGGTCGTCGGCGCGGCCCGCGAGTACGCGGTACTGCGAGGCCTCGCCGTCACAGCACAGTCCGGCGCTGGTGAACAGGTGCGTCCGGCCCGCCCGGGTGACGATCGCCGGCGCCTCGACCCCGGGCCCGGCGACGAGCTCCGGATCGCCCCGCAGCGCGGTGCCGTCGGCGGTCATCGGGACCGCGTGGATGCCCTCGAAGTTACCCATGAACATGACCGGGCCGTCCTCGGTGAGCACCACCTCGGGGTCCATCGGATCGAGATCCTGGTAGGGCGCGTCTGCCCCGAAGCAGACGATCGGCTCGTCGTCGTGCGCCCACGGGCCTTCCGGTCCCGGCGCGGTGGCCCTGCCGATACACGGAAGCTGGCCGTCGGTCGTGTAGTACATGACCGCCCCCGAGTCGGTGGGGTGTACGTCCGGTGCCCACAGGAAGGACCCCGGCTGCGCCCACGCGGGACGCTCGGCGAACGCATCCCCCACGTACTCCCACTCCACCAGGTCGAACGATCGGAAGTGCGGGATCAGCCGGTACCCCGCGCCGTCAGACCAGTCGTCCGACGAACCGTAGACGTGGAAGGCGCCGTCAGCCCCGCGGAGCACGGACGGGTCCGGGGCGACAGAGGAGATCACCGGGTTGGCCGCGGCGGGGACCGCCGCGGTGGCCGAGACCAGCGGAACGACGACGAGAGCCGCGGACAGCAGAGCGCGCACACCGCGCGGGAAAACCATAAGAAGATATTAAGCCCGGGCCGGGCGCCCTTGTGGTTGTTCCCACGACCGCAAGGGCCGCCCGGGGATCAGGGGCGCTCGGCGCGCTCCTTGCGCAGGAGGAAGCGCTGGATCTTGCCCGACGGCGTCTTGGGCAGCTCCCGCGCGAAGTGCACCTTCCGCGGGAAGGCGTGGGCGGCGAACTCGCGTTTGACCCAGTTCTGCAGCTCCGCCACCTCGTCGTCGTCGCCCTCCACCCCCTCGCGCAGGACCACGTAGGCCTCGAGCACCTCGCCGGCGAGGTCATCCGGCACGCCGATGACGGCCGACTCCAGCACGTGCGGGTGCCGGGCGAGCACGGACTCCACGTCGAACGGGCCGATGCGGTAGCCGGACATGAGGATCACGTCGTCGTCGCGGCTGGAGAAGTAGAAGTGGCCGTCGGCGTCGATCTTCGCGGCGTCGCCGGTGTAGTACCAGCGGCCGTCGGCACTGAACCGCTCGGCGGTCTTCTCCGGCGCCTCGTGGTAGCCGGTGAACCACATGAGGGGGCTGGCGGGCACGTCGATCGCCACCCGGCCGAGCTCCCCGACCGCCGCCGGGACGTCGGACTCCGCGGCGAGGACCACACAGCTCCACCCCGGCAGCGGCACCCCCATCGAGCCGGGGCGGACGTCCTCGCGCAGCGAGTCGTGCCACGGGTTGATGATGAACATGCCGTGCTCGGTCTGCCCGTACTGGTCGCGCACCTCGACCCCGAACTGCTCGATCGACCACTCGATCACCTCGGGCGTCAGCGGCTCCCCGGCAGCCGAGGCGCGACGCAGGCGCAGGCCCGCGGGCGCGATGTCGGCCTTGGCGCGCATGGTGCGGTAGACGGTCGGCGCGGCCGCGAAGTTGGTGACGCCGTAGTACTGCAGCACGGCGAACGCCAGCTCCGGGGTGTAGCGGGCGTGCAGCAGCAGGCTGCGGCGGCCGGCGGTCAGCGGCCCGAGGATCCCGTAGTACAGGCCGTACGCCCAGCCCGGGTCGGCGCCGTTCCAGAACATGTCGTCGGCCCGCACGTCGAGCCCGGTCTCGATGTACTGGTGGAACGCGGCGAGCGCGCGGACCGGCACCACCACGCCCTTGGGGGCGCCTGTGGTCCCGGAGGTGAAGAGCATGACCATGCCGGCGTCCGGGCCGGTCACCGCGGCAGGGCGGCCGGGCTGCTCGGCGTCGGTGATCGTCGCCAGGTCCAGGTCGCCCTCGCGCGCGTCGGGGCAGGACGGGAGATCGACGACGACGACGGGCGCGGTCGTCGACTCGAGCTTCCCGCGCTGGTCGGCATCGGAGACGATCACCTTGGCGTCGCCGCCCGTGATCCGCATCTCGATGGCCGGCCACGCGAACGCGGTGAACAGTGGCATGTGCACGGCCCCGAGGCGCCAGATCCCCACGAGGGTGAACACCAGGTCCGCCGACTTGGACATGAGCGTGGCGACGCGGTCGCCCTCGCCGACCCCCAGCGCGGCCAGGGCCGAGGCGACCTGCTCGCTGCGGGTCCTGAGCTCGCCGTAGGTGATGTCGCGGCCGGAAAGGTCGGCGTCGATGATCGTGAAGGCCACGGCGTCCGGATCGTGACGGTCGCACAGGAACTCGGCCGCGCTGGCGTCGGGGACGTCATAGATCGCCAGCAGTTGGTCCGGCGTGAGGGGCTCGGTCGGGGTGGCACTCGTCTCACTCATCCCCTCATCCTGTCCCAGGCCGCCCGGGCGTGCTACCCACCATCGGGTACCCCCGCCCGCCCCCGGCGTCGACTCGGGATCGTGGAGACGGCCATCGCTGCACAATGGTGGTAACGCTGACCAGACCCCGGAGGACCCATGGCCGTCGACCGACTTCTCCCCACCGACGAGGCGTACGACCTCATCGAGATGACCCGCTCCGTGGCGGACAAGCTGCTCGATCCGGTCGCCGCGGAGCACGAGAAGAACCACACCTACCCCGAAGGCCTCTTCGCGCAATTGGGCGAGGTGGGGCTGTTGGGGCTGCCGTACCCGGAGGAGTTCGGCGGCGGGGCCCAGCCGTACGAGGTGTACCTCCAGGTGCTCGAGGAGCTGGGCGCGCGCTGGGCGGCGGTGGCCGTGGCCACGAGCGTGCACGGGCTCTCCTGCTTCCCGCTGGCCACCGCCGGCACGCCCGAGCAGCGGGAGCGCTGGCTGCCGGGGCTGCTGGCGGGCGAGCAGATCGGCGCGTACTCGTTGTCCGAGCCGCAGGCGGGGTCCGACGCCGCCGCCCTGCGCTGCCGCGCGGCCCGGACCGGCGACGGCGACGGGCCCGCGTACCTGGTGACGGGCACCAAGTCGTGGATCACGCACGGCGGAATCGCCGACGTCTACAACACCTTCGTCCGCACCGGCGAGGGCTCCGGCGGCATCTCCTGCCTGCTGGTGCCCCGCGAGACCGAGAACCTGCACTTCGGCGCGCCCGAGGACAAGATGGGCCTCAACGGCGTGCCCACCACCACCGCGTCGTACGAGGACGCCCGCGTGGACGCCGACCGGCTGATCGGGGCCGAGGGCGACGGTCTGCGGATCGCGTTCTCGGCGCTGGACTCCGGGCGGCTGGGGATCGCCGCCGTCGCCACGGGCATCGCGCAGCGCGCCCTCGAGGACGCGGTGGCGTACGCGAACGAGCGTGAGGCGTTCGGCAAGACGATCATCGGGCACCAGGGTCTGGGCTTCCTGCTGGCCGACATGGCGGCGGCGGTGGCCTCCGCGCGCGCCACCTATCTCGACGCCGCGCGCCGCAAGGACACTGGCCGCCCGTACTCGCGCGAGGCCTCGATCGCGAAGCTCACCGCCACCGACGCCGCCATGAAGGTGACCACCGACGCGGTGCAGGTGCTCGGCGGCGTGGGCTACACCCGCGAGTTCCCGGTGGAGCGCTACATGCGGGAGGCCAAGATCACGCAGATCTTCGAGGGCACCAACCAGATCCAGCGCCTGGTGATCGCCCGCGACCTGGCCGGCTGAGTCCCTCGCGGGCGAGGGCGGCGAGCGGGATCGGGGCGCCGCCGCGCCACCTCGCCGGGCCGGCGACGCCCGGACGTAGGGTGGCGGTATGACTGCGTCGCCTGAACTGGTCGTTCTTCTCGACGAGGAGGGCCGGCCGATCGGCTCGGCCGACAAGGCGACCATCCACACCGCGCACACCCCGCTGCACCTGGCGTTCTCGTGCCATGTGGTCGACGACGACGGGCGCGTGTTGCTCACCCGGCGGGCGCTGGACAAGCTCACCTGGGGCGGCGTGTGGACCAACTCCGTATGCGGGCATCCCGGGCCGGGCGAGGACCCGGTGGACGCGATCGTCCGGCGGGCCGAGCAGGAGCTGGGCACCCGCGTGGACCGGATCGAGCCCGCGATCCCGGACTTCCGCTACCGGGCCGTCGACGACTCCGGCGTGGTGGAGAACGAGATCTGTCCCGTGTTCACCGCCCGGATCCGGGCCAATCTCGCGCCCCGGGCCGACGAGGTGTGCGCGTACGTGTGGGCCCGCCCGGAGGACGTCCGGACGTCGATCGACGCGACCCCGTTCGCGTTCAGCCCGTGGATGGTCGAGCAGGTCCCCCGGATGGCCCTCTACAGCCGCTGAGCCCGCGTGGCCGCCGCTCGGCCGCCTCGCCCTCGCCCTCGACACCATGCCGCTCGGCGCCCTCGACACCATGCCGCTCGGCGCCCTCGACACGATGGGCGCTTATGCGGCAAAACGGTCGACACAGACAGGTATGCACTCTCACGGTCGACCGTACGACGCATAAGTGCGATCTGGTCGACCGTGAGAGTGCATAACCTGTGAGCGGGGCGGGGCTGCCCCGCGGGAGCGGAGGCGGGACTACCCCGTGGGAGGGGGCTACCCCGCGGGAGGGGGCTACCCGCAGTCGGCAGGAGCGGGGTTACTCGCTGTCGGTCTCGCCTGCGGCTTCGCCGTCATCCGCGTCATCCGCATCGTCCGCGCCGTTGCCGTCCTCCACGGTGAAGGTGAAGCTGTCCGTGTAGGTCGCCCCGTACCGGTCGGTCGCGGTGACCTCCACGGTGTGCTCGCCGGGCTCGAGATCGGTGGGCAGGTCGGCGCGCCACAGGTGCGGGCTCGCCTGCGCCACCGCGCCGGTGCTCGACAGGTTGTGGGTCGCCGACACGGGCTCGGTGAACTCCCACCCCTTGTTCAGGGCCTCGCCGGTCATCGGCTGCGTGAGCGTCCCCTCGGTGGCCTCCGCCCCGTCGAGCGAGAAGAGCACCTCCGCGCCGGTCGACCCGCCGAAGAAGCTGCTGGAGACCCAGGACTCGCCCGAGCGCACGTCCTCGAGCGAGACGGAGTCGACCTCCATCGGGCCGGGACCCTCGCCGTCCTTGTCGTCGTCCTGCCACTGCTGCGCCTCGGCGGCCCACTCGCGCCAGGTCGGGCTGTTGAGGCCGGTGAGGAACTGCTTGTCCTGCTCCTCGCCACGCACCGTGTAGTACTCGGAGCGCTCGGTGCCGTCGAACTCCATCGTCAGCACGCCGGGCTCGGCACCGTCGGAGGTGTAGGCGTGCGGGACGCCGTCCTCGTTGAGCTCGCCCGAGTACCAGGAGCCCGAGACCGCGCCGGCGACGATCTGGTCGTGGCTCAGCTCGTCGATCCCGGCTGCCGCCCACTCCTCGCGCTGGTCGCCGGCGAGGAGGTGCTCGAGCGTGTGGGTGTGCCCGCCGATGGTCACGGCGTCGGGGTGGTCGGCGAGGATCTCGTACAGCTCCGCCGCGTTGTCCGTGACCACGTCCGAGTAGTTGACGATCGGGGCGTGCGCCGCCACGACGACCGGGGTTCCCTCATCGACGTTCGCGAGGTCGTTGCGCAGCCACTCGAGCTGCTCCTCGGCGATCGCCTCGGTGTACCCGCCGTTGCCGCCGTCGTCGTCGGCGCCGTTGTACATCACGTTGAACAGGCCGACGAAGTGCGTCTCGCCCACGTCGTAGGAGTAGTACGGGGCGCCGAAGTCGCGGCGGTAGGTGTCCACCGAGTTCTCGTAGCCCTCGGCGTCGAAGTCCATGTCGTGGTTGCCGGGGACGGCGCGCACAGGACCGTTCGCGTCGGCGTAGATGTCCTTGACGTCGGGGTTGAGGCTGAGGTCGTCGCCGACGTTGTCGCCCAGCAGCATGATCCCGCAGCCCGCGTAGTCGTCCCGCGCCATGAGGTCGGCGACCGCACCCTGGCGGGCGAACTCGACCTCCTCCTCGTCGTAGGCCTGGGTGTCCGCGGCGATCGCGCAGGACTGCTGCGGGTCGGCCGTGGCCTCCGAGCGGGCCATCGGGAAGTTGACGGCCGCCGGGGTGTCGCCGGTGGGCTCGAGCCCGCCGAACTCCAGCTCGGGCGAGCCCTCGGGGTAGTGGTTGTAGCTGAACTGCGCGAAGTTCTCCTCGTCGACCGGCACCTGCCAGCCGGCGGGCTGGGTGACGAAGGCGGTGAAGTCCCCGCGGACGGGCAGCTCGTAGCGGCCCTCCTCGTCGGTCTGGACCACGTCGACGCCGTTGGACACGCTGACCCCCGGAACGCCGGCTTCCCCACCGTCGATCCGCGAGTTCTCGTTGGCGTCGTCGAACACCCGGCCGGTGAGGACCTCGGGATCCTCGGCCTCGCCGTCGACCACCTCGACCTGCCCGGTGTAGAGGCCGTCGTCGCCCGCGGAACTGCCGGGCGCCAGGTCGCCGAGGGAGCCCTCGACGGAACCGCCGAGATCCTCGATCGAACCGCCCGGCAGGCTCCCCTCCTGAGCGGTGGCGGGGACGACGGACAGCGTGATCGCCGCGGCGGCGGACACGCCGACCGCCGCGATCCGGCGACTTGTGCCGCCGAGAATGGAAGGTCTTTCAGACATCGCTTCTCCTCGTGGAATACGGAGTGGTACTTGCGATGTCGAAGGTTAAGGAGACAGGGATACGGGAAGGTGACGGGACGGGACACCCAGGCTTAACCGAAGCCGTCCACAGGGTCCGCCCAGGGTGCGACCGCTCGATGACGCGGCACCGGGCCGCCCCGATCCGGCGGCCCTCCCACTGGGTGGGATCGGGCGGTCAGTCGGGGACGCTGATCCGCCCCTCCTCGGCTGCCCGGCCGATGTCGCTGCGGAAGTGCCCGCCCCCCAGTTCGATGCCGTCGAGGGTCCGGTAGGCCTCCGCCCGCGCCGCCGCGAGGTCCGGGCCGGTGCCGACGACGGAGAGGACACGACCGCCCGCCGAGACCAGTCGCCCGTCGGGGCCCGTCGCGGTCCCCGCGTGGAGCACTCCCGGCTGCTCGGCGCCGTCGATCACGTCGCCGCGCCGCGGCGTGCCCGGGTAGTTCTCGGCAGCGAGCACCACCGTCACGGCCGCGCCGTCGCGCCACACCAGCGGCGGCTGCTCGGCGAGCCGGCCCGTGGCCACGGCGTGCAGCGTCTCGCCCAGCGGCGACTCGAGCAGGGCCAGCACCGCCTGCGTCTCGGGGTCGCCGAAGCGGCAGTTGAACTCCACCACCTCGGGCCCCGACGACGTGATCGCGAGCCCCGCGTACAGCAGGCCCGAGAACCCGCAGCCCCGCGCCACCATCTCGCGCGCGACCGGCTCGCACACCTCGGCGACGATCCGCTCGACCATGCCGTCCGGCAGCCACGGGAGCGGGGTGTACGCGCCCATGCCGCCGGTGTTGGGGCCGCGGTCGTCGTCCCCCACGCGCTTGTGGTCCTGGGCGGGCAGGAGCGGCACAACCTCGTCGTCGTCGACAAGGCAGAACAGGGAGACCTCGGGGCCGTCCAGGAACGATTCCAACAGGACGGGGTGCCCGTCCTCCAGGCAGGCGAGCGCGTGCGCGCGGGCGGCCGCACGGTCCGGGGTCACCACGACGCCCTTGCCCGCCGCGAGTCCGTCGTCCTTGACCACCCAGGTCGGGCCGAACCGGTCCAGCGCCTCGTCCAGCAGCGCCGGCGAATCGACCACCTCGGCGCGCGCGGTCCGGACCCCGGCGGCGGCCATGACGTCCTTGGCGAACGCCTTGGAGCCCTCGATGCGGGCAGCCTCGGCCGACGGCCCGAACACCGGGACGTCGGCGGCGCGCAGGGCGTCGGACACGCCCGCCACCAGCGGGACCTCGGGGCCGATCACCACGAGATCCGCCCCGACGCGACGGGCGAGCGCGGTGACGGCCGCGGGGTCGGTCATGTCGACGTCGTGGCACGTCGCCTGGACCATGCCGGGGTTGCCCGGCGCGGCGTGGAGTTCGGTCACCGCGGGGTCCGCGGCGAGGGCGACGAGGAGGGAGTGCTCACGGGCACCGGAACCGATCACGAGAATGCGCACAGCGCCTACAGTAGCGGCGTACCTCTGACAGACTGGGCACGCCCTCCCGGGGCCCCTGACCACCCCTCACAGCAAGGACCGTGATGACAGACGTCGACGAGATCAAGCAGCTCAAGTACAAGTACCTGCGATGCGTGGACCTGCACCTGTGGGATGAGCTCGCCGAGACCCTCGCCGACGACGTGACCGCGAGCTACGGCACACGCCTGACCTACCACTCCCGCGCCGAGGTCCTCGAGGGCCTGGCCGCACAGATGACCGACGACGTGCTCACCGAGCACCGGGTCGGCCACCCCGAGATCACCGTCGACGGAGACACGGCCACGGGCCGCTGGTACCTGCAGGACCGGGTGATCGTGGCCAAGTACTCCACCATGATCTTCGGGGCCGCGTTCTACGACGACGCCTACGAGCACCGCGACGGCCGGTGGGTGATCACCCGCACGGGATACGACCGCACCTATGAGGCGACGATCGACCTCAAGGACGTGCCCAGCTTCCGGCTCACCGACAACCACCTGGACACATAGGCCCGCGCGGCGCGGGGGTTCGCGTCAGTCCGGGAGTTCTGTGACGATCCCGTCCGGGAGTGTCACGGCCTCGCGGACCCGCGCGCCCTCCTCGGTGAGCAGGTCGGTCATGCACAGGTCCAGCGTGCGCGCGGTGGCGCTCCGGGCGGCGTCGTCGTCCTGCGGGAGCACGCGGAACATGACCTGCGAGCACAGTCCGTCGATGCCCGCCCAGAAGACGCGTGCCGCGCCCACCTCGGTGCCGGGCCGGAACACCCCCGCGGCGATCCCGCGGTCGATGATCTCCTGCAACAGCACGCGGACCCGGTCGGCCGCAGCGGCCACGACCTCGGAGGCCCCCAGCGTCTCGATCATCATCCGCGCCCAGGCGGTCTCCGCCGCGGTGAAGTCCACGACGGCCGTGGCCGCGTTCCGCAGCTCCACGTAGGCGGCCAGGCCGGGCGCGGCCTCCGCTCCGGGGACCGATTCCGCGGCCACCCAGTCGACCATGGCCTCGAAGCCCTTGGCCGAGACCTCCTCGACGAGCTGCTGCCGGTTGGTGAAGTGCCGGTACGCGGCGGTCGCGGACACGCCGAGCTGAGGGGCGATCTCCCGCAGGATGATCGCCTTCTCCCCGTCGGCCCGCGCGCGCGCCGTGGCCTCGGTGATGATCGCGTTGCGGAGATCGCCGTGGTGATAGGCCTTCTTCGGTTCGGTGGCCTCTCTCGACCATCCCTTGATCCCGACCATGGGCGACGCTCCTTCGGTTTCCTCGGAACGGTCGGATGCACGCGCCGTTCTCGTGGGGTCTCTGTATTACAACATGATGTCACCGAATGATCACGAAACCTGCGTGGCGGATCCGTACTGTTGTCGGTATGTCCACGGTATTCAGCAAGATCATCGCCGGCGAGCTCCCGGGGCGGTTCGTCTGGTCCGACCCCGAGGTGGTCGCCTTCCTCACGATCGCCCCCGTCGCCCCCGGACACACGCTGGTGGTCCCCCGCGCCGAGGTGGACCGCTGGACCGACCTCGAACCGGCCCTGTTGACCAGGCTCAACGAGGTCGCGCAGGCGGTGGGCAAGGCCGTCCTGCAGGGATTCGGGGCGTCCCGTGCCGGCTACCTCATCGCCGGCTTCGAGGTCCCGCACACGCACATCCACGTCTTCCCCGCCAACGACATGTCCGGGTTCGACCTCTCCTTGGCCGACCCCGACTTCCCCGCCGACAAGGCGGACGCCGCGGCGGACACCCTGCGGACCGCGTTGCGCGATCTCGGCTACGGGGAGTACGTCGCCGGGGCCTGAGCGGCGGCGCTGCGCCGCCCCGGGTGACTTGCGCTGCCGGTGTGGTCCACTCCGCCAGCGCACCGCGAGGGGCCGCGTACAAACCCGCAGCGCACCCCGGAGGGG
>DWWP01000008.1 GCA_019119635.1 Candidatus Dietzia intestinipullorum
AGGCCGTACACCTCGGGGTCGTCGAGGAGCAGGAAGAACGCCCCGGTCCCGCCGACACCGTTGCGCGAGTCGTGCCCGTACAGCTGGGCACGCGGCTCCCCGGCCTCGACCAGCTCGTCGAGACGCCCGACGGCCCGCTCGCGTAGTTCGTCGAGGTCGCCGAACTGGATCGAGTCGGTGGGGCACGCCTTGGCGCAGGCCGGCGTCATCCCCTCGGTGAGCCGGTCGTAGCAGAGCGTGCACTTCTGGGCCACGCCCACGGCCGGGTCGCCCGCGGGCCCGCTGCGGCGCTCGATGACCCCGTAGGGGCACGCCGAGACGCAGTACCCGCAGCCGTTGCAGATGTCGCTCTGCACCACGACGGTGCCGAACTCGGTGTGCGCGAGCGCGCCGGTCGGGCACACGTCGAGGCAGGCCGCGTGCGTGCAGTGCTTGCACACGTCCGACTCCATGAGCCAGCGGAAGTCGGTGGGCTCCGCGGCGTCGTCGGCCTCGCCGGGGAGCGTCGTGGTGGGCAGGCCCAGGTCGACGGGGGCCGGGCCGGCGGCCGCGGCGTCGGAGCCGTGCAGCGTGGTGTCCGGGACGGGGCTGGCCGCGGCGAGATGGGCCGGCACCTCCTGCTCGATGAAGGCGACGTGCCGCCACGTGGAGGCGCCGAGCTGTCCGGTGTTGTCGTACGAGTTCCCCGTGAGTCCGACACCGTCCTCGGGGATGAGGTTCCACTCCTTGCACGCCACCTCGCAGGCCTTGCAGCCGATGCACACGGAGGTGTCGGTGAAGAAGCCCTTGCGCGGCGGCGGATCCTCGTAGCCGCCGTCCTCGGCCGGGTCGACGTCGCCGAAGAAGGACCGACCGAGGCCGGACAGGAAGGCGGACATGGGTCAGTTCTCCTCTCGCGGTTCTGTGCCGATCCCGGCGCGGCGGCGGTAGCCCTCCACGAACTCCGGGAGGGCCGGACCGCGTGGTCGCCGCCCCGCGACGATGTCACAGCTCGTGGCCTTGGTCGCCGGGATCGACACGTTGGGGTCGAGATTCTGCGGCAAAAGGTCGTTGGCCGGGTCGCCGATGCTCACCCCGTTGCCACCCCAGTGATAGGGCAGGCCGATCTGGTGCAGGGTGGCGCCGTCGATGAGCAGCGGCCTCATCCGTCGGGTGACCAGCACGCGCGCCTCGATCGCGCTGCGCGCGGTGACGATGGTGGCCCAGCCCCCGTTCTCCAGTCCGCGTTCGGCGGCCAGCTCGGGGCTGATCTCGCAGAAGAACTCGGGCTGCAGCTCGGACAGGTACGGCAGGGTGCGGCTCATCGCGCCGGCGGTGTGGTGCTCGGTGAGCCGGTACGTGCTGAAGACGTAGGGGAACACCTCGCTGCCCGGCTCGCCGTGGCCCGGCTGGCTCTGGTTGTACGGCCCGGGCCGCATCGCCCGTGCCGGGTTGGCGTCGCGCCCCGGGTAGAGGGGGTTGCGTACGGGGGATTCCGGCGGTTCGTAGTGTGCGGGCAACGGCCCGTCCGCCAGGCCTCTGGGGGCGTAGAGCCAGCCGCGCCCGTCGTCCTGCATGATGAACGGCTCGGCGCCGCCGATCGCCGCCTCCGCGACAGCCCCCTCCGGGGGCGCGTAGTCGGGTGACTTGTCGGCCTCGAAGTCGGGCACGTCGTCGCCGACCCAGCGGCCGGCGCCCTCGTCCGCCTCCGGGTCCCAGCGGAGCAGCGCCTTGCGCTCGCTCCACGGACGCCCCTGCGGATCGGCCGAGGCACGGTTGTAGAGGATCCGCCGGTTGGCCGGCCACGCCCAGCCCCACTCCAGCGCCAGCTCGTTCTGCTCGTGGCGGGACCTGCGGCGCGCGGCCTGGTTGACGCCGTCGGCGTAGACGCCGCAGTAGATCCAGCACCCGCTCCGGGTGGAGCCGTCGCCCGAGAGCTCGGTGTACGACGACAAGAGTCCGCCGTCGGCGCCGCGGCCGTTGATCTCGGCGAGGACGTACTCGGCATCGGGCTCGTCGGTGCCCGGCTCCATCGGGTAGTCCCAGGTCAGCTCCTGCAGGGGGCGGTCCCGCGGGTCGGTGGAGTCGGCCAGGCGCTCCTTGAGGACGCGGCCCAGGTGGTAGTAGAACCACAGTTCGCTGCGGGCGTCCCCGGGCGGCTCCACGGCCTGGTGGCGCCACTGGAGCATGCGCTGGGTGTTGGTGAAGGTGCCCTTCTTCTCCACGTGGTTGGCGGCCGGGAAGTAGAAGACCTCGGTGCCGATCTCCTCCGTGCGCATCTCGCCGGTCTCGATCTCGGGGCCCGACTTCCAGAAATCGGCGCTCTCGATCATCACGAGGTCGCGGACGACCAGCCAGTCCAGGTTCGCCAGGCCGGCGCGCTGCATGCGGCCGTTGGCCGTGCCCACGGCCGGGTTCTCGCCCACGAGGAAGTAACCGCCACCGCCCTCGTCGATCTGGCGCTGCACGGTCGCGGTGGAATCGTGTTTTCCGGTGAGGCGGGGTAGGTGGCCGAAGCGGAAATCGTTCTCGGCGGTCGCGGCGTCGCCCCACCAGGACTTGAGCAGGCTCACCGTGTAGGACCGCATGTTGCCCCAGAAGCCCTTGGCCTCGTCGTCGGTCCCCACGTAGCTGTCGAGGTCGTGATGGTGCGCGGCGTTCGGCGTCGGCAGGTAGCCGGGCAGCAGGTCGTACAGGGTCGGGATGTCGGTGGAGCCCTGGATGCTGGCGTGGCCGCGCAGGGCCATGATCCCGCCGCCGGGGCGGCCGATGTTGCCGAGCAGCAGCTGGAGGATCGACGCGGTACGGATGTACTGCACGCCCACCGTGTGCTGGGTCCAGCCGACGGCGTAACAGAACGCCGAGGTGCGGTCCCGGCCGGAGTTCTCCGTCAACGCCCGGGCCACGCGCAGGAAGTCGTCCACGGCCACACCGCAGGTGCGTTCCACCATCTCCGGGGTGTACCGGCTGAAGTGCCGCGCGAGGACCCGGAAGACGCAGCGGGGGTCCCGGAGCGTCTCGTCCCGGCGCGGGCCGGCGATCGTCGAGGAGGCCCGCGCGCCGCCGGATCCGGAGGCCTGCGTGGGCTCCTTCTCCCCGGAGTAGTCGCCGGGCCGGCGTGCGCCCGCGTCGGCGCCCTCACCCTCGTACTGCCACGTGGCGACCTCGTACTCGCGGCCCTCGTCGTCGTACCCCGAGAAGACCCCGGCGAGGTCCTCGGTGTCGAGGAACTCCTCGTCGATGAGCATCGCGGCGTTGGTGTACGCCGTCACGTACTCGTGGAACCACGCGTCATGGGTGAGCACGTAGTTGATCAGCCCGCCCAGGAAGGCGATGTCGGCGCCCGCGCGGATCGGGACGTGCAGGTCGGCCTTGGCGCTGGTGCGGGTGAACCTGGGGTCGACGTGGATGACCGTGGCTCCCTTGCGCTGGGCTTCCATCACCCACTGGAAGCCCACGGGATGGGCCTCGGCCATGTTGGATCCCTGGATGACGATGCAGTCGGCGTTCGCGAGATCCTGCTGGTAGTTCGTGGCACCACCACGCCCGAAGGAGGTTCCCAGACCGGGAACGGTGGAGGAGTGTCAAATGCGGGCCTGGTTCTCCACCTCGATGGCGCCGAGCGCCGTGTAGAGCTTCTTCATGAGGTAGTTCTCCTCATTGTCCAGCGTCGCCCCGCCGAGGCTCGCGATGCCGCGGGTGCGCTGGACGGTGTCCCCGTTCGCGTCGGTGTGCTCCCAGAACCGCTCGCGGGCGTCGAGCACGCGGTCCGCGACCATCTCGAGCGCGGTGTCGAGGTCGATCTCCTCCCACTCGGTCGCGTACGGCTTGCGGTGCAGGACGCTGGTGATCCTGCCCGGGTTGGTGACGAGTTGCTTGCTCGCCGACCCCTTGGGGCAGAGGCGGCCGCGGGAGACGGGGCTGTCGTCGTCGCCCTCGATCTGGACGACCCGGCCGTCCTTGACGTAGACGTCCTGGCCGCAGCCGACCGCGCAGAAGGGACACACGCTCTTGACCACGGCATCGGCCGTGGTGGTGCGGGGGGTGATCTCGAGGTGCCGGCGGGACCGGGCGGCGGCGCCGCGACCCAGGAGGTCGCCGCCGGTGAGCTGACGCCAGACCGGCCAGTTCGCCGGGGAGCCGCGACGCCCCAGGCCGGGGCCCTCCGGCTTGTGGTGCTCGGACACCGTCACCTCCGCTGATCTGGTCCGCCCCCGAGTCAACGCGACGCCGCCGGCCGCTGCAACCGAACGCCGGAATCTCCCCGGCACCGGTCCGGCGGGACCGACGGACCGGGGGCGTTCCGGGCCGTCGACCCGCATAGTGGTGTGGTGGACGAGCAGACGCAGACACAGACAGACCAGCGGCAGGCGACCGTCGGGCTCATGGCAGACCCGGGCGTGCCCGGCAAGGTCGCGGCGGCGATCGCCGACGACCTCGCGGACGATCTCGAGCGCGAACTCGGTGGGCGGTGGGCGGTCGAGGTCGGCCACGAGACCCTTCCCCTGGGGCCGGACGGCGAGATCAGGCTCACCGAGCACGCGCCCCGGTTGTTGCAGGAGCACGAGTGGGACTTCGTGCTGTACCTGACCGATCTGCCCACGCGCCCCGACGATGTCCCGTTGCTGTACGACACCAGCGGCTCGACCGCTGCCGCCCTGGTGAGCATGCCGGTGCTGGGCGCGATCCGGGTGCGGACGAGGACCCGGAAGCTGGCGCTCGAGCTGGTGTGTGCCGGCGTCCACAGGGGTGTCCTGGGCACGCCCGGCACCGACAACCTGCCAGCCCCGGAGAAGTCGGGCCCGGTCAACGAGACGCGTGTGCTCGCGGGCATGGTGTACAATAACCGACCCACCCGCATGGTCACGGCGTTGAGCGGCGTGGTCGCCGCCGCCGCGGGCACCGGCGCATTCGGCATCTTCTACGGCAGCATCGCCTCCCTCGCCGTCGAGCTGCACCCGCTCCGACTGGCCATTATCAGCGTGTTGGGCGTGCTCACGCTGGTCGTCTGGCTGATCCTGCGCAACGGCCTGTGGACCCCGTCCGACGACGTGCTCACGCCCCACAACCGGCGGATGGACAACGCGGCCACCGTGCTCACCGTGGGCTGCGGCGTGGGGATCATGTACCTGGGCCTGCTTCTGGCGATGTTCCTCCTGGCGCTCGCCGTGATGGACTCCGACTACCTCGCGACCCAACTCGGCCGCTCCGCGACGGCCCTGGACTACGTCCACTTGGCCTGGCTGTCCAGCTGTCTGGGCGCGTTCGCCGGCGCGCTCGGCGCGAACTTCGACAACGAGGACAGTGTCCGCGAGTCCACGTACAGCCTCCGCTGGCACGAACGTCGCAAGCTGTTCGACAACTACGAGGGCCGGGAGGACGATCGCCGGGAGCAGGAGGAACGGGAGCGGATCGAACGCGAACACGGCGACCACGAGAGCAGCGAGGGCAGCGGGGACGCCGCGGTGGATGATGAGGGGGACACGGGGTAGACAAGGGCCATGACCGCCACCACCGCTCCCGTCGCCCCCGGCCTGCCCGCCGCCTGCGGCCCGCTGTCGGAGGCGGTCGTCACCGCGCTGTCCTCGGGC
>DWWP01000063.1 GCA_019119635.1 Candidatus Dietzia intestinipullorum
GCGGGTCTGCGATCTCATACCGGGTCTGGCGACCTTCGGGCACTGCGACAACGATCCCGCAGTCGCGCAGGCATGCCAGATGGTTCGACACGTTCGACCGTGTCAGCTCCAAATCGCGGGCCAGCTCCGCCGGGTAGGCCGGCTGCTGCAGCAAGGTCAGCAGTATCCGGGACCGCGTCGGGTCGGCCATCGCCCGCCCTAACCGGTTCATCACATCCACACGAGAAACAGTAGTCAGCACTTACTGAACTATACAGCGTCTGCTGAACTGTTGGGACAGCGCCTTAAAAACCTATCCTCTAACGCGACACGCATGGGTACGGTCTGATCAACGCTTCGCCCCGGCCAGGGTGTCTCATACGGGTGTCGCACCAGCGAGTCTCATGAAGCACGACCAAGTGCGACACATGGATCCGGCGAGCTCTTCCGCCACTCACTCGACGCGCCTAAGGGCGGGCCGCTGATACTTCCCGGGCCGGCGATGACGTCCTTCAACAAGCGGCGCTCAACGGGCTTTCGAGTCGGCACCGGTAACCAGACGTTATGTAACGTCAAGCTTCTGTCCGCCTCTCGCCCGGCGGCTGCCGGTGGCGCATAGAGTACGGAGCATGAACACCCTCGGCGACCACGCGGCCTCCATCTGCATCATCGCGTGCGCGTTACTCGGGGCGGTCGCCGTGCTCCTGGTCCCAGGATTATTTGCTCAGTTCGAGTCCGGTCGCCTCGTCATCATCTCGATCCTCGTGGCGATCTCCCTCGCATTCGGAATCGCGGCCAAGCGACGCCGTAGAAGCGGGACGACGTGAGCTCGCACGCCTCGGATTCCTCCGACACATACGCCCCTCGGCGTCTCTCTCAGCCCACCGGGAGTCACGACCGAGCGTCGTCCACCGGTGAATACCGCGCGCAGCGGTTGATCCAGCGACGCGTCTGTGGTTCCTCGACGGCGATGATCGGCAGGAAGGGCAACAGCACCCCACCTATCACTGCGCGGGTGAGGTCACCGGCAAGTGCTTCAGCCGCCACCGCGATCGCCCCGAACAGCACGTAGGACACCGCAGCGAAAACTGCCGGCTCCTGACGGAGCTTCGTCCCGCGCCAGATGACGCCGATCACCGCGAGGACGATCAACAGCACAAGAAGTCGGGAAACCCCATCACTCGCTGCAGCATCCGCCAGCCTCCCGACGGACCACATACTCCAGGCCCCCAGAACGCAGACGACGGCGAGGTTGAACTTCACGTCACCCTTGATAGCAGCCCGCATCTCGCGGATCCAGTGCGGCTCTCCCGTCGGCCCTCCCCCTACGGCCCGCAATCCCCGACGATCACCATGCTGTACCCGGCGCCCGTCCGACGGTCGGCAAGAATGGGACACTGGAGGGTATGCGCACCCCGGACGGCAGAGAACGCGATCGCGACGAGGACGGCCGCGCGCGGAACTCACGCCCTCGTGATGAACTCGGCCGCCCGCTGCCGTTCGGGAGCGTCGGGGTCGAACGCATTCCCGAGGACCTCGATCTGCCACCCTCCGAGTCCCTGGCCTGGGCGCAGGACCTGCTGGAGCGGGGCCTCGCCTTCAACGCCCACGAGGTCCTCGAAGGCGCCTGGAAGAGCGCTCCGCACGAGGAACGCACGCTCTGGCAGGGGCTGGCCCAGCTGGCCGTCGGGATCACCCACGTGCAGCGCGGCAACACGAAGGGGGCGGTCACGCTGCTCGAGCGCGCGGCCGAGCGCATCGGACACGACGGCGGCCCCGCTCCGCACGACATCGATGCCCCGGGGCTGCTCTCCTACGCCGACGAGCTCATCGCCGAGCTCCGGCGAGGCGTCGAGCCCGCGCCGGGGCGATTGGTTCCGCGCCTCGTCCGCCCGGCAGCGCAGCACTGAGTCGCGCCCACCCCGCCACGGCGTCACCCACTCCCCGCCCGCCGCGGGCTCCTACGTCCCCTTGAGGTTCATGACCTGCCGGAGAGTGTGCACGATGTCGACCAGGTCCCTCGCGTCCTCCATCACCTGATCGATGTCCTTGTAAGCGGCAGGGATCTCATCGACCCAGGCGTCGCCCGGTCGGTAGACGATCCCCCGCATGGCCTCGTCGAGATCAGCGGCGGTGAACCGCTTCTTTGCCTGGGTGCGCGACATCCGTCGCCCCGCGCCATGCGGCGCGGAGAACAAGGCGGACGGGTTGCCCCTGCCGCGGACGATGTACGAGCGGGTCCCCATCGAGCCCGGGATACAGCCCATGCGGCCCTCGGTGGCGTCGATGGCCCCCTTACGCGTGAGCCACACGGTCGCGCCCTCGATCTCGACCTGCTCGGTGTAGTTGTGGTGCCAGTTCACCCGCTCCGTCTCTCCGGCGTCGTCGTCGCCGAAGAGCCGGCCGAGCTGACCGAGGAAGCGGTCCATCATCTCGTCCCGGTTGAGCCGGGCGAAACGCTGCGCCCACCGCAGCTCCGTGAGGTACTGCCGGAACTCCGCCGTCCCCTCGCGGAGGTAGGCGTGATCGGTGTCCGCGAGCCGCACACGCGCGTGCCGACACTGCTCCCGGGCGATCGCGATGTGCTTCTGGGCGATCTTGTTACCGACGCCGCGACTCCCGGAGTGGAGGAAGCACCACACCGCCCCCGACTCGTCGAGGCACAGCTCGATGAAGTGGTTGCCTCCGCCGAGACTGCCCAGCTGCTCACGCCACCGCGGCGAGTGAGACAGGTCGACGCCGTCGGCCTCGGCGCGGTTCTCCAGCTCGCTGACCCGCGCGCGGGTATGGCCGTGGTGCACGGACTTGTTGTAGTTCCCCGGGGACAACGGGATCGCCCGCTCGACCCGGTCGCGCAACACGGCGAGGTCTATCCGGCCCAGATCGTCCCGTCCGTATCGGGTGCGTGCCGCGACCATCCCGCAGCCGATATCCACCCCGACCGCGGCCGGGATCACCGCGTCGACGGTCGGGATGACGGTGCCGACCGCCGACCCCTTCCCGGCATGCGCGTCCGGCATCAGCGCGAGGTGCGGATGGATGAACGGCAGTCGCGCGAGCGCCACGGCTTGGGCGGCAGCCGCCTCGTCGACAGCCGACGCCCACGAGAGGACGTTCGGAGCAAGCTCATCGACCATGCGGCGAGTCTTCCTGGTTTCCCCAGGGGAGTCGACCCACGCATCGAGGCCCGCCCGTGCCGGGCTTTCCGAGAGAAGAAGGACCGCACGATGGTTGACCAGAACAACCCCGGCCAGTTCGGAAACCGTTCCGACACCGAAGAATAAGCCCACAAGGGCGGCAGGAACAGCTGACCCACTACTTCCGCTCTGCACGGGGGCCTGCCGCCGCGGCGGCAGGCCCCCCGACTGCGAGAGCTGGGCTGCCACTCCCCGAGCCGTCAGCTCTTCTCGGCCTGACCGAGGACGACCTGCGGTCGCCGGTTGGTGAGGAAGGCGATGCTCCAGGACGCGATGGCACCGGTCCGTTGCCAGGCTCCGGACAACATGGTCGCGTGGACCCCGAGCCAGGAGACAAAGGCGAGCGGCCCGTGGAGGGTCCGTCGCGCGGGGCCGAGTTCCGCGACCGCCGCACCGCGGCCCACCATCGCCATGATGCCCTTGTCGCGGTAGCGGAACGGCTCACGGGCCCCGCCCGTGAGGTCGGCGTGGATGTTGCGACCGGCCCACTTCCCGGATTGCTGGGCAACCGAGGCGAGTTGCGGCAGCGGGCCGCCGTTGCTGTCGGGGATGGCGGCGCAGTCCCCCAGCACGTACACCCCGTCCAGTCCGGGAACGGTCAGGTCCGCGTCGACCTCCACCCGGCCTCCCTTGCCCTGCGGCAGACCGGATTCGGAGAGCAGGCCGGTCGAGGTGAGGCCACCCGTCCAGACGACGATGTCGCCGTCCAGCCAGGTGCCGTCCTCCAGTGACACGCCGTCGTCGCGCACCTCGTTCACCCCCACACCCAGTCGGACGTCGACGCCGCGCTCCCGCAGCTTCTGTATCGCGTAGTCCTGCGAGTCCTCGGTGAAGCCGCCGAGCACGGACGGGGCCATCTCGATCAGGCGCACCGTGATACCCCGTGCGAAGGCATCGGAGTAAGCGGCGGCCACCGCCGTATCGATGTTCTCGGCGAGTGCGCCGGCTATCTCGACCCCGGTCGGTCCCCCGCCCACGACGATGACGTTGATATCGCGCTCGCCCCCGGTGAGCGTGTCCGCCCGGTCGAGGTCGGCGAGCATCCTCGCACTGAGCCGGATCGCGTCATCGAGCGTGTAGAGCGGATACGCGTGCTCCTGTGCGCCCGGGATGCCGAAGAAGTTCGCTGTGGCGCCGGCGGCCACCACGAGTGCGCGTGCCCCGCAGACGGCGCCGTCGGCCAGGGTGACCTGCTTGGCCTCCGGGTCGACCGCGGTGACCTCGTCGACGACCACCCGCACGGTGCGATCGCGACGGAAGATCGCCCGCAACGGTCTCGCCACCTGGGAGATGCCGACCTGCGAGGCCGCGAGCTGGTACAGCATCGGCTGGAACTGGTGGTAGTTGTTCCGGTCCACCAGCAACACCTCGACCCCCTCGGAGGCGAGGTGGCGGGCGGCGGCGATGCCGGCGAACCCGCCGCCCACGATGATCACGTCGCGCCGGATGTCCGGTTCAGCTGTGGCCATGTAGGGGATGTTAGTGGTATTCGCCGAGACCGTCGATCGGATCACGGTGTCGCGGGTGGACTACCGTCGACCACACCGCGACCCCGGAGGAAACGACGATGACCCAGTGACGCCGCTGCTTCTGTCGGGTACCGCGATCGCGCCGATTCTGGTGGTCCTCGCGTTGTCGGCCCTGCGCGTGCCCTCGCTCCGGGCCGGCGCGGCCGGGTTGGTCAGCGCGTCGCTCGTCGCGGCGACAGTGTTCCGGCCCGGCGCCGCGGAGGTCTCCGACGCGACGTGGCAGCTGGGCCCACTGGTCATCGAGGTGGCCTTCATCCTGCTGGGCGGAGTGACCCTGTCCGTCGTCCTGTCCCGCACCGGGGCCCAGGACGTGATCGTCGACTGGCTGGTGCGGACCGACGCGGGCCCGGACAGGGTGGTCACGATCCTCCTGCTGGTCTTCGGGTTGACCCCGTTCATGGAGTCGGTCACCGGTTTCGGCCTGGGCGTGGTGATCACGGCACCGCTTCTGGTGCGCATCGGCCTCACCCCGGTCCGGGCGGTGGTGGCGGGCCTGCTCGGATTGGTGCTCGTGCCCTGGGGATCCCTGGGCCCGGGCACTCTCGTGGCGGCCCAGCTCGGGGGCGAGGACGTGACCGAGCTGGGCTACAGGTCCGCGGTGTTGAGTCTTCCGGTCCTGGTGGTCAGCATGGTCACCGTCCTCGTCGTGCTCCGCCGTCGTCCGACGCCCCGGCTCGTCGCGGCGGCGGTCACGGTCGTGGTGATCCAGTGGGCGTCGCTCATCGCGGCACACCTCACGGTCGGCACTCCCCCTGCCGGCGTCCTCGCCTCGGGAGCGGTGCTCCTCGTCCTGCTGGCCCTCCTGCGGTTCCGCGCCGGTGGCCTGCCCCCGGTCTCGGCACCACTGCTGCGGGCGCTGGTGCCCTACCTCGCTCTGCTCGCGGGGATCCTGGGGGCGACCCTCCTCCTGGGGCTCCTCGGTGATCCGCGGGGGCTCGCCTGGCTCTCGAACCCGGCGGTGTGGATCAACGTCGCCGCGGTCATCGCGCTCGTCACCGCCCGCCGTGGTGCGCCGGTCGGGCCGATGCTCCGGAGCGCACTGACCACCTGGGGCTCCGTCGCCGGCACGGCGATCGTGTTCATGCTTATCGGGATCGTGATGGCCACCGCGGGAATGGCCGAACACCTCGCCTCGGTGGCCGCCCGGTCCGGGGACGTCTTCCTGTCGCTGATCCCGGCGATCGGCGCGCTCGGTGGCTACCTCACCGGCTCCAACACCGGTGCCGCAGCCATGTTCTCGGCGGCCACGTCGGGCGCGGCGTCCGGACTGGACGCGGACACCCTGGTCGCGCTCGCGGGCCAGAACGTGGCGGGGTCGTACGCGATCATCCTGTCGCCCCCGCGCGTCGCGCTCGCCCTGGGCGTGGTGACGATGTCCGCATCGCGGCTGCCCCGCGCCGCCAGCCGGACGCTGTTCATCGCGGTCGTCACCGTGACCGTACTGTTGGGCGGGGCCGTGTTCGTGATGGCCTGAGCGCGGTCCGGGGGCTCACCGGCGAGGACGCCGGATCCCTCACGGCCGGACGGTCAGGGACTGGGAGACCGTCCCGAGAGGGCCGTCCTCGTCGTGGAGGACGCTCGCGGTGAGCCCGAGCCCGCCGGGCCCGAACGTCACCCGGGTGTCGAACCCGACCCACTCGCCCCGGGGCCGCCGGACAAGGTGCGCGGTGAGGTCGATGTTGGGGAACTGCACCGCGGACGGATCGGCGCGGATGGCCATGCCGTTGGCGATGTCGACCAGACCGGCCGTGCGGGCCAGTGTGCTGACCTCCTCGCCCTCGATCAGCGGCACGTCCGTACGCACCCAGTAGCGTGCCCTGCCCGGGCCCGCGGAATCTCGGCGCACCTGCGCGGAGGCGAGGAACCCGCCGGGCCACACGGTCGTGGGGTCCCACGGCTCCATCCCAGCCGGCGGCGGTAGCGGATCGAACCCGTCGGCAGCGAGCGATCCGGTGTCCCGCGGTGTCTGTAGCCAGGCCCGCAGCCGCGTGCCGATCCGGCCGGCGTGGGAATACGTGGCCTCCACCAGCTCGATGGTCCGGCCTGGCCGGACCACCTCGACCTGCACGTCGACCTCGTCCATCGGGACCACGCCCAACAGCTCGTAGGTCAGCCGGGACACCACCATCGGGTCGTCGCGACGCTCCGCGCAGTCGCGCTCCACAGCGTGCGCGAGCAGCCCGAGTGCCGGGCCGATGTGTTGCATCGACTCGTCCCAGGCGCCACTGACGTGCCCGGTGGGCCGGAACGTGCCCGGCCCGAGCCTGGAGAAGTAGGCCATTCCCCGCCTCCATTTTAGTGAGTGGTGATTAACTGGATGCTACACATCGACCCGAGGAGAGACGATGACCGACGAGACCTACTCCGAGTTCACCACCGCGATCGACGACAGATTCCTCGACGACTACCCGCAGGGCGCCCGCTACCGGTTCGGGGTGGAGTCGGTGGATGCCGACGAGATCGTGGAGTTCGCCCGTCGTTACGACCCGCAGAGCATCCACACGGATCCCGACGCGGCGGCGCAGGGTCCGTTCGGCGGACTCATCGCGAGCGGCTGGCAGACGGGTGCGCTCATGATGCGGCTCTTCGCGGACAACTACCTGACCTCGGTCGCGAGCCTGGCCTCGCCCGGTCTGGACGAGCTCCGCTGGGTGCGCCCCCTGCGGCCCGGCGACCGCCTCTGGTTGATCTGCGAGACGATCAGCGTCCGGCACTCGACCAGCAAGCCGGACCGTGGCGTGTTGACGACCCGCGCCACACTCGTCAACCAGGACGACGAGCCGGTCCTCACCGCCACCGCCCTGAACATGGTGGCCCGGCGTCCCTAGACATCACACCTAGGCGTCCTGCCGGGCCGGCCCGTCGAGTCTCGGGGTCAGGTGGAACACGGGGATGAGCCGCGAGGTGCGCCCGGCATAGATCGCGTAATTGGGCCACACCCGCATCGCGGCCCCCCACGCCGGCGCCCGCTCGGCCCCGGAGAGCTCCCGCACATCGACGAGCATCCTCGTGCCCTGTACGGACGTCGCCACCGTGCCCGGCCGCGCCGCGCGGAGATTGTGCACCCAGGCGGGCACGGAGTCGCCGCCCCAGTTGGAACCCACGATCACCAGCCCGTTGCCCCAGGACGCGCAGAGCAGTGGGGTGCTGCGCTCGACACCGCTGCGGCGGCCGGGAACGTGCAGCACGAGGGTCGGCAGGCCCGCGATCCGCAGCAGCGGGACCCGGCCGCGGGAGATCCGGTCGAGCCAGCGGTCGAGCCCCACCACCAGATGCGAGTTCTCCCGCGTGGCGTCCTGCCGGCCGACCCATACCGCCACGGGGGTGAGGATGTTGGTCATGCGCAGACCCTAGGGCGTCGGCGACGTCCCCGGGTCCGCCGGGGACGGATCGGCACCCACGACGAGCTGCACTGATTCCGTCCACCCCCGGCGCAGTCCGGCTTCCGTGGACGCCAACTGGAAGGCCCACAACCTCCGGTAGACGGCGTCGAACCCCAGCGCGGCGGCATCGCGCCCCCTGTTGGCGAAGGTCTCCGACCACAACCGGACCGTCTCCGCATGGTGCGAGGTCGACTCGAGCCGCCCCCGCAGCGTGAGGCGCTCGGACCGGCCGACGGCGTCGGTGAGATCAGCCCAGGCCACCGGCGGTCCCGCTTCCGAGACGTACCGCGAGGCCCACGCCGCGAGTTCGATGAGCGCCGGCGCCGGACGGCCTGGGCTGACCAGGGTGGCCAGCGCGAGTCGGCCCGCGTCCACCAGGAGCCGGTCGGCCAGATCGAGCACCGAGACCAGCCCTCGCGCCCCGGCCGTACTCGCCGGGTCCACGGCGACCACCGCGTCGGCGGCCCCGCCCACATCGGCCGGTCCGCCCAGAGAGAGCGCGATCTCCTCATCGAGTCCCGCCGCGGCGAATCGGGAGCCCAGCGCCGAGAGCCGCTCGGTCGAGCCCGTGACCGCCCGGACGTGCGCGCCCCGCTCGGCGGCCCGCATGGGCAGTTCGCCCCACCCCGGCGTGACCACGACCGTGCGCGACCCCCGGCCCACCCCGGCGAGTGTGAGGAGGGTGTCGACCGCGCGCCTCTGGGCATCGCCCAGGTCATTGCGCCTCGGGGGCGTCGCCGGCGCGTCCAGGTGCACGACGTCGGTCCCGTCCGCCGCGCGTGCCCGCGTCCGCGCGCCCGAGGCGAAGACGGCCCCCGACGTCGACATGGTCTCGTCCGTGTAGAGCGAGGTGAGCGCGCCGGGCACCGAGTCCTCGAGATCGACGCTGTGGTCGTCTCGTCGTCGTCGACCCCCTCCGGCAGGCGGGCGGCCGTCGCGGCCGTACGCCCGCTCCCCCGGATGAGCGCAGTCGGCGTTCGCCGCGACCCACGGGGCGAGGACCCCCACCGCGTCCCGCAGGACCGGGGACGTCCACTCCCCGGCCATGAACGACTCCCCGAGGCCGAGTACGCCCGCGTCCGCCAACCGGGCCCAGAACAGCTCGGGCTCGTGCAGCACCACGCGGACGGGGGCGTCGTAGTCCCCTGCGGCCGACGAGTCCGGGTAGTCGATCCGCAGCCCCAGTTCCCGGGTAGAGCGGCGCAACGCCTGGGCGATCTCCGCGGTCACCTGCCCGCCGGCTCCCGGCGGTTCGGCGAGCGCCGGCCACCGGTCGAGGTCGACGGTCTGCGGCTCGAGTCTGACCACCGGTTCCCTCCTCACGGGCGACGACAGGTGGACCGTACCGCCGGGGCGCCCCTCCGGCGGTCAGGCGCGACGAGGGGTGACGCGCACGGCGGAGTAGCGGTGGCCCGTGCGCCGGATCACGCGGACCTACTACCCTGGGGGTCTCGTGCCCGAGCGCGACCCGCGCGGGCCTTCCCTGACGAGCCGCAGCGACCGTCACACAGACTCACCCGCATCAGGAGCCCAGCATGACCGAGACCGCACGAGACCAGGTCACCGACAGCGCGTCAGCCGACCGTCGACACCGCGTCGTCATCATCGGCTCTGGCTTCGGTGGCCTGTTCGCCGCGCAGCAGCTCGAGCACGCCGATGTGGACGTGACCCTGGTCGCCAAGACCGGCCATCATCTGTTCCAGCCCCTGCTGTACCAGGTGGCGACCGGCATCCTGTCAGTGGGCGAGATCGCCCCGCCCACCCGCCTGGTCCTGCGCGACCAGGAGAACGCGACCTGCGTGCTCGGCGACGTCGACAGGATCGATGTGGAGACCAAGACGGTGCACGCCACCGCCGGTCACATAGGGTTCGCCCTCGAGTACGACAGCCTGATCGTCGCCGCCGGAGCCAATCAGTCCTACTTCGGCAACGACCACTTCGAACAATGGGCGCCCGGCATGAAGTCCGTGGACGACGCACTCGAGCTGCGTAGCCGCATCCTGGGCTGCTTCGAGCAGGCCGAGGTGACCGACGACGAGGAGGAGCGCCGGCGGCTGCTCACCTTCATCATCGTGGGCGCGGGCCCCACGGGGGTCGAGATGGCCGGCCAGGTGGCCGAGCTGGCGCAGCACACGCTCAAGAACAGCTTCCGCCGGATCGATCCGGCCACGGCCCGCGTCATCCTGCTCGACGCCGCACCGTCGGTCCTACCGCCGTTCGGCACCAGGCTCGGCAACGCCGCCCGCGCCCGCCTCGAGAAGATGGGCGTCGAGGTGCAGCTCAACGCCATGGTCACCGATGTCGACTACCACGGGATCGAGGCCAAGGACCCCGACGGGACCCTCCGCCGGATCGACGCCTCGTGCAAGATCTGGTCCGCCGGCGTCCAGGCGAGCCCGCTCGGCAAGGTGATCGCCGACCAGACCGGGGCCGAGGTGGACCGCGCCGGACGCGTCAAGGTGGCGGCGGACCTCTCCGTCCCCGGTCATCCGAACATCTTTGTGGTGGGCGACATGATGAGCCTCGACGGCCTCCCCGGCGTCGCCCAGGTGGCGATCCAGGGCGGCAAGTACGCGGCCAAGCAGATCATCGCCGACGTGGAGAAGGGCCGGGCACCGGAAGAGCGGGCGCCGTTCAAGTACTTCGACAAGGGGTCGATGGCCACCGTCTCGCGGTACAGCGCCGTGGTGAAGATGGGCAAGCTCGAGATCCACGGGTTCATCGCCTGGATCATGTGGCTCGTGGTGCACCTGGCCTACCTGATCGGTTTCAAGAACCGGCTCACCACCATGTTCTCGTGGGGGATGCACATCGGCGGCGATCACCGCTCGCAGCTCACCTCGACCAAGCAGTGGGTGTATGCGCGGCAGGCCATCGAGCGGGTCCAGGCCGACGAGGCCGCAGCGCTACGGTCACGCATGGAGGCCGCCTCCCGCGACCGGACGGCCGAGAAGCAGGCGACGAGCGTCGGTCGCGACTGAGCCACACGCGCGCGGCGCGCTGCCCGGGGCGGTGCACACGACCCCCCGGGCTGCACGCGGGTGTCAGGCGGGACGCGGCGCAGGCGGGTCCAGGTTCGCCAGCCTCACCTGACCGACGGCAGCGGTCCGACCGTTTCCGTCGACGACCTCCACCCGCCAGAGCTGCTGGCTCCTCCCGCGGTGCACGGGCGTCCCGGTGGCCGTCAGGGTGCCCTCGGTGACCGCACGGAGAAAGTCCGTGTTGTTGTTGACCCCCACGACCTTGCCCTCGCCGCCGAGCCACACGGCCCCGGCGATGCTCGCGACCTGCTCGGCGATCGCACAGTAGACGCCGCCGTGAACGATCCCGTACGGCTGGTGCAGGTGCGGTCCCACCTCGACCGAGGCCACCACGCGATCGCGGGTGACCTCGACGTACTCGATGCCGATCACTCCACCGAACCCGACGTCCGCGTGGGAGCGTGCCTGATCGAGGATCTCGTTCACAGAAGCGTCTGACATCGGGCCTCGTTTCCGGCCCGGACGGTCCGGGCCCTCTCCGGCCACCGACGCTACCCGGGCCGCGGTCGGGATGACCGCCGACCCGGATCAGCGGGTGGGTCGGCGTACCGCCTCACGCACCGGGATCGGTCCCGCACCCGGGGTCCGGGGCAGCGAGCTGCGCCGGCGGACCGCCAGACCCGCCTCGTGCAGAGCCTGGAGGACGTACTGGCCGCGCCGCCCGCCCGTCTCGGCGCTGGTCCCGGCGTAGGTGGGAACGATCGTCGCCGCGCCGAGCACGCACTCACCCGCCATCGACCAGAGCGTCTCGACGCCACAGTTGCTCACGTCCGACAGTCCGTCGAACACGGCCCCCAGGGTCGCCCGCGACCGACAGGCGAGCCACTGCGCCGTCGACCGCTCGCAGGGCATGGTGGTGATCCCGGGAGAGCCGGCCGCCGGGTCCGAGGGCAGGACGCGCAGCGTCGTGTCGCGGACGCCGGCCCAGTCGAGGCCGCCTTCGATGTCCGTGCGCACCGACATGTTCTCCGCGCCGGTGTCCCAGATGCGCCCCGTGGTGACGAAGCTCGCCACGGCCCTGCCCAGCACCGCGTGGGCGAACGCGTCCGCGACCAGGTAGGTGGCGAAGCGGATGTCTCCGGACTCCGTGAAGTAGTCCCGGAACATGCGCTCCACGCGGCCGCCCTCGACGGCCCGCTCGAGCGGGACCCATCGACGTCGCGAGTGCTCCCCCAGGTCGGCGATCGAGTAGAACTTCGGATATCCCGGCCGGAAGCCGCCGAGTACCGACACCGTCTCGTCGAACACCCGCTTGTCCGCCTGGCGTGCGGTCAGCATCGAGCTGGTCATGCGTTGGACTCTCCCCCCATATGATTCCCACTGGAGGCCGCGGCGCGCGCCCGTCAGGCGTCGGCGTGTGGGATCGTTTCCCCCGTCCCACACGGCCCGGCACCCGCGGCCCGGTTATAAGTGATACAACATGACCCACGTCATAACCAAGAAAAACCTGGCGAAATACTGAATGTCTGCACCGGGTGCATGTCTGACCTGTCAGCAAATACTCAGGCGCCGCGGGGTGGATCCCCTTCCCACGCGTCCCGTCCGCCGGGTCCGGGCGCCCGGGGCCGTCGACTAGGCTGTCGACCATGAGTAGCCAGCGTGAGGACGCGAACCAGACCACCGGGACCGCCGACATCGGGGTCACAGGACTCGCCGTGATGGGCTCGAACATCGCACGGAATTTCGCCCGTCGCGGCTACACGGTCGCCGTCCACAACCGCTCCGCGGGAAAGACAGACGCCCTGCTCTCCGAGCACGGTGCGGACGGCGACTTCGTCCGCACCGAGACCATCGAGGAGTTCGCCGCCGCACTGGAATCCCCGCGGAAGGCGCTCGTGATGGTCCAGGCCGGCGCCCCCACCGACGCGGTGATCGAGGCCCTCGCCGACGCCTTCGACGAGGGCGACATCATCATCGACGGCGGCAACGCCCTGTACACCGACACCATCCGCCGCGAGAAGGCGATGGCCGACCGCGGCATCCGATTCATCGGCGCCGGCATCTCCGGGGGCGAGGAGGGCGCGCTCGAGGGCCCGTCGATCATGCCCGGCGGCCCCGCCTCCAGCTACGAGGTCGTGGGTCCGATGCTCGAGGACATCTCCGCGAAGGTCGACGGCACGCCCTGCTGCACCCATATCGGTGAAGACGGTTCGGGCCACTTCGTCAAGATGGTCCACAACGGCATCGAGTACTCGGATATGCAGCTGATCGGCGAGGCGTATCACCTGCTCCGCGGCGTGGCGGGAATCGAACCCGCCGCCATGGCGGAGGTGTTCCGCGACTGGAACACCGGCGAACTCGACTCCTACCTCGTCGAGATCACCGCCGAGGTGCTCGCGCAGGTGGACGCGGAGACCGGGAAGCCACTCGTCGATGTGATCCTCGACCGGGCGGGACAGAAGGGGACGGGGCGGTGGACCGTCAAGTCGGCACTGGACCTCGGCGTCCCCGTCACCGGTATCGCCGAGGCCGTGTTCGCCCGCGCCCTGTCCAGTTCCGTCCCGCAGCGCGAGGCCGGTCGGAACCTGGGGGCGGGCACGGTGTCGACGCCCGCCGAGACCGGCCCCGCGTTCGTCGAGGATGTCCGCCGGGCCCTGTACGCGTCCAAGATCATCGCCTACGCCCAGGGCTTCGACCAGATCACCGCGGCGAGTGCGGAGTACGGCTGGGATGTCGCCCGGGGCGATCTCGCGACCATCTGGCGCGGGGGCTGCATCATCCGCGCGACGTTCCTCGACCACATCCGCGAGGCGTACGCCGAGACCGGCGACCTCCCGTCGCTGCTGGCCGCGCCGTACTTCGCCGAGGCGCTGGCCGACTGCGTGGACAGCTGGCGGCGCGTCGTGGCCACCGCCGTCACGGCCGGGATCCCCGCCCCCGGGTTCTCCGCCGCGCTCGCCTACTTCGACGGTCTGCGCACGGAACGTCTGCCCGCGGCCCTCATCCAGGGACAGCGCGACTTCTTCGGTGCACACACGTACCTGCGTACCGACCGCGAGGGGAGCTTCCACACACTGTGGAGCGGCGACCGCTCGGAGGTCAGGGCCTGAGCCCCCCGGCCCGGCCCGGACTCGACGGGCTCCTCGCCGATCTCGGCGTGGGCGTCCCGATCCGCCACGCCGTCTCGTCGATCGTCCGCGGCGAGCCCAGCGCGGTGCAGTCCCTCGCGCTCGGTGACGCCGTCTCCGGCCGTGACGTCCTCGCCGTCGCACCGACGGGCTCGGGCAAGACCCTGGTCTTCGCGATCGCCGTGGCTCACCAGCTCACCGGTTCGCCGAGCGTCCCCGGCCGGCCGCGCGCGGTGATCGTGGCCCCGACCCGGGAGCTGGCCGCGCAGAGCACGGAGATCCTCGCGGACGTCGGTGCGGCAGCGGGCCTGCGGGTGGCCTCGTTCGTCGGCGGCCAGCCCCTGTCCCGCGACAGGCGGACACTCGTCGCGCCGGTCGACGTCGTGGTGGGCACCCCCGGACGACTCGTCGAGTTGCTCCGGACCGGGATCCTCTCGGCACAGGACGCCCGGGTCCTCGTCCTCGACGAGGCCGATCAACTGGTGGGCCCGTCCTTCGCCGAACAGACCGGCGTCCTGCTCGACCGCTGCCCGGACGCGGTGCTGCTGTCGGCGACCGCGACCGCCGATGACGCCGTCGAGGACGACCTCCGCGCCCGCCGTCCCGCCGTGAGGATCCACCGCGTGGCCACACCGTCCGGTCCGGCGCCCGCGGACGCGGCCGGCGCATCCGGGGCGCCGCGGCGTCTGGTCGTCGTGGGCGCCACGGTCCCGGACGACTACGCGGTCACGCTCGCCGCCCGGTGCCGCCGGGCCCTGTTCTTCGTCCCCCGGCGCGACGCCGTGGAGCCGTTGCGCGCGTCCATCGCGGCCACCGGGGTCACCGCCGCGGGGGTCACCGGATCCGCCTCCCCCACCCGGCGGTCATCGGCGTTCGCGCAGCTCGCCTCGGGGGCCGTCCGGGTCCTGGTGAGTACCGACCTCGCCGGACGCGGACTCGACCTCGACGCCGTCGGCCACGTGGTGCACGTGGGCCCACCGCACTCGGTCTCCGACCTGGTCCACCGCTCGGGTCGGACCGGCCGCGGTGACGCTGCCGCCGGCGTGGTGGTGGCGATCGTGCGGCCGTCCGAGGTCGCCGCGATCAGTGCCCAGGCACGAGCCGCCGGAATGTCCGTGGACAGGTTCGATCCCCGCTCCCCCGGTGCCGAGAGCGCTGCCGGGTCGCTCTTCGGCCCCGAGATCGCCGTGCGCCGCAGGCGGCGCGACCCGGCGCCCGAGGCACGCTCCCGCCGCCCCGGCACCTCCCGGCCCCACCGCCCCAAGCGGAAGCGGCGGACGTGAGCGGGGCGGCCGGCCCGCCCGCACCGACCGTGGTGCCGGAGCCCGTCTGGACGACGTGGGCGCGGGAGCACACCGAGGTGGTCGACCGGCTCACGGCCGAGCATCTCGATCGACGACGACGAGGTGAGCCCCACCCCGTGGTCGACTTCCTCTTCACCTATTACAAGACGAGCGTCGCGACGATGCGGCGGTGGCACCCCGGGCCGGGCCTGCTGCTGGAGAACGCGCACCACACAGAGCGGAGACGATGGCGGCACTATCGCCGGGAGACGGTGCAGGGGCGCACCGGCCTGGTGGTCGATGCCGACTCGGTCCTGGACCGGTGCGGTGCCCGCATCCGGCGAGCCCGCGCGATCGTCGAGGCCACCGCCTCGCGGCCCGGGCACACCGGCTGCTTCGGGCTCCACGAATGGGCGATGCTGTACCGGACCTCGCCCGAGGAGGTCCGCCACCGGGGCCTGCCCCTGCGGCTGACCCACGACCAGATCGACGAGGTCGTCCGCGGCTCGCGCCTGCGCTGTACCCACTTCGACGCCTTCCGGTTCTTCACCGACCCCGCGGCCCCGCTCAACCAGACCAGGCTCACCCGCGACGACCAGGTGCGTCACGAACAGCCGGCGTGCCTGCACGCGGGGATGGACGTGTATTCCTGGGTCACGAAGATGGAGGCCGGAGCTCCGGGCGCGCTACTGCTCGACTCTCTCCGGGCCGCCTTCGACGCACGCGAGGTGGACATGCGGTCCTCCCCGTACGACCTGTCGCGGTGGGGGCTCGACCCCCTCCCCGTCGAGACTGCGGAGGGCCGGGCCGAGTTCGTGGCCTTCCAACGACACTGGGTCCGGCGGACAGGCCGCCTGCGCGAGAGGTTCCTCGGCGCGGTCGACCAGCTCGAGACGTGCGCCTCCACGGACGTCGGGGGCGCCGGCGGGGCCGGTCAGACGGGGACCGCCGCGAACGTGCGCTCGGCCACCTCCGCCACCACGCGACCGAACTCGTCATAAGCCTGGTCCCCGGAGGTCGCGGTCCGCAGGAAGAGTCCCATCGTCCGCCCGGGGACCGGGTCGGCGAACCGCGCCACCCCGATTCCGGGATAGACGCTCTCGGCCACGACCGCCGACTCGGGCGCGATGGTCACGCCGAGACCGCCCGCGACGCACCGGACGGCGGTCGCCAGCGAGGCCGCCCGGGACTCCCCGCGCCCGAGCACGGGGGCCGAGACCCGCCGGCACAGTTCCATGGTCTGGTCGCGCAGGCAGTGGCCCTCGTCGAGCATGAGCAGCGGGAGGTCCACCAGGACGTCCAGAGACAGGTCGCGGCGACCCACCAACGGGTGCTCGGCGGGGAGCAGGAGGGCGAACGGTTCGGTGTACAGGGGCGTCGACACCACGCCCGCCGCGTCCGTGGGGACGGCGAGGATCGCGAGGTCCAGCGCCCCGGACCGCAGACCGTCGACCAGCCGGGCGGTCTGGTCCTCGACGATACGGGGGCGCAGCTCCGGGAAACTGTCGGCGAGCGCGGGGAGCAGACCGGGCAGCAGATACGGGGCGGCCGTGGGGATGACCCCGATGCGCAGCGGGCCGGCCAACGGTCCCCCGCTCCCCGCTGCGACGTCCGCCACCGAGTCCATGGCGGACACGGCGGACCGTGCGTACGGCAGGAGCTGGTGCCCGGCGGGGGTGACCAGGACCGTGCGGGTGCTGCGCTCGACCAGGTGCAGGCCCAGCCCGTCCTCCAACGTCGCCAGCGCCTGCGACAGCGAGGGCTGACTCATCCTCAACTCCTCGGCGGCGCTGCGGAAATGGAGATGTTCCGCGACGGCGAGGAACACCCTCAGCTGCGTCACGCTCGGAACGAACCGTTGATCGGCCATGTCGATCAGCCTAAGTCGACCGATAGGAAGAAGTCGAGGATTATTCGACCACCCTTATGGGTGATCTTTGCCTCATAAGGCTTTACCTCTCACAGGGTCTCGGGCATAGTCGGTCACGACAGCCCGACAAGCCCCCATTCCAGGAGGACTACATGGCCATTCTCACCATCGGAGACCAGTTCCCCGACTTCGAGCTCACCGCCCTCAAGGGAGGCGACCTCCAGGAGGTCAACGCCCAGCAGCCGGAGGACTACTTCGAGACCGTCACCAACCAGTCGTACGCTGGCAAGTGGCGCGTGATCTTCTTCTACCCGAAGGACTTCACGTTTGTCTGCCCCACCGAGATCGCCGCCTTCGGCAAGCTCGACGAGGACTTCCAGGACCGCGACACGCAGGTCCTCGGCGGCTCGATCGACAACGAGTTCGCGCACTTCAACTGGCGCGCGACCAACGACGAGCTCAAGACCGTCCCCTTCCCGATGCTGTCGGACATCAAGCACGAGCTCATCCGTGAGCTCGGCGTGGAGAACGCCGACGGTGTGGCCGACCGCGCCACCTTCATCGTGGACCCGGACAACGTCATCCAGTTCGTGTCGGTCACCCCGGACGCCGTGGGCCGCAACGTCGACGAGGTCCTCCGTGTCCTCGACGCCCTCCAGTCCTCGGAGGTCTGCGCCTGCAACTGGCAGAAGAACGACCCGACCAAGAACATCAACAAGATGGACATGCTGCAGGAGGGCATCAAGTGAGCATCGAGAACCTGAAGTCCGGACTCCCGGGGTTCGCCAAGGATCTCAAGCTCAACCTCGGGTCGCTCGCACGGTCCACCGAGCTCAACGAGCAGCAGCTCTGGGGCACGTTCCTCGCCACGGCCGCCGCCACCAAGTCGGCGACCGTGCTCTCGGAGATCGCCGACGAGGCGCGCGGGCACCTCTCGGAGGAGGCGTTCGACGCCGCGCTGGGTGCCGCGTCGATCATGGCGATGAACAACGTCACCTACCGCGCCAAGGAGTTCCTCGGCGATGACTACACACAGGTCCGGATGGGCCTGCGGATGAACATCATCGCCAACCCGGGCGTGGAGAAGGCCGACTTCGAGCTGTGGTCGATGGCCGTGTCCACGATCAACGGCTGCGCCAACTGCACTGCCGCGCACGATGCCGTCATCCGCCAGGAGGGCGTCACCAAGGAGCAGGCCTGGGAGGCCGTCAAGATCGCCGGCACCGTCGCGGGTGTCGCACAGGCCGTCGAGATCGACGCCGCTATCTGACACTTCGCCTCACCGAGGCTCCCCATCACGGGCCCCGCCGACACCGGTCGGCGGGGCCCGTGGTGTTGCACCCCCCCGTTGGAGGCGTTTCGGCACTAGTTTCACGGTGGCACGCGTGGGAAGATCAGCCCGCACCGACCCGTACAGATCTGGAGAGAAGATGACCACAGGTGGAAACTCGTCCGACGGACCGATGGGAGACCCGTACGGTTCGGGCCCCGGCTCACAGGGCCACGGACAGGGCTACGGACAGTCCGCATACGGCGGCCAGCCGTACGGAAACGACCCCTACGGCGGGCAGCCCTACGGTGAGCCCTTCCCCCAGCCGGGGGCGGACAACGGCCCGGTCCGGTCGGGACCGATCGACGCGACCGACGCCATCAGCGCCGGCTGGTCCCTGTTCAAGAACAACCCGCTGCCCTGGGTTCTCATCAGCCTGATCACGCTTGTCATCAGCGGGCTCGTCGGTGCGCTCGGGGTCACAGATTCGGCCGCGATGGCCACGTTCGCGAACCTGCTGTCCATCGTCGTCGGACTCGTTCTCCAGGCGTTCATGCTCCGCGGCGCCCTCCTGGAGGTCGACGGCTACAAGCCCGCCCTGGGCGACTTCTTCAGGCTGCACAACTTCGGGTGGTTCGTGGTCGCCGCCATCATCGTCGGGATCCTGACCACGCTGGGCCTCGTCGTCGTGATCATCGGTGCCTTCGTCGTCGGGTTCTTCCTGTACTGGACCCTCTACTTCGTGGTCGACCGCAACATGAACGCCATGAACGCGATCACCTCGAGCTTCAACGCGATCAAGTCGGACGCCGGAAACCTCTTCGTCCTGGCGATCCTCAACACGCTCATCACGATCGTGGGCTTCCTCCTGGTGTTCGTCGGGCTGCTCGCGGCCATGCCGATCGTCATGCTCGCCTCGATGGTCGCCTACCGCTCCGTGACCGGGCCGAGCGACTTCTCACGTCAGGCCTCCGTGGCCGCCTGACCCGTCGGGCGTCCCCGCCGTCCCGCGGGGCGCCACTGCGACGATGCCCGCCGTCCCTCACGGGGCGGCGGGCATCGCTCACTCATACGCGTCGGCGTCCGGTGCTCCACGCCCCCGACCGATCACGCCCCTGCTAGCCGTCTTCTGCCACCGCGGGGTCCCCGTCGGCGTCGTCGGAGCGCCGCGCGTCCTCGACGTCCGCTGCGTCATCGTCCTCCGGCTCCCGGACCACGCTGCCCACCGCCGGCTCGTGAGCCATCGCGCGACGGACCGCCCAGACCGTGCCGGCGAAGGCGATCAGCGCGAGCGGCCATCCCATGCCG
Organism: Candidatus Dietzia intestinipullorum; assembly: GCA_019119635.1. Taxonomy (GTDB): domain Bacteria; phylum Actinomycetota; class Actinomycetes; order Mycobacteriales; family Mycobacteriaceae; genus Dietzia; species Dietzia intestinipullorum. Next base: position 19,929 of record DWWP01000063.1, read on the forward strand.
ATACGCGCCGCACCGAGCCAGGTGACCTCGTCGTTGAGATAGAGCAGGTACTGCAGGACCGCCCTGATGGTGAACAGTGCCGCCCACAGCGACGTCGCGACCGTGTACCAGTGCCGGGCTGCCGCGATCCTGCGCCAGGCCGTGCCCTTGCCCTCCAGGAAGCCCCAGATCACCCCGACCAGTGGCCACCTCACGATCGCGGAGACCGCGAACACCGCCGCGTAGACGGCCTGGGTGAGGATCCCGTACAGGAAGTAGCCTTTCGCGTCCCCGGTCCGCCACGCGATGAACACGCAGATCGCCACGCCGATGAACCCGGAGATCGCGGGCTGCGGATTGTCCCGGCGGATCAGTGACCACAGCAGCATCGCCACCGCCACGCCGAGCGCGCTCCAGATGGCGACGGTCAGCCCCCAGATCCCGTTGACGGGGACAAAGGTGAGGATGGGGATCGAGGAGAAGACCAGGCCCTTGACCCCGCCCATCTGCTCGAGCACGGACGCATCGGGGTCGCCGAAGGCGGACTTTCGCGCGGGTCTCCCCCCTGCAGCGGTGGCCCGCCCGAGCCGTTCAGACTCTGCCATGGTTCTCCTCCGCGGTCCGGCCCGGCTGCCCGGCGAGCAGCTCATAGCGCGGATTGAACATGATCATGCGGCCCTCGCGGACACCGACCCGCCCGGTGGCCCGGAGGTACCGACCGGTGTCGATCCCGGGGATCGACCTCCGCCCCAGCCAGCAGACGTCCACCTCCCCGGTGCCGTCGAACAACTCCGCCGTCACGCCCAGATGGTCGTGCCCTCCGCCGCTGGACACGGTGCGCACCCGGCCCGTCAGCGTGGCGAGGTCGCCTCGCGACACCGCGGCGATGCGTGTGCTCCCGGTGGCGCGCACGCGGTCGGCGAGATCGCGGTCAGCGAGGCGGTCCGGAGAATCGGTCAACCGCGCCGCGAGACCTCCGAGGAGCCCGCTCAGGGACATCGCCACCTCCCCCGCATCCGTCAGTCGGCCACGATCTACAGGTCGTCGCTGCCGCGGAGTCTGTCCATCGCGCTGCCGTCACGCCGGGGTGGCGTGCCCGCACCGTCGGCGTCGTTCGCCGGGGCCGTGTCGCCGACCTGCGCCGCCGACGACTGTGCCCCCTGCTGCGCGCCCTGCTGGGGGGACTGCCGGCCTGCCGCCCCGCCACCTCCGGGCGCCTTCCCCTGCGCGCCCGCGGCCATCTGCTGCTGGTAGGCCTGCGACTGCTGCTGCGCCGCGGCCTGCGCGCGTGCCTTCTCCAGCGCCTGCTGGATCTCGTCCGGGATGGTCAACGGCAACTGCTCCCCTGCCGGCATGGGGCCGTCACCACGGCGGATGAGCAGGTGCTTGAACACCTCGCGCCCCTCCTCTGCCGCGCTGTCGACGTTCTCCGGGGTCGCCATGACGCGGACCTCGGTGGTCCAGCGGTCCCCGTCCACACCGATCGCGCGGAACACCGCACCGGGCATCTCGGCGACGATCTCCCGCCCCCACGGCCCGTCGTGGATCGAGACATCGGCACCCTGCTGCTCGAGCTGCTCGCGCATCGAGGTGACCATGTTCCGCCACTGGCCGGGGGACTTGGGGGCGGCGAAGGCGCGCGGGATCACCCGCGAGACGGAGGTCACCACGTGGAACTCCGGCTGCCCGTTCGGGTCGAGGGCGACGTTGAGCTCCCGCCCCTTGGGGACGCCGATCACCATGGCGCCGAGGTCCAGGTGCCCGTAGCCGAGCTCCGCATAGTAGGCGGCAGCGTCCGGGACCACCGAGCGATCGTGGGGCCCGTCCGTCGTGGGGACGGTCGCCTCGGGCTCGGTGGCGGCGGCGACGCGGTCACCGGTCACCGACTTCTTGCGTCCGAACATGGTCGAATCCTCTCCGCGTGCGACCCGGCCCGGTATGGCCGTGCTCCTCGACGCTACCCAAAGGCCGGGGCACCGGTCAGGCCAGCCGGTGGTGCCCGCCCGTCGAGCCGTGCCCCCCGTCGCCGCGGTCGGTGTGGTCGAGTTCGGCCACCTCCACCACGTCCCAGAGCTCGACGCGCTGGACGAGGAGCTGGGCGATCCTGTCGCCCCGGTCGATCCGGACGGTCTCCGTGGGGTCGAGATTGATCAGGTTGACCTTGACCTCGCCGCGGTAGCCGGCGTCCACGGTGCCGGGCGCGTTGACGATCGACAGCCCGGCGCGGGTGGCGAGCCCGGACCGCGGGTGGACCAGTCCGACGTAGCCCTCGGGGACGGCGACCGCCACGCCCGTCCCGACCAGCGCGCGGTGGCCGGGGCGCAGCTCCACGTCCACCGCCGACAGCAGGTCGATTCCCGCGTCGGTCGGGTGGGCGCGCACCGGCAGGGGCAGCCCGCTGTCCAGGCGCCGGAGCCTCAGTACATTCGTCGGGTCGTTCCCGTGGTCAGCGTCATCCATCTCGTCGCCGCCCTCCCTCCGGGCCGCGCCCGGCTAGTCGATAGTCTCGTGGTGTGACCGAAGAGGACCTCCGCCCGCCGCCCGACCGCGCCCCGCGCCCGGTACACACGGAACGACTCCGGGTGCCGGTGTGGTGGTGGGTTCTCCTGGCCGTGGTCACGGCGGCGTTCGTGGTCCAGGCCGTGACGATAGACGCCCTGTGGTGGATGTGGGTCGTCGCCGTGGTGATCCCGGTCCTGTTCGGATGGCTGTTCCTCGCAGTGGGGCGCGAGCGTGTGGACGTGGAGTCCGACGGCCAGGGCGGCGGCGTGCTCTACGCGGGCAGCGCCCAGTTGCCCTTCGACGCGATCGCCCGGTCCGCGGTGGTCCCGGCCACCGCCAAGCAGGCCGCCATGGGCCGTCAGCTCGACCCCGAGGCGTATGTCGTCCACCGCGGCTATATCCCGACGATGGTGATCGTGGTCCTGGACGACCCCGCCGATCCCACCCCGTACTGGCTCATCAGCACCCGCGACCCCGAGGGGCTCGCCGCCGCGCTGCCGGACAACCACTACTCGTAGCTTTCCCGGCCGCGGCGGCGGGCGCGCGAGGTCAGCCCGCGCAGTCCACGCAGATCGGCATCCCGTCACGCTCCTCGGCGTACCGGCTGCGGTGGTGGACGAGGAAGCACTCACCGCACGTGAACTCGTTGTCCTGCTCGGGCACGACCCGCACCGTGAGTTCCTCGCCCGAGAGATCGGCACCGGGGAGCTCGTAGGACTCGGCGGTATCCGTCTCGTCCACGTCGACCTCACCCGTGGCTCCCTCGGCCCGGCGGGCCTTGAGTTCCTCTAGGGAATCGCCCGCGAGTTCGTCTGCCTCGGTGCGGCGGGGTGCGTCGTAATCGGTTGCCATGAGTCTCTTCTCTGCGGTCTGCTGATGAGGGGCGGAATCGGTCGGTGTGCGACCGGCGCCCGCATATTAGCGGAATCCGGTTTGGGTGTCATCCGCGGGTTCTCCACGTGTCTTCGCGGGGTCCGGCGGCCTCCGGCAACTACAGTGGTGCGACGGGCCCCGACCACGTCCCGGGACCGCCTCACCTGCAGGAAGGACCCCATGGTCAGCCACCTCAGCACCCATCCGGCCCCGAGCCCGTCCCCGATCCGGGGCGCGGGCCGTCTACGGACGCCGTACGTGTTGTTCATCGTGGCCGCGCTGATCCTGGGCGGTCTGATCTGGTCGCTCGCCCTGCGCGGCAACGACGCCGCCACCCAGGCCGTCGCCTGTCCAGCGCCCCCGAGCGGCGAGGGCTCGGGTTTCGAGGAACAGTCCGCCACCTCGCTCGATTCGGTCGAGCCGGCGTTCCTCGAAGACACCCGCGTCCGGGTCCTCAACGCCAACGGCCAGAGCGGGCAGGCCGGAGCCGTGGCCGCGCAGCTCGCCGAGCGCGGTTTCCAACCCGCCGGAGAAGACACCACGGGCAACGACCCGGTCTACGCCCAGGACCTGGAGTGCCACGGCCAGATCCGGTACGGCGAGGAGGGCGAGGCCGCGGCACGCTCGCTGTCCCTGGCCGCCCCCTGTATGCAACTCGTCTCCGACGGGCGGGAGGACGCGTCCGTCGATCTGGTGCTGGGCACCATCTTCTCGCGACTGGCCGAGTCCACCGCGTCGGTCGGCGCGCTCGACGAGCTCAAGGTGGGCCGTCAGCCGATCTCCGCCGAACTCGAGGCCGCGCGCGACGTCAGCTGCTGACCTCGCCCGCGGACTCGGACAGGGTCGTGCGGAACCGGTCGGCGACGCCGGGCGCCGCCGCGATCGTGGGCACGGCGTCGTCGGTGGACACCACGACGAGCGCTCCGGCCTCCGACGCCACCAGTGCGCCGGCCGCGTGGTCCCACGGCGCGAGGCCCCGCTCGAAGTAGGCGTCGAGCCGTCCGCTGGCCACCATGCACAGGTCAAGCGCAGCGGAGCCGCAGCGGCGGATGTCCCTCACCCTCGGAAGGAGCGCGGCCACCACCGCGCCCTGCTCGGCGCGCATCCCGGCGTCATACGCGAATCCGGTACCCACCAGCGCGAGCGCCGGGTCGTCACATGACGAAACGGTGGGTTCCGTGACCTCCCCGTCCGCATGCCGAAGCATGGCGCCCCTGCCGAGTCCGGCCGTCCAGGTCTCGCGGCTGACGATGTTGTGCACGGCCCCGGCAACCACCACACCGTCGACCTCGGCCGCGACGGACACGGCGGTGAACGGGATGCCGTAGAGCAGGTTGACCGTCCCGTCGACCGGGTCGATCACCCATCGGACCGCCCCCTGCCCCGGGACCGGCGAACTCTGGCCGCCCTCCTCGCCCAAGACCGTGTCGCCGGGTCGAAGCGACGTGATCTGCTCCCGGAGATGCTCCTCGACGGAGGTGTCGATCACGGTCACGGGGTCGGTGGCCGAACTCTTGGTCCGCGAGTCCAGCCCGCCCCCGGACAGCTCGGCGAGCAGCCGCCGGGCCACCTCGCCGCCGGATGAGGCCAGCCGGTCGGCGACCTCCCGCAGACCGTCCACCGCCTCGGGCGCCGCCCGTCCGGCGTCGGCGACCTCCGCGTTCCACACCATCTCGAACCCTCTCGTCGTCGTCACCGGGCCGCGACGTCCCCGCGGGTGCGGATACCCTGGCGGCCGGGCCTCACCCCATCGTGCCCCGAGGGCGCGGTGACCTCCACCCCGTGCCGCCGCCGCGGCCTCGTCCCCCAGGAGCTGCGATGTCCTCGACCAGCCCGGTCCCGTCCCCCGCCGAGTCGTCCGGGGCCACCGCCCTGGGAGTCGACGTCGGGGGCACCGGGATCAAGGTCGGTGTGGTCGACCTCCACCGGGGCGTGTTGATCGGCAACCGTCACGTCCGCCCCACGCCCCGGCCCGCAACGCCGGAGGCCGTCGCGGACACGATCGGCGGGATGGTCGGGGAGGTCGGATGGCACGGGCCCGTGGGTGTGGCGCTGCCGAGCGTCATCCACGAGGGCGTCGCACGGATCGCCCACAACATCGACGAGTCGTGGATCGGGTGCGACGTGGTCGACCTGTTCGACAGGCACCTGCCGGATCACGACGTGGTGTTGCTCAACGACGCCGATGCGGCCGGACTCACCGAAGTCCGGTACGGCGCCGCCGAGGGCATCGAGGGCCTCGTGGTGCTCCTGACCTTCGGCACCGGGATCGGCTCCGCGCTGCTCATCGACGGCCGCCTCATCCCCAACACCGAGTTCGGTCACATGCTCGTCGAGGACGTCGACGGGCGGGGCGTCGACGAGACCGAGCACCTCGCGTCCGCATCCGTCCGCACGCGGGACGGGCTGAGCTACGAGCAGTGGGCGCCCCACGTATCCGGCGTCCTCCGGGCGATCGAGGAGCTGTTGTGGCCGCGCGCCTTCGTGCTCGGCGGCGGGGTCAGCGAGGACGCCGACGAGTGGTTCCCGCTCCTCGAGAACCGCACCCCGGTGCGGGCTGCCGTCCGGCTCAACGACGCCGGGATCATCGGCGCCGCCGTCTGCGCCGCGGGCGGAACCGGCCCACTCGACCTCGGGAACCCGGTGCCGCGGGGGCAGGACTGACCTGCGCTCACCCCGCCGGATGCGACGCTCGGACCGGTTCGTCGTTACAATGGCACAGGCCGGGAACACGTACCGGCCGGGGACGGGCCCGGTACCGAACGACGGTCGGCCGGAGCGTCGACGTTCGGCGCGGAACCGCTCCCCGTTCTCATCGAGTCACCGGTTGTGAAGGGGCGTTTGTGGCAGCCACGAAGACCACCAGGTCGGATTCCGCGAATACCGGGGATCCGTCGGACACCGAGGTCACGGGCACGGCCCCCGCCAAGAAGACCCCGGCGCGCAAGACCGCGGCCAAGAAGACGGCGGCGAAGAAGGCTCCGGCCAAGAAGACCGCGGCCAAGAAGACCGCAGCCAAGAAGACCGCGGCGAAGAAGACCGCCGCAAAGAAGACCACGGCGCCCGCCGATCCCTCCGAGGCGACGGACCCGCAGGACGAAGCGGCGCCCGAGGCCGTCGAGGTCGAGCCGGACAGTGCCGAGCTCGACGAGGTCGATGTCGACGATGTCGAGGACCCCGAGGCCGACGACGAGACCAAGGCGGAGCCGACCGCCAAGGACAAGGCATCGGGCGACTTCGTCTGGGACGAGGAGGAGTCCGAGGCCCTGCGGCAGGCCCGCAAGGACGCGGAGCTCACCGCCTCCGCCGACTCCGTCCGCGCCTACCTCAAGCAGATCGGCAAGGTCGCACTCCTCAACGCCGAGGAGGAGGTCGAGCTGGCCAAGCGGATCGAAGCCGGCCTATACGCCACGTGGCACATGGGTCAGGTGGCCGAGCGTGGCGACAAGCTCACCACGGCCCAACGTCGCGACTTCCGCTGGATCGAGCGCGACGGCATGCGCGCCAAGAACCACCTGCTCGAGGCCAACCTGCGTCTGGTGGTCTCGCTGGCCAAGCGCTACACCGGTCGAGGAATGGCGTTCCTGGACCTCATCCAGGAGGGCAACCTCGGGCTGATCCGTGCGGTCGAGAAGTTCGACTACACCAAGGGCTACAAGTTCTCGACGTACGCCACGTGGTGGATCCGTCAGGCCATCACGCGTGCGATGGCCGACCAGGCGCGGACCATCCGCATCCCGGTCCACATGGTGGAGGTCATCAACAAGCTCGGGCGGATCCAGCGCGAGCTGCTCCAGGATCTGGGCCGTGAGCCCACCCCGGAGGAGCTCGCCAAGGAGATGGACATCAGCCCGGAGAAGGTGCTGGAGATCCAGCAGTACGCCCGGGAGCCCATCTCGCTGGACCAGACCATCGGCGACGAGGGCGACTCGCAGCTCGGTGACTTCATCGAGGACTCCGAGGCCGTGGTCGCGGTGGACGCCGTGAGCTTCACCCTCCTGCAGGACCAGCTCCGCTCGGTGCTCGACACGCTCTCCGAGCGCGAGGCGGGCGTGGTGCGCCTGCGCTTCGGGCTCACCGACGGACTGCCCCGCACCCTCGACGAGATCGGCCAGGTCTACGGCGTCACCCGCGAGCGGATCCGGCAGATCGAGTCCAAGACCATGTCCAAGCTGCGTCACCCCTCGCGGTCGCAGGTCCTGCGCGACTACCTGGACTGACCACTCCCCCACTACCGACGTAGAACGCCCCGGCCGTCTCGGCCGGGGCGTGTGGTCTATCCGGGAGGTGTCACCAGGAGCGCAGCAGCGTGATGCGCTCGCGGATCTGCTCCGCCGACGCCATCGGGACCGGCGGGCCGCCGCACGAGTTCCGCAGCTGCGTGTGGATGGCGCCGTGCGACTTCCCGAGCCGACCCGAGTAGACAGACACGAGCGTGTTGAGCTGGCGCCGCAGGTCCTTGAGTTCGGCGGCCGAGGCGACCCGCTCGGCCGCCGCGCCCGCCTGGGACCCGGGGCCCGCCGCGTTGCCCGGCAGCGTCGCGCCCGACATCGACGGGTCTGAGCCCACCACGGCGACGCCGCCGGGGGCCGACTCGCCGGGAGCCGGCCGGGAGGCACGGGACATCTGCTCCTTCTCCCGCTGCCGCAGCAGCGCCTTGACATCGTCGGCGCCCAACAGGCCCGGCAGGCCGATGTAGTCCGCCTCCTCGTCGCTCCCGGAGAAGGTGGCCGTGCCGTACGACGACCCGTCGTAGACGATCTGGTCGAGCTCCGCGTCGGCGCCGAGGGAGATGTACCCATTCTCCTCCTCGTCGGCGTTGTCCGGCTCGTCCTGCTGCCGCTCCGCCTGCGCCAGGAGTTCGTCCTCCAGGTTCTCCTCGCGGTGGGGCTTGCCCAACACGTGGTCACGCTGCGCCTCCATCTGAGATGCGAGCTGCAGCAGGACGGGGACGGAGGGCAGGAAGACCGAGGCGGTCTCCCCGGGCCGGCGGGACCGGACGAACCGGCCGATGGCCTGGGCGAAGTACAGGGGCGTGGAGGCACTGGTCGCGTACACGCCCACGCACAGCCGTGGCACGTCGACGCCCTCGGAGACCATGCGCACGGCGACCATCCACTCGTCTGTCGAGTCCGCGAACTGGCCGATGCGGCCCGACGCCGTGGGATCGTCGGACAGGACCAGCACGGGGGGCCGGCCCGTGATCTCCGTCAGCAGGGCCGCGTACTCGCGCGCCCGCTCCTGGTCGGTCGCGATGACGAGCCCACCGGCGTCGGGGACGCCACCGTTGCGGATCTGACGGAGCCGCGTGTGGGCCGACCGCAGGACGGCCGGCATCCAGTCACCGTGCGGGTCGAGGGCGACCCGCCAGGCGCGCGACGTCTGGTCCGCGCTGAGCGGCTCCCCCAACCGCGCGGAGAACTCCTCGCCGGCGTTGGTCCGCCACCGCGCCTCTCCCGAGTAGGCGAGGAAGACGACGGGCCGCACGACGCCGTCGGCGAGCGCGTCGGCGTACCCGTACATGTGGTCGGCCTTCGACCGCTGATGCCCCTGGCCGTCGGGCTCGTAGGTGACAAACGGGATCGGGCTGTCGTCGGAGCGGAACGGTGTGCCGGTCAGGGCGAGCCTGCGCTCGGCATCGTCGAACGCCTCACGGATACCGTCGCCCCAACTCTTGGCGTCACCGCCGTGGTGGATCTCGTCGAGGATCACGAGTGTGCGGCGGGACGCGGTCCTCTCACGGTGCTTGAACGGGTGGGCCGCGACCTGGGCGTACGTCACCACCATGCCGTGGAACTCGGGGGCGAGGGCGCCGGACGAGTTGGAGTACTCGGGGTCGAGCGCGATGCCGGCCCGCGCGGCCGCCGCCGCCCACTGGTGCTTGAGGTGCTCGGTGGGCGCCACCACGGTGATCGTGTCGACTGTGCGGTCCGCGAGGAGCTCCGTGGCCACGCGGAGGCCGAAGGTGGTCTTGCCGGCGCCGGGCGTGGCGACGGCGAGGAAGTCTCTCGGCCGGGCCATGAGGTACTTGCGCAGGGCGGTGCGCTGCCACGCGCGCAGCGAAGACCCACCCGACTCGGCGGGCGTGGCGTCTGCGGTCTGTCCCTCGGGTCCCGGGACCGCTCCGGGATCACTCACCAGGCTTCAGTGTCTCGTAGACGCGCTTGCACTCGGGGCACACCGGCGAACCGGGCTTGGCGGACCGGGTCACCGAGAAGACCTCGCCGCAGAGGGCGATCACATACGAACCCATGACCGCGCTCTCGGCGATCTTCTTCTTGTCCACGTAGTGGAAGAACCTGGGCGTGTCGTCCTGCGTCTCCTCGGTCGTGGTGACCTCGGGACGCTCGAGTGTCTTGGTCCGGGTGGTGCTCACACCGTCCATGATGCCGTACCCCACCGTGGCACGCCAACGCCCGAGCACCGCCCCGGTACCACGGGAGTACCTTGGGGCGCATGGCACCCGACTTCCGGCACAGGCGGCAGGCGGAGCACGATGACACGTCACGGCCCGTCCTCATCACGCGTGCACGGGAGTCGTACCAGGACGAGCTCGCCGCGCGGAAGAAGCGCTACTACCTCCTCATGAGCATCCGCATCCCGGCGCTGTTGCTGGCGGCCGGCGCCATGGCCCTGTGGAACAACCCCTGGATCGCCGGCGCGATAGTCGTCGGGTCCATCCCGATCCCGTGGATCGCGGTGATCAGCGCCAACGACCGGCCTCCGCTGTCCAAGAAGCAGGCCCGCACCTACGCGCCCCCGTCGATGCGGATGCCGGGCGACGCCGCGTTGCCGCCGAGCGTCCGGGGTGAACTGCCCCGCTCAGACCACCCCTCCGCCGACGTGGCCGGCCCCGATGACCCCGGTGCCTCCGAAGACTCCGGCCGCCCCGACCCCGACGCCCCGGCACCCGACCCGCGTCCCGATGAGAGCGATCCTTCCCCGTGACCACAGCCACCACCGCCCTCGCGGGCCTCGCCCCGGCCCTCGCCACCCATCTGCGCGAGCACGACTTCACCGTCGCCGGGCTCGAGACGACGCTGGGAAGGGCCGCGGTGGCGGCTCTCGACCGCTCGGATGCGGCGACGGTCCGCCGCCACGCCCGGGAGGCGGGCCCGACGGGTCTGCTTGTCCGGTTGTTCATCCTGGGTGATGAGCTGCCGGCCGGTCAGGTGGCCGGGGCGCTCCCTGCGGTGGCCGTCGAGGACGGCCTCACCGCCGGGCTCTGGGAGCGCGTGGGCCCCCCGGAGTCCCCCGGCACAACCCTGCGGGCTCTCGTGGACCTGCGTCCGGTGGACACCGGGTACGGGACGCGGTGGATCTTCTCGGATTCCGACGGGTCGATGGTGCACACCGAGACCCGGCCCGACCATGTCCTGGGCGTGGGGCAGGCGTCGCTCTCGCTGCTGCGGATCTCGCCGTCATCCCGGGCGGGCTCCGTGCTGGATCTCGGGACCGGCTGCGGGATCCAGCTGGTCCACGCGCTGGACACGGCGGACGCGGCCACCGGGACGGACATCACGCCCCGGTGCCTCGACCTGGCCGCGGCCACGCTCGCCGTGAACGGGCTCGACGCGGAACTGCTGTCGGGGCCGTGGTTCGACCCGGTCGCCGGTCGACGCTTCGACCGGATCGTGGCCAACCCGCCGTTCGTGGTGGGCACTTCCGAGGTGGGGCACTCCTACCGCGAGTCGGGCCTGGTGTTGGACGGGGCCAGCAGCACGGTGGTCTCCGGTGCCCCGGAGCACCTCGCCCCGGGCGGGACCGCGGTGCTGCTGGTCTCGTGGGTCGAGCAGGACGGGGTCGACTGGCGCTCGCGGGTGGCCTCCTGGGTCCCGGAGGACGGGGTGGACGCGTGGGTGCTGCGCCGCGACGTCTCCGACCCCGGCCTGTACGTGTGGACGTGGCTCACCGACGAGGGCATGGACCCCCGCGACGAGTCGACGGCGCGCGCCGCCGACGTCTGGCTCGACCACCTCGAGGCCGAGGAGGTCTCCGGCATCGGGTTCGGCTACGTGTACCTACGCCGGATCGACGGCCCGTCCGCCGTCCTCTGCGAGGACCTCACCCACCCGTTCGACGGCGGGCTCGGCGACGAGGCCGAGGCGTACTTCGCACGGACCGCGTGGCTGCGCGAGGCGGCGGAGCGGCACGGGGACGAGGCGAGCGCCCTGGATTCGACGGTGTTCGTCGTGTCCCCCGACGTCCGCCTGCACGTCTCGGAGTCCCTCGCGCCCACCGATGCCCCGGACGAGGACCCCGCGACCGGGCCGGGCGGGCACGAGCAGGATCTCGTCGTCGTCGAGCGGGTCGGGGGCGCCCGGTGGAGGCACGAGATCGACCCCCTCACCGCCACGGTCCTCCGCGGCGCCCGCACCGGGGCGCTTCCGTTGGAGGATCTGGTGCTCCTCGCCGCGGTCGGCGCCGGCGAGGACCCCTCCGCCCTCGCTGCGCCGATCCGGCGGGTCATGGCCGATCTCTTCCTGCACGGCGTCGTGACCCCTGCCGGTGTGCCGGGGGTCGTCCCCCCGGGCGGAGGCGTGGGATGAAGGCGGTGATCTCCCGGGTGACCGGGGCCTCCGTCACCGTGGAAGGCGAGGTCGTCGGTGCGCTCCCGGGCCCCGGACTGTTGGCACTGGTGGGGGTGTCCGCCGACGACGACGAGCGGGACGTCGAGACCATGGTCCGCAAGATCGCGGAGTTGCGGATCCTCGCGGGCGAGCGCAGTGCGGTCGACGTGGGCGCCCCGGTCCTGGTGGTCAGCCAGTTCACGCTCCTGGGGTCCACCGCGAAGGGCCGTCGCCCCTCCTGGTCCCGCGCGGCCCGGGGCGACGTGGCCGAGCCGATGGTGGAGTCGGTGGTCCTCGGCCTCCGCGAGCGTGGTCTCGAGGTGGCCACCGGCGCGTTCGGCGCGATGATGCAGGTGCACTCGACCAACGACGGTCCGTTCACCGTCCTTGTGGAGACGTCGACCTCTCAGTGACTTCTCAGCGGTCCCCGCGCATCGCCGCTGGTCGGCTGCAGCGGCGCCGACGTGACCCCGGGAACATTTCCGGACCCGTGGCCGTTGTACGGGTACGTGACCGTGACCCGGACACGCCATGATCCGCCCACCCACAACCGACCGCCGGACACCGTCCCCCCGGACCGGCAGGAGGAGGAGACATGACGTCAGCCACCACCAAACCGGATCGTCGGACGGAGGCGGAAGCGGACGGCCAGGGCCCGAGCGCGGACCTCGTCCGTGTCTACCTCAACGGGATCGGCAAGACCGCACTGCTCAACGCCGAGGACGAGGTGGAGCTGTCGAAACGTATCGAGGCGGGCCTCTACGCCAAGCATCTCCTCGCCACCAAGAAGCGCATGGGCCCCACCAAGAAGTCCGACCTCAAGGTCGTGGTGGCCGAGGGTGAGGCGGCGCGGTCGCATCTCCTCGAGGCCAACCTGCGTCTGGTCGTCTCCCTGGCCAAGCGCTACACGGGTCGCGGTATGCCGCTCCTGGACCTCATCCAGGAGGGCAACCTCGGCCTGATCCGCGCCATGGAGAAGTTCGACTACGCCAAGGGCTTCAAGTTCTCCACGTACGCCACCTGGTGGATCCGGCAGGCCATCACCCGCGGAATGGCGGACCAGTCGCGCACCATCCGCCTGCCCGTGCACCTGGTGGAGCAGGTCAACAAGCTCGCACGCATCAAGCGGGAGCTGCACCAGCAGCTCGGGCGCGAGGCGACGCTCGAGGAGCTGGCCGGGGAGTCGGGGATCCCCGCGCACAAGATCGAGGAGCTCCTCGACCACTCACGCGACCCCGTGAGCCTCGACATGCCGGTGGGTGCCGACGAGGAGGCGCCGCTCGGCGACTTCATCGAGGACGCCGAGGCCACGAGCGCCGAGAACACCGTGGTCTCCAACGTCATGCACTCCGACGTCCGCGCGGTCCTGTCGACGCTCGAGGAACGCGAGCAGCAGGTCATCACCCTGCGCTTCGGACTCAACGACGGTCAGCCGCGCACGCTCGACCAGATCGGCAAGCGCTTCGGTCTCTCCCGCGAGCGTGTCCGGCAGATAGAGCGTGAGGTCATGGCCAAGCTGCGTGAGGGCCGCCGGGCGGACAAGCTCCGCTCCTACGCGGTCTGACGACCCGCCCGACCCACGCGGGTCCCGTCACCGGTCCACCCGGGCGTCCGCCCGCCGCCGCTATCGGAGCCGCCGAGGGCCGGCGTCCCCGTGGTAGTGCGGCGGCGGGCCCAGGCGGACCTGCGCGTAGAGCACGGACAGTCCCTCCGGGGCCGCCAGAGCCGGGTCCACGGCGAAGCGCCGAAGCTCCGGGACGTCCTCCACGAGGCACGAGACTCGGCCCATGAGCTCGATCAGGGCGTCACGGTCGGCCGGGGTGTCGCCCGCGTACCCGTCGAGGATCGGCGACGCCCTGGGGCGGTCGAGCAACTCCGCCGCCTCGGTCGGCGTGATCGGCAGGGTGCTGAACGCCCGGTCGGCGAGCAGGTCCGAGAGCATCCCCGCCAGCCCGTAGGAGATGAGGGACCCGAAGATCGGGTGATCGGCCACCCGGATGGTCACCGCGACCCCTTTGGTGGCCATCCGCTGCACGTGCAGGGACCGGGAGCCCGTGTCGCTCTGGAGGTTCGCGAACGCGTGGCGGACGGACGGCGCGTCGGACAGGTCCAGTCGCACCCCCGACTGGTCACTGCGTGTCCGCCACTCCTCGCTCATCGCCTTGACCGCGACCGGGTACCCGAGCTCGTCCGCCGCCATCACGGCCTGCTCGACGTCCGCGGCGACCCGGTAGTCGACGATGTCGATGCCGTAGCACTCCAGGAGTGCCCGGACCTGCCCCTGGGTGAGCTCGAAGTACTCCGCCCCCGCATAGGTGTGGCACAGCGAGTCGACCAGCTCACGCGCGCGGGCGCGGTCGATGTCCTCGAACGTCATCGGCTCCTCCGCCGGGCGGTCCAGCCACTCGGCGTAGCGGCGCGCCCGGACCAGCGCGGAGACGGCGCGTTCCGGGTACGGGTACGACGGGATCGAGCCGCGCGTCGCGATCCCGGACTCGTCGGTCACCGTGAGCCCCTCGGGCAGCCCCTCCCCGGCGAGGAAAGTACTCACCACGGGCTTGGGGCTCTCCGCCGCGGCGACACGGATGGCCTCGGCGTAGGAGTCCTGCTCCGTGGCCACAGGCGGCACGAACACGGTCAGGACGCAGTCCACCTCATCCCTCGACAGCGCGTCGGCGATCGCCGTCCGGAAATCCGCGGGATCCGCCGACGCCCCCAGGTCCACGGTGTGGGCGACAGTGAAGCCCTGGAGTCGCGCCGAATCCGCGCCGAGCCGGGCGACCGCGGTCGAGTTGCCGACCACGGCCAGCCGCCCGCCCGCCGGTAGGGGTTGGTACGCCAGCAGCGTGGCGGTGTCGAACATGTCGGTGATCGAGTCCACCTGGATGAGCCCCGAGTCGCGGAACAGCCGGCCGATGGCCGCCGCCGTCAGCCCCCGCACACCGGAGTCCAGATCGTCCGCCGCGCGCCGCACCACGATCACCGGCTTGTTGCGGGCCACGCGCCGGGCGATGCGGGAGAACTTCCGGGGGTTACCGAAGCTCTCCAGGTACAGCAGGACCACCTCGGTCGCCGTGTCGGTGTCCCAGTACTGCAGGAGGTCGTTACCGGAGACGTCCGCGCGGTTACCGGCGGAGACGAACGTCGACAATCCGAGACCGCGCCGCGCCGCGGTGGCGAGGATCGCGATGCCCAGGGCGCCGGACTGGCAGAAGAACCCCGCCCGCCCCGGCCCGGGGACGACCTCCGCCAGGGTGGCGTTGAGCTGGACGTCCGCCGAGGTGTTGATCACCCCGAGCGCGTTGGGCCCCACGACGCGCATGCCGTGCGCACGGGCCTCGCTCACGAGGCGACGCTCGGAGACCACGCCCTCGCTGCCCACGTCGGAGAACCCCGCCGAGATGACCACCAGCGTCGAGACCCCCTTGGACAGGCAGTCGTCGAGGACCTCCGCCATCGACGCCGCCGGCACGGCCACCACCGCCAGGTCCACCGGGTCCGGGATGTCGCGCACGCTGGCGTAGGCGCGCACCGACTGCACCGACGAGGCATCTGAGTTGACCGGGTACACCGGGCCGGTGAACCCGTTGCCGATGAGGTTGCGCAGCACCGTGTGGCCGATCTTGGACACCTGGTCGGAAGCGCCGATCACCGCCACGGCACCGGGTGTGAGCACGCGCGCCAGGCTCCGCGCCTCCGCCGCCGACTCCCGCGCGTTACGCACGTTGGTCAGGGCCTCCGTCGGGTCGATCGCGAACTCCAGGTGCAGGGCCGACCCGTCGAACGAGCGGGAGATCTCGTACCCGGCGCGCCGGAAGACCTGGATCATCGACCGGTTCTCCGAGAGCACCTCCGCCTCGAAGTGGTCGATCCCGCACTCGGCCGCCGCGCCGGCGAGGTGCTCGAGGAAGATGGACCCCAACCCGCGCCCCTGGTGGTGATCGGAGATCGTGAACGCCACCTCGGCGAAGGTGGACGACGGGAGACGTTCGTAGATGGCCATCCCGATGATCTCCGCACCGAGCTCGGCGACGAACGCCATGCGGTCGCGGTAGTCCACATTGGTCATCCGCGTCAGTTCCTTGTCCGACAGCACGTCGTGGGAACCGAAGTACCGCAGGTACCGCGTGCGCTGGGAGAGCGTCGAGTGGAACAGCGCGATCTTGTCGGCGTCCGTGGGCAGGACCGGTCGGATCCGCACGGCCCGCCCGTCCGAGCCGAGGACGTCGGCCGCCCAGTCGTGCGGGTAGCCCTGCGGGTACTCGGCGACCGCCGTGTCGGTGGACGCGTGCTCGGGTGGGTCCACCGTGGTGGTGTCGTCGTCGCCGGCTCCGGTCGTCGCCATCTTCGGTCTCCAGATGAGTCGTGTGGTGCGGGTCGGTCCGGTCAGTCCCGCGGGTCGTCGGGGTCGAGCCCGAGGAGCGGGTACACCGAACGACGGGTGTCGAGGATCGACTGGTCCAGCCGGGCCAGGCTCCGGTCGATCTCCACCCCGCGGTCGGCGCCGGTGGGCTCCCAGCGGGTGTAGGTCGGTGTGGCGCCGTCGCTCATGGTCTCGGGGACCCGGTCGGGGACGGTGTAGCGCGCCGCCAGCGCCGACCAGCCCTCCGGGATCGGTGTCCCGGGATCGAGCGGTGCGTCCAGGACGGCCGCGATGAGGTGTGTCCACGACCGCGGCACCACCCGGACCAGCTCGTAGCCCCCTCCCCCGACGGCGATGATCCTGCCGTCGCAGAGTTCATCGGCCAGCGCCATCATCTCCAGGTACGCCGCCCGGTGCCCGTCGACGGTGAGCGAGAGGTCGGCCAGCGGGTCCTCCAGGTGCGAGTCGCACCCGCACTGCAGGACGATGATCTCGGGCTCGAAGGCGCGCAACGCCCCGGGCACCACGGCGTGGAACCCGCGTAGCCACAGGTCGTCGGTGACGGCGGGGAGGTAGGCGAGGTTGACCGCGGTGCCCTCCGCCCGACCTGCCCCGGTCTCCGACGCCCAGCCCGTCGACGGCCACAGCGTCGCCGGATGCTGGTGCAACGAGACGGTGAGCACCCGCGGGTCCTCGTAGAACGCCGTCTGCACCCCGTCTCCGTGGTGGACGTCGATGTCGACGTAGGCGATGCGGCCGTAGCCGTTGTCCAGCAGCCAGCTGATCGCGACCGCCGAGTCGTTGTAGACACAGAACCCGGCGGCCGCCGACGGCATGGCGTGGTGCATCCCGCCGGCGACCGAGACCGCGCGGGTGGCGGCACCGCTCGCGATCGCCCTGGCGGCGGCGAGGGTGCCGCCCGCCACCGCGGCGCTGGCCTCGTGCATCCCCGGGAAGGTCGGGTTGTCCGCCGTGCCGAGCCCGTGGCTCATCCCGAAGTGCTCCCCCGGCGGGAGGTCGCCGGCGGCCTTGACCGCGTCGAGGTACCGCGACGTGTGGACCCGCAGCAGCTCGGAGTCGGTCGCCGTGCCGGGGTCGAGCATCTCGACCCCGTCGAGCACGCCCAACTCCGTGGCCAACGACATGGTCAGGTCGAGCCGCCGCGGACTCATCGGGTGGTCCGCGGAATGCCGGTAATCCATCAGTCGCGGGCTCCACACCACCTGTGCGGACACGCCGTCCCGGATCCCGGCCATGAGCACCGTCCTCCCGTCTGCCGGGTCGGTCCCGGCGCCCCACACCTGTCGTCGCCCGGTGCGTTCGTCACCACCGAATCTACGCGGCCGAGCCCATCGGCGACCGCGAACAGGCGCTCCCCACCCCGAACGGTGATCCGACGGTAGTCTGGGTGCGACCCGGCTGGCCTGCCCGATACCCCCGGGCTAGTGACCTGCGAAGATCCACGTGGAGGACGAAGCGTGAAGGACCTGGTGGATACCACCGAGATGTACCTCCGGACCATCTATGAGCTGGAGGAGGAAGGGGTCGTCCCCCTCCGCGCCCGGATCGCCGAGCGTCTCGAGCAGAGCGGCCCCACCGTCAGCCAGACGGTCGCGCGGATGGAACGCGACGGACTCGTCCGTGTGGCGACCGACCGTCACCTGCAGCTCACGGCCGAGGGGCGGGAGCTGGCGGTGGACGTGATGCGCAAACACCGCCTGGCCGAGAGGCTGCTCGTCGACGTGATCGGCCTGGAGCTCGAGAAGGTCCACGCCGAGGCGTGCCGCTGGGAGCACGTGATGAGTGACGACGTCGAGAGGCGCCTGACCAAGGTGCTCGATGACCCGACCACCTCGCCGTACGGCAACCCCATCCCGGGGCTCGACCGTCTCGGCTACTCCCCCGACGCGCCCGCGCCGCCCGTGTACCTCCGCCTCTCCGCCCTGGACCCGGACGTGGCGCACCGCGTGCGCATCCGCGCGATCGGCGAGAACGTGCAGATCGACGAGGACCTGATCTCCGAGTTCAGGTCTGCGGGGGTGGAGCCACTGAAGATCGTCACCGCGACCCGGAGCGGTCACCTCGTCGCTCTCGACTCCGGCGACGGGTGCACGGTGGAGGTCGACGGCGACCACGCGCACGCCATCCAGGTCGAGCTCCTGCCGTGAAGCTGCTCGTCACCGGAGGCGCGGGCTACGTCGGCGGCGTGTGCGCGTCCGTACTGCTCGAGCGGGGACACGAGGTGGTCGTCATCGACGACCTCTCGACCGGGAACCGGGACGCGGTACCGGCGGGCGCGACGTTCGTCGAGGGGGACGTCGCCCGGCTCGCCGGCGAGGTCCTCGACCCGACGTTCGACGGCGTGATGCACTTCGCCGCCCGGTCCCTGGTCGGCGAGTCCGTGGCCAGGCCCGGCGAGTACTGGCAGGGCAACGTCACCAGCTCGCTGGCGATGCTCGACGCGATGCGCGCCGCCGGCGTGGACAACCTGGTGTTCTCGTCGACAGCGGCCACGTACGGCGAGCCGGAACAGGTCCCCATCACCGAGGACATGCCCGCCCGGCCCACCAACACCTACGGCGCCACCAAGCTCGCGATCGACCACGCCATCTCGTCCTACGCGGTGGCGCACGGGGTGGCCGCGACCAGCCTGCGGTACTTCAACGTGGCCGGCGCGTACGGGAGCGCAGGCGAGAACCGTGAGGTCGAGACGCATCTCATCCCGCTGGTGCTGCAGGTGGCGCTGGGACACCGCGATCACATCAAGGTGTTCGGCGACGACTGGCCGACCCCCGACGGCACGTGCGTGCGCGACTACATCCACGTGGCCGACCTGGCCGACGCCCACGTGCTGGCGCTGGAGTCCAACCGGCCCGGCGTGCACCGGATCCTCAACCTGGGCAGTGGCGAGGGATTCTCCGTCCGCGAGGTGATCGACGTGTGTCGCGAGGTCACAGGGCACCCGATCCCGGACGTGGTCGCACCGCGGCGGCCGGGCGACCCGGCCGTCCTCGTGGCCTCCAGCGAGAAGGCGATGCGTGAGCTGGGCTGGCGGCCCTCGCGGCCGGACCTGCGCACGGTCGTCCGGGACGCCTGGGCGTTCACTTCCGCGCTGGGCGACCGCGCGCACTCGGCCCCGCGGTAGGCCCCGGACGATCCCGGGCCCGGCCCCGCCGCTCTAGGCCGCCGCCACCCTCCGGAGCCGCTCCGGGGGCAGACCGCGATCGAGCCCGTCGACCAGGAGCCCCGCGAGGGTGTTGTCGGGGCGCGCGTCCAGCGCCGCCTCGAGGGCGGCGCGGGCGTGCACCCCGCTCCCCTCGAAGTAGGCGGCGGCTCCCAGCAGGGTGAGCGCCACGGACCTCTCCCGCGGCGGCCGGCGCCGGGCCAGCGCCCACCACAGGGTGCGTCGACCGTCCTCGTCGCCCAGTCCGGCACGGGCCAGCCGGGAGTACACCTCGTCCCGGACCGCCTCGTCGAGCAGCGCGGTCCCGACGGCCGCCAGGTCCTCGTCGGCGGGCGGCTCCCCGCTGTCCGCCCGCCGGGCGACCACCTCGTGGAGTTCGACCGCCGCGTCCACAGCGGGACGTCCGCGGAGCCGGGCGGGACGCCGTCCGCGGTCGACGTCGCGCGCCCCGGGGTCCCGTTGCCGGTAGAGCTGTTCGATCTCCGCGCGGGACCGCGCACGGATCCGGCCGTCGAAGGCGTAGGCGGCGGCGATCTCCGTCGAATCGGGGTCGAGCTGCCGTCCACCCTCCATCCCGAACAGGTCGATCCAGGCCGCGCCCGGGGAGAACTCGCCCACCCCGTACGCGGTGGCGAGTGCGGTCCCCGCGACCTCGAGCCAGCAACCGATCTCTTCGGCGGTCTCCCGGGCCCGGGCCCGGGCGGTGTCGCTGTCCGCGCAGTCGTCGTGGACCACCACCAGGTGGACCTCGGCCACCTGCTCCCGTGCGCAGAACCGCGCCAGCCCCCGGGCCAGCCCCTCGTCCATCGCCGGCACGTCCGTGCCGGAGGGGTCGTCGTCGGGCCCGGGGTGGTCGACGAGCCCGGGAGCGTCCAGGCGGACGACCGGCCCCTGCCCGCCGCCTGCCAGGCGGCCACAGATCACGACCACCGAGCCGGACTCAGGCGGGAAGCCCAACATCGCCGGAATCGACGCGATGAGTTCCTCCGGGGAGGAGATCACCACCTGCTGCCGCTCCTCGCCCGCTCCCTCGAGCCCGTGCCGTCCCGTCGTCGTCATCGCCCGTCCACCCGTTCGTCCTGTTGCGTGTCCGCACCCCCGAACGGGGCGCGGTCCACCGGCGCCGAGGCACCGGACCCACCTTCGACCACCCCGGAGCCCGCGACCGGCCCCCGGACCCATCGACCGGCCCGCCCTGTGGAGGGGGACGAGGGGGTGGGAATCTTCGGCGCGCTGTTGTCGTTGGCAAGGGGGTGAGACCCCGTACCGGGGAGACGACGGGAGACCGTCGCCCCGGGCAGTACGGGCAGTCGTGACGAGAGGAGCCGAGATGGCCAGGCACAGCGATCTGTACACCCTGATCGAGCCCGTCCCCGACCTCCGGTCGGAGTCGGGACAGGGGCCGGTACTGGTCCACGGACTCGAGGGCTTCTCGGACGCGGGCCAGGCGATCCAGGGCGCGACCGAGCACCTCCGCGAGCACCTGGACGCCCAGCTGATCGCCGAATTCGACGCCGACGAGCTGGTGGACTACCGCTCGCGGCGCCCGCACCTGCGCTACTCGTTCGACCACTTCACCGGCTACGACGAGCCGGCGATCCGGATCCACGCCGTCAAGGACACCGACGGGACGCCGTTCCTCCTGCTCTCGGGCCTGGAGCCCGACCTGCGGTGGGACCGGTTCACCGAATCGGTGATCGACCTGTGTGAGGCGTTCGGGGTCCGCATGTCGGTGGGGCTGGGCGCGATGCCGCTCGCTGTCCCGCACACCCGCCCGACACACTCGAGCGCGCACGCCAGCGACGTGGACCTGATCCGCGGGTTCACCGCGTGGCCGGGCGAGTTCGCGGTGCCGGGCAACGCCGGATCGCTTCTCGAACTGCGGATGTCGGAACACGGGATCCCGTCCGCCGGGTTCACCGTGCACGTGCCCCAGTACCTCGCGCAGACGACCTACCCCGCGGCCGTCCTCGACCTGGTGGGCAACGTGGCCGAGATCGCCGACCTGCAGCTGCCGACCGGCTCGCTCGAGAGCGCGGCGGCCTCGTTCACCGAGCAGGTCGACAGTCAGATCGCGGACAGCCCGGAGGTCCTCAACGCGGTCGAGATGATGGAGAAGCAGTTCGATCAGTTCATGGAGTCCAGGCACGGCTCCGATTCCCTCAACCCGGGCGGTAAGCCACTGCCCTCCGGCGACGAGATCGGCGCCGAGTTCGAGCGCTTCCTCGCCGAGCAGTCCGACGACGAGGGGCCCTCCGCCGGATAGCGTCGGCCCGCTGTCGGTCCCGGCCGCTAGGCTCGACGGCGTGCATCTGCCGGAACTGCTCAGCGACCTGGACGACGTCCCCGCCGGCCTCCACGAGGAGGCGGTCTTCGACGCCTTTGTCGCCTGGGCTTCCGCACGGGATCTGACGCTGTATCCCGCGCAGGAGGAGGCCGTCCTCGAGGTGGCGGCGGGGAGTCACGTCGTGCTGGCCACCCCCACGGGCTCCGGCAAGTCCCTCGTGGCGATCGGCGCCCATTTCTCCGCCCTGGCGCGAGGAGTCCGGAGCTACTACACCGCCCCCATCAAGGCGCTGGTCAGCGAGAAATTCTTCGCTCTGTGCGAGGTGTTCGGCCCGGAGAACGTGGGGATGCTCACGGGCGACGCCGCCGTCAACGCCGACGCACCCATCGTCTGTGCCACGGCCGAGATCGTCGCCAACATCGCGCTGCGCGAGGGGGCGTCCGCCGAGATCGGTCAGGTGGTGATGGACGAGTTCCACTACTACTCGGAGCCGGACCGCGGGTGGGCCTGGCAGGTCCCGCTCATCGAGCTGCCGGGTGCCCAGTTCCTGCTGATGTCCGCGACTCTCGGGGACGTGGACTGGTTGCTCGAGGACCTGCGGCAGCGCACGGGGCGGGACTGCGCGCTGGTCGCAGGAACCGAACGCCCCGTCCCCCTGACGTTCGACTACGTGCTCACCGGCGTCCACGAGACGGTCGAGCTCCTCCTGCGCGACGACAAGGCACCCGTGTACATCGTTCACTTCACGCAGGCAGCCGCGCTGGAGCAGGCGCAGGCCCTCACCTCGCTCGCGGTGGCCGACAAGCAACGCAAAACCGCCATCTCCGAGCAGATCGGTGGCTTCCGGTTCTCCACCGCGTTCGGCAGGACCCTACGCAAGCTCCTCCTCCACGGGATCGGCGTCCATCACGCCGGCATGCTCCCCAAGTACCGCCGTCTCGTGGAGCGGCTCGCGCAGGAGGGTCTGCTGACGGTCATCTGCGGCACCGACACCCTCGGCGTGGGGATCAACGTCCCCATCCGCACTGTCCTGTTCACGGGACTCGCCAAGTTCGACGGCCGAAGGCAGCGCGTCCTCAAGGCCCGCGAGTTCCACCAGATCGCCGGCCGGGCGGGCCGCGCGGGCTACGACACCGAGGGGCTCGTGGTGGTCCAGGCCCCCGAGCACGAGATCGAGAACGCCAAGGCCGCCGCCAAGGCCGCGGCCAACCCCAAGAAAAAGAGCAAGACGGCCAAGAAGAAGCCGCCGGAGGGGGTGGTCAACTGGTCTCAGGCCACGTTCGACAAGCTCGTCGGGGCGCAGCCCGAGCAGCTCACCAGCCGGTTCGAGGTGAGCAACTCGATGCTGCTCAACCTGATCTCCCGCCCCGGTAGTTGCTACGCACACACGCGGGACCTCCTGCTGTCGACCCACGAGACCCGGGCCCGCACCCGGCAGCACATCCTGCGCTCGATCGAACTGTTCCGCGGGCTGGAGACCGCCGGGGTCGTCGAACGGCTCCCGGAGCCCGACGACGACGGGCGGCACGTCCGCCTGACGGTGGACCTGCAGCGCGACTTCGCACTCAACCAACCACTCGCACCATTCGCCCTGGCGGCGATGGAGGTGCTCGACCCCGACTCACCCACCCCGGCACTGGACCTGGTCTCCGTGATCGAGGCCGTTCTCGACGACCCGCGTCCGATCCTGTACGCGCAGCAACGCGAGGCCCGGGGCGAGGCGATCGGGCAGCTCAAGGCCGACGGCGTCGAGTACACCGAGCGGATGGAGCTCGTCGAGGACATCACGTGGCCGCAGCCGCTCGGAGATCTCCTCGCCGACGCCTACGACGCCTACCGCGCCGGCCACCCGTGGGTCTCCGGCGTCGAGCCCTCGCCCAAATCCGTGGTCCGGCTGATGGTCGAACGGGGGATGACCTTCTCCGACCTGGTCTCCGCCTACGGCCTGGGCCGCTCGGAGGGCGCGGTGCTGCGGTACCTCACCGACGCGTACCGGACACTGCGGCAGACCGTGCCAGCGGATCTGCGCACCGACGAGTTCGACGACCTCGTGGAATGGCTCGGTGAGCTGGTGCGCCAGGTCGACTCGAGCCTGCTCGACGAGTGGGAGCTGCTCACCGACCCGGACGTGTCCGCCGAGCAGGTCGCCGAGCTCGCCTTCGGTGAGACCGGGGGCACGACCCGCGCGGTCACGGCCAACGCGCGGGCGTTCCGGGTGATGGTCCGCAACGCGATGTTCCGTCGGGCCGAGCTGTTGTCCCGGGACGACATCCCGGCGCTGGTGGCGCTCGACGCGGACGTCCCGGAGCACCCGGACTGGGACACGGAGATCGACGCGTACTGGGACGAGTACGACGCGATCGGGACCGGCCCCTCGGCGCGCGGCCCCGAGCTGTTCCGGGTGACCGAGTCCGGCGACGGGGTGGCGCCGGGGACCTGGCACGTCCGGCAGGTCCTCGAGGACCCGGCGGGCGATCACGGCTGGGCCGTGGAGGGGATCGTCGACCTCGCTGCCAGCGATGATGCCGGTGAGGTCCGGTTCGCCTCGCTGTCCCTGACCGCCTGACCCGCTCGCGAGGCCGGGGGCCACCGGCGCCTCCGGCGCACGTACGATGGCCGTCGACACCCCACGCACTGCCCTGACCGGAAGGACCGCTGGTGACCCCCCGAATCCTGTACAAGAGGCTCGCGATGGCGGAGGTGGTCACCTGGACCCTGCTGATCCTGGGCATGATCGGCAAGTACGGGTTCGAACTCGACTGGGCCACCCGGGTGGGCGGCGGTATCCACGGCTTCGTCTTCCTCTGCTACTGCGCGGCGACCGTCGCGGTGTGGACGGACAAACGGTGGACGGCCGGCACCGGCCTCCTCGGGCTCGTCTCCGCGATCGTCCCGTACGCCACGGTGCCGTTCGAGCGGTCCGTCGAGCGCCGTGGTCTCCTCGACGGGCCGT
Organism: Candidatus Dietzia intestinipullorum; assembly: GCA_019119635.1. GTDB lineage: Bacteria > Actinomycetota > Actinomycetes > Mycobacteriales > Mycobacteriaceae > Dietzia > Dietzia intestinipullorum. The sequence goes on from DWWP01000063.1 coordinate 44,640, forward strand.
GGCGACTCGCGCCCGGTGGTGAGGATCCGTCCTCGTTCCCCGACCGCGTTCTGGCCTTCGCGTTGCGCTCCCCCGTCGTCGCCGTGCTCGTGACGGTCATCGTGGTCGCGGTGGTGTTCACCCTCCTGCTGGCGGCCGGTCCGCCGACCGAATGGTTCTCGTGAGCGGTCCGCGCGAGCCTGGTCGCCGCGAACAGAACAAGGCGGACAAGCTCCGGCGGATCCGCACCGCCGCGCGCGAGCTCTTCTACTCCCGCGGGTTCTCCTCCGTCACCACACAGGAGGTCGCCGACCTCGCGGAGGTCGGGACCGGGACACTGTTCCGGTACGCCCACTCCAAGGGCGAGCTGCTGTGCATGGTCGCCAACGAGGAGTTCACCGCGATCGTCGAGTCGGTTCCCGACACGGGCGATCCCGTCGAGGACCTGCTCGTCCTGTGCGACCCGTTCATCGCCGGCCTCCGCCGCCAACCGGAGAACGTGGTGGCCTACCACCGCGAGACGTTGTTCGGCGAGCTCGGCCCGCACCGGGCCGAGGCCCTGCGGATCCTCCGGGAGGTCCGCCGGATCGTCGGCGTGATCCTCGCCCGCCGCACCGGTCACGGTCAGGACGATCCGGCGCTCGGCGCGCCCGCACGGACGGTGTTCGACGTGCTCTACATGGAGATCGTCCGGTCCGGCGTCGACGCCGACCCCCGGCGGGACCACCGGGCCGAACTACGCGGGCACGTCGACCGGGTACTCCACGGCGTCCTGCCCACGCTCTCCGGTCTCCGCTGAACGGGTCCGCGGACCGCCACCCCGGCTCGCCGCCGGATCGCGCCCCGGGTGAGACTGGCCACATGACTGATACACCTCTCGCCGATCCCGTCCCGGTCAAAGACGCCTCCACCGTCATGGTGCTCCGGGACACCGACCGCGGGCCGGAGGTCTTCGCCGCCCGCCGCGTGCAGGGGATGGCGTTCGCGGGCGGGATGACGGTGTTCCCCGGCGGCGGCGTCGACGCCGCTGACGACGACCCGGACCTGGCGTGGTCCGGCCCGGCCCCAGACTGGTGGGCCGAGCGCCTGTCCTGTGACGTCCCCCGCGCCCGGAGGCTGGTGTGCGCCGCGGCCCGCGAGACGTTCGAGGAGTGCGGTGTCCTGCTCGCGGATCACGTGGACGGCTCGCCGGTGGCGGATGCCGGCCGATACCACGCGAGCCGGGAGGCGCTCGAGTCTCACGAGATGGCGTTCAGCGGGTTCCTCGCCCGGGAATCCCTCAGCCTCGCCGCCGGTCGCCTGCGTCCTTTCGACCACTGGGTCACCCCGGCCGTCGAGAAGCGCCGGTACGACACCCGCTTCTTCCTCGCAGCGCTCCCCCACGGCCAGGAGCCGGACGACCTGACCTCCGAGGTGGACCTCACCATGTGGGCGCGCCCGGCCGACCTCCTGCGGTCGTTCCGCGAAGGCCGATCGATGCTGCTGCCGCCCACATGGGTCCAGCTCCGTCACCTCGCGGAGTTCCCCGATGTGGCCACCGCCCTGGCGGCCGAACCACGGATCACGCCGATCGAACCGGAGATCCTCGACCACCGCGGCGGCGTCCGGGTGGGGTTCGACGGCTCGGACGAGTACTGGTCCGACCTCGAGGCCGGGCACGCCTGAGACCGGGGCCCGCGCGCCGCGCCGGCCGGACATCGCGAACGGCTCACGCGTGTGGCCCGGTGGTGGTTGACTGCCAGACATGCCGGAGTTCGAGTTCGACGTGGACGCGTCGATCGCAGCCGGGTGGGAGCGCTTTGCCGGACACCTGGCCGGACTCCTGCGCGCGCTCGAACCGGGCGACTCGTTCGACATGACCGTACCGGCGCTCGGGACATCGCCACCCGAGAGCCCGTACCTGCGGTTCACCCGCCCGGCGGCCGGCCGACTCCACGCCGATGTCTTCGGCGGGGGCGACGCCGCGTCACCGGCCCCGCTGAACGGCGAGTACCTGGACCGGCTGGACTCACTCGGCTGGACGGCGCGGGCGTCCACGGCGCACGTCACGATGTCCGCCGATCACGCCCGCACGATCGCCCGGTTGGTGGTCGATACCGCGACGGCGGTCTTCGGGCTCCCGCACCCGGTGTTCCTCAACGACGCGCCGGGCCCGACCCCGCACGCTCCCGTGGACCCCGACCCGGACCGCGATCCGGGGACCGACCACGTGGACTTCCGGCCGCTGCCCATCAGCTGTCCGGACGAGGCGACTCGGGCCGTCGGTGCCGCGCTCGCGGAGGTGTACGCGTGCGAGATGCCGGCCGACCGGAACGACGTGTTCACCGTGCCGGCCGGTCGCGTCCCGCTGTTCGTCCGCGCGCACCGGTCCCTACCCCTCATCGTCTTCCGCAGCCCACTGGTCGCCGCGGTGGCGGACCCCGCCGCCGCGGAGACCGAGGTCGCGATCCTCAACCGCGACTCGTTGTGGTGCCGGTACGTCTTCGACGGAGAGACCATCTACGCCGAATCGGAGTTCGTCGACCGGGTGTTCCTGCCGGTCAACTTCAAGATCCAGCTGGCCGAGGTCTCGGCCGAACTGGACGACGTCCACGCCGATCTGGCGCGCAGGGTCAGCGGGAGGAGATGGCGCGACACGCGGCCCATGCAGGACCGGCCGCCCGGTGAGCAGTAGTGTCTGTGGGTGCCGGGACGGGCCCGGTGATCCACAGTCCGAGGAGCTCCACCATGCGTCGGGTCGTCGTCGCTGCCGTCATCGCCACCGCGACCGTGACCCTGTCCGCGTGCTCGTCGTCCGGCGAGGACTCCTCCCGCTCCGGGGCCCCGTCCACCGACGCGCAGGCCGGGCCCCTGGTGTCCTCGCAGCAGTTCGACCGCCCGTTCCCGGTCTCCGGAGAGGACTGGGATGCCACGGTCACCCTGTCCGGCCTGCGGTTCGTGCCCTCGGGCCCGGCCTCCGACCGGGTGGTGGCCGTCGACGTCCGTGCGGTGCAGGCCTCCGGCGAGCCCACGATCGGCCCCGGTGACATCACCGCGTTCGACCCCTCCGGGAGCCCCTTCGAACGGATCGAGAACCCCGCGGGAACCGTCGACGACCCACTCGTGGACACGGTGATGTCGGCGCCGGGTCAGGAGATCCGCGGCACGGTCGCGTGGACGATGCCGGACGGGGGACGGATCGGCCGCATCGAGGTGGCGGCGCCGCAGAACATCGGCTCGGTGATCGTCACCCGTCAGCCCGACGCCCCGACGTCGACCGACGCGGCGACGTAGACCCACCGACCCCCGCGTCGCTCGAACGTCGAGCGTTCTCGCAGCGCGTCGGGGCCCCCGGCGCCGGTGAACCGGGCCTCGAACTCGACGACGCCGGAGTCGTCGTCCACGCCCCCGCCGGTCACCTCGAGCACGCTCAGTTCGGTCCAGCGGACGTCGCCGGCCTCGACCACGGCCGGCCGGGTCCGCGGATGCCAGGTCCGCCACAGATGATCGGCGTCGTTCAGGACGAAGGCCGTGTACCTGGACCGCATGAGCTGTTCCGCGGTCTCGGCCGGCACCCCGTCCCGCACCAGGGGCCCGCAGCAGGCATCGAGCGTGCGACCGCCACCACACGGGCATCCGGTCTCGGTCATCGGCCCCTCTCCTCGTCTCTGAACCGCGCCCCCGCAACGCGCCGGGGGACGCACCGGCCGCCACGGTACCGGCGTCGCCGCAGCGGGCGGGGGTGGCCGCCGCTCTCCTTCCGCCCTCGGCCGCCTATTCTGGGACCGTCATGTCCTCTTTCGGTGCCTTCCCATTTCGCCGACGCGGTCGGCTCGACCCGGACGATGCCCCACTGCGCATCCGCTCCTGCCGCGACCTGTGTTCATGGCACCGCACGCCGGTCGAACGGCGGGGCGAGCCGATGTTCGCGTGCCGCGGCTGCGGCTCACAGTGGGTACCCAGCGAGCACTGGACGCCGCGGGAGAGCTCCGGGGGCATCCCCCCGGCGGTTCTGGAGATCGTCCGCGCCGAGATCTGAGTCCGGAGGCGCTCGACGCATCTAGGGTGGACGGATGACGACGACTCCCCTCGCCCCCTCCCCCGCGGTCAGTTCAGCTACGGTCGACGCGGTGCTGCGTCGCAGCGCGAGCAGGCACCCCGACCACCTCGCACTGACGTTCGCCGGACGTCGTTGGACGTACGCGCAGCTCGACACCGCGGTCGATCGCGTCGCCCGGCTCCTGCTCGACCGCGACCTCGACGCCGGGGCCCGCGTGGCGGCCTATGGCGTCAACTCCGACGCCTACCTCATCGCCTTCCTGGCGACCTCCCGCGCGGGGTTCGTCCACGTCCCCGTGAATTTCGCGCTGACCGGGGGCGAGTTGGAGTACATGCTCACCGACTCCGGCGCCTCGCTCGTCCTGGTCGATCCGGCACAGGCCGACACACTCGCCGAGGTGCAGTCCCAGCTGGCGGGGCTGCCGTCGCTCGCCCTGCTCCCCGCGGCCGGCGGCGCCGCGGACGGGACGATCCTCGACGCCGCGGTGGACGATACCCCTGTCGAGAAGATCGACTCCCCGGCCCGCGGCGACGATCTGGCCCAGCTGCTGTACACCTCGGGCACCACCTCCGCGCCCAAAGGCGCGATGATGTCCCATTCCGCGCTCGTCCACGAGTACGTGAGCTGTGTACTCGGGCTGGATTTCACCGCGGACGACGAGCCGCTGGTGGCCATGCCTCTGTACCACTCGGCGGCCATGCACGTGTTCGCGCTGCCGTACCTCTCGGTCGGGGCCGCCGTGCACCTCATGGCCGCCCCCGACATCCCGGAGATCCTCCGCCGGGTGGAGGCGGACCGGATCGGCTCCCTGTTCCTGGCCCCCACCGTGTGGGTCCCGCTGGCGTCGCACCCGGACCTGGACACGCGTGACCTCGGCAGCCTGCGTAAGGCGCAGTACGGCGCGTCGATCATGCCCGTCACCGTGCTCCAGCGGCTCCGGGAACGGTACCCGGACCTCGGCTTCTACAACTGCTTCGGCCAGTCCGAGATCGGCCCGCTCGCCTGTGTCCTGCGCCCCGAAGAGCACGATAGTCGTCCGGCGAGTGCCGGCCGCGCCGTCTTCTTTGTGGAGGCGAGGCTGGTCGACGAGACGGGCGCCGAGGTCCCGGACGGCGAGCGTGGCGAGGTGGTCTACCGCTCGCCCCAGCTGTGCAGCGGGTACTGGAACAAGCCCGAGGCCACCGACGAGGCGTTCCGTGACGGCTGGTTCCACTCCGGCGACCTGATGGTGCGCGACCCCGAGGGGTTCGTGGAGGTGGTCGACCGCATCAAGGACGTGATCAACACCGGCGGGGTGCTCGTGGCGTCTCGCGAGGTCGAGGACGCGGTCTACCGGGACGAGCGCGTCGCCGAGGTGGCGGTGGTCGGGACACCGGACGACAGGTGGATCGAGGCGGTCACGGCGGTGGTGGTGCTCAAGGACGGCACCGAGGCCACCGAGGACGAGCTCATCGAGGGCGCCAGGGCGCACCTCGCGTCGTTCAAGGTGCCCAAGCGCGTGGTCTTCGCGGACGAGCTCCCCCGCAACCAGTCCGGGAAACTGCTCAAGCGGGAACTCCGCGGAAGCTGACCGACGCGGCCGGCTACCGCGTCCAGGGTGGGCTCTGCGCCGATGAGCCCGTCGGGGCGATACCCGACCGGCGATCGTGCCAGTCCTGGACGAGCCACATCTCCACGATCAGCGGATCGACCCCCGCCTCGTCCGCCCAACGGACCACCACCTCGAGGTATGCCTCATACCGCCGGGGCGTCATCCTGGACAGGGAGTCGATCTCGGTCCACCCGGCGTGGACCAGCGAGGCGATGCCTGCGGGATCGACCGGGACGTGGTCCTGCTGCGACCACGCCATCCCCACCGAGGACAGGTAGAGCGAGGCGAGCGGATAGCCCAGGTCCGGCACCCCGTGCCCGGAGGTACCCGAGGGCACTCCGTACTTGAGCAGGTTCATGGCCTCGGCAGGGGCTTCCAGCCAGTCCACCACGTGGTGCAGGACAAGTGGGAAGCCGAGCTCGGACAGCCCGAAGCCGCCGGCGCCGGTGGGCTGGTGGACGCGGAAGTCCGGGCACCCCCGGACGACCCCGCTACGCAGGGGGTGGGAGGAGAGCCAGGCCGCACACATGTAGAGGGCGACCACGGCCTCCTCGATACTGCCCCGGGCGCGGCGACCTGCCGCCCACAGGTCGCTCCGGCGCAGGTATCCGGTGCCGGAGTCGACCACCCCGCCGTCGGGACCGGCCGCGACGAGCAGCAGGTCGACGCCCTGGGTCGCGAGGCGGGAGCTCCACAGGTCGAGATCGATCTCGACCCACTCGTCGGCCACGAGGAGCGCCGGGGGCTGTGCGCGGCACCAGTCGCGGCAGGCCGCGGGCAGTGCGGGAACTGGTCGGGATCCGGTCGTCGTCATGCCCGCACGTTCTCATGCGGGTACGACACGACCGGTCCCGTCGTCGTCTCAGTCCTCGGCGAAGGCGTCCAGCGGCGGGCACGAGCACATCAGGTTCCGGTCGCCGTACGCCCCGTCGATCCGCCGGACCGCCGGCCACACCTTGGGCCGCCACGCGGAGCCGAGCGGGTAGCCGGCCACGCTGCGGAGGTAGGCGTGCCCCCACTCGTCGGCGGACACGCTCTCCGCGGTGTGCGGCGCACCGCGCAACGGGTTGTCGTCGACCGTCCACTCCCCCGACGCGACCCGGTCGATCTCCGCACGGATGGCCGCCATCGCGTCGCAGAACGCGTCGAGCTCCGCGAGGTCCTCGCTCTCGGTCGGCTCCACCATCAGCGTGTTGGGCACCGGGAAGCTCATCGTGGGCGCGTGGAAGCCGTAGTCGGCCAGCCGCTTGGCCACGTCGTCGATCGAGACGCCGACCGAATCGATGAGCGGACGCAGATCGAGGATGCACTCGTGTGCCACCCAGCCGCCGTCGCCGGAGTACAGCACCGGGAAGTGCTCCTCGAGGCGGCGCGCGAGGTAGTTGGCGCTCGCGATGGCCGTCAGGCTGGCCGCACGCAGTCCGTCGGCCCCCATCATGCGGATGTAGGCCCAGGTGATAGGCAGGATCGACGCCGATCCGTACGGCGCCGCCGCGACCACGCCGCCGGAACCCAGGCCGTCCTCGTACGGGTGCCCCGGCAGGAACTCCCGCAGGTGCTCGGCCACCGCGACCGGGCCGACGCCCGGACCGCCGCCGCCGTGGGGGATGCAGAAGGTCTTGTGCAGGTTGAGGTGGCTCACGTCGCCGCCGAAGCGTCCCGGACGGGCCACCCCGACGAGGGCGTTGAGGTTGGCGCCGTCGATGTACACCTGCCCGCCGGCGTCGTGGACGATCCGGCAGATCTCCTCGATGTCGTGCTCGTAGACACCGTGGGTCGACGGGTAGGTGATCATGATCGCGGAGAGCGAACCGGCGTGTGTGTCCACCTTCTCCCGCAGGTCGTCGACGTCGACGTCGCCGTTGTCCCGGCACGCCACCACGACCACCTTCATCCCGGCCATCACGGCGGAGGCGGCGTTGGTCCCGTGCGCCGACGAAGGGATGAGGCACACGTTGCGCCGCTCGTCGCCCCGCGAGCGGTGGTAGCCACGGATCGCCAGCAGTCCGGAGTACTCGCCCTGACTGCCCGCGTTGGGCTGCAGACTCACGGCCGCGTACCCCGTGATGTCGACGAGCCACTGCTCGACGTCCGAGACCAACTGCCGGATCCCGCGACTCTGCTCCGCCGGTGCGTACGGGTGCAGGGCGTTGAACCCGGGCCACGTGATGGGCTCCATCTCCGCGGTCGCGTTGAGCTTCATGGTGCACGAGCCCAGCGGGATCATGGTGCGGTCGAGCGCCATGTCCTTGTCCGACAGCGCCCGCAGGTAGCGCAGCATCGCCGTCTCGGTGCGGTACCGCACGAACGCCTCGTGCTGCAGGTACTCACTGGTCCGGTCGCCGTAGGCGGGGTCGACCAACACCTCGAGGCCGCCCGCGTCGGCCACGTCCGCCGGGCGGGCCCCGAACGACTCCAGGACCAGCGCCACGTGCTCGCCGGTGGTGGCCTCGTCGCACGAGACCGACACCGTGTCGTCGTCGACCTTCCACAGGTTGATGCCGCGCTCGGCGGCGGCGGCGAGGACCTCGTCGGCCGCGCCCGGGACCCGGGCCAGGACGGTGTCGAAGAAGTCGGCGTGGACCACCTCGACGCCGGCGGCGACCAGGCCGTCGGCCAGCACCGCCGCATGGGCGTGGGTCCGCCGGGCGATGGCCGCCAACCCCTCGGCCCCGTGATAGGACGCGTACATCGCGGCCAAGACCGCGAGCAGCACCTGCGCGGTGCATATGTTGGACGTGGCCTTGTCGCGCCGGATGTGCTGTTCGCGGGTCTGCAGGGCCAGCCGGTAGGCCACGCGTCCGTCCGCGTCGGCGGAGACGCCGACGAGACGCCCCGGGAGGTTGCGCGCGTGGGCCGTGCGGCAGGCGAGGAAGCCCGCGTGTGGGCCGCCGAAGCCCATCGGCACACCGAACCGCTGGCTGCTGCCGAAGCACGCGTCGGCGCCCTTCTCCCCCGCCGGCGTGAGGACGGTCGCCGCCAGCAGGTCGACCCCCGCGGCCACCAGGACCCCGCGCTCGTGGCACTGCTCGATGAGCGGTCCGACGTCCGCGACGCGGCCCGAGCCCCCCGGGGTCTGCACGAGGGCACCGAAGAACTCGCCCTCCGGCAGTCCGTCGTCCACCAGGTTGGCGGTGACGATCTCGATCCCCAGCGGCTCGGCACGGGTCGCCAGGATCGCGGCCGTCTGACCGAAGATGTCCACGTCGACGGCGAAGCGGGGGCTCTTGGAGGACCGGTTGGCGCGCCGGAGCATGGTCATGGCCTCGGCGGCGGCGGTGCCCTCGTCGAGCATCGACGCATTGGCCATCTCCATGCCGGTGAGCTCGGCGACCATGGTCTGGAAGTTCAGCAGCGCCTCGAGCCGCCCCTGGCTGATCTCCGGCTGGTACGGCGTGTATCCGGTGTACCAGGCGGGGCTCTCGATGATGTTCCGGATCAGGACGGGCGGCGTCAGCGTGTCGTAGTAGCCCTGCCCGATCATTGACACGGCCACCGTGTTGCGCTCCGCGAGCGTGCGCAGGGCGTCGAGGCTGTCCGCCTCGGACAGCGGTTCGGGGAGGGCGTCGATGCCGGCGGCCCGGCCGTCGGGGCCCACCTCGTCGACGATCACCGACGGGACGGCGCGTCCCGCGAGATCGTCGAGGGACTCCACCCCGATGGTGGACAGGATGTGGGCGAGTCCGTCGGCGTCGGGCCCGAGATGGCGGGCGACGAACTCGCCTCCGGTGCGGGCGGTGTGCGGGGTCGTCGTCACAGGTGCTCCTCGAAGGGCGGGCCACCCGTAACGGGCGGCGCTGGTGTCCGGTGCTGCCCTCTCCGCTCTGTCCGGTGCCGGCCGCGGCCGGCGCCTGAGAGATTCGCCCGGGCCCGTGATGCGGCCCGGCGCTTTCCCCGTGGGCGGGTGGTCGGTTCCACCGCTCTCCAGAGGCGTTCGGTCGACCCACGGTCCGGGTGCCTGAGAGATTCTCGGAGAGGAGTTGCTCCTTCGGCGCCCGCCGACCTGCCGGCGGGACTCTCCCGTGGTTCGCGTGAACGCACGGCCAGTCTAGACGCTTCCGGCGCCGGTGCCCGCATCTCGGGCGCCGGCGCCGGAAGGGCGGTGCGCGGGGTCGCGGTGGCCGGGCCTAGCCCGTGCGACGGGAGGACCGGGCACGACGACGGGCGGCGAGCTCGTCCTCGACCACCTCGACGACCGCGTCCTCGGAGACGATCTCCGCGGGGAACTCCGAGATCGATCCCGCGAGCTCGCGCATCGCACCGCCGATGGCGATGCCGAAGACGCCCTGGCCGCCCTGGAGCAGGTCGAAGACCTCCTCCTTGGACGTGCACTCGAACACCGTGCGGCCATCGGAGAACAGGGTGATGGTGGCCAGGTCCTGGACGCCCCGCGAGCGGATCTGGTCCACGGCCTTCCGGATGTTCTGCAGCGAGATCCCCGTGTCGAGGAGCTGCTTGACGATCTTGAGGACCAGGATGTCCTTGAACGAGTACAGGCGCTGGCTCCCCGAGCCGGCGGCGTTGCGGATGGACGGCACCACGAGGTCGGTGCGCGCCCAGTAGTCGAGTTGGCGGTAGGTGATCCCCGCGATCTGGCACGCGATGGGCACCCTGTAGCCGCTCGTGCCGTCCGGGATGCCGTCGACCGGGAACAGGCCGGGCTGGACCTCGTCGAACGAGGCCTGGGTGGCCTCGTCGGTGATTCCGAAGAGACTCTCGGCTTCCGTACCGGCGGAGGACGACTCCGGACCCCGGGTGTGGTCGGCCACGTTTGCTCCCTCAAGCTGTGGGTCGGCGCCGCGTTCGCGGCGACGGATACCGGATCTCGCGACCCGGTATCTGGACTCGTGAACAGCATCGGTGTAGTTCACTGGGCGCAACGCTATGCCCGTCCGGGGCCGCGATCAACAGGACACGCGGTAAACCTCAACCTCAAGTTGAACTTGAGACCGCACCCCGACCTGCGAACTGATGCCCGAGTGACAGATGGGACCAGCAATTTCGCAGGTCAGGATGCTCACGACGGGGAGGTCCCGGGCTCGTCAGGGCCACCTTCCTCGCCGAGAAAATCGTCCGGGCTCACCTGATCGAGGAATTCGCGGAACGCCTCGACCTCCTCCTCGCCGCCCTCGGACAGGGAGATGCCCACCTCCTCGATGACCTCGCGGCTCACCAGCACGGGCGAGGACGTGCGCAGCGCCACGGCCACCGCGTCCGACGGCCGGGCCGACACCCGCGTGCCGGCATCGAATACGAGTTCCGCCAGGAAGGTGCCCTCGGACACCCCGACGATCTCGACCTGCTCCAGCTGCCGCGAGAACGTCTGGAGCAGCGTGGCGACCAGGTCGTGCGTCAGCGGCCGGTCCGGCCGGACGCCCTGCTGCTGCAGGCTGATCGCCGCCGCCTCCGCCGCACCGATCCAGATGGGCACGTACCGCCCGCCCCCGCGCTCACGCAGGACGAGGACCGGCGCGTACTCCGGCTCCTCGAAGCGGATCCCGACGACGTCCATCTCTCGCATGTTGTTTCCCATGTGCTCCGCCTCTCCCACGGGTCCAGCCTAACCCTGATCCGGGTCGGCACGGCTCCCGCGTCAGGACTCCAGTGCGTGGCGGACCGCGACCGTCACCAGTGTGGAGTGCAGCGCCACGGACAGGGCCGCGACCTCCCGGGCCAGCTCGGCGGCCCTGTCGCGGGCGTCCGCGTCGCCCTTGCGGGCCAGCGGCCCCGCGATCTGGGTGATGAGCCCCGTCTGTCGGTCCGCGGCGGTCCGGAATCCACGCAGGTGCCGCACATCGACCCCGTGCGCGGTGAGTTCATGTGCGGTCCGCGCCACCAGGACCGCCTCGGGGTCGAAGAACCCGCCGGGTCCGGCGGCGATGAGTCCGGCGTCGACCAGCGAGTCGACGAGGTCCGTCTCCACCCCGGACTGCTCCACCACGTGCTCGCGGGTCAGCCGCTTGAGGGTGTCGCTACGGAAGTCGTCCGGGGTCGCCCCCGGCACACCGTCCGCCCCCGGTCGCGGCAAGAGAGCCGTGGTCGAGCCGTCGGCGATCGCCGCGTCGAGTGCGTCCAGTTCCTCCCGGATCACCTTGAGCGGAAGGTACCGGTCCCGCTGTGCGGTGAGCACGTAGCGCAGACGCTCGCGGTGTTCCGCGCTGAAGCGCCGGTACCCGCTCGCGGTGCGTTCGGGTGTGACCAGGCCTTCGTTCTCGAGGAACCGGACCTTCGACACCGTGAGGTCCGGGAACTCCGGACTCAGGAGTGCGATGACGCCGCCGATCGAGAGGTATTCCTCCTCGGCGGCGCCGTGTCCGGCGGCGGTCACTGCCCGGGCGTACCGGTCAGGAAGACCAGGCGGAACTTGCCGATCTGTACCTCGTCGCCGTTCGACAGGGACGCCGAATCGACGGGTTCGCGGTTGACGTAGGTGCCGTTGAGGGAGCCGACGTCGACGACGGTGAACGAGCCGTCCTCGCTGCGGAACTCCGCGTGCCGACGGCTGACCGTGACGTCATCCAGGAAGATGTCGCTGTCCGGGTGCCGCCCCGCCGAGGTGGTGGACTGGTCCAGCAGGAAACGCGATCCCGCGTTGGGGCCGCGCTTGACCACCAGGAGCGCCTGCCCCTCGGGCAGGCCCTCGACACCGGAGACAGCCGGGTCGGACTGGGCCGCCTGCTGATCGGACTCGTTGAGAAGCTCCGCGCGGAACACCGAGGTGGTCTCGGCGGTGGCCTCGGGCTGATTCTGGTTGTCGCTCACGTTGGTCATCTCCTCGTCCGAGCCCGGGCGTGGGGCTCACATGCGCTGCTGTCGATTCTAGGCCGGATCGCGTCCCGCGGGGGGCGGGGCGGCGGCGTCGGGCCTCAGCCGTCCGTGATCTTGGCGTACCCGTCGGAGTCCAGGGTCTGCTCGAGCTGGGCTTCCAGGTCCTCGACGTCCGCGATCTCGAGGATGACGATCCAGCCCTCGCCGTACGGATCGGTGTTGACGAGCTCGGGCGAGGCCTCGAGGGTGCCGTTGACCTCGACCACCTTGCCGGTGAGGGGCGCGTACAGGTCGGAGACGCTCTTGGGGGACTCGACCTCGCCGAACGACTCCCCCGACTCGGTCTCGCTCCCCACGTCGGGGAGCTGGACAAAGACGATGTCGCCGAGCTTGGACTGTGCGTATTCGGTGATGCCGATTCGTACGCGGGTTTCCGACATCCGCTCCACCCACTCGTGCTCCTCGGTGTAACGGAGCTGGTCGGGGATGTTCTGATCGCTCACTGACGTGCCCTTCTCGCGTGGATCACTGGAAGATTCCAACTGGCGACATTACACACCGTCCGTGTCCTGCACAGCACGAGAACCGGACCGATTCACACCCACCGTCCGCGCGACCCGCCACGCCTGCCACAAGTAGATGCCGCCGCTCCAGGCGTAGAGCCCGACGCCCCAGAACAGGCACGCCTCCCCCAGGATGTGGAGCGCCTCCGCGCCCCACACCCCCGCGTGCCCGGCGAGGATCAGGGGTAGGGACCAGAACAGGGCGAACGTGGCGGCTTTGCCCAGATAGGTGACCTCCGGCTCCACCCCCCGCCGGCGGTACACGGGCAGCGTGCCCACCAGGAGCGCGTCCCGCGCCAGCAGCACCGCCACCGTCCACACGGGGATGTAGCCGGCCACCACGAACGTCAGCGGCACCACCGCCACGAGCACGCGGTCCGCGATCGGGTCGAGCCGCTCGCCCCACACCGACCGCATGTTCCAGAGCCGGGCGATCTTGCCGTCGAGCCAGTCGGAGACCACGAGCACGCCGAGGAGCCACAACGCGAGCCACGGGTCCTCCCACACGAGGATGCTCACCACGAGCACCGGGATCAGGGCGATCCGCGCCAGGGAGATCACATTGGGCAGGGTCCAGAATCTGTCGCTGAGCCCGGGGTCGGCGTACCTCCGGTCCTCGCCGAGGCCGGGGGGCACCGCCGCCGACAGGTGGCCGTCCCGGGGCGGGGGGATCCGGGCCCCGAGGACCCGGCCCTCGCCCGTACGCCACTCCCGCAGGTCCGTCTCGCGCCTGCCGTCGCGTCCTGCGTTCATCGGAACGTCGACATCATCCCGGAGAAGACGTTGCCGCCCGCGGCCATCGGGTTGTCATGGACCATGTAGGTCCACGTCGAGGACGGCCGTGCCATGCCGTTGGCGTCGAGGTCCACCCCCGTCGGGGTGAACTCGACCTCGGCGAACGTCGACTCCGATTCCCGCACCGCGTCCGAGGCGAGGTCACGGAAGTGGTCGATCGCGATGCGGTGGAACTCGTCGAGGGGGTTCTCCCGGCCCAGTGCCCGCAGGTGGATGGACTCGCGGACGTCGTTCATCTCCTCCAGGTGCCGGGCCCAACCGCGGTC
>DWWP01000064.1 GCA_019119635.1 Candidatus Dietzia intestinipullorum
CCGCGGTGGATGATGAGGGGGACACGGGGTAGACAAGGGCCATGACCGCCACCACCGCTCCCGTCGCCCCCGGCCTGCCCGCCGCCTGCGGCCCGCTGTCGGAGGCGGTCGTCACCGCGCTGTCCTCGGGCGTCACCCGGGCGCTGCCCGTGGTGCCCGGGTACGTCGACCCGCTGGGACGAGATCTCCAATTGGCGCTCCAGACGCTCTACGAGCTGCACTACCGGGGCTTCGCAGGCGTGGATCCGGGCCTCGAGTGGGACCCCGAGCTGCTGCGTCTGCGGGCCGCGCTGGAGGCGCCGTTCCTCGCGTACCTGCGCGAGAACGTCGAGCCCGGCGACGACCCGGCCGCCGAGATGGACCTGCTGTCGGTCGAGGAGACGTCGGGCACCGGCCCCTCGTGGTTCTTCCGCGACGAGGGCTCCTGGGAGCAGATGCGGGAGTACTTCGCGCACCGGTCCCTCTACCACCTCAAGGAGGGCGACCCGCACGCCTGGGCCATCCCGCGGCTGCGGGGCCGGGCCAAGGCGTCGTTCGTGGCCGTGGAGTTCGACGAGTTCGGCGGCGGCCGCGGTGACCGCGTGCACCAGCAGCTGTGGGCTGACCTCATGGCCGCGGCGGGGCTGGACCCGACGTATCTCGGCTACCAGGACCGGGTGACGGCGGAGACGCTGGCGACGGTCAACCTCATGTCGCTCCTCGGCCTGCACCGCGCGTTGCGGGGCGCCGCCATCGGGCACTTCGCGGCCATCGAGATCACCTCCTCGCCGGGCTCGGCCCGACTGGTCGCCGGGCTACGCCGGATGGGTGCGCCCGAGGAGTGCGTCCACTTCTACGCCGAGCACGTGGAGGCGGACGCGGTCCACGAGCAGGTGATGCGGCACGACGTGGTGGGCGACCTCGTGGAACGCGAGCCGGAACTGGCCGCCGACGTGGTCTTCGGCATGCGCGCGCTGGCGTTCCTCGACGACCTGTCCGGCGACCAGCTCATGGCTGCGTGGGAGCGCGGGGAGTCCTCGCTGCTCTGAGGCGCGTGGCCGCTCAGGCGTCGTCCTCCGTGGGCCGCTTCTTCCGGCGGTGGCTGGTGTCGCACAGCGGGTAGTTCTTGCTGCGCCGGCACGCGCACAGCGCCACCATGAAGCGGTCGGAGCACACGCGGCGACCGTCGGGGGCGACCAGTTCCACCGGGCCCTCCACGAGTACCGGCCCGCCGGGGACCACGCGGACGACCCGGGGTTCGCGGTCAGCGCCGGTCGGCACGGATCACCACCAGTTCCTCGGTGCGGCGGCCGGCCTCGAGCAGGCCGGCCGCCTCGAGCCGATCGGCGTGGGCGGTCATGACCGGGCCGAAGCCGATGACCCGGGTGGCCACGGCGGCGGCGAGGAGGCCGGCGTCGCTGAGCATCCGGGTGGTGCGGGCCGGGACGGAGAACTCGGAGTGCACGATGAGCATCGCGCCGCCCGGGGCGACGAGGTCGGGGGCGAGCGCGCAGAGCTGGTCGAGCACCACGCGCCCGTCGGCGCCGGCCTCCCACGCGCGGTCGGGCCCGGTCCCGCGCAGCGGGGCGTCGGACGGGACGTACGGCGGATTGGCGAGCACCAGGTCGTACTGGCCCGCGGCCCGGGCGTCGTCGAGGCCTCCGCGTCGGACGTCGACGTCGACACCGGCGAGGCGGGCATTACGCGCGGCGCAGGCGACGGCGGCCGGGGAGATGTCCAGGGCGAGGACCTCGCGCGCGCCGCGCCGGGCGGCCTCGATCGCAAGGATCCCGCTGCCGGTGCAGATGTCCAGCACGCGCCGCCCGTCGGCGAGGCCGCTCGCGACGAGTTCGCCACGGAGCAGCCAGGAGTCGTCCTGGGGTGCGTAGACGCCGTCGTCGACCTCGAGGGCGGTGGTGTGGGGGTGGACCGTGGTCATCTCGCCTCCGGTTCGGGGCCGGGTGGGCACACAGTCAAACCCGGGCCCCGACGGGCCGCAACCGCTGGGCCGCCGGTCACCGGCTACAGCCTCGCCGGTGGTCGCCGGGTCAGCCGTGCCAGACCAGCCCTCCGGGCACGGTGTCGTCGCCGCCCGGGCCACAGGTCAGTGTGGCGCCCTCGGGGGCGGTGACCGTGAGTCCCTCCGCAGAGCAGGGGGTTCCGAGCAGCGCCGGGCCCGCGTCGCCGGGTGCGGTTTCGGGCTGCGGGAGCCACAGCGGCCCGGCCTGCGGGTCGTTGAGGCAGAACAGGGGCGAGCCGTCGACGGCCTGGGCCACGTCCCCGATCGTGTGACACGGCCCACCGGCGTCCACCACGAGGGCGGGCAGGCGGGTCGACGTCGGTGCCGCCCCGCCGGCGGGTGCGGTGGCCGGATCCGTCTGCGGGTCGACGGGCTCCACGGGCGGCCGGGGCGGGGCCGGTTCGGGAGCGGGGGTCGTCGACGACGACGAAGACGAGGCCGAGGACGGCGGCGACTCGGTGGACGACGACGAGGTCGGCGCAGCCGCCGCCGGCGTCTCCTCGGGCTCCGGGTCCTGTCCCTGCGCGCAGCCGGCGAGCCCGATCCCGGCCGCCAGCGCGAACGCGGCGGCGGCCGGGAGGCGGCGGGCGCCCCTGCGGGAGGTGGTGCGACTGGTGACGAGGGGTTTCATGGGCGGATCAGCTCCGGGTCGCGGGGTGCGGGAATGCTCACGCCCCGATGATGAAGGCCTCGAGCTGCGCGCGCGCCACATCGTCGGCCATCTGCTCCGGCGGCGACTTCATGAGGTACGCCGACGCGGGGAGGACGGGTCCGCCGAGGCCGCGGTCGCGCGCGATCTTCGCGGCGCGGACGGCGTCGATGATGATACCGGCCGAGTTGGGTGAGTCCCACACCTCGAGCTTGTACTCGAGGTTGATGGGGGCGTCCCCGAACGCCCGCCCCTCGAGCCGGACGTAGGCCCACTTGCGGTCGTCCAGCCACTCGACGTAGTCGGAGGGGCCGATGTGGACGTTGCGGTCGTGGACCTTGCCCTTGAGCGAGCCCTCGAGGTTGGAGGTGACGGCCTGGGTTTTGGAGACCTTCTTGGACTCCAGGCGGTCACGCTCGAGCATGTTCTTGAAGTCCATGTTGCCGCCGACGTTGAGCTGGTACGTGCGGTCCAGGGCGACGCCGCGGTCCTCGAACAGCTTGGCCATCACGCGGTGCGTTATGGTCGCGCCGACCTGGCTCTTGATGTCGTCACCGACGATCGGGACGCCGGCGGCGCGGAACTTCTCGGCCCACTCGGGGTCGGAGGCGATGAACACGGGCAGGGCGTTGACAAAGGCCACGCCGGCGTCGATGCAGCACTGCGCGTAGA
>DWWP01000065.1 GCA_019119635.1 Candidatus Dietzia intestinipullorum
CGCGCCGTCGAACCGGTCGGCCAGGGCGCCGCCCAGTGGCCGGCAGGCGACGGCGACCACGACGAAGACGGCGGTGCGCAGCGCTGCGTCCTCGAGATCGAGCTCATAGAAGTTGTGCAGATAGGTGGGCAGGTAGACGGAGAAGGCGACGAATCCACCGAAGCCCATGGCGTATAGCCACGAAAGCTTGAGGGTGACTGGCCGGGCCAGGGTCCGGGCGGCGGTGACGACCCAGTTGCCCTGCGCCGGCGTCCAGGCGGGTGAGTTCCGCAGAAGAAGTCGGGCGACCACCGCGTACACCGCGAGGAGGGCGGCGACGAGGAGGAAGGGGGCCTGGTCGCCGAACGCGTCGCGGAGGCGCAGCGTGGTGAACGCCGCGATCGCGGTACCGCCCATGCCGGCCCCGAACACCCCGATCGCCGTGCCCCGACGGTGCGGGGGGAACCACGAGTTGACCGTGGGCACACCGATGGCGAAGGAGGTACCGCCGATCCCGAGGAAGAAACCGCCGATGAGCAGGGCCGCCAGGCTGCCGTCGACGAACCCCACGAACAGGGTGGGGGCGATCGTCAGCGCTGCCACGAGCGGGAACATGGTGCGGCCGCCGAGCCGGTCGGTGAGCGCGCCCACCGGGATACGGCCGAGCGAGCCCACCACGACCGGCAGGGCCACCACGAGCGATTGTTGGAACGAGGTCAGTCCGAGTCGCTGCTGGTAGGTGGCGCCCAGCGGCCCCATGAGCGCCCACGCCCAGAAGGTGAGCAGGAACCCGCTGAAGCACAACGCGAGCGCGAGGGTGGCCTGCCGGGGAGCGGATTCGGTCGGCACGTCAGAGCACCTTTCACGTCAGACTCTTTATCTGAGCATGCGACGCGGACCCCGGTGCTGTCTTCGAGTTGGCGAACCGGACTGGACTCCGGGACCGGGCGTCAGACGAGCCAGTCGTTGGGGGAGAACAGTTCGGCGTGGATTCGTGACCCGTCCACGCCCGCGTCGAGGAAGCCCGACCGCACGGCGCGCAGGAAGCCGGAGGAGCCGCAGAGGAACACGTGTGCGTCCTTCGGCACGGCCACCTCGGACAGGGCCATGAGTCCCGCGTGGACGGCGCCGGGACCGGTGACGGCGTCGGCGCCGTCCTCGTACCAGGTGTGGACCTCGGCGTCGTCGAGGAGCGCGGACTCGCCGGCGATCTCGTCGGCCAGTACGTGGTCGGCGGGGGAGCGGTCGGCGTGCAGGATCAGCACGCGGCGGGGGTCCTCGGTGGCGGAGAGGCGAGCGAGCATCCCGAGCATCGGGGTGATGCCGATGCCCGCCGAGCACAGGACCACCGGCGCGGTGTCGGCTGCGTCGAGCACGAGGTCGCCGAAGGGCAGCGTGACCTGGAGCGACGTCCCGACGGCGGCGTTGGCGTGCAGCCACGAGGAGACCTCGCCGACGGGATCGGCCCGGCGGATCCCGAGGCGCCATGTGCCGTCGCCGGGCGCGGAGGACAGGGAGTACTGCCGGAGCTGGCGGGCGCCGTCGGGCAGCACCACGCCGACGGAGGTGTACTGGCCGGCGCGGAACTCCGGCAGCGGGGCGCTGTCGGGACCCGCCAGGGTGAGCACGGTGACCGACTCGGTGACGTCCTCGCGGCCGACCACCGTGGCGGTGCGGAAGACATCGCCCGGCTCGACGCCGGCCTCGGAGTAGAGGGCCTGCTCGTACTCGACCAGCACCCCGGCCATGATCCAGTAGACCTCGTCCCAGGCGGCGGCGACCTCGGGTGTGATGGCCTCGCCGAGCACCTCGACGATGGCGGAGAAGAGGCTGTCGTGGACCACCTGGTACTGGTCCGGGGTGATCCCGAGACTCGCGTGCTTGTGGCCGATGCGGGCGAGCATGTCGACGGGGCTGTGGCCCTCCACCAGCAGCGTGGCGAAGGTCGCGATCGAGGCGGCGAGAGCCCGCTGCTGGGCGCCGAGCTTCTGGTTACCGCGGTTGAAGGTGTCGCGTTCGAGTTCCGGGTGCGCCTCGAACATGGTGCGGTAGAAGACCGGCGCGATCTCGTCGATGTGGCCACCGATGACGGGCAGGGTCTCCCGGACGATCTCGACGTTGGCGGGGGAGAGCTCCCGCGGGTGGGCGAGGATCGTCTCCAGTGAGGTCAGCGACGTGGTCATGGGCACCCTTCTTCGAATCCACTCTCCTACGGCTGTAGAAGGAGTCGATTCCGAGCGTGGTAGAAGGCGAGTGCGAAATGCGCATTTAGTCGCTGTGAGATCGAATACGCAGGTGGGCTGGATATTTGATCGTCAGCCGTCGTTGCTGGTGGTCGGGGAGAACGCCGGCTCCAGGGTGAGCAGCACCTGCTGGGTGGGGGAGCGGACGATGTCGGTCACGGTGAGGGGGTCGAGCGTGGCGAAGAACGCCTCGCGGGCGTCGGCGAACGCCCGGCGCAGGCGGCAGTTGCCCGCCAGCGGGCACGGCTGCGGGCCCTCGCATTCGACCGTCTCGCCGGGGCCCTCGAGCTCGCGGAGGAGCGCGCCCACGGAGAGGTGACGCCCGGCCTCGGTGATGCGCAGTCCGCCGCCCCGGCCCCTGCGGGATTCGATCGCCCCGAGCTCCACGAGCCGGGAGACGATCTTGGCCACGTGGCTGGTCGAGGCGTTGACCGAGGTCGCGACTATGGCCGCGGTCATCCGGTCGCCGTCCCGGTCGCCGACCGCGAGCAGCATGAGGGTACGCACGGCGAGGTCGGAGAGGCGGGAGATGGTCACGGGCCCAGTATCACATAATGCGAATCGGTAGAGCGTATTTCAAATCCAGTCGAGCACCTCCGCGGGGGCGCCCGGGCCCGCGGCTTCGGGGACAACGGCGAGCGCGGGTGCGCCGGTCAGGTCCGCGAGGTGGGCGGTACGGACGCGGCCGGTGATCGCCCAGCCCCCGGCGCCGTCCGGGCGGGCGGGCAGGATCCGAGAGCGGTTCGGGGCGGCCAGCTGCGCCGGGTCGGGAACGGTCGCGAGCACAGGGGTCCGCCGCCGGCCCGTGAGGGCGTCGACGACGGCGCGGCCGGTGGTGGCGGCCGCGGCGACCGCGGCCAGCGGGTTCCCGGGGAGCCCGAGCAGGACGCGGCCGTCGGGCAGCAGTGCCACCAGCTGCGATCCGCCGGGCCGGACCCGGACGCCGTCGAGGACGATCCGGGCGCCCGCACCCTCGAGCGCGGACCGCAGGTGATCGGCCACGCCGTGTCCGGTGGCGCCGACGAGGACCACGACGTCCGCGGTGGCGCCGGCCAGGAGCGCGCCCATCGCCTCGGTGGTGTCGGCGCAGTGGGCGACCGCACCCGCGGGCGGTGCGAAGCCCGCACGGGCGAGAACGGCACCGAGTAGCGGCCCGACGGTGTCGCGGATGCGCCCGGGGGCCAGGGGGGAGGGTGTGGCAGCGGGGACGACCTCGTCACCGGTCGTCACGATGGCCGCCCGAACGGGGCCGCGCACGGTCACCGCCTCCACCCCGGCCGAGAGCGCCGCGGACGCCAGCGCGGCGTCGAGTGTGGCCCCCTCGGGGGCGAGCTCGTGCCCGGCGGCCCAGTCCTCCCCGGTCGGCCGCAGGTCGTCGACGCCGTCGGCGCCGGGCAGTGCGGTGACCTCCGTGCCTGTCACCGCGACGAGTTCGTGCCGGAGCACGCGAGAGGTGCCGTCGGGGACGAGGGCGCCGGTGGCCACGACACACGCGGTGCCCGGCGCCAGCGCGGCGATCGACCCGTCCCCCGCGGGGCGGGGCGGACCGGCCAGTCGCCACGGGCCCGGCCCTGCGAGCGCGTACCCGTCCATCGCGGAGACGCGGTCCCGTGGCATGGGGTCGGCCGCGACCAGCGGCGCCGCGAGCACCGCGCCCACGGCGGCCAGGGGAGCGCGCTCCCCGGTCCCGGCCCGCGGGAGTCCGGCCCGCAGGACCGGCCCGACGTGGGCGAGAGCGACGGGCCCGCGACCGGCGAGGTCGGCCCACGTGTCGACGTCCCGGGCGGGATCGCCGACCCGGACGCGGACGAGGACCTCGTCGTCGTACAGGGCCCGCACCGGTGGCGGGGCCCCGCCCCGTCGCGCGATCGCGGCGATCCGCCTGGTCAGTGCGCGCCGGTCCCAGGCGGCCAGGAGGTACTGATCGCGCCCGCGCGGGTCCACCGCGAGCGTCGCGGAGGTCGCGGACCCGGCCGAGGCGAGCGAGGCCAGGAGGGTGCGGAGGGTGTCGGCGTCGAGGTCCGGGAGGTCGCAGGGCAGGACGACGACGACCTCTGCGGACTCCGGGAGGGCGCGCAGTCCCGCGATGAGGCCCGCGACCGGCCCCGCCCACGGTGGGTCCTCGCGCACGGTGCCGCCCGGGCCGACCGTGACCACGGTGTCCGCGACGGCGGCGGCCGCGGCGGTGACGGAGTCGATCATCGCCCGGCCGCCCACGCGCAGGCGGGCCTTGTCCTGCCCGTCGAGACGGGAGGCGCGACCGCCGGAGAGCACGATCGCGGCGACGGCCCCCGTCACGCCGGCCCCTCCTCGGGGTTGGCCAGGCGACCGCGAAGGAAATCGTCGACCAGGATCTCGATGTCCGCGGCGGTGTGCGGGCGCAGTCCGATCAGCCGGGCGAGCACCACGGGTCCGGCGAGCTGCGCCACCGCGAGATCGCGGTCGCCCGGGACGAGCACGCCCGAGGCCTCGCCCGCCGTCAGGACCCGGTGCAGCGGTTCGGTGTAGGAGCTCACCACGCTGCGGCGCAGCTCGCCCACCTCGTCCCCGGCGTCCGCGCGTGAGCCCATCGCCAGCCAGCCCAACATGGACTGCTGCAGCGGCGCCTCCTGGATGACCCGGGTCATCTCGGTGCTCAGCGCCACGAGCTGGTCCCGGACCGTGCCGTCGGCGGGCGGCGGCCCGGGCGTCGGGAGCAGCCGGCGGAACGCGGCGGCGATGAGCGCGTCGGTGGAGGGGAAGTTGCGGTACAGCGTGGTCCGCGCGACGCCGGAGGCCCGGGTGACCGCCTCGACGGTGACCGCCGCCGCGCCACCCGAGGAGAGCAGGGTGACGGCGGCGTCCAGCAGCTTGCCGCGGGAGCGGGCGCGTCGCGGATCGGTCGGGGAGGGCATGCGGCCATTGTGTCAATCTTCGTGCGCTACGGTGGGACGAGCAGTTCCGATACCACCAGTAGCGTTTCTTGAGGGGGTCGCATGCTCGAACTCACCACCGGACGGCGCCGCTGGTTGCTGTTCGTCAACCTCGTCGCGATCTCACTGGTCGTGGCCACCATGTCCGCGCTCTACACGTCGCTGGCGGACATCTCCGTGCACACCGGTGCCACGCAGGCCCAGCTCACGTGGATCGTCGATTCCTACACCCTGGTCCTGGCGGCGCTCGTCCTCACCGCGGGCGCCCTGGGCGACCGCTTCGGCCGGCGGGCCACGCTCATCGTGGGCCTCGCACTGTTCACGGCGTCGTCGGCGCTTCCGCTCTGGCTGGACTCGCCCACCTGGATCATCGTGCTCCGCGGCGTCGCCGGCGTTGGGGCCGCGTTCGTCATGCCCTCCACGCTGTCCCTGCTCACCGCGAGTTTCCCCGCCGACCGGCGCGGCACCGCCGTCGGATTGTGGGCCGGGTTCGCGGGCGTCGGCGGGATCATCGGTCTGGTCGGGTCCGGGCTCCTGCTCGAGGTGTGGACCTGGAAGTCCATCTTCGTCGTCTACTCCGTGGTGGGCGCGGTCACCCTCGTCGCGGCCCTGACGATCGGTGAATCCGTGGCCTCCCGGCGGGGCCGGCCCGACGTCCTCGGCTCGGTCACCTCCGCGCTCGCGGTGGGCGGCACCGTCTTCGGGCTCATCGAGGGCGCCTACGGGGGCTGGGGGCAGCCCGCGGTGGTGATCGCCCTCGCGGTGGCCGCGCTCGGCCTGGCCGCCTTCGTCGTGGCCGAACTCCGCGCCGACGACCCCCTGCTCGACGTGCGCTACTTCCGACGCCGCGGCTTCACCACCGGCGCGCTGTCGGTGACGCTGCAGTTCCTCACGACCTTCGGCTTCTTCCTGCTGATCGTCCAGTACCTGCAGATGGTCAAGGGCTACGGCGCGATCGGGGCGTCGATGGCGCTGGCGCCGATGATCGTGCCGGTGATGGTCATGTCGCTCCTGTCGCCCCGGTTCACCCCGAAGCTGGGGCTCAAGGTGGTCACCGTGGCGGGACTCTCGGCCCTGGCTCTGGGCATGATCGTGCTCTCCGGGCTCGACGCGGACTCCACCTACTGGGACCTGTTGTGGCCGCTGCTCATCGCCAGCGTCGGCCTGGGCATGTCCACCGCGCCCGCGACCTCGGCGATCGTCTCGGACATCCCCGCCGACGAGCAGGGCGTCGCGGCCGCCGTCAACGACGCGATGCGTGAGGTCGGCGCCGCGATCGGCATCGCGATCGCGGGCAGCATCCTCGCCGCCAGGTACGCCGACGGGATCGCCCCCGTTCTGCCCGCGGTCCCCGAGGCGGGACGCGAGGCCGTGGAGGGGTCGTTGGCCGGCGCCGCCGAGTTCGCGGCCGTCGCGGGCCCGGCAGGGCAGGAGATCCTCCTGCAGGCCGAGGCCGCGTTCACCGACGGGATCGGCCGGGCGATGCTGGCCCTGGGGCTGGTGGCGGTGGGCGCCGCCGTGGTCCTGCTGTTCGTCGCACCCGGGCCGGGCTACCGGCCGTACGGGGATCAGGTCACGCGGTCCGGGTGCGAGTAGAGCGTGAACCGTTCGCCGCGGCTGAAGGCCGCCAGTGTCACGCCGGCGTCGGAGGCCAGCCCCACCGCCAGCGAGGACGGCGCGCTGACCGCCGCCAGGACGGGGATGCCGGCCATCGACGCCTTCTGGACCAGCTCGAAGGAGGCGCGACCGGAGACCTGCAGCACCGTGTCCCGCAGGGGGAGCCGGCCCTCGCGCAGTGCCCAGCCCACCACCTTGTCGACGGCGTTGTGGCGGCCCACGTCCTCGCGGACACAGAGCAGTTCTCCCGAGGGGGAGAACAGGCCCGCCGCGTGGACGCCGCCGGTCCTGCGGAACAGGGGCTGGTGCTCGAGGAGCCGCTCCGGCAGGGACAGCAGTGTCGCGGCGGTCAGCAGCGGCTCGGCGGGCGGGGCGGGGAAGTGCGTGGACCGACGGACCTCGTCGATCGAGTCGACGCCACAGACGCCGCAGGCGCTGGTCA
Organism: Candidatus Dietzia intestinipullorum; assembly: GCA_019119635.1. Classification (GTDB taxonomy): domain Bacteria; phylum Actinomycetota; class Actinomycetes; order Mycobacteriales; family Mycobacteriaceae; genus Dietzia; species Dietzia intestinipullorum. Next base: position 7,194 of record DWWP01000065.1, read on the forward strand.
TGGTGGTGGCCCGCGACGCGGCGGGATGCGGGATGTCGGGGGACAGGGTGACGGTCAGCGTGTTGTAGTCCTGCTCGCTCCTGCCGCTCGCGAGGGTGCAGTAGCAGATCTCCGGCAGGTGCTCGCGCTCCCAGATCGTGCCCTCGGAGACCAGGTAGCCGGCGGCCAGATCCCAGTCGTCCCCCGGGGTGCGCATGGCCACCACGTGGGCGTGGCCGTCGATGCGCACCTCGAGGGGCTCCTCCACGGCGAGCGTGGCGACCTCCCCCAGTGCCCGGTCGCCCTCGCGGATCCGCGTGGCGGGGTGCCGGCTGCTTCGTCGTCCCATACCCGCAGGGTAGTCACCGTGCGGACCGGTGGGCGCGGCGGCGGACCGCGACCAGCGCGATCGCGGTGCTCACCGTGGTCACCGCCCAGATGATCGGGTAGACGCTGGTCAGCAGATCGAAGAGCAGTGGGGGGATGTCCCCGCCGAACATGAACAGTCCCATCGCCACCCAGCGGTCGTCGGGGAAGTTGACGTCCGGGAAGCTCTGCACCCAGTTCGCGGTCGCGGCCCACAACAGGGGCGGGAGCAGCCAGAGGAACCAGCGTCGCGCCCCGTGGCCGTAGGCCAGCGCGTAGTGCACGGACAGGACGAGCAGCGGCAGGAACCACACCCAGTGGTGCCCCCACGAGAACGGCGAGACCAGCGGCATCGTCAGGCCCGCGAGGGTGAGCCCGAGGAGGCGGTACCCGGCCCGGTGGGCCAGCGCCGCGACGCCGAGCCCGACGCAGGCCACCACGACCGCCGCGACGAGCCAGGCCCAGGTGGGGGCCATGTCGACGTCGGCGAGCCGCGCCATGACCCCGCGGAGCGACTGGTTGGCGACCGTCGAGTCCTGGCCGATCCGCTGCGAGTCGAGCAGCGTGCCCGACCAGTAGCGCACCGCGTCGTCCGGGATCACCAGGAAGCCCAGGGCGACGGTCCCGGCGAACGTGGCCACGGACACCACGGCCAGCCGCCACCGGCCGGTGAGCACCCAGTGCGCCCAGAAGAACGCCGGCGTGAGCTTGATGCCCGCGGCGAGCCCGGAGCCGATCCCCGCCGATCGGCGCCCCGAACTCCACGCCAGGTGGTCGGCGAGGACCAGGACCAGCAGGAGGATGTTGATCTGCCCCAGCCAGATGGTGGTGCGGACCGGCTCCATGGACAGGGCGATCAGCGCCAGGCACAGCGACACCTGGGCGGTCACGCGGTCGGAGCGGTAGTCCAGCGTGCGGAAGCACATGCGGATGGCGAGGTAGAGCAGCCCGACGGTGAGGGCCAGCCAGCCGGCCTCCATGAGCCACGGCGTCACCAGGTCCAGTGGCGTGAAGATCAGCGCCGAGAACGGCGGGTACGTGAACGGCATGGGCCCGTAGAAGCGCCCGGAGTCGTCACCGGAGAGCAGTCCCTCGTAGAGGGGGAGCTGCGCGAGCACCGCGTGACCGCCCCAGCGGTACACGTTGACGTCGAGGAAGTTCCCGGTGAGGCCCCACCACGGCGTCCGCTCGTCCGGTACGCGCAGGACCATGACGACCGACGCGAAGGCGAGCAGGGCGAGCGGGATCCGCAGCAGCGGAGTGGCGGGGAGCGAGCGCACGAGGCGAGCTTATCGCGGACCCCGCGCACCGCCCGACCCCCTGCCCCTACGACAACGCCAAGGGCGGTCCCGACGCATTCCTCGAGAAAGTATGCGCGGGAACGCTCTTGGCGACAGGCCTGCCGCTGAGACGGGCTGCGGTCAGATGTAGATGGCCGGGTCGATGTAGAACTGCGCTTCGCGCAGCTCCTCCTTGGTCGACCGGGCCGGCTTGACGACGCCCGGGACCCCCACGACCACCGAGTCCGCGGGGGCGTCCTTGACCACCACCGCGTTGGCGCCCACGGACGAGTCGGCGCCGATCTCCACCGGCCCGAGGATCTTCGCCCCGGCGCCCACCGTGACCCGGTCGCCGAGCGTGGGGTGACGCTTGGCCTGCTTGAGCGCGACACCGCCCAGCGTGACCCCGTGGTAGAGCATGCAGTCGTCGCCGACCTCGGCGGTCTCGCCGATCACCACGCCCATGCCGTGGTCGATGAAGAACCGGCGACCGATACGGGCGCCGGGGTGGATCTCGATCCCGGTGAGGAATCGCGTGAACTGACTGAGCACGCGCGCCACGACCCGAGCCGGCCCGCCGCGGGTCCATATGCGGTGGGACAGGCGGTGGACCCAGATCGCGTGGAGCCCCGAGTAGACGATCGCGTTCTCGACGTCTCCCCGGGCGGCCGGGTCGTGCGCACGTGCCGCGGCGAGGTCCTCGCGCAGTGAGCGCAAGAACCCCGCCGGGCGCTGATCGTGGGTGGGCATCAGTCGCGGTAGTCCTCGAAGAGCATGGTGGAGACGTAGCGCTCACCGAAGTCCGGCACGATCACGACGATGTTCTTGTCGGCGTTCTCCGGACGGGCCGCCACCTCGAGGGCCGCCCACACGTTGGCGCCCGAGGAGATACCGGCGAGAATGCCCTCCTCCTTGCCGAGCCGCTTGGTGGTGGCCAGCGAGTCCTCGAGGCCCGCGGTGATGACCTCGTCGTAGATCTCCCGGTCCAGGATCTCCGGCACGAAGTTGGCGCCGAGGCCCTGGATCTTGTGCGGGCCGGCCTTGCCCTCGGACAGGACCGGCGAGTCCACGGGCTCGACGGCGATGATCTTGACGTCGGCCTTCTTCTCCTTGAGGAACTGGCCGGCGCCCGAGATGGTGCCGCCGGTGCCGATGCCCACCACGACGATGTCGACGTCGCCGCCCGTGTCCTCCCAGATCTCCGGTCCGGTGGTGCGGCGGTGCACGTCCACGTTGGCCGGGTTGCCGAACTGGCGGGCCAGCACGGAGTTCTCGCGGCTCGAGGCGACCTCCTCGGCCTTGGCGACCGCGCCCTTCATGCCCTCGGAGCCCGGGGTGAGGATGAGCTCGGCGCCGTAGGCGCGCATGACCGCCCTGCGCTCGACAGACATGGTGTCCGGCATGACGATGACGGCCTTGAAGCCGCGGGCCGCCGCCACCATGGACAGTGCGATACCGGTGTTACCGGAGGTGCCCTCGACGATCGTGCCGCCGGGCTTGAGCGCGCCCGAGGCCACGGCATCGTCGACGATGGCCGCGCCGATGCGGTCCTTGACGCTGTTGGCGGGGTTGGCCGACTCGAGCTTGGCGAGCACGGTGGCCTGCACGCCGTCGGTGACGGAGTTGAGACGGACCAGCGGCGTGCTGCCGATGGTCTCTGTGACGTCTGAGTAGATCTTGGCCATAGGAAGTTCCGTTCTCTAGAATGAACCGATCTGTCTACTATGTAGTGTAACTGATAGAGGCCGGTGGGTCCGGCGGGTCCGCCGAGAAATCCGGCGCGGCTGGCGGCCCCGTGTCCCTGTGGTCGATAATCGGTCACGCTCATCGTCGTCGTCCCCGAAAGGTCGTATCGCCGTATGCGCGAGACCGCCGCACCCGCCCTCCGCCCGTTCACCCGGGCCGACCTCGTCCCGGTGGTCACCCGGCGCCGCGCCGCCGACGACCCCCGGGCCGTCCCCTTCGAGCATTTCCGCGATGACCGGTGGGAGCCCGTCACGATGGAGGAGTTCCTGCGCCGCGTCGACAGGATCGCGCGCGGCCTCATCGGTGCCGGGGTCGAGCCGGGCGACCGCGTGGCCCTCATGGCCGAGACCCGGCTCGAATGGGTCCTCATCGACATGGCCGTCTGGACGGCGGGGGCGATCACCGTGCCCGTGTACCCCTCTTCGTCCTCCGACCAGCTCGGGTGGATCCTCACCGACTCCGCCCCGCGCGTCCTGGTGGCCGAGGGCTCGGAGCACGCCGAGGTCGTCGACGCCACGGAGATCCCCGACTCCTGCGAGCACGTCCTCTACCTCGACGACGACGGGCTGGAATCCCTCGAGGCACGCGGCGACGAGGTGACCGCAGAGGCGCTCGAGGAGGCCCTCGCCACGCTCGAGCCGGCCAGCCCCGCGTCGCTCATCTACACCTCCGGCACCACCGGCCGCCCCAAGGGCTGCGTGATCACGCACGACAATCTGCTGGCGGAGTGCCACGGTCTGCTCGACCACCCCATCGGCCGGATGGCGCAGCAGGGCAAGAAGACGCTGATGTTCCTGCCCCTGGCGCACGTCCTCGCGCGGGCGGTCACCTACACGGCGTTCCTCGGCGGCGCGACCATCGGGTTCTGGGGCGACACCTCCACGATCCTGCCGCGCTTCGCCGACTTCCGGCCCCACATGATCCTGGGCGTCCCGCGGGTGTTCGAGAAGGTCCGCGACGGGATCGCCAAGCAGGCCGGGGCCAAGGGGCCCATCCAGAAGGCGCTGTTCGAGCGCGCCCAGAAGGTGGCGGTCGAGGCGAGCGAGATGCAGGGTGGCGACGGCCTCGACGACGGGCGGACGCCGTCCCTGCTCCACACCCTGCAGTACAAGGCCTTCGACCTGGCCGTCTACCGGTCGGTGCGCACCGCGCTCGGCGGTGACTGCGAGTACGCCATCTCCGGCGGCGGGGCGCTGCCCGACCCCGTATCCCACTTCTTCCGCGGCCTCGGCGTCCCGATCTACGAGGGGTACGGACTCACCGAGACCACCGCCGCCGCCGCGGTCAACGGACCCGGCTGCCAGCGCATCGGCACCGTCGGGCGCCCGGTCGCGGGCACGGCCGTCCGGATCAACGACGAAGGCGTGGTGGAGCTGTCCGGCCCGGTGGTGTTCACCCGTTACTGGAACAACGAGGAGGCCACAGAGGAGTCACTGCGGGACGGCTGGTTCGATACCGGCGACCTCGGCACCCTCGACTCCGACGGGTACCTGACGATCACCGGCCGCAGGAAGGAGATCATCGTCACCGCCGGCGGCAAGAACGTCTCGCCCGGGCCGATCGAGGACGCCATCCGCGCGCACCGGCTGGTCGGGCAGGCCGTGGTGATCGGCGAGGGGCGCAAGTTCGTCTCCGCGCTCATCGCGGTGGACGAGGACGAGCTCAAGGCATGGGCCGAGGAGCACGGCCGGTCCGGGGAATCCGCCGAGGCACTCGCCGAGGACCCGTCCCTGCGGGCCGAGCTCCAGTTCGCCGTGGACGAGGCGAACACCCAGGTCTCGCGCGCGGAGGGCGTCAAGAAGTTCACCGTGCTGCCCCACGACTTCTCCGAGGCCTCCGGCGAGCTCACCGCCACCCTCAAGGTGAAGCGGCACGTGGTGGCGGAGCGCTACGCGGAGCAGATCGAGGCCATGTACTCCTAGTGAGACGACGCGACCCGCTGCCCGCCCCGTGCGTGGCGGCGTTGCAGCGGGTCGCGGGTGCGAGCGACTACGTGGCGTAGAGCTCCTCGATGTCGCCCGAGAACCGGTCGTGCACCACGTTGCGCTTGAGCTTGAGTGTCGGGGTGAGCTCGCCGCCCTCGACCGAGAACTCGTCGGCGAGGATCGTGAACTTCCGGATCGACTCGGCGCGGGAGACCGACCTGTTGGCGCGGTCGACGGCGTCCTGAACCGCGGCCACGAGGTCACCGTCCTGCAGCAGGTCGGAGACCTCGCCGGTCTTGCCGTACTTGTCCCGCCACGACGGGAAGGTCTCCTGGTCGATGGTGACCAGGGCGGCGATGAAACTCCGGTTGTCGCCCACCACCACGGCCTGGCTGATGAGCGGGTCGGCGGAGAGCAGGTCCTCGAGCTGCGACGGCGAGACGTTCTTGCCGCCGGCCGTGACGATGAGGTCCTTCTTGCGGCCGGTGATCGTCAGGTAGCCCTCGTCGTCGAGCTCCCCGATGTCGCCGGTGTGGTACCAGTCGTCAGTCCAGGCGTCCGCGTTGGCGGACGGGTTCTGCCAGTAGCCGTGGAAGAGCGTCTCGGCCTTGGCCAGGACCTCGCCGTCCTCGGCGATCCGGATGGTCACGCCCGGGATGGGGGTGCCGACCGAACCGATCCGGGCGTTGTTGATCGGGTTGACCGTGAGCACGCCCGAAGATTCCGTGAGTCCGTAACCCTCGAGGAGGTCGAAGCCCGCGCCTCGGAAGAAGTGGCCGAGACGCTCGCCGAGCGGGCCGCCACCGGAGATCACGCGATCGCACTCGCCGCCGAGGGCGTCGTGCAGCTTGCTGTACACCAGCGCCGAGAAGACCTTGTGCTTGAGTGAGAGACCGAGGGGCGCCTTGCCTGCGCCCTCCGTGGCCTTGGAGTAGTCGATCGCGGTCTGGGTCGCGGCCTTGAAGATCTTGGCCTTGGCGCCGCCGGCGTTCTCGGCCTTGGCGGCGGCGGAGTTGTAGACCTTCTCGAGCACTCGCGGGACGGACACGAGGAACGTCGGGTGGATCTCTCCGAGACGCTCGACGACCTTGGTGGTGTCCGGCTCGTGCGCCACGGCGACGCCCTTGTAGAAGCAGGCGACCTCCAGGATGCGGGCGAGGACGTGCGCCAGCGGGAGGAAGATGAGGGTGCGGCTGTTGGGGACGAACGCCTCCTGGAGGCGCTCGTCGACCGCCGCGACCACGCCGCCGAAGCCGCCGTGCAGGATCTCGCAGCCCTTGGGGCGCCCCGTGGTGCCGGACGTGTAGATCAGGCTGCACAGGTCGTCGAGACCGGCGGTGAGCGAGGCCTCCTCGAGCCGGGCGTCGCTGATGTCGGCGCCGGCCGCGCCGAGCTCGGCGATCAGGTCATCCTCGATCGTGAGGATGTCGCCCTTCCACTCGGTGTCGCCGGTGAGGGTGGCCCGGATCTCGGCGTCCTCCACCACCGCGAGCGTCGCGCCCGAGTCCGTGAGGATCCAGTCGCACTGGTCGGAGGACGAGGTCTCGTAGATCGGAACGGTGACGGCACCGGCAGACCAGAGCGCCCAGGCGATCAGCGACCACTCGTACCGCGTGTGGCTCATGATCACCACGCGGTCGCCCGGCGTGACGCCGCGCGCGATGAACCCCTTGGCGACCGCCTTGACCTGCTCCAGGTAGTCGGCGCAGTTGATCTCCGTCCATTCCGTGCCCACCAGGCGGAGGACCGCCACGGCGTCGGGAGTGTTTTCCGCGTTGCGGAAGACGATGCGTGAAAGGTTCTGCACGGGAAACGGATTGACGACAGGGGGGCTGGCGAACTCGGTGGTCATGGGGGGATCCTTAGGTCATTGTGGCCCGGGTCACTGTCAAGTGTAGAGCCTCGGGCCACGCTCGTGCGCGGGTACCTCCCCGGTGACTGGGCGGATCCGGCCTGCCCGGGCGGGGTCCGGCGGTAGCATCCATCCATGGACACCGACCGTGGGACCGCAGCAGACCCCCTCGACGTCGAGGTCGCGTTCCTCACCCCCGCAGTGCGGAACGACCTGCTGGAACGCTGGAACGAACCGCAGCGTCGCTACCACAACGAGACCCATCTGCGGGCGGTGCTCAGGGCGATCGACGCCCTCGGGGACGAGGGCGAGTCGTTCGACGGCACCGCGGTGCGACTGGCGGCGTGGTTCCACTGCGCGGTGTTCGACCCCACTGAGTCGGAGAACAACGACAAATCCGCGGTGTTCACCGAACGGACCCTGGACCCGGCGGCCCCGGTGGAGGAGGTGGCACGCCTGGTCCGGTTGATGGGCGGCCACCGGGCGGAGCCCGGGGACCTCAACGGGTGCGTGTTGTCCGACGCGGACCTGGCCGTGCTGGGCGCGGACCCGGAGACCTATGACGAGTACACGCTCGACGTGCGCCATGAGTTCGCGCACGTGCCCGGAGAGCGGTTCGTGGCCGGCCGGATCGCGGCGCTCGAGGGGCTGCTGGAGCGCCGGTCGATATTTCTCACCCGGGCCGCGCGGGACGCGTGGGAGAAGCAGGCCCGCGCCAACCTCAACCGCGAGCTCGGACTGCTCCGGGCCGGCGGCACCGACTGACGGGTCAGATGCCCGGGGGGCGGCCGGCCGCGGTGAACTCGGCGACGCCGCCCGCCACCATGATGTCGGTGATCGCGCGGATGTCGGCCTGCCCCGGCACCCCCCAGTCGTCGCCGTAGCCGTAGATCTCCGCGAGCGTCGTCGAATCCCGGGTGCCGCGGGCGAGTTCGACGTCCCGGGGGCCGATCATCGCCGGGTGCGGCACACCGACCGCGCCGGAGACCTTGACCAACTCGCGGCGGAGTGACCGGAGGTAGTTGGCGCAGCGTTCGGCCATGGCGTCGGGATCGATCCCGCGGACCAGCCACGGGTTCTGGGTGGCCACGCCCGTCGGGCACCCGCCGGTGTGGCACTTCTGTGCCTGGATGCAGCCCACGGACAGCATGGGCTCGCGCGCCACGTTGATCATGTCCACCCCGAGGGCGAAGGCGACCACGGCGTTCTCCGGGATGCCGAGCTTGCCGGAGCCGATGAACACCACGTCGTCGGTGAGCCCGGCCTCGGCGAAGATCGAGTAGACGCGCGGGAAGCCGAGCCGGAACGGCAGGGAGACGGCGTCGGTGAAGACCAGCGGCCCGGCGCCGGTGCCCCCCTCGCCGCCGTCGATGGTGATGAAGTCGACGCCGCGGTCGCGCGGGATCATCGCCTCGGCCAGCGTCTCCCAGAACTCGGTCTCGCCGACCGCGGACTTGATCCCCACGGGCAGCCCGGTGCGGTCGGCGATCTCCTCGACCAGGTCGAGCATGGAATCGACGTCGTGGAACGCGGTGTGACGCGACGGGCTGGCGCAGTCCTCGCCACTCGGGATCCCGCGGATCTGCGCGATCTCCTCGGTGATCTTGGGTGCGGGGAGCAGGCCGCCGAGCCCCGGCTTGGCGCCCTGGCTGAGTTTGATCTCGATCGCGCGGATCGGGTGCTTCTCGGTGAGGTCCACCAGCTGCTCGATGTCGAAGCGCCCCTCGGCGTCCCGGCAGCCGAAGTAGGCGGTGCCGATCTGGTAGATGAGGTCCGCGCCGTTCTGGTGGTACGGGCTCAGCCCGCCCTCGCCGGTGTTGTGCAGGGCCTCGGCCAACGCGGCGCCACGGTTGAGTGACTCGACCGCGGGGGCAGAGAGCGCGCCGTAACTCATCGCGGAGATGCTGACCACGGAGTCGGGACGGAACGCGCGGGCGCGTCCACGGCTCGCCCCGAGGGCCTTGGCGGGGGGCAGGGGGAGCTGCTCGCCGGAATGGGCGTGTGCGGACAGCGACACCTCGCTGAACGTGCGTTGCTTGACCAGCGGGTAGCCCTCGAGGAACTCGATGTCGTTGTCCGTGCCGAACCCGAACGTCGTGGCCCCGCCCACGGCGGACTCGTAGACCCAGTCCCGCTGGTCGCGGGTGAACGGCCGCTCCTCGTCGTTGCCCGACACGATGTACTGCCGCAGTTCCGGGCCGATGGCGGAGAGAGCCATCCGGGCGTGCCCGATCACGGGGAAGGTCCGGAGGATCGGGTATCGGGTCTGCCGGAGGTCCAGCGCCGCGACTGCGGCGAGGGCGGCGACGGGTGCGGAGAGCAGCCACTTGCGCATGGGGCCATCATGGACCATCCGCACGGACCGGCGGGACGGAAGGGTCAGGGCAGGACCCGGGAGACCACGTCCGCGGTCACGTCCTCGAGGAGCGGGCCGGCGTTCGCGATGGAGCGCCGGAGATCGGGCTCGCGTTCCGTGAGTGCGGAGGCGGCCGCGAAGCCGGCGTCGGCCACGCGTTCGGCGCCCAGGTCGAGACGGCCGCACACCGCCACCACGGGGACGCCGTGGGTACGGCACAGCGCCGCCACGCCCATGGGGGTCTTGCCGTGCATGGTCTGGTCGTCGAGCCGCCCCTCCCCGGTGACCACGAGATCGGCGGCCGAGACCACGTCCTCCAGTCCCGTCAGCGTGCCGAGGACCTCGAAGCCCCGGTCGAGCGTCGCGCCGAGGACCTCGCGTGCCGCGAAGCCGACACCGCCCGCGGCACCGGAGCCGGGGGCGTCCGGGTCCACGTCGATGCCCTGCGAGCGCAGCACGTCGACCAGGCGGGCCAGGCCAGTCTCGAGCGTGGCGACCTCGTCGGCCGTGGCCCCCTTCTGGGGCGCGTACACGGGAGCCGCCCCGATAGCCCCGAGCAGCGGGTTGTCGACGTCGGAGGCCACCCGGATCCGCGCCGCACGGACGGCCGGTTCGAGGCCGTCCAGGTCGACCCGGTCGAGGTGCACCAGCGAGCCGCCGCCATCAGGGATCTCGGCGCCCGAGGAGTCCAGGAACCGGACCCCCAGGGCAGAGAGCATGCCCGCCCCGCCGTCGGTGGACGCACTGCCGCCGATCCCGAGGTGGATGTTGCCGCGGCCGGAACGCAGGGCGGCGAGGATGACCTCGCCGACGCCGCGGCTGGAGGACTCGAGCGGCCGGAGTTCGTCGCCGGGGAGACGGAGCAGACCACACGCGTCGGCCATCTCGACGAACGCGGTGTCCGGGTCGATCGCGGCGAAGGCTGTGTCGACGGTGTCCCCGGTGGGGCCGGAGGCGGTCACCGGGACGGTCCGCGCCCCGCCGGCGGCCATCACCTCGAGGCTGCCGCCGCCACCGTCGGCCACCGGGCGCTCGACCACATCGGTGTCCGGGTGGGCCCGGCGGGCGCCGGTCGCCGCGTGGCGGCACGCCTCGATAGCGGTGAGGGATCCCTTGAAGGCTCCACAGGCCACGACGATCGTCACACCTGCATCCTCCCTCATCCCGCCCCCCGGACACGCGACGGCCCGGGATCCTGACGGGGAGCGTGTCAGGATCCCGGGCCGGGAAGGAGGTCGATCAGTCCGTGGCGTCGTCCTCGGCGCCGGAGCTCAGGCCGGCGAGCGCGCCGCTGAGTGACCCGGTCTCGGAGTCGTCCGCGGTCTCCTCGTCGGCGGCGTCTGCGTCTGCATCAGCGTCCTCGTCCTCCGACGAGCTCAGGCTGCCGTCACCGGAGCCCTCGTCCACGAGGTCACTGCCGGTGTTGGGGGAGACACCGAGGCTGCCGAACTCGACCGAGCCCGGGGTGGGCGTCTCGGCGTCGAGGTTCACGTTGAGCGCGAGGCTGCCCGCGTCGATGCCGATGTCGGTGCCGAACGCACCCTCGAGGTTGCCCTCCTCGGAGATGCCCTCCAGGCTGCTGGTCTCGGCGGGGGACTCCTGGGCGGCGGCGAGGCCGGGGAACGCGATGGCGGCACCGATGCCGAACGCACCGACTGCGGCGATCCTGGCGGTCGTGCGGTTGGTGGACTTCCGGTGGGTGTTGGTCATCTGTGTGTGTTCTCCGATCCACGTTGGCCACGATGTCTCTCATCGAGGGCACCCCGGTCGGAGCGGGGTGCGGTGGCGACGCTACAAGTGATCCGAGGGGGCGTCAGGAGGGCCGGGATCCAGCCGGCGCCCAGGTGACAGTCTGGTTACGTGCTCGTCGGCAGCGTTCGCGGGACCCGCGCTCGTGCCCACAGTTCCCACTCAGCCCGCTCCGGTGAGCAGGATCACTCCGAGGGCGCACCCGGCGCGCGGTGTGGGACGGCTTCAGCGGCCCGGTGGCCGGGGGATCGACGTCGCGAACTGCATGGAGCGGTACGGCCAGCCGGCGGGGCCCTCCGGGGAGTCGTGGGTGTTCCACTGGCTCACCACGAAGTGCCAGTCCTCGGGGGTCGAGCCGGGGACCGGGCAGCCGCCGTACAGCTGCGCCACCCGGGCCGGGCCCGCGTCGGGATCGGTGCCGTCGGACTCGTCACCCCAGGCGGCCCCGGGCACCAGGGTGGTGCGGGTGGTGACCTCCGGGTCGAGTAGGTCCGCCCCGATGTGGGGGAAGGTCAGGCAGTCGATCCGGTAGTGCTTGGCGTCGAAGAAGCTGAGGGTCCAGAAGTCCTCGCACCTGCGCAGATACATCTCGCCGATCCGTCCGGGCAACACGATGGTGGTCGGGTTCCCCCAGCCCCACGCGCCTTCCTGGAAGCCCCAGCTCTCCCAGCTGTCCGCGCCCGGGTCCGTGAGGTGTTCTTCCCGCACGCGCATGAGGATCACGCCCTTGTCGCGTTGGAACCCGGTGGACATCACGTAGACGTACCCGTCGTCGCCGGACTCCCAGGTCCACAGCTGACGGTGGCCGCCCTCGAGTCGTCCGGCGAAGTCCGCGCCGGTGGGCGCCCACGTCCGGCCGTCGTCGATCGAACGGTGGATCCGGGTGCGCAGGACGTTGCCGAGCCCCTCGTTGACCATGACGTGGAGGTACATGGTGTCGCCGAGCGTCAACACGTCGCTCGGCAGCACCGTCGAGCAGCCCTCGCCGTGGACGTAGTCGATCAGTTGCGAGGCGTAGTCGCGGGGGCCCGGGCCCGCGGCGTCGGCCCACTCGAGGCCCGCGGCGGGGTCGGTGGTGTCCGAATACAGGCCGACGGGCGAGCGCCAGTCGGGATTCCCCGGGCCGGGGCGGTCCGTGGTGGTGGGGGAGCACTGCTCGATCCCCGGGTGGGGCTGGCCCACGTGGGGCGCGCCGACGCCGGCGCCGGCGAAGGTGTCCCCGAAGACCGACAGGAGCCGGCCTCCGGGCGTCCGGGCGAGGATTCCGAGGTCGGTGCCCTCCATGCCGAACGCGGTGGTGATCCCCGGCCCGGTGAGGTCCTTGACCTTGCGGGTCCGGGTTGAGGCGGGCTGCCGTGGCGTGTCCGTCATGGCTCGAACCTACCGCGCCACCTGCT
>DWWP01000009.1 GCA_019119635.1 Candidatus Dietzia intestinipullorum
CGCGACGAGCGGTTCTCCAAGCCGCGACGGCCTTCCTCCCGGAAGCGTCGGATCCAGCGGTGAGCGCACTGTCGAGAGACGCCCTGGGCCTTCGCAGCGTGAGCGACTGCCCAGCCTTGCTCGCAGACGCGCTCGACGAGCAGTTGCCGACCACGCACGTTCAACCGGGCATTACGGTGGGACATGAGGACCTCCGGACGGTAGGCGACTTAGACATCACCCACCGCACCCGGAGGTCCTCCCTTGCGTCAATGACTCGACGCGTGTGTCACCAACGTCCTGGCCGAGTACATCTAGATCAGCCGTTCGTGTCGTGTGAGTGAAGCGGGCAGGCCGAGCGCCGTGGGCCCGCCGTGGCGGTCGATGGCCGTGCGGACGAAGCGGTCGTCCACGAGGTCCGCGTGGACCGACGACGGGTCGAGCCCGTCGAGGAACCCGGTCTCCCCGTCCACGACGGTCTGGCGCATCTGCCGGACGAGTTCGGCGGTGAAGCTCGGGAACGGGTACGGGTGGAAATCGATCCGGGCCCGCTCGGCGCCGGTCTCCGGGTCCGGCACGGTGCCGGTCATGGCCGTCTCGACGGCCTCCGGGGGCTGCGGCAGGTAGCTCTTTCCGGACAGGATCGCCGACGCCGCGGACCGGTCCGCGCGGATACCGAGTTGCGCGGCCACGGACGCGTCGATGATCGCCTGCGCCGTCTCGGGGCGGGAATCGACCAGGTCGCTGTGGACCACGGTCACGCAGCACGCGTGATCGCGCCACACCTGGTCGAGGAGCATGTGGAGCCGCCCCACCCCCTGGGCCACCGCGCCTGCATTGAAGGGATCCGCCACGGTGAAGGCGGAGATCGAGCCGGTGGCCAGCGCCGGGGTCATGTCCGAGGGGCCCATCACGACGAGCTCGACGGTCCCGGCCGAGCGACTCGGCGAGGTCCGCACCACCGGGGTGAGGCCGTGGGCGCGCAGGACCCGCTGCAGCAGCATGTTGTGGATCGACCACCAGCCCGGGATCGCCACCTGTGTCCCGGCGAGCTGACCGATCTCGGTGACATGGGGGGCCACCGTGAGCGCTCCTCCGCCCGTGTGGTTCCAGCTCACCACCCTGACGTCGGCTCCGACCACGTGGCGGAGCTGGATCGCCCGCGGCATCAGCAGGTGGATCACATCGACCTGGCGCGTCAGGAAGGCCTCCATCAGTGAGGACCACGAGCGGAACAGCACGGGGTGGCCGACGATCAACTTCTGTTGCTCGTAGAGCCCGTCGCCGTGCGCCACCAGGAGCGGGGCGGCGTCGGTGATCGGGAGGTAGCCGATCCGCAGGTCCTCCGTCTCGACACCGCGCGGGGCGGTCGCGGCGGAGACGAGGTCTCCGAGGGCCGCGGCGCCACCCAGCGCGCCCGCGCCGACGGCGAGCGCCCCGCCGGCGCGGAGGAGCGACCTGCGGTCGAGGTGCGGCAGTACTCCCCGGTTCTCGTCGGACATGGCGCGCGGCTCAGGCCGTCCGGTACGCGGCCAGGAGCTTGTCCCGCAGCGCCGGGTCGGTGTCGGGGGTCCCGTGCGACGGGTTCTCCCACTCGGCGCGCACGCGTCCGGAGGAGCCGAGCAGGGCGATCCGCGAGCCCACGACCAACGCCTCGTCCACATCGTGGGTGACCATGACGGTGGTGACGCCGAGTTCGGCGGTCACTCCGACCAGCCACCGCTGTGAGTCCGCACGGGTGACGGGGTCCAGGGCGCTGAACGGCTCGTCCAGCAGCAGGATCTCGGGACGCGTGGCGGCGGCCCGGACCACGGCGACGCGCTGGGCCTGCCCTCCCGAGATCTCATCCGGGCGGGCGGCCGCCAGTTCGGCGATGCCGAAGCGCTCGAGCAGTTCGTCCGCGTGCCGGGTGTCCACCCGTCCGCGGAGTGCGCGGAACCTGCCGCCCAGCGCGACGTTCTCGCGGACCGTCAGCCACGGGTACAGCAGCGGCTTCTGGAAGACGACCGCATACGAGTGCTCGTCGCGACCGTCGCCCCCGCCGCTGCCGGAACCGACGCGCAGATCGCCGCCCGCCGGCCGCTCGAGGCCGGCGAGCAGGCGCAGCAGCGTGGACTTGCCCACGCCCGACGGCCCCAGCAGGACGAGGGACTCGCCCGCCCGGACGGAGAGCTCGAGGTCCCGGAACAGCTCCCGGCCGCCGGGCAGCCGGTGCCGGAGCCCGCTGACGTGGACCGCCACCGGCCGCTCGAGGACGGGGGTGCTCACGCCACGATCCCCAGTCGGTCGAGCTCCCACCGCAGTTGCGACTGGGACGGCGACTGCACCGGTAGGAAGGCGGCCTCGCGCATGCGGCGGTTGGCCGAGGCGCCCGTGGCGAAGCCCATCCCCCCGCACAGGACCGCCTCCAGGCGGGTCGCGGCCGGGCCGACCTCGGCACCGTCGAGGCGGAGCCGGAGCAGGTCCGGCAGCGTCGCCTCGGCCGGCGAGCCGGCGAGGCGGTGGAGCGCCGAGTGCATCTGGTCGTGCCTGTCTGCCAGCTCGGCGTGCTCGCCCTCGTAGAAGGCGCCGAGCCCCGTCAGGCGGCGCTCGGACTCGGTGAGCGACCGTGCGGCGATTCCCGAGCAGAACGCGGCCTGCAGGATGAGGAACTGCGGGCGGACACCCGAGAGGAAATCCTCGAGGTCCTCGCCGAGCACCTGCTCGTGCGGCACCACGACCCCGTCGAGCCCGATCATGGTGGAGGCCGTGGCGTTGAGCGCGAGCAGGTCGGGCGCCTTACGGATGTCCACCCCCTGCGCGGAGGCCCGGAACGTGATGACGAGGCTGCGCCCGTCCTCGGTGTTCGCGGCGAGCACGATCGTGCTGTCCGGGTACACGTTGGACGCCCACGCTATGGGGCCGTCGATCCGGTAGCCGCCGTCGACCGGGGTCGCGGTGACGGGCACGTCCCCGAGCCCGACGACCTGCCGCTGGGCCGCGGCAATCCCGGTCACACCGGGATGAGTGCCCTCGGCCACGCCCCGATAGGTGGCGCCGGCCGCGTCCGACCGGTCGGCGGCGTGCCGCAGGTACGCGGCGGCCATCCGCTGGGCCCACGCCGCGAACGCCACGGCGAGGCTCTCCGTCGCGACGGCCTCGATGACCGTCGCGGCGGCGGCGACCGGCGTGCGGTCGACGTCGAAGAGGCCGAGCCGCGCCAGCGCGGCGATGTCGTCACGGAGGTCCACGTCTCCTCGATCGAGCGCGGCTGCCCGCTCGGCGATCGATTCGAGCACCGTCAGCAGGTCACCCGCGTCGATCGGCGCGAGCTCACCGTCGGTGAGGCGCTCCCGGGGCGCTCCGAGGTCCACGAGGAGGGAGCCGGTCGTGGCGGCGCTCACGACAGCTCGTGGAGACGCGTGATCGGGGTCGAGACGATCTCCCGGGCCCGCACGACCGCGTCCTCGTCGGGGGCGTTGTAGAAGCACAGGCACTTGTCCGTGTCCTCCCGGACATACGTGCGCAGGAACGAGACCTCGGGGATCTCGGCGTACTTCGGGGACTTCTCCTTCTTCCGCGCGAGGTAGGTGTCCATGTCGATCTCGGCCGGGATGTCCCACTCGACCAGGTAGCCGGCCTCGGGGCGGGCGGCCTTGATCGTCTCGAGGTCGGTGCCCACGAGGCGGACCTGCGCGGGTTCGGTGACCTCGGCCGCACCGAGGGAGGAGGCGTCGAGGGCGGGGGCCTGCCCGGCGCTGTCGTCCGCCACCTCGGCGATCGTGAAGATCCGCGCCGCGCCCTTGGTGATCTGGGTCTCGATGAGCTCGGCGCCCGAGTCGGTGAGGGACCGGGCGATCGCGTCGATGAGCGCCGACGGATCGTTCTGCTGGTCTGCCGAAGGAACGGTCTCGTACAGGAAGAGAGTCATTCTTGTCCTTTCACGGGAGGTGGCTCGGTGCCACCCACACTAGGAACAAACAGACCGGTCTGTACATTTATTCCGGGGCCCCGGCCCACCCCCGCGCGGCCACCACGCGGTGAACGCTCGGAGAACGATCAGCATTCGGGCGGGATGCGCCACTACAGTCGTGGCATGCGTACCGTCTTCCATTCCAAACTCGATGAATTCGCCGGCCAGCTGGCCTCCTTCTGTGCGACCAATGCGCGACTGCTCGACCGCGCCTCCGTCGCGTTACTCGAGGCCGATGAACTCGCCGCGAACGAGGTGATCGACGGCGCCGCGGAACTCCAGGAACTGCGCGAGGGCAGCGAGCAACTCGCGTTCGAGCTCCTGCTCCTCGAATCGCCTGTGGCGAGGGACCTGCGCCAGGTGGTCTCGGGGATCTACATCGTCGAGCACTTCACCCGGATGGCCGCACTCGCCGGGCACATCGCCCGCGTCGCCCGTCGTCGGCATCCCATCCCGGCCGTCCCGGAGCCGATCGCCCCGATCATCAGCGAACTCGCCCGTCGTGACGCGGCCCTCGCCGGGCACCTCCAGGAGCTGCTGGCGAAGCCGGACGTCGAGCTCGCCCTCTCGCTCGAGACGGAGGACGACGCCGTCGACGACCTCCACGCGGACCTGATGCGGAAGGTCTCCGCCGAGGACTGGCCGCACGGTTCCGTCGCGGCCGTCGACCTGGCCCTGCTCGCGCGCTACTACGAGCGCTTTGCCGACCACACGGTCAGCATCGCCAACCGCGTGGTCTACCTGGCCACCGGCGAGCGGCCGGAGGGCGGCACCCTGTCGCACCTGGACGACGGCTCCGTCCTCGACTGACCGGCTCCGCGGCCCGAGACACCGCTGCCCGGCACCCCTCGAGGTGCCGGGCAGCGGTTCGTCTCAGCGAGGGCGACCGGTCAGCGGCAGATCGCACCCTCCGAGGCCGACTGGACGAGCTTGGAGTACTTGGCCAGCACGCCCCGCGTGTACCGGGGGGCCAGCGGCTCCCAGCCCTCGGCGCGCGCCTCGAGCTCCTGCGGATCGACCAGCAGGTCCAAGGTCCCGGACCCCACGTCCAGACGGATCCGGTCGCCGTCACGGACATAGGCGATCGGACCGCCGTCGACCGCCTCGGGGGCGATGTGCCCCACGCACAGCCCGGTGGTGCCCCCGGAGAACCGGCCGTCCGTCATGAGCAGGACGTCCTTGCCCAGCCCCGCGCCCTTGATGGCGCCGGTGATGGCGAGCATCTCCCGCATCCCGGGCCCGCCCTTGGGGCCCTCATACCGGATCACGACGACGTCGCCCGAGGTGATGGTCCCGTCCTCGAGCGCATCCATCGCGGCACGCTCGCGTTCGAAGACCCGCGCGGTCCCCTCGAACACGTCGGAGTCGAAGCCGGCCGACTTGACCACGGCTCCCCCGGGGGCGAGGGAGCCCCGCAGGATCGTGATCCCGCCGGTCGGGTGGATGGGCTGCTCCATCGCCCGCAGCACCGCCCCGTCCGGGTCGGGCGGGGTGATGTCGGCGAGGTTCTCCGCGACCGTCTTGCCGGTGACGGTCATGCAGTCGCCGTGCAGCATCCCGGCGTCCAGCAGCGCCTTCATGACCACGGGCACGCCACCGATCTTGTCGACGTCCGTCATCACGTGCGCGCCGAACGGCTTGACGTCCGCGAGGTGCGGGACGCGGGCACCGACTCGCGCGAAGTCCTCCAGCGTCAGCTCCACCTCGGCCTCGTTGGCGATCGCGAGCAGGTGCAACACCGCATTGGTGGAGCCACCGAAGGCCATCACCACGGCGATGGCGTTCTCGAACGCCTCCCGGGTCATGATGTCGCGCGCCGTGATCCCGCGGCGGAGCATCTCGACCACGGCCTCGCCGCTCGCCCGCGCGTAGTCGTCGCGCCGACGGTCCGGCGCCGGCGGGGAGGCGCTGCCCGGCAGCGACATCCCCAGGGCCTCGGCGGCGCTGGCCATGGTGTTGGCCGTGTACATGCCACCGCAGGCCCCCTCCCCGGGGCAGATGGCACGCTCGATGGTGTCGACGTCCCCCTCGCTCATCAAGCCGCGCGAGCAGGCCCCGACCGCCTCGAACGCGTCGATGATCGTCACCTGCTTCTCCTCGCCGGTCGAGAGCTTGGCCCAGCCCGGGAGCGTGGAACCGGCGTAGAGGAACACCGACGCCAGGTCCAGCCGGGCTGCGGACATGAGCATCCCCGGCAGCGACTTGTCGCAGCCCGCCAGCAGCACCGAACCGTCGAGGCGCTCCGCGCTCATCACGGTCTCCACGCTGTCGGCGATGACCTCACGGGAGACCAGCGAGAAGTGCATGCCCTCGTGGCCCATCGAGATCCCGTCGGAGACGGAGATCGTGCCGAACTCCAGCGGGTAGCCACCGCCCGAGTGCACGCCCTCCTTGGTCACCTTGGCCAGCCTGTCCAGCGACAGGTTGCACGGGGTGATCTCGTTCCACGACGACGCCACACCGATTTGCGGCTTGACCCAGTCGTCGTCGCCCATCCCCACCGCGCGGAGCATGCCCCGCGCGGCGGACTTCTCCAGCCCGTCGGTGACGTCGCGACTGCGGGGCTTGATGTCGGCGCCGCTCTCGGCGTCCGGGGGCTCTGTACGGGGTGTCTCGGTTCCGGAACTCATGGGACCAGCTTAGGCCCCGGTCGCAGTGACGGGTCGGTAGCGTCGACGATGACCCGGTACCGAACGTCAGGAGTGCGCCCCGGTGGTCTTCGATGTGATGCGTCAGGTCTCCGGGGTGCTCGTCACCGTCTTCGTCGTCTCCAGCCTGCTCAACGTGGGCCTGACGCAGAAGCCGTCCAACTTCCGTTCCCACCTCCAGAAGGGGCACTTCCTGTCCCGGATGGTGCTCGCCAACCTGATCCTCGTGCCCGCCGTCATGGTCCTGGCGGTGACCGTGGTCGATCTCGAACCGATCTACGCCGCCGGCCTCCTCGTCTTCGGTCTCTCGGCCGGCGCCCCGTTCCTCATCGCCCTCACCCGCGAGTCCAAGAATGACGTCTCACTCGCGGCGACCGTCATGACCGTCCTGATCCTCGGCACCGTGGTCCTCCTGCCGTTGCTGCTCCCCCGGTTGATCGAGGGGATCAGTGTCGACGTGTGGGCGATCATCCTGGCACTGCTGCTGCAGATGATCCTGCCGATGGTGGCGGGGATGGTGGCCCGGCAGTACCTCGTCCGCCTCACCGAGGCGATCCAGCCGTGGGTCGCACGGGTCTCCTCCCTCGCGCTCTACGGTCTGCTCGCCACGATGATCGTGGGCTACCTGCCCGCGATGGTGGACACCGAACTGTGGAAGGCGATCGGCACGGGAATCGTCGTCATACTCATCTCCCTGTTCATCGGCTACATGATGGGTGACGGCCACAATCACCTGAAGAAGGTCGGGGCGCTGGCGACGGCGCAACGCAACACGGCCGCCGCGATGATCGTCGCGACCTCGAACTTCGCGGACCCCCGCGCGGTGGTCGTGGTCACGCTCGTCAACACGCTCGGTCTGGTCCTGCTCATGGGCGCGGCCAAGGCGATGAGCCGGGACGTCGAGCTCCTGCTCACGCCCATCGGCGCCGACATTCCGGAGCGCCGCCACTGAATAGTCGGGACAATGGGGATATGTCTACCGGTTCCCAGCACAGGCCCAACTTCCTCGTCGTGGTGGTCGATGACATGGGGTACTCCGACTGCCAGCCGTTCGGCGGAGAGATCGCGACCCCTCATCTCCAGGAACTCGCCGAATCGGGCGCCCGGTTCCGCGGATTCCACACCAGCTCGCTGTGCGCCCCCACACGGGCGATGCTGCTGAGCGGCTGCGACAACCACCAGGCGGGCATGGGTGTGATGCAGCCGCTCCACGCCGTGAACCAGTACATGCAGCCCGGCTACGAGGGCTACCTCAACCATTCCGTGCCGACGATGGCCGAGCTGCTGCGCGAGGTCGGCTACCACACCTACCTCGCGGGCAAATGGCACGTCGGGATCACCGAGGACACCCGGCCGGCCGCGCGCGGGTTCGACCGGAGCTTCGCCTTCCTCGGCGGCGGCGCCAGCCACTTCCGCGACGCCCGGCCGCTGAGCTCGTCCGAGGGCAAGCAGACCATGTACGCCGACGACGACCGCTTCTGCACCGACGAGCTCCCCGACGGCTTCTACACCTCCACCCACTTCGCCGACCGCCTGATCGGCTACCTGCGCGAGCAGGAGGACGACCGGCCGTTCCTGGGCTACCTCTCCTTCACCGCGCCACATGACCCGATCCAGGTCCCGGACGCCGACCTCGACGCGTACGCGGGCCGCTACGACGCCGGTTACGACGCGATCAAGCGCGAACGGATGGCACGGATGAAGGAGATCGGACTGATCGACCGGGACCTGGAGGTCAACCCAGGGAGTGGACTGTTCCCCACCTGGGCCGAACTGTCGGACGAGGAGAAGCGTCGTGAGGCCCGCAAGATGGAGCTCTACGCGGCGATGATCGAGCGCATGGACCACGAGCTGGGGCGGGTCCTGGACACCCTCGACGATCTGGGCAAGCGGGACGACACCGTGGTGTTCTTCCTGTCCGACAACGGCGCGAACCCCAAACAGCCCGAGTTCTACCAGCCCAATACCCCCGAGCAGATCGCGGCAGACTTCGACAACTCGATGGCCAACATGGGGCGCGAGGGCTCGTTCGTGTCGATCGGTGGTGCGTGGGCCGAGGTGGCCGACACCCCGCTCTCGTACTTCAAGACCACCACCTACGAGGGCGGGACCCAGACGCCGTTCATCGTGGCCGGCGGCCCGGTCACCCGCTCCGGCGTGGTGACCGACGAGCTCCTACACGTGGCCGACATCCTGCCCACCATGCTCGACATGGCCGGCGTGCGCCGTCCCAGCGAGATCGACGGCGAGCCCGTGCCTCCCCTGTACGGGCGCAGCCTCGCCCCGATGCTCACGGGCGCGGCCGTGCAACCGGTACGCACCGGGATGGACGCCCTGTGCTTCGAGATGCTCGAGTGCTGCTCGGTGCTCTGCGGGGACTGGAAGCTGCTGTGGATGGCCCCGCCCTACGGCGACGGCGACCGGTGGCAGCTGTTCAACCTCGCCGAGGACCCTCGGGAGCTCGAGGACCTCAGTGCGCAGTACCCGGGTAAGGTCGCCCAGCTCGAGGGGCAGTGGCAGGCTTACGCCGAGTTCGTGGGCTACATCGAATCCGACGGCACTTCGGCGGCGCAGGAGCTGGGCATCGACCGGTTCTTCGAGTTCCGGCTGGGCGAAGACTGAGGACGGCGACCGAGTCCGGGCGGGAGCCGGGGTCAGTCCGCGAGCGCCGGGAAGTGTGGCACGACGTACCGGGCCAGCTCGTCGATCACCTCGGCGGCGGGCCTGCGGCACGCGGCGGTGCCCAGGACCACGTGGTTGACCCCGATCCCCTCCAGCTCCCGCAGGTGGTCGACCAGACGGTTCCGCCCGATCCGGAAGCCGAACGAGATCGGCGACGCGGCCTCGTCCGGCCCCTCTGCCAGATCCACCTGGAGGGACTGGGCGAACGGCTTGAACACCTCGTCGTCGTCGTGGACTTCTCGGACCAGGGACCGCCACCGCTCCGCGGTCCGACGCTGCAGGGGGAAGTCGCGCGGGTAGGTCATCCAGCCGTCCGCGTGTTCGGCGTTGAACCGCAGGCTCTGTTGGCTCGAGCCGGTGATGACCATCGGGATCGACCGGGCAGTGGGCTTGGGCACCACGTCCGCGCTGTGCATCCAGCCGCCCGACCAGCGCACCCCGCGCATGCTCGTGGTCAGGGCGTGGTGCATAACGGACAGGTGCTCCCGAAACCGCTCCCCGCGTTCCCCCTGTTCCAGGCCGAAGGCGCGGAACTCCTCCGGTCTGTCGCCGGAGGCCAGCCCGAGGAGGAACCGCCCCCCGGAGAGCCGGTCGAGGCTGGCCGCCGCCTTGGCGACGTGGAGCGGATGCCGGACGGTGAGCACGATCGCCGCCGTCCCCAACGCGATCCGGCTGGTGTGCGCGGCCAGGTGCGCGAGGTGGACCCACGGGTCGTAGACCTGACCCACGTCGCCGAAGGAGGGCACGCGTAGCGGGATGTCGCGCACGTAGACGGCGGCGAACTCCCCCGCCTCCGCTGCCCGGACCAGCTCGACCTGCCGGACCGGATCGTCAGGGTCCTCCGTGTCCGCACGGGTACACAGGGGCAGCGCCAGACCGAGGGTCAGGCGATCACGCGCGTACGTCCGCCGGAAGCCCGGGAGGCAGCGCGGATCGCCGTCGGAGAGCTCGGTGGTCCCACCTCTCATCATCGGACGGCGGACCTCAACCGTCGACGTCCCACAGGTGGTGCTCGACATCGTGGACGATGTACTGGCAGAGCGTGCCGACGGTGAAGACATACCCGTCGCCCCGTCGCCCCGGCCGCTCCACGTCCTCGGCGCCGACGCGGCCGAGGATCTCCAGCGTCCGCTCGGTCGCGGCTTCCACCCCACGGGCGAGGTCGACGGGATCGGCCTTCCAGTACTCGTGCTCGCGGACCGCCACCTCGCCGTCGAAGTCGTCGTACGTGGGATCGTCGGTCTCGAGCATCATCGACAGGCGGTCGCCCAGGACCTCGATGAGGTCGCGCGAGTGCCCGGCGTACTCCAACGGTGACCAGACGCGGGGAGCGGGACGCCGGGCGACGTCCGCGCGCGCCAGAACCCGGTGCCAGCGGTCAGCGGCCGCCCGCAGGCGCTCCGCCGTCTGCTCCGGATCGTGCGGTCGGTATCCGCACTCGTCGCACCCGCCGTCGAGGACGGCGGTCCAGTCACGGGTGTCCGGCATGCCCGGCTCGGGTGCAGTGTCCATGAGTCCAGTCTCCCACCTCACGGCACACTGGACACATGGACGATCTCCGCGTGGCGCCCGGCCCCGGGCTTCCGCACGGACTCCTGATCCCGGCAGCCGAACTCGTCGAACGGTTCTCCCGCTCCTCGGGTCCCGGCGGCCAGGGCGTCAACACTGCCGACTCGCGGGTGCAGCTGAGCCTCGATCTGGCCACGACGTCCGCACTGACCGAGCGCCAGCGCGCCGTGGCACTCGACCGGCTGGCCCCCGCCCTCGCGGGTACAGTCCTCGGCGTCGCCGCCTCCGAGCACCGGTCGCAGCGACGCAACCGCCGCGCCGCACGCGAGAGACTCGCGGCGTCGCTCCGGGGCGCCCTCGCCCCGTCGACCCCGCGGCGCCCGACCCGCCCGACGTACGGGTCGAGGAGGCGCCGCCTGGACGCCAAGCGTCAGCGCTCCCGGATCAAGGCGGCCCGGCGTCGTCCGGACGCGCAGGACTGAGGCCGCCCCCGGGACCCGGATCGCCCAGCGGCTCCACCTCGCGCCGGTAGTGCTCGACGAAGCGCTCCGCCAACTGCAGGAGCCTCTCGGCGTCGTCGTCGCCCATCGCCTCCAGCGCTGTCGCGTAGGCACCGAGCGACCTACCCGTGTCCTCCTCGAACACCCGCCGCCCTTCGGCAGTCCGGTCGAACTCGTAGGCGTTCCCGCCGGACCGTCGCATTCGCTCCAGCAGCCCGGAGTCCAGCGCGGCATTGACCTGCCGGTTCACCGTTGATTGTTCCAGTGAGAGTTCGGCGGCGATCTCCTTGAGCGTCCGCGCCCGCCCGTCGGCAAAAAGCCACAGGAGCCGAAGCGCAGCGGTGCCGAGCCGCATGGTGGCCTCCTGGAATCGCCGGTACCGGTCCATCCGACTCAGCAACGCGGCGAGCCGACGCTCCCGCGGGGCGTCCTGACCCAGCCAGTGGTCCTTCCGCGTACTCATCCTCCGGCCTCCTCAACTGCTGGCTTGCCGCCCTCAGCAACGATATGCAGTCTACACATCGCCCAAATATGTAAGTTACATACGCGCTGTGTGTGACCGAATCCGAAAGGATCCCGTGCGAGAAACCCCGGACAGAACCGACTCAGCGCCACTACTCATCATCCTGGTGCTCGGCTTCTCGAGTATGTGCGCGGCGCTCATGCAGTCGCTGGTCATCCCGATCCAGCCCGACCTCCCGCGACTTCTCGACACCGGCCCGAGCAATGCCGCCTGGGTGGTGACGGCGACCCTGCTCGCCGGCGGCGTGGCGATGCCGGTCTCCGGCAGGATCGCCGACATCAGTGGCCGCAAGCCGGTGCTGGTCGCCTCGGCACTCATCCTGCTCGTCGGATCACTCGTCTGCGCACTGTCCTCGTCGATCGTCCCGGTACTCGTCGGGCGGGTCCTGCAGGGGCTGGCCATGGGGTACATCCCGGTCGCGATCAGTTTTGTCCGCGAGATCGTCCCGCCCACCATGCAGAACAGCGCTGTCGCCGGCATCAGCGCCACTCTGGGGGTCGGTGGCGCGCTCGGCCTACCCCTCGCGGCCTGGCTCGCGCAGGACTTCGACTGGCACGCGCTGTTCTGGGTGTCCGCCGTGCTCGCGGCCGCGATGGCGGTCCTCTCCGTCGTCGTCCTCCCCCACCGCGCGCCCGTCGACGACTCGCGTCTCGATTCCGTCGGCGCTATCGGACTCACCGTGGGCGTGGTCGGCGTGCTCGGCGGGATCTCCAAGGGTGGGGACTGGGGCTGGACCGCGCCCACCACCCTCGGGGCGATCCTCGGCGGATTCGCGGTCTTGATCGCCTGGGGCTTCTACGAGACACGGCATCCGCATCCGCTGGTCGACCTGCGCACCACCGCCCGGCGCCCGGTACTGCTCACCAACATCACGGCCCTGCTCATCGGGTTCGGCATGATGGCGCAGTCGATCGTCGTCCCGCAGCTCCTCCAACTCCCCGAGTCGACCGGATACGGGCTGGGCCAGTCCATACTCCAGGCGGGCCTGTGGATGGCGCCGGCCGGGCTGATGATGCTCGTGTTCACCCCGATCTCCGGTCGGATGCTCACCAGGCTCGGCGGACGGGCCACGCTCGCGTCGGGCGCGGTCGTGATCGCCGCCGGATACCTCCTCGCCGCGTTCTTCGCCGACTCACCCTGGCAGCTTCTCCTGTCGACCTGCGTCGCCTCCGCCGGTGTCGGTATCGGGTACGCGGCGATGCCCACGTTGATCCTCGAGAACTCGCCCGCCTCCGAAGCCGGGGCCGGCGTCGGCGTCAACGCGCTGATGCGCTCGATGGGCACGACCGTCGCGGGCGCCGTCATGGCACTCGTCCTCACCAGCCGTGTGACGGAGCTCGGCGGCGGACTACAGATCCCCGCGGTGGAGATGTTCCACCTGTGCTTCCTCCTCGGCGCGGGTGCCGCCCTCGCGGGCGCCGCCGTGGTGCTGTGCATCAGACGCCCGGGATCTCCGGGCGGGCCGGAGGCCCCACACCAGCAGATGGCTGAGGAACTCGTCCGGGCCCGCTGATGCCCCGTACCCCGGGCGAACACCACCCCGAGGAGGTCTCCGTCGCCCGCCGCTAACACGGCAGGCGACGGCGCCGATAGGTGGAGTGAACGATCATCGACGGCTTCGCCCGGGACCGGCCCTCGTCGTGCCGGAGGACGCGCCGTCCGACCGGGGCGAGAGGTGAGTGCCATGACGATCTCGACATACCGACGACACCGGCTGGCCCCCACGGGGGCGAAGGCCGCGATCGTCACCGTGGGGGCGGCGGCCCTCGTGGCCGGCTCAGCGGGACCCGCCGAGGCGGCGGCACCGCCCGACGACCGCATCGGGACCGGCTACCACTGGGGCGAGGAAGAGGTCACCCAGACCGTGTCGATGGCGGATCCCTGGGTCTTCCGCGGGCCGACCGACTACACGGTCCGGACCCAGCCCGTGTGCTGGAGCTACGCCGACCGACCGCAGGACCTGGTCGCCGCGGTGGAGGTATCCGCGCCGGATCGGTACGAGCCGTTCCCGTTCGATCCCGACCGACTCTTCTTCCCGGTCGACGAGACCGTGACGGTCGACTGGCACAACACCACCACCGGCGCCAGCGGCCGGGACGTGGTCCACGGCACCAGCGGAGTGGTGGAGGTCGGCGTCTACGGGGGCGACGGCGTCATCGAGATGGATATCCACCTGCGATCGGACCAGCCCTGGATGAACGCGGCTGGCTCCACCGACCTGCCCTTCGGGCACGCGGAGGGCTCACTCCACGCCGCGGTCGACCTGACGGGCAAGTCCTGCCCGTAGCGGCTCGCCAGGCAGGACACCGTCCGACCTACCGCCAGGCGGAGAGCTTCTCGGCCGAGACCTCACCGAGCCACTTCTGCCACAGCGGCCCGAACGTCACCCGCCGCACCCCCATCACCCGCAGCGCGGACACGTCCCCGGCCCCGTGACCGTTGACGGGATGGGCGGTCACATTGAGCGGCACCGAGACGGCCTGCACCAATCGCGTCACCTGGTCCGCGGTCGACAGCCCCACCGGGTACACCGACCGCGCGCCCGCCTTCTCCATCAGGGCGATGCGCTCGGCCGCCTCCCCGAGCGGATCGGCGAAGACGTCGCTGCCGAGCTTGACCGCGTCGGTGCGGCCGTTGATGACGAACGGCACCCCGGCCTCGTCCGCCGCGCGGCGGGCGCCGGCGATGTAGTCGGCGTGTTCCCGGCGCTCCCGGACGCGGTCGCCCTCGCCGTGGACCACGTCCTCGATGTTCGCCCCGACCGCACCGGCCTCGAGCAGGCGGGTGACCAACTCGTCCGGTTCGAGCCCGTACCCGGACTCGACGTCCGCGCTCACCGGGATCCCCACCGAGCCGGTGATGGTGCGCACCACGTCGAGGTACTCGCCGAAGTCCATGTTCTCGCCGTCGGCGCTACCGATGGCATCGGCCACCGGGTGACTGCCCACGGTGAGTCCGGGGAATCCCGCCTCGGCGGCGACACCGGCGCTCCACGTGTCCCAGACGGTCGGCAACACCAGGAACTCCCCGGCGTCGTGTCGGTCTGCCAGGTCCTTCGCGTGCGCGGCTACATCGGTCATGTCGAACCTCCTCAGGGTCTCCCGTCCGAGCCTATTCCTTCCCGATCCCTCTCGACCGGAAACCACACCTCGCACGTCGCCGTGCTGAAGTCGGGGGCGTGATCGAGGATCGACAGCATCGACGGCCCCGGGCGCAGACGCCAGGGGTTGGACGGGAACCACTCGGTGGCGGTCGCGGCCCACATCGACTGCAGCGCCGCGGGGTGCTCTCCCGAGGAGCGGAAGACCACCCACTCCCCCTCGGGCACGTCGATGACATCCAGATCCTCGGGGACCTCGTCGGCGCTGCGAACGGCCACGCCGTGCAGGTAGGTCAATTCGGTCCCCTCCGTATAGTCCGGATCGACATCCGCGCTCACCTGGAGGATCCCACCCGGGTCCACGGAGCTCAGTCCTGTGAGCCGGGCGTGCTCCGAGTCCGACAGCGATTCGATGTGCTCCCGGATGTGCGGGTTGACGCCCTCGTGGATCAGCGGCACGCGAGCGGCGTGGCCGACCAGACGGAACGCCGGGCGATCGAGTATGCGGGCATCCATGGGGACGCTCCCTTCCACGGTCAGGCGGAACCTGAGTTGGGGTTGACTGCGGAGGGGGCCACCGTCTCGACGGACGTCTCCGTGACCGACCCCGTGCACCGCGCGGAATGCGCGCCCGAACGCCTCGGTCGACCCGTAGCCGTACCGGACGGCTATCGAGAGCAGATCCTCGTCACCACGCACATCAGCGGCGGCCACGGTCATCCGCCGGCGGCGCACGTACTCCGACACCGGCATGCCCGCCAGCGACGAGAACATCCGGCGCGTGTGATAGCCGGTGGTCCCCGTGCTCCTGGCGAGCTCGTCGACGTCGATCCGCTCGCCGAGCGCGCGCTCGATCCGGTCGACCAGTCGGTTCAGGGTGTCGATCATGGCTTCCTCCTTCACGGCCCAGTCTCGTCACAAGGGGTTGCCGCCCGCCCGACTTCTGCGGTCCGGTTCGATCGGGGCCGACGCCGCGCCCGCGGTCACCGTCGTGACGAGACGACGCTCCCGGTCCTCAGTCCGATCAGCACCTGCGCCACGAGCACCGCTCCGAGACCGGCCACCGACGGAGCCCAGGTCCCGGTGTTCTCCAGCCCGAACCCGAAGGCGAGCGGGCCGAGGGCGGCGAGGGCGATCCCGACGGCCGAGGTCACCGCCGAGACCGCACCCGCATGGTGCGGAGAGGTCGCGAACTGGACGATCTGTGCGTACGAGACGCCCAGACACAGCCCCTGGGACGCCCCCAGCAACAACACCACCGCGAACGCGCCCGACGAGCCCGCGGCCAGGAGGACGCCCACGCCCGCCACGGCGATCACCGGAGCGAGCGGCGCGACGAGGCGAGAGTGCCCTCGCCGCATCGCGATCGGCGCGAGCATCGCGAAAGGGACCGCGACGACGTTGATCGCCGAGACGTGGGCACCCGCCGAGGCCGGGGTCATCCCGTCGAGCACCAGGGTGGTCGGCAGCCAGGTGGAGGTGGTGTAGAAGGTGAGCGACGTGATGCCCAGGTACAGCGCCAGCAGCCACACGCGGGCGTCGCCGACGGCCCGTGGTGTCGACCCGGCCGCCTCCCGGGCGGCCTCGTCCTCCTTCGCCGAACCCGGCGCCGCCGGTTCGCCCCGCGCGGCGCGCGAGTGCAGGATCCAGACCGCCAGCGCCAGTACCGGGCACAGGCCCCAGAGCACCAGGGAGCCCCGCCAGCCCAGGCCCGAGACGTGCATCAGTGGGACGGTGGCCGCGAGCGCGAGCGCCGGCCCCAGGCTCAACGCCATCGAGTAGGTCGAGGTGAGCAGCGAACGCCGGTGCAGGGGCTCGGCCGCGATCGTCGCGGGCGCCAGGACCGTGCCCACCGCGATCGCGACACCCAGTAGCGCGGTTCCCGCGAGCACGCCGACATCGCCCGGCACCGACCTCACGAGAGTGCCGAGGACGACGGCCGCCAGCGCTGCCCCGAGGACCCGGTCGCGCCCGAACCTCGCGGCGATCCGGGGCGTGAGCGGCGCGACGGCCAGGGTGAGAGCGAGCGGGATCGTCGTGAGCAGCGACAGGAACGTCTCACCGTGGCCGGTGTCGGACCGGATCTCGGGCATGAGCGGGCCGAGCGAGACCGTCGGGATCCTCAGACTCAGTGCGAGAAGCAGTATGGATGCCACTGCGAGCGCCGGGAACCGCACAGTCCGCACCCTAGTCAACGCCGCCGTCGCCGTTGACCCGCGCCCGGAGGCCCCGCGACCAGCGCTCCCGGATAGCGTGACGCGCGGCGGGGGAAGGAGGCGGACGGAATGCACCCAGCGGTCGAGTGGATGGAACGCCGGCAGGTCCTGCTCTACCTGGCGGGCCTGGCGCTGGGCGCGGTCGTCGGTCTCGCGGTCCCCTCGGTGGCCGCGCCCGCCGAAGCGACGATCACGCCGGTGCTGGCCCTGCTCCTGTACGCCACGTTCCTCGGCGTCCCGTTTGTCGGGATCGGTCGGGCGTTCCGCGAATGGCGCTTCCTCGCCACGCTGTTCGCGGTCAACTTCGTGCTGGTGCCGCCGGTGGCGTGGCTGCTGTCGCGGATCGTCACCCACGACCCCGTGCTCGTGGTGGGCGTGCTCCTGGTACTCCTCGCCCCCTGCATCGACTACGTGATCGTCTTCACCGGCCTCGCCGGCGGCGACGTGCGCCGACTGCTCGCAGCGACGCCCGTTCTCATGCTGGCCCAGATGGCGCTGCTACCGGTGTTCCTCTGGGCGCTGGTCGGCGGCGACACCGTCGCCGTCCTGGACCCCGGTCCGTTCGTGGAAGCGTTCCTCCTGCTCATCGTCCTGCCGCTCGCGGCAGCCGCCGTCACACAGCTCATCTCCCGGCGGGCTCCCGTCGGGCGTGCCTGGGAGGCGTGCGTCGCGAGCGCGATGGTGCCGCTGATGGTGGCGACGCTCGCCGTCGTCGTGGCCTCACAGATCTCCGCGGTGAGCGACCAGCTCGGCGCGCTCGCGGGGGCTGTCTCCGTCTACGTTGCCTTCGCCGCGGTGCTGGCCCCGGCCGCGATGGTCGCGGGCCGGGTCTCGGGTCTGGACGTCCCGGGGCGTCGGGCGCTGGTGTTCGGCGGCGTGACCAGGAACTCGCTCGTCGTGCTCCCCCTGGCGCTGGCGCTACCCGCGGGCTTCGAACTGGTGCCGCTCGTGGTGGTCACCCAGACGCTGGTCGAGCTCCTGGTGATGGTGTGCCTGGTCCGCGCCGTCCCGGTGCTGGTGCGCTGATCCCGCCGCGCCGGCTCCGCAACAGCACACCGCCGACACTGCGCAGCATGGCGAGGAACACGATCGCCCACACCAGCACGGCGAGAACCAGGACCGCGTCGCCGACCGACTCGACCAGGGGCAGTTCGTCCACCCGGCCGAGGTTGAGCGAGGCGACCGCGAACATCCCGACGGGGAAGACCATGGACCACAGCGCGGGTACGTACCGCAGCGGGACCCGGTGTACGACGTGCCGCCAGAGTCCGGCGCCGACGAGCATCGGGATCAACCACAGGCAGAAACTCCAGAACACCGCGATCGTCCCGCCGATCAGTACCCGTGTCGCCTCCACCATCGGGGTCGACCGCATGCCGAGGATCCCGCTGCCCGCGACCACCGCGATGGCCATCGCGCCCATCGCCACCCAGTACGGTGGCTCGAACTCCCGTGGGGTCATGCCGAAGCGGACGATCCGCAGCATCACCAAGACCGCGACTCCCGCGTAGAGCGCCACGCCGACGGACCACGTCAGGACGGCCGCGAGCCCGATCCACTCGCCGCCCGACGAGGCGACGGGCTGGATCGTGGTCATCCCGATCGCGACGGACTGGCTGGCCACCGCCCAGATGAACCAGGTGCCGTTGACCCTGGACAGGATCGGCTCGCCGTCGCGGGTCATGAAGACCTGCCACGGCAGCACGTAACCGATGACCAGCCAGAGCAGGGCCGCAAAGATCACCAGCGGCACCGCCGCGCCGAGGAGCCCCGCGGAGAACATGCGCACGGCGAGGACGTTGGTCCCGGCGACGACGGTGAAGTACGCGAACGCGCGCCCCGGGGCGCGGAGATCACGCAGCATCGCCCGCGGGTACGCGATCGCACGCCAGATGTAGAGGATCCAGAGCATCACATACGCGATCGCTGCGACGACCAGCAGCACGCGGGACGCTGGCTCGAGCCCGGCCTCGTGGAGTCCGATGGACACGATGCTCGTGCCCATCACCAGGGCGAAGTAGCCGGAGTTGAGGTCCTCGAGCGCGGCCCGGAACGCCGAGCCGGGCCGCACGCCCGTGGCGCCGCTCCCCGACGTCTGTTCGCTCATCAATCCAACATAGGCCCGCGTCGCCTGCCGCCGTCAGCGGGTCCGAGGAGTCGCCCGCGAGGTAGTGTGGACGCTCGTGCCCGACAATCCCCGCTCCCCCGAGACGGGGAGCATTGTCGACTATTCGGCGCTGCCCGGGCCCGGCGGCCGCAGGTCGAGGATGCCCGCGGTCGACGACCGGTGGTGGACCCTCAAAGTCGCACTCTCGCAGCGGCCGTGGAGCTTCGTCGCGTCGGCCGGGATGGCGGTCTCCTTCCTCTGCAACGGTCTCACGCCCGTCATCGTGGGCAGGGCCGTCGATGACGCCATCGCGACCTCCTCCCTGGATCGACTGGGGTGGTGGCTGCTGGTGCTCGCCGGGGTCTTCGTGCTGGCGATCGCGGCCAACTGGACCGCGCGGTTCATGCTCATCCGCAGCCAGCAGCTCGTCAGCCACGACCTGCGCACCATGGTCACCGACCGCATCCAGGACCCGCGCGGGTTCGCCGGACGCCAGCGGACCGCCGGCGCGCTCCTGTCGACCGCCTCCTCGGACACCACCCGGGTCGGCGAGATCGTGATGATGACCGTCATGCCCGTCGCCGAGGCGGCCGCGATCACCTACGGCGCGGTCATGATGTTCACCATCAGCCCGTGGCTGAGCCTGGCCACACTCCTCGGCGGGCCGGCACTCGTATTGGTGGCCCTCCGGGTCGCGCGCCCACTCCAGACCCGGTCCGTGGCCCGGCAGCTGGCCATCGCGGAGGCCGCGGCGACCGCGACGGACGTGGTGCAGGGTCTGCGCATCCTCAAGGGGCTCGGCGCGATCGTCACCGTCCGGGGCCGCTACGACGACGTCTCGGACACCGCCTACCGCCGCACCGTCGACGCCAACGCCGCCGAAGCACGCCTCAACGGGGCCACCGAGGCCGCCGGCGCACTGTTCGTCTCGATCCTCGGCATCCTCGCCGGGGCGTTCGCGCTGGCCGGTCAGGTGAGCATCGGCGAGCTCATCACCGTGGTGGGGCTGACCCAGTTCCTGGTCACCCCGATGACCATGTTCGGGCGGAACATCGCCTCGCGGTGGGCGACGGCCGAGGCGTCCGGGAAGCGGATCCGCGACGTCCTCGCGGCCGATTTCGAACGCACCACGCAGGTCGACCACGCCCGGGCGGACCGGTTCCTCCGGGCCCTTCCGGCCGGCCTCACCGTCATCAGGGGCAGCGACCCAGGCCTGATCTCCGTGCTGGAATCGCTGCCCCGGAACCGGGTGATCGTGGCCCCACACGCCTCTGACCTGTTCGACGGCAGCGTCGCCGACAACGTCCACCCCGACCGCGGCATCGCCGAAGCCGCGCTCCACACGGCGTCATGCGATGACATCCCCGAGGGGCCGGACAAGCGGGTCGGAGAGAACGGACGCATGCTCTCCGGCGGTCAACGGCAGCGCGTGGCGCTCGCCCGGTCGCTCGCGTTCGACCCCGAGGTGCTGGTCCTGCAGGACCCGACCACGGCCGTCGACTCGGTGACCGAACAGAACATCACCGGACAGGTCGCGCGCCACCGCGCCGGCAGCCGCACGCTGGTGTTCAGTGACGCCCCGGCGTGGCGCGCGGTCGCGGCGACACAACTGACCGTGACGGACCTCCGGAACACGGCCGCGGAGCTCGACGACGAGGCCGCCCGATGAGCCCCTCGTCCGGCGCCGCCCCGCCTGTCGCGACCGACACCGCGTTGCGCTTCCCCCTGGCCTCCGCCGGGCAGGTACGCCGCGAGGTGGCGCGTCAGCTGCGACAGGTGCCGCACGCCACCGCGGCGTTCCTGCTCGCGGTGGTGCTCCTCGGGCTGGGCGCCGCCGCGAGCGTGCAGGTACCCCGACTGATGGGCGGGATCGTGGACCTGGTCTCCGGGGAGTCCGACCTGTCGCTGTGGCACCTCGGCGCGGCACTGGTCGGCGCGGCGGTCGCCGGCGCGGTCCTGAGCGCCGGCGGCTTCTACCTGCTGTCCCGGCTGGCCGAGCGCGTGATCGCCACCCTGCGTCAGGACATGGTCGGCACCGCCCTGGGCCTGCCCACACACCGGGTCGAGGACGCCGGGGCGGGCGATCTGGTGAGCCGGTCCACGGACGACGTCGCAGAGCTCTCCTCCGCGGTCACCGAGACGGTACCGACGCTGTCCACCTCGGTGTTCACCGTGGTCGCGACCGTCATCGCGCTGTTCGGGGTGGACTGGCGGTTCCTGGTCATCCCGGTGGTCGTCGCCCCCGTCTACTACGTCGCCGCACGCACCTACCTCAACCGGGCCCCGGGGCGCTACGCGGAGGAACGTGCTGCCATGGCCGAGCGTGCGCGGCGCGTCCTCGAGGCGATCCGGGGGCGCGCGACCGTGCGTGCGTTCTCCCTGGAGGACCGGATGCACACCCGCATCGGGAACGCCTCGTGGAGCGTGGTGGTCACGGCCATCCGAGCCCGGACCACCATGCTCATCCTCAACGTCTGGATGCTGGTCGGCGAGTTCCTCATGCTCGCGATCGCCCTGGGGGTGGGCTACCACCTCGTCGCCACGGACGTCCTCACCGTGGGCGCCGTGACCGGCGCGGTGCTCATGATCATCCGGCTCCGCGGCCCCCTGAACATGGTCATGCGGGTACTCGACGTGGTGCAGTCCGGTTACGCCTCCCTGGCCCGCGTGGTCGGTGTGGTCACGGACCCGCCGGTGCCGGTGCCCGACAGCGGTGTCGACGCCCCGCGCGGACACGTGGAACTGCGTGACGTGAGCTTCAGCTACGGGGGCGCCTGGGCCGTCCGCGACGTCAGCCTGACCATCGGGCCGGGCGAGACCGTCGCCCTCGTCGGCGCATCGGGAGCCGGAAAGACCACCGTCGCCGCGCTGGTGGCGGGGCTGCGGGTCCCCGACCGGGGCGAGGTCCTGGTCGACGGGCACCCGGTGTCCGCGCTCTCGGACCGGGAGCGCATCGCCCGGCTGGCCACCGTCAGTCAGGAGGTCCACGTCTTCTCGGGGACACTGCGTGACGACCTGACCCTCGCCGACCCCGACGCCACCGACGCCGAGCTCCTGGCCGTGCTGGAGCGGGTTCATGCCCTGCCGTGGTTCGACCGGCTCCCCGAGGGACTCGACACCGTCGTCGGCGCGCGGGGCATCCACCTGGAACCCGTGGCCGCGCAGCAGCTCGCGCTGGCGCGCGTCCTGTTGCTCGATCCGGCGATCATCATCATGGACGAGGCGACCGCCGAGGCCGGCTCGGCGGGGGCGGGAGCATTGGAGGACGCCGCCGAGGTGGTGGCCCGCGACCGGTCCGCGCTGGTGGTGGCGCACCGACTGGACCAGGTTTCGCGGGCCGACACCGTGCTGGTCATGGACTCCGGACAGATCGTGGAGCGGGGCACCCACGACCAACTCCTGGCCCTGGGCGGGATCTACCACCGCCTGTGGTCCGCCTGGACCGCGGGGGCGTAGGACCCGCGCCCCTGCGGCCCCGGGCGGGACGGGCGGGGCCGTCCGCTGGTTCCCTCGTCCGCGGATTTCCACAGGCGCGGCCCGGTGCTCCCCAGAGCGGCGATCAGGGGTGTCGGGGCGGCGCACGGCAGCGAAGACTCGGGGCCATGAGATACGACGAACTCCCCGAGAACTGGACCTCACTCCCGCTCGACGACGGCCCCCTGGCCGCCGGCGTCATCGACCTCGTGGTGGGCTACCGCGACCGGCAGCGCGACTCGGTCCTCATCCTCCCCTGCGACGAGTACGACATCGGGCTGCCGTCACCGATCGTCGTGAGTGACACACCGTGGGCGCAGCCGTCGGATGAGCGGCGCGACGCCATGGCCATCCTGTCCGAGATCCCGGTGCCCGGGTTCGTGGTGGCGCTGGCTGCGAGCCGGCGGATCCCCGACAAGCTGGTGCGGGGGTGGCTACGGACGATCGAGGACGAGTTGGACACGTGCGGCAAGTCCCTCCTCGCGTTCGGCGTCGCGGACCTCGACACCGTGGAGATCGTCGGCGGGCGCGCGGCGCGGAACGGCAGTCTGGGCGCCGTGGCCGGGTAGACGGAGCCGACGCCGACCGTCCCGCCCGGTCCGGCTACAGGCCGGCGTCCAGGAGTCGGTCCCAGCGCGGGGGCATGGGCGCGGTGACCACGAGCTCCGTTCCGTCCGGCCTGGGGACGACCACCTTGGCGGCGTGCAGATACAGTCCGGTGCCGCCGAGCTGCTCGACCCGTCGGTTGAAGTCCCGGTCCCCGTAGCGGTCGTCGCCGGCGATGGGATGGCCCGCGTGCTGGAGATGCACGCGGATCTGATGCTTGCGTCCGGTGAGCAGCCGGATGGCCACGATGGTGGCGCGACCGGCCACGCGCCGGTGCGCGCGGACCCGCGTCTCGGCGCGCTGCCCGGCGGCGTCGACGACGACCCGGGCCTCCGTGCGACGCAGCGGTGCGTCCAGGACCGTCGTCCCCGCGGGCCAGCCCCCTGCGACGACGGCCAGATAGTGTCGCTCGATCTCGTGCCCGCTGTCGCGGAACAGCTCGTGGAGGTGGCGCAACATCGAGGGGGTCTTGGCCAGGGCGAGCACGCCGGAGGTATCGCGGTCGAGACGGTGGCCGAGTTCCAGTTCCGGGAGGTCGGGCCGCAGCTGACGGAGCGCTTCGATCACCCCCGCCGGGACGTCCGTGCCCTTGTGGACCGCGACGCCCGCCGGCTTGTTGACGACCAGGAGGTCCCGGTCCTCGTAGAGGACGACGTCCCGCAACTGCTCGAGCAGCCCTGCCGGCACCCGCCGTTTCGGCGAGGCGGCGGCATCGACCCGCAGTTCGGGCACGTCGATCACGTCGCCTTCGGCGAGTCGGTAGTCTTGCTTGGTCTTGCGCCCGTTGACGCGCAGTCTCCCCTGCCGGATGAGGCGGAACAACAATCCCGCGGGCACGCCTCTGAAGCGGGAGCGCAGGAACTTGTCCAGCCTGCGGCCGGCGTGCTCGCCGTCGACCGTGATCGTGCCGGCCGGGTGCACGGTCGCCGCGCGTGCGGTGCGAGCGCCTGCCTCAGACACGCGACGTCCCCACGTGTGCGTTCGTCCGATACCGGATGGTCAGTCCTCGAACGCGGTCTTCATGCACCGCATGGCGGCGAGGGTCTTGGGGACCCCGATGTAGGGCATCAGGTGCACAAAGCACTCCGCGACGGCTTCCCGGCTCATGCCGGCGACGTCGACCGCGGTCTTGATGTGGCCGGTGAGCTGCGGTTCGGTGCCGCCCATCGCGGCCAGGGCCGCCATGTTGAGCATCTGACGGTCGCGCAACTCGAGCCCGTCGCGCTGGTAGGTGCCCCCGAACACGGCGCCGACCACCCAGTCGGAGGCGCCCGGGGCGAACTCGTCGAGCTGCTGCTTCCAGGCCGCCGCGCTCTCCGGGGTCTGGGTCTCCTCCACGAAACGGGCACCCTTGTCCTTGCTCAACTCCACGGCGTCCTCCTCGGCGGCTGTCGGTGATTTCCCAGTTCAGGCTAGCCCAGAGCCCGGTACGCGCCGTCGGGACCGTCCACGATCCACCGACACGGGCACCCCTGCCCACCGGATCGCCGCCAGTCGGGCGCGTCTGGCCGTACCATCAGGTCACAGGCGAACGTGTCATCGAACACACCCGGGCGGGTGCTGGACGCTACGGTCCGACCCGGGGACGCAGAAACCCTGCGAGATGACGGCCGTTTCACAAGAACACATCAGCACGAAGCGAAAGAGTCGATACCTATGACCTCTGGCAGACAGAAGCTCATCTACACGCTGACGGACGAAGCCCCCCGGCTGGCGACGGAAGCATTCCTCCCGGTGGTGAGCACCTTCGCCGATGCCGCCGGCATCGACGTCACCACGAGTGACATCTCGGTGGCGGCCCGGATCCTCGCGGCCTTCCCCGACCGTCTCACCGATGAGCAGAAGGTGCCGGACAATCTGGCCGAGCTCGGCACGCTGACGCAGGACCCGGACACCAACATCATCAAGCTGCCCAACATCAGCGCCTCCGTGCCGCAGCTGAACACCGCGATCGCCGAGCTGCGGGAGAAGGGGTACGACGTCCCCTACTACCCGCAGGATCCCAAGACCCCCGAGGAGCTCGAGATCGCCGAGCGCTACGGGTCGTGCCTCGGCAGTGCGGTCAACCCGGTCCTGCGTCAGGGCAACTCGGACCGTCGCGCGCCGAAGGCGGTCAAGGAGTACGCGCGGGCCAATCCGCACTCGATGGGCAAGTGGTCGATGGCGTCGCAGAGCCACGTCGCGCACATGATCGAGGGCGATTTCTATGCCGGCGAGAAGTCCATCATCCTCGACCACGCCTGTGATGCGCGCATGGAGGTGCAGACCCCGGACGGGGAGACGCACGTGCTCAAGACCGTGTCCCTGGAGAAGGGCGAGGTCATCGACTCCATGTTCATGAGCAAGAAGGCGCTCCTGGACTTCTACGAGGAGCAGCTCAACGACGCCAAGGACACCGGCGTCATGTTCTCGCTGCACGTCAAGGCGACCATGATGAAGGTCAGCCACCCGATCGTCTTCGGCCACGCCGTCCGGGTGTTCTACCGCGAGGCCTTTGCCAAGCACGACCAGCTGTTCGAGGAGCTGGGGATCAACGTCAACAACGGCATGGTCGACCTCTACGAGAAGATCGACACGCTGCCGACCTCCAAGAAGGAGGAGATCATCGAGGATCTGCACCGGTGCCACGAGCACCGGCCGGAACTGGCGATGGTCGACTCCGCCCGCGGCATCTCCAACTTCCACTCCCCCTCGGACGTGATCGTCGACGCCTCGATGCCCGCGATGATCCGGGTCGGCGGGAAGATGTACGGCGCCGACGGCCGCAAGAAGGACACCAAGGCGGTCATCCCGGAGTCCACCTTCGCGCGGATCTACCAGGAGATCATCAACTTCTGTAAGACCAACGGCGCGTTCGACCCCACCACCATGGGCACCGTGCCGAACGTCGGGCTCATGGCGCAGAAGGCCGAGGAATACGGCAGCCACGACAAGACGTTCGAGGTCCAGCAGGGCGGCGTCGCCAACATCGTCGACGCGTCCACCGGCGAGGTCCTGCTGTCCCAGAACGTCGAGGCCGGCGACATCTGGCGCATGTGCACCGTCAAGGACGCGCCGATCCGCGACTGGGTGCGGCTCGCCGTCGACCGGACCCGCGCCTCCGGCATGCCGGCCGTCTTCTGGCTCGACCCGTACCGCCCGCACGAGAACAACCTGATCACCCTGGTGAACAAGTACCTCGCCGAGCATGACACCGAGGGACTGGACATCCAGATCATGTCGCAGGTGCGCGCCATGCGGTACACGCTCGAGCGCGCCATGCGCGGCCTGGACACCATCTCGGTGACGGGCAACATCCTGCGCGACTACCTGACCGACCTGTTCCCCATCCTGGAGCTGGGCACCAGCGCCAAGATGTTGTCGATCGTGCCGCTGATGGCCGGCGGCGGACTGTACGAGACCGGCGCCGGCGGGTCGGCCCCGAAGCACGTCCAGCAGCTGGTCGAGGAGAACCACCTCCGGTGGGACTCGCTCGGTGAGTTCCTCGCCCTGGGAGCGAGCCTGGACGATCTCGGGCGCAAGCACGACAACCCCAAGGCCACCGTCCTTGCCCGGACGCTCGACACCGCGACCGGCCTGCTGTTGGAGAACCGCAAGTCGCCGTCGCGTGCGACCGGCGAGCTCGACAACCGGGGCAGCCAGTT
This sequence comes from Candidatus Dietzia intestinipullorum, assembly GCA_019119635.1. Lineage (GTDB taxonomy): Bacteria > Actinomycetota > Actinomycetes > Mycobacteriales > Mycobacteriaceae > Dietzia > Dietzia intestinipullorum. Next base: position 26,941 of record DWWP01000009.1, read on the forward strand.
CTGGCTGGCGCTGTACTGGGCGCAGGAATTGGCCGCGCAGACCGACGACACGGACCTGGCCGCGCACTTCGGCCCGCTCGCCGAGAAGCTGACCGCCGACCGGGACACCATCCTGGAAGAGATGTCCGTGGTCCAGGGCAAGCAGGTGGATCTGGACGGCTACTTCCAGCCGTCCGTGGAGAAGCTCAAGGACGCGATGCGCCCGAGCGAGACGTTCAACACCGCCCTCGCGGACACCCGCTCCTGACCTGACACCGCGCCGCACGGCACAGCACCGCACCCGCCGGAAGATCAACCGGCCGGTGCGGTGCTGTGCTCTACAGCCGTCGACGGAACCTCTAGCGCAGGCAGGTCTTCCCGGTCATGTCCACCACCGCGCTGGTCGCCCCCTCGGAGTGACCGACGGGCAGTTCGGTGGAGCCGACCGCGTGCAGCCACGGATGGTCCGAGCGCAGGTGGATGTCGAGCGCGATCACGCCCGCACCGGCATCCACGCGGATCACGCCGTTGCTGTTGGGGAACTCCTGCGCCACGTGGCCCGTCTCGCCGGTGGTCTCGTTGGTCCAGGTGATCGTCGCGGTGTCGTGGACCCCGAACAGGATCGCGCCCCAGTTGGGCGGGGCGGGAAGATAGCGGTCTCGTGCGAGGACGGAGACGTCGACGACGAGGTCGTCGCGATCCGGATAGTTCCAGCACGCGGGCTGGGTCTCGACCGTGTAATCGGTGGGCCCGCGGAAGACCCACGGGTCCTCCATCGGCACCGCCGCGACCACCTTGTCCTCCGGCCACGGAGTCGCCCGGCTCACGGGCTCCGATGCCGACGCTGCGCCCGCGGCGCCCACCAGGATCCCTGTCGCGGCGATCGCCGCCACCGCTGTCGATGCCGCGCGGGGCCGGATCCGAGCACGTTCCTTGTCCATGGCCACTCCCCGCCTGCGATCCCGCGTTCCCACGCCGAGCCTTCACAAAGAGAATCGGGGCCGGCGACGGCAGCGCTACCTTCCCGCCGCTTACGGACCCGGGTGCCGTCCACTCCTCCGCTCAGCGGAGTCGCTGAACCGCTATACCGAACTGACCGCACAGGGGCTCGGGCCCGAGGAAGCATTGGCCGCGGTCCTGCCGGGGGCACGCGATCACGCCCGGGTGCCGGTGCGGTGGGAGCCGGAATCATCGCGGGCCGGCGGGGGCTTCACCGACGGCGCCCCGTGGCAGCCCGCCGCCGAGGACTCCGCCGAGGAGAACCCGTGGCTCATCGAGGTCAACCTCACATCGCGGCCCCTCCGCCGTCCCCGCGCGGCCAGCCGGGTCCGCGAAGCGGAGGTACTGCTCGGGTCAACCACGACGCGGGGGCGGACGATGGCGCCGTACGAGGTGGTCGTCGCCCGGGTGCTGAGCTGACGTTGCTGCGCACAGATGATGCCTCATCCGCCGCAGGAGCGAGGCCGTCTCCGTCTATGCCTTGAGCACGTACCTGAGCGTCTCCACCACCTGCTCGGTGGTCGTGCACCAGGCCTGCGCCTCGGCGTCGACCTCCTTGAGCGGGTGGACGATATCGGCGTCGTGCAGGGTCAGGTAGGGCTTGCCCAGCGCGGCGCAGTAGCCGGCATCGAACGCGGCGTTCCACTGCTTGTACTTGTCGCCGAAACGCACCACGACCAGGTCACTCTTCTCGATCAGGGTCCGCGTGCGAATCGCGTTGACCTTGGACGACTGGTGATCGCGCCAGAACTGACTGTCGTTCTCGCCCAGATGGTCGCCGGCGGCATCGCTGGCCGGGTGGTCGGTCACCGGCGCGGTGAACTCCACGTCCAGCCCGGCGGCCTCGGCACCGCGCTGGATCTCGTCGCGCCAGTCGGTGTGGATCTCACCGGACAGATAGACAGAAAAACTCATGAACGAATGCTCCTGTGAGGGCGTCGATGGTTCGGGATACTGCACTGAACGCGCAGTGATGGTGTCGACTCTACCGGGGGCGCCCGCGAGAGCGACGCGAGCCGGTCGACCACCTGTGGTCCCGGCGACGGCCGGAAACTCGGGGTGGTCCGGGGAGCGCCGGTCAGCCCAGAGAGGCGTGGTTCAGTGTGCTCAACTGCTCGTTGACGTCAGAGAACGTGGCGGACACGTCCGTGATCCCGAATCCGGCCAGTCGTTCGGTGTGCATCCTGACGTAGGCCTCCGCGTTCTCGCGGGTGTCGAAGAGGTAGATGCCCCCGGACAGACCGGCCGACTGGTCCTCGATCCAGACCTTCCAGATAAAGCCCGGCTCGTCGTTGATCGACTCCGCCAGGCCGCGGAACGCCTCCGCCATCTCCGCACCCCAGGGCCCCTGCATGGGGAAGTTCACCTGCACCGCCACAGCCATCGCCGACCTCCTGGTTCGCCTCGAAGCCCCAGGCTACGCGTTGCGGCTCACTCAGAGATCGTCCCAGACCTGCCGCCAGTACCCGGCGAGGGAGTCGACGGTCTCGTGTGCGTTCAATCCGCTCGGTTGGGGAACCAGCCAGAGGGCGACCCCCTCGGGCCAGCCCCGGATCACCGTCGTGTCCTGCAGGCCCGTTGTCGCGCGCGGTTGCGCAAAGGAGACCCGGTACGCGGTGATTCCCGCGACCGCCACGGCGTCGGGCCGTAGGTCGCGGACCCGCGAGATCAGTCTTTCGCCTCCAGCGCGGAGCTCCTCGCGGCTGAGCTCGTCCGCCCTGGCGGTGGCACGTCCCACCAGGTTGGTCACGCCGATGCCCCGCGACGTGAGCTGACGCTCGTCCGCGGCCGAGAGCCCCGCCGCGGCGTCCACGAGGTGCTCGGTCAGGCCCGCTCGGTGAAGCGAGGGCCAGAAGCGGTTTCCCGGCCGGGCGAACGGCGCGTTGACAGCCGCGGTCCACAGGCCCGGATTGATCCCCACGATGAGCAGGCGGAGCCGCGCGGGGGCTGCGGGCAGCACGTCGTCCATCGCGTGCGGCTCGTCAGTGGCAAAGCGGGCCAGGTCGTCGCGCCCGGGCCTCCCACCGCCCATCGGAGAGGGACGCCGTGGGACACCGGAGGATGCTGCAGGATCCGTCACGGCTGCGCAGCCTACTGTGTCGACGAGTCGGTGCGCCCCCACCGGACGGCACAACCGGCCGGCCTGGTTCACGGCGAGTCGAGCAATTCGATTCCGTAGTCTGCGACGACGGCCCGCACCTCGGCGAGGTAGCGCTGCGCCTGACCGGTGAGCGGGATCCCGGAATGGCTGATCCAGCCGATCTCGATGCTCTCGTCCACCTCGAGTGGGATGGCGACGATCTCCGGGTCGAGGTCGTCACTGATGATGCCGGTCGAGATCGTGTACCCGTCGAGTCCGATCATGAGATTGAAGATGGTCGCACGGTCGGAGACCCGGATCTCCCGCTTGCTCGACAGGGTGGAGAGGATCTCCTCGGCGAAGTAGAACGAGTTGTTGGCGCCCTGATCAAAAGTGAGCCGCGGCAGGTCGGCCAGATCGTCGAGCGTGACGCGCTCTCGGGAGGCCAATGGGTTCTTGCGGGAGATGAAGATGTGCGGGACCGCCGCGAAGAGCGGGCGGAAGACGAGTCCCGAATCCCGCAGGAGTTTGTCGATGACCTTGCGGTTGAAGTCGTTCCGGTAGAGGACGCCCACCTCACTGCGGAGCGTCCGGACATCCTCGATGATGTCCCACGTCCGGGTTTCGCGGAGCGAGAACTCGTACTGCTCCGCGTCGCCGGACCGCACCATCCGGATGAACGCCTCGACCACGAACGAGTAGTGCTGCGCCGACACCCCGAGCAGGCGGCGGGACGGTGGCTGACCGAGGTAGCGCTGCTCCAGCAGCGACATCTGTTCGACGACCTGCCTGGCATAGCCAAGGAACTCCGCCCCCTCGTCGGTCAACGTCACTCCCCGCGCGGATCGCGCCAGGAGCGTGCGTCCCACCCGGGATTCGAGGTCCTTCATCGAGGCGGACATCGTCGGCTGGGCAACATAGAGCAGGTCGGCGGCGCCGGTGATCGAGCCCTCCGCCGCGACCTCGATGAAGTAGTGCAGCTGCTGCAGGGTGATTCCCCTGGATTCCCGTCGCATAGCTACAGGCTATAGGGATCCATAGCGAACGCTAGTTACCCGATATCTGAACTGGTGCTGCAGGATGGGCTCACCGAATTTCCGCAGCGCCGAGCCCGGCCGACCAAGCCCAGAATTGGACGTACATGTCGGACGAATTCACGTATCGCATCACCACCACCCGCTTCGACGAGGACTACTCCCCCTCTCAGGACTCCCGGGCCACCACGAACTTCGCCAACCTGGCCCGGGGCGAGCACCGCCGGCAGAACCTCCGCAACACCCTGTCGATGATCAACGACCGGTTCAATGATCTCGCGCACCGGGACAACCCGAACCGGGACCGCTACTCCGTCGACCTCGAGATCATCTCCGCGGACCTGCAGTTCAGCGCTGACGGCCGGCAGCACCAGTTTCCCTTGATCGAGGTCCTCGACATCGGGATCGTCGATCATCTGACCGGTGACCGGGCGCCGGGGATCGTGGGCAACAACTTCTCGTCCTACGTGCGCGATTACGACTTCAGCGTGCGGCTGCCCGCGGCCAACGAGAACTCCGACGAGTTCACCGTTCCCGGAGACTTCGGCGACCTGCACGGCAAGCTGTTCCAACACTTCCTCGCCTCCGAGGCGTACGGGGAACGCTTCGAGCTGGATCCCGTGATCTGCATCAGCGTGTCGACGAGCAGGACCTACCACCGGACCGGACATCACCATCCGGTCCTCGGCGTCGAGTACCAGCAGAACGACTACTCGTTGACCGACGAGTACTTCCACAAGATGGGGCTGCAGGTCCGCTACTTCATGCCACCCGGCAGTGTCGCGCCGCTGGCCTTCTACTTCCGCGGCGACCTGCTCGACGACTACTCGGACCTGCAGCTGATCGGCACGATCAGCGTGATGGAGAGCTTTCAGAAGATCTATCGGCCCGAGATCTACAACGCGGACACCCCCGCCGGTGAGATCTACAGGCCGTCCCTGGACCATCAGGACTACTCGGCCACCCCGATCGTCTACGACCGCATCGAGCGCGGTGAGCTGGCGAAGAAGCAGGGCAGATTCACAGACGAACGTCTCATGACTCCGCACCGGGAGCTCCTCGAACAGTGGGCCGCCCGCCACCCCGTCCTCGTCGGATGACCACCGAAGGAAAGTCGACCATGAACCACGTCCTGCCCACCTCGACCGTCGGCAGCCTGCCCAAGCCGTCGTGGCTCGCACAACCCGAAACCCTCTGGGCCCCCTGGCAACTGCAGGGCGATGAACTGATCGAGGGTAAACAGGACGCGCTGCGCATCGCGGTCCACGAACAGAGCAACCGTGGCATCGACATCGTCAGCGACGGAGAGCAGACGCGTCAGCACTTCGTGACGACCTTCATCGAGCATCTGGGTGGGGTCGACTTCGCACGGCGCGAGACCGTCCGTATCCGTAATCGCTACGAGGCGAGCGTTCCCACGGTGATCGGCGACGTCAGCCGCTCCGGGCCCGTCTTTGTCGACGACGCGAAGTTCCTCCGGCAGCAGACCGGTCAGCCGATCAAGTGGGCGCTCCCCGGCCCCATGACGATGATCGACACGCTCTACGACGGCCACTACGGCAGCCGCGAGAAGCTGGCGTGGGAGTTCGCGACGATCCTCAACCAGGAGGCCCGCGACCTCGAGGCCGCGGGGGTCGACATCATCCAGTTCGACGAGCCGGCCTTCAACGTCTACTTCGATGAGCTCAAGGACTGGGGCATCGCCGCACTGGAACGGGCAACCGAAGGGCTCCGCGCACAGACCGCGGTGCACATCTGCTACGGATACGGCATCAAGGCGAATACTGACTGGAAGGCCTCACTCGGGTCGGAATGGCGGCAATACGAGGAGTCCTTCCCCCTCCTGCAGCAGTCCAGCATCGACATCATCTCTCTGGAGTGCCACAACTCTCGCGTCCCGATCGATCTCGTCGAGCTCGTCCGCGGCAAGAAGGTCATGCTCGGGGCGATCGACGTGGCGAACGAGAAGATCGAAACGGCTGAGGAAGTCGCCGCCACTCTCCGGCGGGCACTCGAGTTCGTCGACGCGGACAAGCTCCTGCCGAGCACGAACTGCGGTATGGCACCCTTCCCCCGGGACATCGCGCTCGCGAAGCTGAGCGCGCTCAGCGCGGGTACGCGGATGGTTCGTGAGGAGCTCTCCGACGCCGGATAACCACCCTCTACAAAGCCCGGGGACGGACGTTTGAACGTAAACTCCCCCGCATCCCCACACGTCGGGCGGTCTGCGCGGCGAGGTTATCGGCGTAATGAAGAGCCGCTGCGGCGTTGGGCGCAATGTTGTGCGCCAATGTCAGGGTCCGGCTGGATCACAACCTCGGCTCGGCACACATGAGACTCCCACTCGCTACCTGACCTGCGAGTCCCACATTGAAACTCAGGATCCCGGCGCATGGACTTGCAGACCCAGCCCCTCCGCAGCACCGGCGAGGCGAACGTCGTAAGTCACCAAGGCCTCGACATCGAGACGAATAGACGCAGCAAGATGCAGAGCATCGAGCGACCGCAACGCCGGACCTGGCAGCAGCCCTGCCTCGCGATAGATGCTCGGCGGAAGAGTGTGAAGGTCGACACGGGCGAGGATCGCCGACACGTCGACCTGAGGGAGGTCATGTCGACTCGCGAACCGCCGCAGCTCGGTTTCGAGCAGGTGGGTGGCGACCAAGTTGAGCTCCGCACCGTCGGCCCAGGCCGCCAGCGAAGTGCTCTCGGCCTCCTCGACCAGTAGCTTTGCTGCTGCTGAGGTATCCAGGTAGAAGCGGCTCACCGCTCTCCCCGGAGATCGTCGATGGTCTCTGAGCTGGGAATGGCGATTGAGTGCCGAATCATCTGTGAGAACCCACCATGGGTCGCTGCCGGACGATGCAGTGGCAGATCGGACTTAGCTTCGGTGATCGGCACCAGCCGCGCGACTGGCTTGCCGCGGCTCGTCACTTCGTACGCTTCACCAGCTTCGACGGCATGCAGTACTTCGCCGCTGCGGTTACGGAGGTCGCGATGGGAAATGCTGGTCGGCATGCATCGACCGTAGCACGTGTAGCACGTCTGCCAACGTCGCGAACCCTCACGACTCGATTCGTCGCGGAGAGCCACTCGCCAAATAGCGAGGTTTGTGAACCGAAGCGGAACTCCACCACGTCCCCACACATAGGGCACTCTGCACAGCCTCCGAGGGCGTGCCCTCCTGCGACCTGCAGAACTTGGCCGGTGATCCAGCTGGCTTGGCGCGACGCCAGGAAGACACATGCATCTGCGATGTCCTCAGGCGTCCCGACTCGACCGAGCGGGATCGCCAGCTCAACTTCGTCGATGAGTTCATCGGCCATCCATCCGGTCTGGATCGGCCCGGGTGCGACAGCGTTGACCCTCACTCCTTGCCTCCGAGGTCCAACGCCGCACCGCGTGTCAGCGCTTCGAGCGCCGCTTTCGACGAACCGTAGCCAACCTGTCCGGGAAACGCGCGTGCAGAGTGCCTCTCGAGCCCAGCGCTCGAGAGACCCTGATAGACATCAGGACTCTCACAATGCGCTGCGTTGTTGATCAGCACATCGACCTCTCCCATCTCAGCCGAGACAGCGTCGACAAGCGCCACCTCGGAACCTTCGATGGACAGGTCTGCCACAAACGCCCGAGCGTTCGGGAGTGAGCCCACGATGGCCTCCGCCGTTTTCCGCGCCGGCTCTGCATGCTCCCACGTGGTCCCTTCGGGGGCGACGGCAGCGTCGCCGGCGAAGTGGACTGCGACCTTTGCGCCCTGGTCAGTGAAAGCACGACTGATCGCAGCTCCGATGCCGCTCGCCCCCCTGTGACGACGACGACCGCCCCGGCCAAACCCGTACTGATCATTCGAACCCCCTTTCTGTCTTCCGACGGACGGCATCACGCGCGTGCTCACCACCGCACGACAGCGCCGCGGCCTCACGCGGACTGCAACGGAGAGATCAAGTCGATCTGCTCTTGGAGGGCCCGACGCTCGAGCCGCAGCTCGTAGTTCGACTGCAGGTTCATCCAGAGCTCGTCCGACGTCCCGAAGTAGCGCGCCAGACGGATCGCCGTATCAGCGGTGATCCCCCGCTTGCCGTGCACGATCTCGTTGATCCGGCGCGGCGGCACACCGATGGACACGGCGAGCTTGTTCTGCGTGATCCCGAAGCCCTCGATGAAATCCTCCATCAGGATCTCTCCCGGGTGGATCGGCTCGATCAGGTCGCTCTCAGTGGTAGTCGACGAGTTCGACATTGTCCGCATCTCCCTCTCTCCAGACGAAGCAGAGACGCCATTGCGCGTTGACGCGGATGCTGTGCTGCCCGCGTCGGTCGCCGACCAGACGCTCCAGGCGATTGCCAGGCGGAACCCGGAGGTCCTCGACATCCTTCGCCGCATGGATCAGCTCGAGCTTCCGCACGGTCGCCCGCTGCACCGTCCGGTCGACGCGCTTGACGTACTGCTCATGCCAGATGCGCTCGGTGTCCTTGCTGCCGAACGATCTGATCACGAGACCAGTGTATAACGGAGTCCGTCAATAACGCTAGACGTTAAATCGGAACTCGACCACGTTCCGTAGCCGAGTAACGTCTGAAATCAGGCGACCTGTACGCGCTGGTCACCCATCACGTACTCGAGAGCGAGTTCACCACCGACGGCCTCGAGGTAGTTGCGGATGGTGCCGACCTTCGCGCTGTCGAGGTCGCCATGCTCGATCTTCGAAACCTGTCGCTGCCCGACACCGATACGCTCTGCCAGTTGCGCTTGCGTGAGTCCGGCCTGCTCCCGCAGCTCGCGCAGGCGGTAGGCGCGAACCTCAGCCAGCATCCGCTCCTTGTGCGCCTCGACACGCCCACGGTCGACAGGGTGCTCCGCAACGAAGCCCTTCAAAGTCTTTGCCATTGCAGTCATTCTCCCCTCAGTCTGCTCAAATGGTCCTCGAACAGGTCATCGGCCAACGGGATGTTCTTCTTGTACCAGCGTTTCCAGTCGCCGGCCTTGTCTCCGGCGATCAGCATGATCGCCGATCGCTCTGGATCGAATGCGAACAGAACGCGCAGCTCGGACCGGCCGGACGAACCTGGCCTGAGTTCTTTCATGTTCTTGTGCCGGGATGCGCTCACGGTGTCAACGATGGGCCGCCCGAGCCGAGGACCTCGGTCCTCCAACAACTCGATCGCGGCGACCATCTGCTCACGCGAACCGTCATCCAGCGAAACGAGCCACCCAGCAATCAGCTCGATGTCCACGCTTCACATGTCACCAGTGTAGACCTTACAGGATCTACGGGGCAATAGGAGGAGGCTGACCCGTGAGAGAGCTCCAGAGGCTAGAGCGCAAACCTGAATTCCACCTAGTTCTGGTACTTGGCAACCTCTGGCAGGCACGGGGCCGGAGCGCTTAGCCGATAGCATCGGCCCAGCGACCTTTGCCGTCGATCACCTCATCGGTCGCAGAGAATCCGATGGATCCGGCGAATTGCTGCAACGCCAGGTGACCGGATGAATGTGCGCGACCTGCTGCACACCCCGGTCCACGAGCTCGGCGACCAGTAGTCGGACGGCCTGATTCGCGTACCCGCCCCTGCCAGCGAGCCGCAAACAGGCCACTCACGACCCTGACCAGGGATCGACCAACTCTACGCCGTTATGAGCGAAGTCCTTGATGTTCCGAGTCGCACACGTGGCATGGCGAACGCGACAAATCGCGACGATTTGGGCATCAGCCATGGTGATCGGCAACCAGGCACGCTCATGCGCGACGAACACCTCGGCGTACTCCCTAGCCGCAACATCATCCAAGGTGAGCAGCGAACGCGTATCCCGCTATGGCTGGATCGCAGCCGCGATCGCCGCTGCCAGCCGGTATCTGGCATGAGCAGTACGTCAAGCGCGTCGACCGGACCGCGCAGCGGACCGCACTCAAGAACTTGCCGGAAACTCGAACAGTGATCCTACGACGGCGCGAGCATAATCCCGGGGGGAGCTCGCATCGCCCGGCAGCATGCCACCGATTCCCGAGGGCGACAGGTGGCCCGCATAGGCATACTGCAGGCACGCCCCGCTGAGCATTGCCGCGGCCGGAACCCACGACTCCCGCACGGGGATACGCCCTCGCTGAGCCTCGGCCTCCAGATACCGTGCGATCTCCACGACACCGAGGAGCGGGGTCACTGCGTCGCCGTCACCCGTCGACTCCTGAGCACTGAACCATTCGCGTAGCGAGGGATCGCCCATGACGGAGCCGGCGATAGGGAGGATCTCCCCGAGAAACTCGATCGCCTCATCCATGAGTCGAACGAGATTCGCCTCCACAGTTTCCTCGCCCACCCGCTCTCGGAGCCCGACCGCATGTTCACGGACCCCCTGCGTGGCTCGTCTGAACGCGGCGACGATCAGCTCGGAGCGATTCGCGAAATGATTGTAGATACTGCCCTCAGCGACCCCGGCATGTCGCGCGATGGCCTTTGTCGTTGCACCGCGCACACCGGTCTCGCGCATGCAGGCCAGCGCAGCATCGAGGATTCGTTCGCGCATGAGGGGCAGAGCATCCATGTCTTCATGGTACCTGAGTGAGTGCACACTCAATGCTAGGCTGAGTGGGCACTCACTCAGTTCAGAAAGGATCATCATGCCATCAAACACACCGCTCCCCTTGGTCGCCCCAGAGACCTCGGGCTTCCTGCTCGTCGGCGTAAACTCCTCATCGCCGCCGAAGTTGCCGCTCGTCCGTTGGAACCGTCGCCGCCGCCAGCTCGCCGCACAGGTCGTCGCGGCAGCCGGATCGCTCGAGAGCCGAGAGGATGTGGCCTACGTCCGCGTGTTCCGTTCACGCATCTTGCCCCCGCTGCACGGCATGCCGAGGCACGATCTGACACTTCTCATTCGCACAACATCTCCCGCAGACGTGGCCGCCGTGCGCGAGAGCGACACGCTCACGGGCTTCGACACGACGACGCTCCTCGCGGGCTCGAACGCGGCGAAGATCGGCGAGACCGAGTCCAGCGGCAAGGGGGACTTCCTACTGAACCACTTCACCACGGACGGCGACCTCGACCCGATCGACGCCTGGCTGGGGCTGACCGATTGGTACACAACGGCGATCGGCGTCGACAACTCAACTGCGCTCCGCGGCGATAGCGCCTCGAAGTTCCCTCTCGTCAACTACGTGCGCCTGCCAAGCAGCCCTCCGGCTTTCCTGGTGAATCAGTTGCTCCGCCCGAGCTTCCACCGCGTCGTGCGCGGAACGCTCAAGCGAAGCGGAATGCGCGCTCTTCCCGGTTTCTACCGGATGATCCGATAGTTCCAACCTATTCGTCGTGCACAATGATCAGACGTTAAACCTGAACTCCACGACATCTCCGTCGACCATGATGTAGTCCTTGCCTTCCATCCGGACCTTGCCAGCGGACTTCGCGGCAGCCATCGTACCGTTCGCATCGAGATCTTCGAACGACACGATCTC
>DWWP01000010.1 GCA_019119635.1 Candidatus Dietzia intestinipullorum
CTTGAACAGCTCCCACTGCTCCGGGTTGTCCAGGAACGCGATCATCCCGTGGGTCGTGGCGTTGCGGGTGGTCTCGTTGCCGGCCACCGCGAGAAGAACCACGAACCAGCCGAACTCGTCGGCGGTGAGCTGCTCGCCGTCGACGTCGGCCTGGACCAGCTTGGTCACCAGGTCGTCGCGGGGATCGACCTCGCGCTTGGCCGCCAGCTCCATCGCGTACCCGAGGATCTCGGCGTTGGCGGCATTGGACTCCTCCGCCAGCTCCGGGATGTCGTAGCTGGTCATCTTGTTGGACCACTCGAAGATCTGGTGGCGGTCCTCCTGCGGGATGCCGATGAGCTCGGCGATCGCCTGCAGCGGGAGCTCGGAGGCCACCTCGGTGATGAAGTCCCCCCCACCCTTGGCGGCGGCGGTCTCCACGATGTTCCGCGCCTTCTCGGCGAGGTTCTCGCGCATCTTCTCGATGTTCCGCGGGGTGAAGCCCTTGGAGATGATGCGCCGGTACTTCTTGTGGTCGTCGCCGTCCTGGTTGATGAACAGGAAGCGGGTCATCTCGACGATCTCGCGCTCGGTCCCGGGCGCGAAGCGCGGGATGGCCGTGTTCTCCCAGGTGGAGAACACCTCGTTGGTGCGACGGGAGATCTCCTTGACGTCCGCGTGCTTGGTGACGACCCAGTAGCCGTCGTCGTCGTACCCGTCGACGCCGGGCTCGTTGGCGCACCACCAGATGGGCTCGGTCTGCCGCAGGTGCATCCACTCCGGGTGCGGGAGGCGCTTCTCGTAGAGTTCCGGATCCGTGAAGTCGAACCCCTCGGGGATGGTGACTGGCTGCACTGGTTCTCCTTGACCGCGTCGGTTGCGTGCCGTGCTCCCCGACCGATGACGACGACGAGAGCATGCGAACATGTCGTCCTGACGGTAATCTAGAACACGTTCCACTCACCATACTAGAACGAGTTCACTGTGGGCCACAACACCATTCGGCTCCGTTTCCCGAAAGGACTTCTCATGGGCAACCCCGTCATCGTCGAGGCCGTGCGCACTCCCATCGGCAAGGCCCGCGGCGCCCTGTCGGGCCTCCACCCCGCCCACCTGCTGGGCGCCTCCCAGAAGGAGGTCGTCCGCCGCGCGGGCATCGACGCCTCGCTGGTCGAGCAGGTCGTGGGCGGCTGCGTGACCCAGGCGGGCGCGCAGGGCAACAACGTCACCCGCGGTGCCTGGCTCGCGTCCGGCCTGCCCTGGCAGACGGCGTGCACGACCATCGACTGCCAGTGCTCGTCCGCGCAGCAGGCCAACCACTTCATCGCCAACCTCATCCACGCCGGGGCCATGGACGCGGGCATCGCGTGCGGCGTCGAGTCCATGAGCTGGCTGTCCCTGCGGGCGGCCGTGGGCGAGGGCGAGAACGGCATGCCGCGGCCCGACGACTGGTCCATCGACCTGCCGGACCAGTTCACCGCCGCCGACCGGATCGCACAGCGTCGCGGGCTCAGCCGCGCCGACCTCGAGGAGCTGGGCGTGCGGTCCCAGGCCAACGCGAAGCGCGCGTGGGACGAGGGCCGCTTCGATCGCGAGACGTACCCCGTCGACGCCCCCGAGCGCCTCAAGGACGGCACCTACACCGGGGAGACCGTCACCGTCACCCGCGACCAGGGGCTGCGGGAGACCACCGCCGAGGCGCTCGCCGGCCTCAAGCCGGTCATCGAGGGCGGGATGCACACCGCCGGCACCTCGAGCCAGATGTCGGACGGCTCGGCCGCCGTGCTGATCATGGACGAGGACGTAGCCAGGGCCAACGGCCTCACGCCCCGGGCCCGGATCGCGCACCAGGCGTTGGTCGGCGGCGAGCCCGAGTATCACCTCGACGGGCCCGTCCAGGCCACGCAGCGGGTGCTCGACCGGTCGGGCATGTCCATCTCCGACTTCGATCTCTTCGAATGCAACGAGGCGTTCGCCTCCGTACTCCTAAGCTGGGCGCAGGTGCATGGGCCCGATATGGACAAGGTCAACGTCAACGGGGGCGCCATCGCGATCGGCCACCCCGTCGGCAGTACCGGGTCGCGGCTCATCACCACCGCCCTGCACGAGCTCGAGCGCTCCGGCGGCGAACGCGCCCTGGTCACGATGTGCGCGGGCGGCGCCCAGGCCTCGGCGAGCATCATCGAGAGGATCTGACATGAGCAACGTCATCGAAGCGGCGGCGGGCCGGCGGCGCGAGGTGCTCGCCGCACTCTCCACCGCCAACGGCGCCGAGGACGCGGCGACGGCGATCGCGCACCTGCTCGCGGTCTCCACCGACGAGGCACGCGAGGTGCTCCGGGCGCCGCTCGAGGCGCTCACCGGCGAGGGCGCGGCGGACTCCGCGCAGTCCGGCCCGGGCGGCTTCACCCTGACGCCCTTCCGCGACACCGAGGAGCACACGTCGCTGTTCCACGCGCGGTCCTCGGACGAGTCGTCGGCCACGGCCGGCGAGTGGAGCGAGGAGAAGACGGAGGCCGAGCGCGCCGAGGGCCTCAAGCGGATCGACTCCGAGTCGGCCATGTGGTTCGTGGCCGTCGACACCACCCGGGACTCCCCGGTCGGGCTGGTCTTCGGCGAGCAGGAGGGTGACGGTGACGTGGACGTGGCGATCTGGATCCGCCCCGAGGAGCGCAAGCGCGGCTACGGCCTGAACTCGCTCAAGGAGTGCCGCCGCGAGCTGGCGGCGTTCTTCCCCGGCAAGCACGTGATCGTCCGCGCGCCCCTGTCGGCCGGCACATGACCGACAATTCCCCGCGCCCGGAGACGGGCACCGACGACCCACGGCTGGACAAGCCGTGGGTCGTCGGCGTGATCAAGGTGATGTCGCGCGTCAACACGTGGCTCTACCAGCGCACCGGCGGCCGGGTCGGCGGCAACTGGCGCGTGGGGTCGGCGCTGCGCGCGCCGGTGCCGGTGTGTTTGTTGACGACGACGGGCCGCAAGAGCGGCGAGCCCAGGACGGTGCCGTTGCTGCACCTGCCGGAGGGCGACCGGGTACTGCTGGTCGCCTCGCAGGGCGGGCTCCCCAGACATCCCCAGTGGTACCGCAACATCCTGGCCGATCCGCACGTCACCGTGCAGGTGGGGCGGCGGCGTCGCGCGATGACGGCCCGGGAGGCCACCGCGGCCGAGCGCGCCGAGCTGTGGCCGCGCCTGGTCGAGCGGTACGAGGACTTCGCGTCCTACCAGGCCAACACGAGCCGGGTGATCCCTGTGGTGATCTGCGAGCCGGCCTGAACGGTGCACGCGCACTTACGTTTAGGCCCGGAAACTTTTCTTGCAGGTCAACGCGGCCCCTGAGGCCCTCACGCAGCGGACGGGTAGCCGTTGACAACGTCATCTACTTAGTGGACTCTTATGTGAGTGAAAACACTCTCATGACTGTTCCCCACCGGATCGACCGGCACCCCCGCCGGCTCGACGGGTGGGGCGCCGCCGAAAGGATCCCTCCTGATGAAGTAGTCGACCAGGGCTGCCGCAGTGGTGGCCGCCGCCGCGCTGGCGGTCTCCACGGCCACCGGAACCGCCGCCGCCCAGAGTGGACTCCCGGACTTCGGGGACATCCTCGACCCGTTCACCGGCTCCGCCGGCGACATCGCCGGGGGTTCGGCGGACCTCGCCCCGCTCGAGGGCTCCACGGCTCCGGAGGGCAGCTCGGGTCTTCTCGAGGGATCTTCCGACATCGGTTCCGCCGAGATGGCCCCGCTGAGCACCAACCTGCTCGGCGGGTCCTCGGAGCTCCCGCCGCTCAGCGTCGACCCCCTCAGCGGTTCCTCCGAGTTCCAGTCCTCCGACATCGGCTCCACCGACATGGCCCCACTGAGCACCAACCTGCTGGGCGGTTCCGCCGAGATCGGTTCCACCGACATGGCCCCGCTGAGTACCAACCTGCTGGGTGGTTCCGCCACCTTCGAGTCCTCGGAGCTCGCCCCGCTCACCGGGTCCACCGGCATGGGCTCGCAGGAGATGTCGCCCCTGTCCACCGAGCTCAACTTCCTCGGCGGCTCGGCCGAGCTCCCGCCGCTGTCCGCCAACTTCCCGGACGGCTCCACCGAGGGCATCGGCGCCTCGAGCGAGGCAGTCGGCGGGGGGATCAACGGCTCGCTGACCAACGGCTCGGCGGGCGACATCACCGAACCCCTGGGCGGGTCGATCACCGACGGCGGCTCCGCGGAGCCGATCGTCGGCTCGATCGCCGAGGGCGACGTCACCGGGGCACTCGCCGGATCGATCGAGAGCATGACCGGCTCGATCGCGGGCGACACGGGCTCGACCGGCGGCAGCGCCGACGTCCTCACCGGCTCGGCCGATGATCTCACCGACGTCAACGGCTCCCTCACGTCCTTCACGGGATCGCTGGCCAACGGCTCGGACCAGGGCGTCGGCTCCACCAACACCGGCTCGGGTGTCGGACAGGACTCGTCGCTCGAGACCGTGGGCAGCGTCAGCGAGAGCGCCGGGCCGGGCCTGTTGCCGATCCTGTCGATCGGTGGCGTCGGCCTCGCTGCCGGTGCCGCGCTCGGCGCGGGCGTCGACCTGCCGCCGCTGCCGGGCTTCCCGCTGTGCGACCTGCCGCAGGCGCAGATCGACCAGCTGGCCGGAGCCGGCTCGGTCGACGCGCAGAACTGCCCGACCCCGTAGGACTGATCCGGCCGGACCGCACGTAGAGGAGCCCCGCACCTGCAGGAAGGTGCGGGGCTCCTGCGTTCCGCCAGACAGGCCGGACAGGCCGCCCGGATCGGTCAGCTCAGCGCGCGCCGTACACCGGCACCGGCTCCGGCGAGTCGGCGAGCAGCCGCGGGACCACGGAGCCGAGCTCGGCCGGATCCCACTTGGCGCCCTTGTCCTCCGATGCGGCACGCTGCCAGCCGTCACACACGGTGACCTTGCCGCCCTCGACCTCGAAGACGCGGCCGGTGACGTCGCCGGAGGCCTCCGAGCCGAGCCACACCACGAGCGGCGAGACGTTGGCGGGGTCCATGGCGTCGAAGGAGCCGTCCTCGGGCGGCGCCATCTGGGAGGCCATGCCCTCGCCGGCCGAGGTGGTCATCCGGGTGCGGGCCGCCGGGGCGATCGCGTTGGCGGTGATGCCGTAGCCCTTCATCTCCGCGGCGGTCTGGATGGTGAGCAGGGCGATGCCCGCCTTGGCGGTGGCGTAGTTGCCCTGGCCCACGGAGCCGAAGAGTCCGGCGCCGGAGGAGGTGTTGATGACGCGGGCCGCGCGGGGGCGACCGGCCTTGGACTCGGCGCGCCAGTAGGCGGCGGCGTGCCGCAGCGGCGCGTAGTGCCCCTTGAGGTGCACGGTCGTGACCTTGTCCCACTCCTCCTCGGACATGCCCACGAGCATCTTGTCGCGCAGGAATCCGGCGTTGTTGACCAGCACGTCGAGCCCCCCGTAGGTGTCGACGGCCTGCTGCACGAGCTCCGCGGCACCGTCCCACGAGGAGATGTCGTTGCCGTTGATCACGGCCTCTCCCCCGGCGGCCTCGATCTCGGCCACCACCTGCTCGGCGGGGTGCTCGCCGACGTCCTGCCCGTCGATCCCGGCGCCCAAGTCGTTGACCACGACCTTGGCCCCCTCGGCGGCGAAGGCCAGCGCGTGCTCACGGCCGATGCCGCGGCCGGCGCCGGTGACGATGACGACGCGTCCGTCGCAGATTCCCATTGATGTCTCCTTGGTTGAGGCGAGCTGTGCAGCGGTTCTTGGTCAGTGCTTGTTCTCGGCGGTGGAGGCCGACAGGAAGGCGGGCTTCTCGCCACCCCCGTGGACCAGCAGCTCAGCGCCCGTGATGTACGCGGCGAGCGGCGAGGCGAGGAAGGCCGCGGCCTGCCCGACGTCGCGCGGCTCGGCCATCCGGCCCATCGGGATGGTGGCGTCGACGGCGGCGACCCCGTCCTCGTCCCCGTAGTGCATCTCGGCCAGCTCGGTCCTGACCGGCCCCACGACCACCGAGTTCACGCGCACGGCCGGCGCCCATTCGACGGCGAGAGACTGTGTGAGCGAGTCGATGCCGGCCTTGGCGGCACCGTAGGAGGCGGTCCCGGGCGAGGGGCGGTGGCCGGAGACCGACGAGATGTTGACGATCACGCCCCCGGCCTCGCCGCCGTTGCCGGTGGTCATGGCGCGGTGCGCCTCCTGCGACACGGTGAGCGCGGACAGGAGGTTGAGCGCGACGACCTTGGAATGGAAGTTGGCGCTGCCGTCCGCGGCGAGGGCGAACGGGGCGCCGCCAGCGTTGTTGACCACCACGTCGAGCCTGCCGTGCTTGGCGACGATCCCGTCGACCATGGCGCGCACGGCCTCCGGGTCCCGCAGGTCCGCGGAGTGGAAATCGAGGTCGGCGACGTCCGAGCCCTCGTCGGCGGGGCGACGGGCGCACGTGACGACGACCGCGCCCGCCTCCCGGAACACCCTGCTGATGCCCGCGCCCACACCCCGGACACCGCCGGTGACGAGCACGACCTTCCCCGCCAGCCCCAATTCGAAGTTCGTCATGCGTGCTAGCCTACCAAGCAAGCATTTGGTTAGTGAGGAGCACCATGGGAATCACCGTCGACAAGGGCGCTGACGGCATCGCGACCATCACCGTCGACTACCCCCCGGTCAACGCCATCCCGTCCGCGGGCTGGTTCGACCTGGGCGACCAGATACTCGCCGCCGGGCGCGACCCCGAGGTCCACGTGGTGATCCTGCGCGCCGAGGGCCGGGGCTTCAACGCCGGCGTGGACATCAAGGAGATGCAGGACTTCGAGGGCTTCGACCACCTGCTGGCCGCCAACCGCGGCTGCTACGTGGCCTTCAACGCCGTCTACGAGTGCGCCGTCCCGGTGATCGCCTCGGTGGGCGGATTCTGCGTGGGCGGCGGGATCGGGCTCGTCGGCAACGCGGACTGCATTGTCGCCTCCGACGACGCCGTGTTCGGGCTACCCGAGGTGGACCGCGGGGCGCTCGGCGCCGCCACCCACCTGGCCCGCATGGTGCCGCCGCACATGCTGCGCACCCTGTACTTCACCTCCCGCAACGTCACCGCCCAGCAGCTGCACAACTGGGGCACCGTCTACGAAGTGGTCCCCCGCGACCAGCTCGACGACGCCGCCCGCGTGCTCGCGGAGGCGATCGCCGCCAAGGACACCCGCGTGATCCGGGCGGCCAAGGAGGCCCTCAACCACATCGACCCGGTCGACGTGAAGTCCTCGTACCGCATGGAGCAGGGCTTCACCTTTGAACTCAACCTCGCGGGCGTCTCCGACGAGCACCGCGACGAGTTCGTCACGAGCGGACAGAACCTGGACAGACGAGAGAGGACGGGCGAGAACAAGTGACCACACCCCCCACCCCGCGCGACAAGCGCACCAGCCTCGACGAGGCGGTCAGCCGACTGGAGAGCGGGATGACCATCGGGATCGGCGGCTGGGGCTCGCGGCGCAAGCCGATGGCCCTCATCCGCGCGATCCTGCGCCGAGAGGACCTCACCGACCTCACCGTGGTGGCCTTCGGCGGGCCCGACCTGGGTCTGCTCTGCTCGGCCGGCAAGGTCTCCAAGGCCTACTACGGGTTCGTCTCCCTGGACTCGGCGCCGTTCTACGATCCGTGGTTCGCGCGCCGTCGCACCGAGGGCTCGATCGTCTCCCGCGAGATGGACGAGGGCATGGTCCGCGCCGGCCTCACCGCCGCCGCGCACCGCCTGCCGTTCCTGCCCACCCGCGCCGGCCTCGGCTCGGACGTGTTCGGCTTCTGGGGCGACGAGCTCAAGACCGTCGACTCCCCCTACCCCGTCGACGGCAGGACCGAGACCCTGGTGGCCATGCCGGCGCTGCGCCTGGACGCCGCGCTCATCCACCTGGACAAGGCCGACAAGCACGGAAACGCCGCGTTCACGGGCGCCGACGGCTACTTCGACGACCTGTATGCCATGTCCGCGGACACGGTCCTGCTCGAGGCCGACGAGATCGTCGACTCCGCCGACGCGCTGATGAGCGAGGTCGGGCCGCAGCGCATGCTGCTGAGCCGCATGTTCGTCGACTCCGTCTCCGAGGCCCCGAACGGCGCGCACTTCACCTTCGCCGGAGGCTACGGCCGCGACGAGGCGTTCCAGAAGCACTACGCCGCCGCGGCCAAGGAGGACTCGGCCTGGGAGGCGTTCACCCAAGAGTTCCTGTCCGGGTCGGAAGAGGACTACCAGAAGGCCGTCACCGCCTTCACCAAGCGGCAGGCCGCTGAGAACTCCGAGAAGGGAGCCAAGTGATGACCGACATCACTCGTGCCGAGTACTGCGCCGTCGCGTGCGCCGAGATCTTCGCCGGGGCCGGCGAGATCTTCGCCTCCCCCATGACCCCGATGGCCACGGTCGGCGCCCGCCTCGCGCGGATGACCACCGAGCCCGACCTGCTGATCACCGACGGCGAGTACCGCTTCCTCGCGCAGACGCCGCCGCTGGGCAAGACCATCGACTTCGAGGGCTACATCCCGTTCCCCCGCGTCTTCGACGTGCTCCAGGCGGGCACGCGCCACGTGGTGATGGGCGCCAACCAGATCGACAGGTACGGCAACCAGAACATCTCGGCCTTCGGCGACGACCTGCAGAAGCCCACGCGCCAGATGTTCGGACTGCGCGGCGCGCCCGGCAACTCGATCAACCACGCCACCAGCTACTGGGTGGGCAAGCACTCCACGCGCGTGTTCACCGACAACGTCGACGTGATCTGCGGCATCGGCTACGACCGCTACACCGAGGGCGATCCGGCGTTCCGCTTCCACTCGATCCCGCGCGTGGTCACCAACCTCGGCGTGTTCGACTTCGGCGGCCCCGGCCGCACCATGCGCGCGCTGACCCTGCACCCGGGCGTCACCGCGGACGACGTCGCCGCCAACACCGGATTCGAGATCGCTGGCCTGGCCGACGCCGGCGTCACGCGCGACCCGTCCGACGAGGAACTGCGGCTCATCCGCGAGGTCATCGACCCGCGCGGCATCCGCAACCGTGAGGTCCCCGACGACGACAAGGCGAGCAGGTGACCGCGGCCGGCATGGCCACCGCGTTCACGGAACTCGTGGGCGTGGAGTACCCGATCGTCCAGACCGGCATGGGCTGGGTGTCCGGACCCGAGCTGACGGCGGCCACGGCCAATGCCGGAGGGCTGGGCATCATCGCGTCCGCCACGATGACGTACTCGGAACTCGAGGCCGCCATCATCCGCACCAAGGAGCTCACCGACAAGCCGTTCGGCGTGAACCTGCGGGCGGATGCCGAGGACGCGGCCGAGCGGTGTGAGCTCATGATCCGGCACGGGGTCAAGGTCGCCTCGTTCGCGCTGGCCCCCAAGCCGGAGCTCATCTCCCGACTCAAGGAGAACGGGCTCGTCGTCGTCCCCTCGATCGGCGCCGCCAAGCACGCCGTCAAGGTGGCCTCGTGGGGTGCCGACGCGGTGATCGTCCAGGGCGGTGAGGGCGGCGGGCACACCGGGCAGGTGGCCACGACGCTGCTGCTGCCCAGCGTGATCGACGCCCTCGGCGGGCCCGGGAACACGTCGATCCCCGTCGTCGCGGGCGGCGGGTTCTTCGACGGCCGCGGGCTGGTGGCGGCGCTCGCCTACGGCGCCGCCGGCATCGCGATGGGCACGCGGTTCCTGCTCACCAGCGACTCGCAGGTGCCGGACGCGGTCAAGAAGCAGTACCTCGAGCGCGGCCTGCAGGACACCGTGGTCTCCACGCGCGTCGACGGCATGCCGCACCGCGTGCTGCGCACCGGCCTGGTCAACGCGCTCGAGTCGGGCAGTCCGGTCAAGAGCCTGGTGGCGGCCGTGCAGAACGCCAACAAGTTCAAGTCGATGACCGGCATGCGGTGGCAGCAGCTCGCCCGCGACGGCGCCAACATGAAGAAGTCCTCCGACCGCACGTGGCAGCAGATCGTCATGGCCGCCAACACGCCGATGCTGCTCCGGGCGGGTCTGGTCGAGGGCGACACCGAGGCCGGCGTGCTGGCCTCCGGTCAGGTGGTCGGCATGATCGACGACCTGCCCAGTTGCGCGGAGCTGATCCAGCGGATCATGACGCAGGCGCGCGAGCGGCTTGCCGAACTGCAGCGCCTCGCCTGAGCCGGTGCCGGGCGGGGGTGCCCGGGGAAGATCGTGCGGCCTTTCTCATGTGGGCGCCGTAAGCCTGGTCTTACAGAGGGCCATGACATAACATGAGGATCGCTTGATGTTTTCAGGCGCTCCCCCTCGTTGCCCCTCACTCAAAGGACCCGCATGTCTGCTCCCCGCACCCTCGCCCGCACCGCCGCCGTCCTCGGCGCCGCCACCGCACTCACCGTCGCCGGCGCCGGTGCCGCGATGGCCACCACCCACGACAGCTCCGTCGACGGCAACACCGTCTCGGTGACGTTCACGCTCGACGAAGGCTTCCTTGATGGCGACACCTGCGGCGCCGTGCTGACGCCCACCGCCGCCGCGCCCGCGCTGGCCCAGAGGCTGGCGGACGGGGACGTGCGCGCCATCATCGAATCCCTGGTCAACGATGAGAGCGTGACGGTCCTCTACAAGGATGGGGTCCTTGATACGCCATTTGCCACTCTCGCAGCTATCGGCGAGGCCGGGAAGTCGACCGCCACCGTCTCCGCCAGCGACGTCCCGTCCAACGTCTACGCCCTCGTGAGCGTCTGCCTCTCCGACTCCTCGAACCCCAACATCAACCCGTTCCTCCTCGTGGGCGACCCGATGGAGGCCGTCATGGGCAGCGTCGAGATGGGCAGCTCGAACGGCGGGCTGGACACCGCCTCGGCGCTGCTCGAGGGCGCAGGTGACGAGGACGGCGGCAGCATCACCGGCATGCTCGGTGGCGCCATGCTGGGCGACACCGCCAGCGCGGGTGACGACGCCGAACAGGAGTGACCGGCTACACCGATCCGTGAGCTGTAACACTCATCGCCTTCTCAGCGACATGAGAGAAGGATATGACGCACTGCGGAGTCTCCTTGTGGTGACTCCCCCACTCACGAATCGAGGAAACATGTCTCTCGTCAAGAAGGCCGCGAGCGGACTTGCCGTCGCCGCGATGGCCGCCGGAATGACGCTCGCCGGCACGGGCGCCGCCAACGCCGCGGTCCCGACCCCTCACGTCCTGGGCAACACGGTGACGGTGAACGTCGACCAGCCGCTGCCCGGCCAGACGTGCATCGGCATGCTCGTCCCGCCGTACGCGGCCGCGGACCTGGCGGGCGCGGCCGTCGCCAGCGGCGGCGACCTCATGGCGATCGTCCGGGCCCTCGGCGACCAGCACGACGTCATCTCGCTGGCGGGCCCCGGGGCCTTCGGCTTCAACCTGCCCGCGACGCTCCCCGGCCAGCCCGGGGTGCTGTTCGCCAACAACGTGCCGTCCAACGTGTACGCGCTGGCCGTGGTCTGCGTCAGCGGTGACGGGCCGGCCGAGCCGCACCTGTTCCCCGCCGTGGTGGGGGGCCCGCTCGATGCGTTCGGCGGCAGCGTCGCCGGCAGCACCGGTACCGGCAACGTCGGTGGCGGTGGCGGCACCCCCGTCGGCGACACCGGTTCGGGCGGCTCCAGCTCCTGACGGGGCCTCCTCGCAGAACACCGCGGGCCCCGCGCCTTCCTCACGGAGGGTGCGGGGCCCGCGGTGTGTGGCGTCAGTTGTCCAGCCGCTCGATGATCGTCACGTTGGCGGTGCCACCGCCCTCGCACATGGTCTGGAGGCCGTAGCGGCCGCCGGTGCGCTCGAGCTCGCCCAGCAGGGTGGCGAACAGCTTGGCGCCGGTCGCGCCGAGCGGGTGGCCGAGGGCGATGCCGCCGCCGTTGGGGTTGACGCGGGCCGGGTCTGCGCCGGTCTCCTTGATCCACGCGAGCACCACGGGGGCGAAGGCCTCGTTGATCTCCACCACGTCGATGTCGTCGATCGTCAGCCCGGCCTTGTCCAGGGCGTGCTTGGTGGCCGGGATGGGTGCGGACAGCATCATCACCGGGTCGTCGCCGCGGACGGTCAGGTGGTGGATGCGGGCGCGGGGCGTCAGGCCGTACTTCTCCACGGCCTCGGCGGAGGCGAGCAGCCCGGCGGAGGCGCCGTCGCAGATCTGTGAGGACACGGCGGCGGTGAGGGTGCCGCCGTCGGCGAGCACGGGCAGCGAGGCCATCTTCTCCAGTGTGGTCTCGCGGACGGTCTCGTCGGCCTCGAGCCCGGCGATCGGCGCGTACTCGCGGTCGAAGCGGCCCTCGTCGATCGCGGCGCGGGCGCGGGCGTGGGACTGCAGCGCCCACTCCTCCATCTCCGCGCGCGAGATCTCCCACTTGTCTGCCATCATCTGGGCGCCGTTGAACTGCGAGACCTCCTGGCTGCCGAAGCGCTCGGTCCAGCCGGTGGAGCCGGAGAACGGGTCGTCGAAGCCGTACTCGCGGCCGGCGAGCATGGCCGAGGAGATGGGCAGGGCGCTCATGTTCTGCACGCCGCCGAACAGGACCACGTCCTGCGTTCCGGACATGATGGCCTGGGCGCCGAAGTGCACGGCCTGCTGGCTGGAGCCGCACTGGCGGTCGACGGTGGTGCCGGGCACGCCCAGGGGCATGCCGGCGGCCAGCCACGCGGAGCGGCCGATGTTGCCGGCCTGGGGGCCGATGGTGTCGACGCAGCCGAAGATCACGTCGTCGACGACCTCGGGGTCGATGCCGGTGCGCTCGACGACGGCCCGGATGACGTGCGCCCCCAGGTCGGCCGGGTGCTGGCCGGACAGGCTTCCGCCACGCTTGCCGACGGGCGTGCGGAGGGCGTCGATCACGTAGGCCTCGCGGCCGGTGACGGAGTTGGTCATGGTGCCTCTGGTCTCCTCGGGGGTGGGGGTTGTTCTCACTCGACGGCGAGGCCGTCGAGGACGATGTGCAGGTATTGGTCGGCGATCACCGCGTGGTCGTCGGACCCCTCGGGCCGGTACCAGCGGACGGCCACCCAGACGGTGTCGCGCAGGAAGCGGTAGGTGAGCCGGGTGTCGAGGTCTGCTCGGAACTCCCCGGACGCCATGCCCTCGTCCACGACCGTCGTCCACATGTCGCGGAACTCGGTGTTGCGCTCGCGCAGGTACTCGAAGCGGGGGTTGCCGCGCAGGTGCTTGAGCTCGTCCTGGTAGATGGCCACCTCGTCGCGGTGGTGGTGGATGGCCTCGAAGGAGGCGCGGACGAGCCCCTCGAGGGTGGCGCGGGGCCCCATGCCGGCGTCGACGATCCGGCGATAGTCTCCGAACAGCGAGTCGAGGAAGCCGCGCAGGATCTCGTCGACGATCGCTTCCTTGGACGAGAAGTGATGGTAGAGGCTGCCCGAGAGGATCCCCGCCGCGTCGGCGATATCGCGCACGGTGGTGGCGCGCAGGCCGTGTTCGGCGAAGAGGCCGGCGGCGAGCGCCAGGAGCTCCTCACGGCGGGTGGTGCTCGTCATGAGGAGAGGATACCAACCAAGCACTTGCTAGGGGGCCGGACGTGCTCCCCGGTGGCGGTGGACGCTTAGACTTCCGGACATGCGGACCACCCCCTTCCCCCTGCCCCGCCGGCTGCTCGCGGCCACTGCGGGCCTGGGCCTCGCCCTGTCGCTGACCGCCTGCACGATCGGAGAGGTCGACGACGGCGCCGACACCGCCACCGACGCCGCCGCGGCGACGAGCGAGTCGTCCACGATCGAGGCCTCCCCCTCCAAGCCGTCGTCGACCGAGGCCCCCGGACCCGACGACGACGCCGCGCCGGACGTCCCCATGGACCAGTTGGTGCTCAACAACGAGGACGCGCCGCAGCTGGGGCTGGCCCCGGTCTCGCCTGAGGAGATCTCGGGCGGCATCGACACCCTGAGCGGCATCGCCGAGGGCATGCGGGTCGAGCCCGAGCAGTGCGCGGAGATCAACCAGGACGCCGTGATGTCCCCGGACGACCCCGGAGCACTCGCGATCCAATCGGGCCTGTCGGGCCAGACGCCGGTGTCGGTGGCCGTCACGACGGAGGCCGACGGGGTCCCGGGGCGCGCCGCGCAGATCGAGGCCTGCCCGACCCTGACCATCACCCTCCCGTTCGGCGATCAGGAGGTGACGGCGGACTCGACCAACACGATGCTGCCCTTCGAGGCCCCGGAGGGCGTGGAGAACTTCGCGGCGTTCACGCAGGAGACGTCGATGACCGTGGCGGACACGCCGCTCGCCACGGGCAACGTCATGCTCACCGGCACCGTGCGCGGCATCGGGATCTCGGTGACCGCGATCGGCGCCGAGGGACCGGTCCCGGACGAGGCCCGCGACGCCGCCCTGGACGCGTTCGTGGCGCAGGCCGAGAAGATCCGCGCGGCCTGATGGCCTCCGGCTCCCCCGGCACGACCACGCCGTGGTGGTACCACCCCGCACTGGGCCTGGTCGTCGCACTGCTCACGGCCTCGCTCGCGCTCGGGGCGGGCTCGATCATCGCGGTGGCCGTCGGCGTGGTCCTGCTCCCCCGGCTCGCCGCCGCCGGCCACCGGGCCGGCGCGCCCCCGCTGAAGGCTGTCGGCCCCCGCAGCAGACGACTCCTCGTGGCGAGCGCGGGCGTCCTCGTCGTGGCCCTGGCGGCGGGCGTCGCCCTCACGGTGACCGGGGCGCCCACGTGGTGGTTCGCTCCCACCGCGGCCCTCGCGTTCCTCGCGACCGTGACGCTGGGCCGCCGCTTCGACGCCGCGGCCCGCGAGGAGTCCCGCTGACCCGCCAGGCGGCTCAGGCGCGCTGCGAGGAGATCGAGATGACCTCGCCGGTGAGGTAGGTGGTGTAGTCGCTGGCCAGCATCGCGATGGTGGCGGCGACCTCCCACACGTCGGCGGCGCGGCCGAAGGCCTCCTTGGAGGCGAGATCGTCGAGCAGCTCGGCCGAGGCCGACTTCTCCAGGAACTTGTGGCGGGCCAGCGACGGCGCGACCGCGTTGATCCGCACACCGTGGTCGGCTCCCTCGATCGCCGAGGAGCGGGTGAGCGCCATGACGCCCGCCTTGGCCGCCGCGTAGTGGGCCTGCGCCCGCTGCGCGCGCCAGCCCAGCACGGAGGCGTTGTTGACGATCACGCCGCCGTGCGGGACGTCGCGGAAGTAGCGCAGCGCGGCACGGGTGGCGCGGAAGGTCCCGTTCAGGGTGATGTCCAGGACGCGGTCCCAGTCCTCGTCGCTCATGTCCACGAGCTCGCATTCGCCGCCCAGTCCGGCGTTGTTGATGAGCACGTCGATCCGGCCGAGCGTGTCGGCGGCGCCGGTGATGAGCGCGTCCACGTCGGAGGTGGACTGCACGTTGCAGGTGATCGCCTCGAACTGCTGCTCCGGGAACTCCGCGGCGAGCGCGTCACGGGCCTCGCCGAGGCGGCGCTCGTGGAAGTCGGACACCAGCACGTCGGCGCCCTCGAGCGCGGCGCGGCGCGCGGCGGAGAAGCCGATGCCGGTGCCCGCGGCGGCGGTCACCACCACCTTCTTGCCCTTGAGGAGCCCGTGGCCCGGGGTCTCCTCGGGGACGACGGCGAGGGGGGATTTGTGTTCGGTCATGACGGCCTGGCCTCTCGGGGTAGTCCGAGCACGCGCTCGGAGATGATGTTGCGTTGGATCTCGTTGGACCCGCCGTAGATGGTGTCGGAGCGGGTGAACAGGAAGAGTCGCTGCCACTCGCTGAGCTCGAGGTGCTCTGGGTCGTGCAGGTCGTTGGCCGCACCCTCGGTGGTGTGGGTGGGCCCGGTGAGCGAGGCGGCGCCCCGGACCTGCATCGCGAGCTCGCCGAGGTCGCGGTGCCAGTTCGCCCACAGCAGTTTGGCGGCGGAGGCGTTGCCGCCGCTGGAGTCGCGGTCGGCGAGCGTGCGCAGGGCATGGGCGCGGATCACCCGCAGCCCGACCCAGGCGCGGGTGATCCGCTCCCGGACGGCGGGGTCCTGCGCGCTGCCGTTCTCCCGGGCCGTCCGGGCGATCTGGGAGAGCTCGCGGGCGAAGCCGACCTGCTGACCGAGCGTGGAGACGCCGCGCTCGAACTCGAGCAGGGTCATGGCGACCTTCCAGCCCTCGCCCGGCTCCCCCACGATCATGGACGCGTCGGTGACGGCGTCGTCGAAGAAGACCTCGTTGAACTCCGAGGTACCGGTGAGTTGCTGGATGGGACGGATCTCGACGCCCGGCTGGTCCAGGGGCACCAGCAGGAAGCTCAGCCCCTTGTGCCGGCTGGTCCCCTCCTCGGTGCGCGCGACGACGAAGACCCACTGGCTCAGGTGCGCGAGCGAGGTCCACACCTTCTGCCCGTCGATGTGCCACCGGCCGTCGTCGCCGAGGCGCGCGGTGGTGGCGACGTTGGCCAGGTCCGAGCCGGCGTTCGGCTCCGAGTAGCCCTGCGCCCACAGCTCGGTGACGTCGACGATCCGCGGCAGGAAGCGGTCCCGCTGCTCCCGGGTGCCGTGCGCGATGAGGGTCGGCCCCAGCAACGTCTCGCCGAGGTGGGACACGCGGGCCGGGGCGTCGGCCTCCGCGTAGACCTCGTGGAAGCGGACCTGCTGGCTCAGCGTCGCGCCGCGCCCGCCGTACTCGACGGGCCAGCCGACGCAGGTCCAGCCGGAGGCCGCCATGTGGCGTTCCCACTCGAGTCGTTGTGCGAAGAACTCGTGCTCACTGCCCGGCCCGCCCGTGCCCTTGATCTCGGCGAAGTCGCCCACGAGGTTGGCGTCCAGCCAGGCGCGGAACTCCGCTGCGAACTCGTCGTCGGTCATCTCCGACGCGGGCCTGGTGTTCTCGGTCATGCCACAACGCTACCAAGCACCTGCTTGGTAGTGTGGTGGGCGCCTCACCCGCACCCGCCCCGAGGAGCCCCCATGAGCGATAGCCCCACTGTCGAGACCACGCCCGCCGCACTCCGCCGCGCCGCCGCGCTGTGGCCCGACGGCGAGGCGGTCGCCGACGTCCAGTCCGGCCACGACACCCGCTGGACCTGGCCCGAGCTGCTCGAGCAGGTCCGCGGGTTCGCCGCCGGGCTGATCGCGCGCGGCGTCCAGCACGGCGACCGCGTGGTGATCTGGGCCCCCAACACCCGCCACTGGATGGTCGCGGCGCTGGGCGTGCAGTACGCGGGCGGCACGGTGGTCCCGGCCAACACGCGCTACACCGGCAGCGAGACGCTCGAGCTGGTCCAGCGCACCGACGCCGTCGCGGCGGTCCTGGCCGGCGACTTCCTCGGCACCGAACGGATCGGCGACCTCGCCTCCGCCGCGGGCGGCTCACTGTCCGCGACCACCCGCCTCCGGACCGTCGTGCGGATCCCGCTCGGCGGCTCGGAGACCGCCTCCACGGATGTCGAGATCCTCGACCTCGAGGCGGTGCAGGGGCTCGCCACCGACGCCCTGCTCGCCGACGCCGACGCCCGCGCCGACGCGGTCACCGGCGACGATGTGGCGGACATCCTCTTCACCTCCGGCACCACCGGCCGCAGCAAGGGCGTGATCGCGCTGCACCGCCAGACCATCGCCGGTGCCCGCGGGTGGGGCGCCAACGGCGAGCTCGGCGAGCGCGACCGCTACCTCATCGTCAACCCGTTCTTCCACACCTTCGGCTACAAGGCCGGGTTCCTGGTGTGCGTGCTCTTCGGCGCCACCGTCATCCCCTTGGCCGTCTACTCCACCGCGGAGACGCTCCGGTTGATACAGGACGAGAAGGCGACGGTCGTGCCGGGCGCGCCGACCATCTTCCAGACGCTCCTCGACGAGCCGACGCGCCCCGGGTACGACCTGAGCTCACTGCGCCTGGCCGTCACGGGGGCGTCGATCGTCCCGGTGGTGCTGGTCGAGCGCATGCAGACCGACCTGGGCCTGGAGACGGTCATCACCGCGTACGGGCAGACCGAGACGATGGGGTTCATCACCTCGTGCCGCCCCGACGACGACGCCGTCACCGTGGCCACCACCTGCGGGCGCGCCTACCCCGGGATGGAGATCCGGATCGGCGAGCACGGCGAGATCCTCACCCGCGGCGAGATGGTCATGCAGGGCTACCTGGACGACCCGGAGAACACGGCGGAAGCCTTCACCGACGACGGCTGGCTCCGCACCGGCGACGTCGGCGAGATCGATGAGCGCGGCAACCTGCGCATCACCGACCGACTCAAGGACATGTACATCAACGGCGGCTTCAACGTGTACCCCGCGGAGATCGAGCAGTCGCTGGCCCGCCTGGACGGCGTGGTCGAATCCGCGGTGATCGGCGTGCCGGACGAGCGGATGGGCGAGGTCGGCAAGGCGTTCGTGGTCCGGCGCGAGGGCTCGGCGCTCACGGAGCAGGACGTCCTGGACTTCGCCGCCGAGCACCTGGCCAACTTCAAGCGCCCGCGCAGCGTGGAGTTCGTCGGCTCCTTCCCCCGCAACGCCTCCGGCAAGATCCTCAAGACGGAACTGCGCTGAATGACCGCCGTCGTGGTCACCGGCGCCTCGGGCGGGATCGGGCACGCGGTGGCGCGGCACCTGCGCGCCCGGCACCCGGACGCGCCGCTGGTGCTCACCTACCGCACCACCGAGCCCGCCGATCTGGCCACCGAGTTCGGCGCCGAGTGCACCCCGATGGACACGGGGGACGACGACGAGGTCGCGGCCACCTTCGACCGGATCGGCCGGCGGTCCGACGGCATCGCCGTCCTCGCCCACTGTGCGGGTCCGCACGTGCCGATGATCCACCTGTCCCGCATCCCGCCCGCCGACTTCCGTCGCCAGCTCGACGCCGACGCGGCCGCCTGCTTCTCGGTGATCCACGCGGCCCTGCCCCACCTGCGGCGGGCGCGCGGCAACGTCGTCGTCGTCACCACCGCGGCGACCACCCGCTACCCGGCACGCGACGGCCTGTCCTCCGGACCGAAGGGCGCCGTCGAGGCGCTCGTGCGCGGGTTCGCCGCGGAAGAGGGCCGGTTCGGGGTGCGGCTCAACTGCGTGGGGCCGGGGATGCTCACCGACGGCATGGCCTCCCGGCTCATCGCCTCCGGGGACCTGGACGAACGGGCGCTGGAGATCACGCGCGGCAACATCCCCCTGCGCCGATTCGGCTCGGCCGACGACATCGCCGAGGCGGTGGCGTTCCTCGCCTCCGACCGCGCGGGCTTCATCTCCGGGCAGAAGCTCGACGTGGACGGCGGCTACGGCGTCTGAATGCTCGCCGTCCGCCGGGTCCGGTAGACTACCAACCAAGCACTTGCTAGGTAAGGAGAAGCCCAGCTCATGACCGCTGCAGAGATCCCCCCGGTCCTCGGGGTCGACGACCTCGGACCGGACACCCAGCCGGTGGCCTACGAGGTCTCGGACAGCACCGCCTACGTCACCCTCAACCGGCCCGATTTCCGCAACGCGCAGAACTCGGTCATGACGTACTCGCTGGACAACGCATTCATCAAGGCCGTCGAGGACGACTCGGTCAAGGTGATCGTCCTGCGCGCGGCCGGCAAGCACTTCTCCGCCGGGCACGACATCGGGACCGCCGAGCGCGACCACCACGTGCAGTACCCCAACCGGGCCGCCCTCTGGTGGGACCACACCACCCGCGGCGGCGGCGACCGTCGCCTGGCGCGCGAGACCGAGGTCTACGTCCAGATGTGCCGGCGCTGGCGCGAGATCCCCAAGCCGATGATCGCGCAGGTGCACGGCGCGTGCATCGCCGGCGGGCTCATGCTCGCGTGGGCATGCGACTTCATCGTGGCCTCCGACGACGCGTTCTTCTCCGACCCCGTGGTCAAGATGGGCATCCCCGGCGTCGAGTACTTCGCCCACGCCTTTGTCCTGGGCCCGCGCCGCGCCAAGGAGCTCCTCTACACCGGTCGTAGGTTCACCGCGGCCGAGGCGCTGGACTGGGGGATGCTCAACCACGTGGTGCCGCGCGATGACCTCCAGGCCAGGGTCGACCAGATCGCCGGCGAGATCTCGGCGATGCCCGCCTTCGGGCTCACGCTCACCAAGAAGGCCGTCAACGCCAGCGAGGACCAGATGGGCCTGCAGACCTCGCTGGACACGGCGTTCGGCTGGCACATGTTCGCCCATTCGGCCAACGCCGAGCCGGACGACACCGACTCGTTCTCCGCCTCGCTGGGCGGCATGGACGCCCGCTCGATGCGCGACGGCGCCAACACCGGGACCACCGAGAAGAAGGAGGGCTGAGGAGTGGACCTCGACCTCGACGCCTCGACCGAGGAGTTCCGCACGGAGGTGCGCGAGTGGCTCGCCGCCAATGTGCCCTCCGAGCCGCTGCCGCACATGGACACCCGCGAGGGCTTCGAGGCCCACCGCGAGTGGGAGCGCACGATGGCCGACGCCCGCATGTCGGTGGTCTCCTGGCCCGCGGAGTTCGGCGGCCGGGACTGCGGCCTGGTCAACTGGGTGGTGTTCGAGGAGGAGTACTTCCGCGCCGACGCCCCGCTGCGGGTGAGCCAGAACGGCATCTTCCTGCTGGCCCCCACCCTCTTCGACCACGCCTCCCCCGAGCAGCTCGAGCGCATCATGCCGCGCATGGCCCGCGCCGACGACATCTGGGCGCAGGCGTGGTCCGAGCCCGAGGCCGGCTCCGACCTGGCCTCACTGCGCTCGACCGCCACGCGCGTCGAGGGCGGCTGGGTCCTCAACGGCCAGAAGGTGTGGTCCACCCGCGCCTCGTTCGCCGACAAGGGCTTCGGACTGTTCCGCACCGACCCGGACGAGCCGCGTCACAAGGGCCTGACCTACTTCATGTTCGACCTCCGGGCCGACGGCGTGACCGTGCGACCGATCGACCAGCTCGACGGACTGCCCGGCTTCGCCGAACTGTTCCTCGAGGACGTCTTCGTCCCCGACGACCCCGCGAACCCGGCCGAATCCGGGGTGATCGGCGAGGTCGACAAGGGCTGGCGGGTGGCCATGTCCACCGCCAACAACGAGCGCGGGCTCTCGCTGCGCTCCCCCGGCCGCTTCCTCGCCACGACGGACCGGCTGCTCGAGACGTGGCGACGCAACGAGCCCGACCTCGACGAGCGGAACCGGGGCGCACTGGCCGACCGCGTGGTGGACGCCTGGATCGGCTCCCGCGCCTACGAGCTCAGCACCTGGGCCACGGTCACCAAGCTCACCGGCGGCGCGGACCTGGGCTTCGAATCGTCCCTCAACAAGGTGTTCTGGTCCGACTGGGACATCGCCACCCACGAGACCGCACTGGATGTCCTGGGCACCTCGGGCGAACTCGCCGGCGAGAAGTGGATGGACGGCTACTTGTTCGCCCTCGCCGGGCCCATCTACGCGGGCACCAACGAGGTCCAGAAGAACATCATCGCCGAGCGACTCCTCGGCCTGCCGCGAGGCTGACGGGAGACATCATGGAATTCGCACTCGATCCCGAGATCACCGACTTCGCCACGAGCGTCGACTCGCTCCTGGCCTCCTCGGACATGCCCTCGGTCATCCGCGCATGGAACGACGGCGACACCGACCCGGGCACCCGGGTGTGGGGGCGCGTCGCCGAGACCGGCGCGACCGCACTCCTGATCGGAGAGGACTCGGGCGGGGCCGGCGCCACCGCCGTCGAGGCCATGGTCGCGCTCGAGGTGCTGGGACGGCACGCCGTCCCGGGCCCCGTGGTGGAGAGCGTCATGGTGGCCCCGCGCATCGCCGGCGCGCTGGGCGGAGACTCCGACCTCGGTGATGTCGCGGGCGAGATCGCCGGCGGCGCGCTGGCCACCGTCGCCGTGCCCGGCGTCTCCCCGTTCGCGCCCGACCCGCACGTGGCCTCGCACACCTGGGTGGCCGACGACGACTCCGTCTTCCTGGGCACCGCCGGCGAACACCGCCGCTCCGTGGACCGTGCCCGCACGGTGACGCGGCCCGAGCCCGGCGCGCGGATCGCCGCAGCGAGCACGACCGATCTCGTCAACCACGGCGCGCTCGGCACCGCCGCGCAGCTCCAGGGGCTGGGCCGGGCCATGCTCGACATGACGGTGGACTACGCCAAGCAGCGCAAGCAGTACGGCCGGTTCATCGGCGAGTACCAGGCGCTCAAGCACCAGCTCGCCGACGTCGCGATCGCGCTCGAGATGTCCCGCCCGCTGCTCTGGGCCGGCGCGCTGTCGCTGGCCGAGAACCCGGACGACCCGGCGGCCTCCGTGCGCGACGTCTCCGCCGCCCGCGTCGCCGTCGCCGACGCCGCCTACCTGTCGGCCCGCACCGCGCTGCAGCTCCACGGCGCGATCGGCTACACGCTCGAGCACGACCTGGGCCTGTTGCTCACCAAGACGCGCGCGCTGCAGACCGCGTGGGGCACGCAGGCCTTCCACCGTGGCCGGGTCCTCGAGGCGATCCGATGAGCGGTCCCGGAGTCGACACCGAGGAGCAGGCCGCACTGCGCAGCGCCGTCGCCGACCTGCTGACCAAGCGCTCCGACTCGGCCGCGGTGCGCGAGGCGTTCACCTCCGAGCACGGCTGGGACCCCGCGCTGTGGTCCACCCTGGTCGAGCAGATCGGCGTGGCCGCGCTCTCGATCCCGGAGGAGTACGACGGCGCCGGCGCCGGCTGGGTCGAGACGCACCTGGTGTGCGAGGAGCTCGGCCGCCGCCTCACCCCGTCGCCGTTCCTGGGGTCGGCCGTCCTCGCCGCCCACGCGGTCCTCGCCGCCGGCGATGCCGACGCCTGCGCCCGCCTGCTGCCGTCGATCGCGGCAGGCGAGCAGGCCGCCCTGTGCTGGGCCTCGGAATCCGGGTGGGCCACCCCCGGCGTCCGCGCCACGGACGGGCGCCTGCGCGGGACCGCGCATCACGTCCTCGGCGGCGACACCGCCGCCACCCTGCTCGTGGTGGCCCTCGACGGCGACGGCGTGGGCCTGTTCGAGGTCCCGGCCGACGCCGACGGGGTGAGCGCCACGCGCGTCCCCGTGATGGACCCCACCCGGACCACCGCCACCGTCACCTTCGACGACGTCGCCGCCACCGCGATCCCCACGCGGGCCAGCTTCCTGTCGCGCCTGCGCGCGGCCGGATGGGCGGCACTGTCTGCCGAGCAGGTGGGCGCGGCGCGCGCCGTCCTCGACGCGACCGTGCAGTACACACAGGAGCGCAAGCAGTTCGGCCGGGTGATCGGCTCCTTCCAGGCGCTCAAGCACCGCATGGCCGATATGTACGTCGAGGCGGAGACCGCCCGCTCACTGTCCTACTCGGCCGCCGCTCTGGTGGCCGCCGCTGACGACGACGAGTCCGCGTACGCCGCCGAGGTCGAGGCCGCCGCCGCCAAGGTGTACTGCTCGGAGGCGCTTCAGTGGATCACCGGCGAGGCGATCCAGCTCCACGGCGGTGTGGCGATCACCTGGGAGTACGACACCCACCTGTTCTTCAAGCGGGCCCACGGGACCGCCCAGTTGCTCGGCCAGCCCCACGAGCTGCTCGCCGCACTCGAGACCGCCGCGGGGCTCTAGACTCGGAGGACATGAGCCCCTTCCCCGAGCACGGACGTAACAACGACCAACGACTCGCCGAGGATCTGGCGGGGCAGGCCGGGCGGCTGCTCACCAACCTGCGGGCCGCCCCGGTCGCCCCCGACGAGCTGGGCGCGTTCGCCGAGGCCGAGGCACAGGCCGTGATCGTCGACCGGCTGGCCGTCGCCCGCCCCGACGATGTGCTCTACGGCGAGTGGAATCCCGACTCGCGCGAGCGCCTGGACGCCGACCGCGTGTGGTTCCTCGATCCGCTCGACGGCGTGCGTTCGTACCAGATCCAGGGGCGCCCGGACTGGGCCGTGCACGTGGCGCTGTGGGAGCGGAGCCCCGAGGGTGTCGCCGGGATCACCGCGTGCGCGATCGCGGTGCCCGCCTACGGGCGCGTCCTCACCGGGCGCGGCGCCACCACCTATCAGCCGATGTCCATCATCCGCGGCCCCCGACCCGGGCCCCTGGTCCCGCCACGCCAGGACGACCGCGTTCGCATCGCCGTCTCGGAGTCGGCGCCGCCCGCGTTCGCCGAGGATCTGGCCGCCTCGCTCGACGCGTCCCTGGTGCACCTCGGTTCGGGCGGCGGCAAGACCGCGACCGTGGTCGAGGACGAAAGCGACGCCTACATCCACACGAGCGGCCACCACCAGTGGGACTCGGCCGCCACCTACGGGGTGGTGCGGCAGCGCGGACTGCACGCGAGCCGGCTCGACGGCTCCGAGCTGGTCTACAACACCGAGCAAATCGAATTTCCGGACCTGCTGGTGTGCAAGCAGGACCTGGCGGATCGCCTCATCGACGCCGTCGCGAAGTACCTCTAGCCACCGCGCCACCGCGCCGTCGCGCCACCGCGCCGTCGCGAAGCGTGTGGGAGGGGCGGCGGATCACCTAGCGAACTGCGTTACACCTACGGGATCCCATAGGTGAACCGCAAATGAATAGGTGAGCTCGGCCGGGGCCGGCGCGGGGCCGCTCGCTCAGGCGTCGAGGCCCCGGTAGCCGGCGAAGCGCTCGGCGACCTGCTCCTCGCTCACCCCGTAGTCCGCGAGTGTGTACCGGTGCGCGGGCGCCCGGTCGCCGGACAGGCTCTTGGCGTTCTCCGCCTCGACGGCATCACGCACCCCCGCGGACAGCTGTGCACCGGCCGCGGCGTACACGCGCTCGACCATCCCCGCGGGATCAGCGAGGAGCTCGCGGTGGTCCACGTCGACGAAGGTCGCCCTCGAGGTCGCGTCCGCCTCGTGCCGCGCGCGGACCGCGTCGAAGGCCTCGACGCCGCGCGCCCAGAAGTCGAGCTGCGAGGAGCCGATGTACTCGGGGGTGAACCGCGTCGACCACTCGGCGGCGGTCTTCTCCGCGAGCGAGAACATCGACGCCATCGACCTGCGCGGATCCCGGTGCGTCTGCACCACCACCGCGTCCGGGTACACCTCGAGCAGCGCGTCGAGCGCGAACAGGTGGCTCGGGTTCTTGAGCACCCAACGCCGATCCGGATCGTCGGCCCCGATCAGCTGCAGGTTGCGCTTGTGCCGCCGGTACGCGGGCGTCCAGTCCGCCGACTGCAGCCAGTCCGAGTAGCCGTCGAGCCGCGCGAGGCACTCGTAGGAGGCGCTGGTGCCCGACTGCCGCAGCAGCTGCCAGCACTCCTCGAGGTCGTCGGCCGACATGTAGTGCACCCCTCCGTAGTCGGGGTTCTCGGCCATGAAGCCGGCGTAGAGATCGCGGATGCCGCGGTAGGCCGGATCGTCCTCCCAGGTCTCGCGGGGCGGCCTCGGCTGCGGGACCTCCGTGAGCCAGAGCTCGAGTCCCTGGTTGGCAGGGTCCGCACCGAGGAGCCGGTGCAGCGCCGTGGTGCCGGTACGGGGCAACCCGGTGACGACGACGGGCCGGGAGATCTCGACCTCCGCCTGCGCCGGGGCGGCCGCGAAGCCCGACTGCGCGAGCAGCCTCGCCACCAGCGCGCCCTTGAGCACGGACCGCCAGTACTTGCTGCCCGCCGGCGTGAGCCCGGCGTCGGAGTGCAGCGAATCGAGCAGGACGCCCAACGCCTCGCGGTGCCGGTCGTCACCGTCGCCGAAGTCCTCCAGCCCCACCGCGCGGGAGGCGCTGGCGTGCAGGTCCTCGACGGTGCCCACGTTCACGCGGTCGGCGTCGTCGCTCACGACAACCCCCTCCGCGCGAACGCCTGCTGGCGGGCGGCGATCCGGTCACGCCACTGCTCGGGGCCGACCTGCTGCCCGGCGTACCCCGGCACCTCGTCGGCCAGGGACCCGAACGGCACGATCTTCCATGAGGGGCCCGACTCCGGGGTGATGGGCCCGTCGACCCGCTGCCAGCGGAACTGCATGATCCCCTCGCGATGCCCCAGGAGCTCGAGCCAGTTGGCCAGTCCCGGGTCCCGCTCGGACAGCACCAGGTGGATCATCCCGTCGGAGTGCACGTGCGCCTGGTCCGCGGTGAGGCTGGTCTGGTGGTGCACGTAGTCGAGCGAGGCGTACCACATGCTGCCCAGCTGGAAGCCCTGGTAGGGCACGCCTGCCACGGGCACCGAGATGACCATGGCCTGATCCGGCTCCAGCTCGAAGATCCCGGCCGAGGAGAACTGCGTGGTGAGCCCGCCCGGCGTCTGCCGGGGCTCGTACAGGGTGTTGCGCTCCTGGTCGCCGAAGAACCAGTCGGGGAACGCGAGCCAGGTGCGCAGGCGCCCGATCAGCACCTCGGCGAGCTTGGCGTAGAACTTCTCCTGCCCCGCGACCGTCGGCGGTTGGGGAGCCGTCCCGGCGGAATCCACCCGCCGCAGGGTCGCGGACCCGGCGACTTCGGTGTCCCAATCCGAGAACACCTCGCGGACGGCGATCATCGAGCCGCCCGGATGGAGGACGACGTAGCCGGCGTCCCCCTCGTCGTCGTCGTGCCGTGGTGGCCCGAGTCGGAACGAGTACCGTCCGTCGTCGTCGATCTCCAGCGCGCGGTCGTCGAACGCCGCATGGGATGCCGCGCGGTCGTCGGCCGAGTAGTTGCCGGCCAGCACCTGGAACGACAGGTCCGCGGTGGTGCCCCGGACGCCCTCGATGACGTACTCGGCGTCGTCGGCGAGGTTGGCGTAGAAGTACAGCGTGTCCGGGTTGTCCAGGCCCATCTTGGTGTACGGGCCCGTGGCCTCGAACAGCTGCGGATGCGTCCGGCCGCGGTGCTGGCCGCCCTCGATCACCCCGCGCAGGGTGCCGAGCAGGTACTCGAGTCCCTCGGCCACATCCGCCTCGCTGCGCACGTGCGGCGCCTGCCGGATGATCTCCTCCGCCTCGACCAGCGCGGCGGCGAGCGGCCCGGTCGCGCCGCTCACAGCCACGTGTAGGAGTCGGACGACGTGATGAAGTTGGCCAGCTCCTCCTGCTCGGGCGTGGGATCCACGACGTCCTCCTCGATGCTGAGGTAGGCGCCGCGGTAGAACAGCAGCGGCCGGATGTCGCGCTTGGTGGGGCCGAGGTCGCTCACGCGGCCGAGGACGATCCAGTGGTCGCCGCCGTCGAGGATCTGGTCGATGGTGCAGTCCAGCCACGCCATCACGCCGGTGATCACCGGTGACCCCATGGGGCTCGGCGTCCAGTCGATCGTGGCGAACTTGTCCTCCCCGCGGCGCCCGAACGTCGAGGAGACCGACTCCTGCTCCTCGGAGAGGATGTTGACGCAGAACTTGCCGGCGCGCTCGATCCCCTTCCACGAGCCCGACGTCTTCATGGGGCAGAAGAGCACGAGCGGCGGCTCGAGCGACAACGCGGAGAAGGACTGACAGGCGAAGCCCACGGGCGCGCCCTCGTCCACCGCGGTGATCACGGTGATGCCGGTGCAGAACTGGCCCAGCGCGTCGCGCAGCTCACGGCTGGAGAAGCTCTGGCCCTCCGGGCGGTCTTCGGTGCTGCTCATCGGGTCGGTCCTCCTGGACGTGGCTCGAGATCGGTGACGGGGCCCAGCCTATTCCCCTACTTGAGGCCGACGGAGAAGTCGTGCCCCCACAGGCTGACGGCGGTGGACTCGCGTGCCACCCAGTTCTCGTCGTCGTGGACCTGCATGCCCTCGCAGCCGTACTCGCAGTCGAAGCCACCGGGCGTCTTCATGTAGAAGCTCATCATCTTGTCGTTGACGTGACGCCCCAGGGACGCCGACATCTTGACCTTCTTGCGCAGGGCCCGGTCGAGCGCGAGGCCCACGTCGTCCGCCGAGCCGACCTCGACCATCAGGTGGATGATCCCGGTGGGGTTGGGGAACGGCGTGAAGGCGAGCGAGTGGTGCCGCGGGTTGCAACCGAGGAAGCGCAGCCAGGCGGGGTCGCCGTCGGCCGGTCGGCCCACGATCTCCGGCGGCAGGCTCATCGAGTCCCGCAGCGAGAAGCCCAGCACGTCGCGGTAGAACTCCAGCGCCGCGACCTCGTCCGGCGTGGAGAGCACTATGTGGCCCGCGCCCTGGTCCCCGGTGACGAACTGGTGCCCATACGGGGTCGGGATGCGGCGGTGCTTCAGCGCGATCGTGTGGTAGATCTCCAGCGTGAAACCGGCCGGGTCGGTGCAGGTGATGAGCCCGCGGACCTTGCGGTCCTTCTTGACCTCGGGCGGCGCCTC
The DNA here is from genome assembly GCA_019119635.1 of Candidatus Dietzia intestinipullorum. Lineage (GTDB taxonomy): Bacteria > Actinomycetota > Actinomycetes > Mycobacteriales > Mycobacteriaceae > Dietzia > Dietzia intestinipullorum. The sequence continues at coordinate 28,058 of DWWP01000010.1, forward strand.
CTGCCACGGCACCCCGGCGGCGTCGAGGCGGCGCTTGACGTCCTCGAACTCCGCCTCGTTGGCGCACTCCCACCCCACGCCGAGCAGGGTGTCCTCCGCGCCGGGGACGATGATCCACCGGTGCGGGTGCTCGTCCATACGGAAGTAGAGCGAATCCGGGTCGTCGCCGTCGCCCTCGACAAAGCCGAGGACCTTGTTGCCGTACCGGCGCCACGCGTCCATGTCCGTCGCCTGGATGCGGACGTAGCCGAAGTTGTTGATAGCCATGAGTTGTCCCTTCGATCCTCGTGCGGATCAGACCATCGAGTCGGTGACCTTCTCGCCGAACTCATTCTGCCCCCAGCTGATGTACCCCTTGACCGCGTCGTTGGCGGCGTGCACCCGGCCGGCGTTGGCATCGCGCCAGAACCGCTGGATCGGCGAGGTGTTGTCGAGGGCGCGCGCTCCCGAGTTCTGGAACAGCAGGCCGATCGCGTCGATCGACCGCTGCGTGGCCCGCACCTGGTCGCGGCGGGCGCGGGTGCGCATCTCCATGGTCACACCGTCGCCGGAGTCCACGGCGTCCTTCTCCACGCGGAGGTTGCGCATGAGCTGCAGCCAGCCGGCGTCGATCTCGCTCGCGGCCTCGGCCAGCCGAACCTTGGCGAACGGGTCGTCCTTGACGGTGGCGCCGGTCGAGGCCTGGACACGGTTCCGCTGGTGCTCGCGGTGCACCTCGTAGCAGCCGTCGGCCATGCCCATGATGGGCGAGGTGATGGTGGTCGGGTGGATGGTGCCCCAGGGCAGCCGGTAGATGCTGTTGGTGTTCTTCTCCAGGCCCGGCGAGGTGCCCTTGGCCATGTCCGCGAAGGACAGCACCCGGTGCGCGGGGATGAGCGCGTCCTTGACGACGATGTCGTTCGAGCCGGTCCCGCGGAGGCCGACCACGTTCCACACGTCGATGATCTCGTACTGCGAGCCCTCGACCAGGTACGTGCAGAAGTCGATCATCTTGCCGTCGTCGTCCAGCACCGGACCGCCGACGAAGACCCAGTCCGCGTGCTGGCACCCGGAGGACCAGGACCATTTGCCGTTGAGGACGTAGCCGTCGTCGGTCTTGGTGGACGCCCCCATCGGGGCGTACGACGAGGAGATGCGGACGGTCGGGTCGTCGCCCCACACGTCCTCCTGCGCCTGCTGGGAGAACAGGGCGAGGTGCCAGTTGTGGATGCCGAGGATCGAGGCGCACCAGCCGGTCGACCCGCACGCGGAGGCGATGAGCTTGACCGCCGAGTAGAACGTCTCCATCTCGGCCTCGTAACCGCCCCACTGGGCCGGCTGGCACAGCTTGAAGAAGCCGGCCTCGTCGAGTTCCGCGATGTTCTGCGGGTGCACCTTGCGGAGATCCTCGGTCTCCTGGGCGCGCTCGGCGAACCCGGGCAGGAGGGCCCTGATCCGATCGATGACCTCGTGGTTGGCGTACTCGCTCATGGTCTCCCTCTCTGATGAAAGTCGTGCGGCTTGCCTCCAGACTAGAACACGTTACAGTTTTGTACCAGACGCAACCCACGCCATCCGCAGGCTATGCCACCGCGTGCCAGCGCCTTCCCGGTTTGGTTGTGGGGCACCCGGCAATTCTATAACCTGTTCTCATAAGGCCCGTCCCTCAGGAGGCTCATCATGTCCGCACCCACCAAACCCTCAGGCTCCGTCCGCGAGATCGACACCGGTGAGGTCCGCGAGCGCTACGCGCGCGGCTGGCACTGCATCGGCACCGTCGAGGAGTTCTCCGACGGCAAGCCGCACTCGATCCACGCCTTCGGCACCAAGCTGGTCGTGTGGGCCGGCACCGAGGGCCAGATCAACGTCCTCGACGGCTACTGCCGGCACCTCGGCGGCGACCTGTCCGACGGCGAGGTCAAGGACGGCAACATCGCCTGCCCCTTCCACGACTGGCGCTGGGGCGGCGACGGCAAGTGCAAGGGCATCCCGTACGCCAAGCGCGTCCCCCTCCGCGCCAAGACCCGTGCCTGGACCACCATGACGCAGAGCGGCCTGGTCTTTGTGTGGCACGACCACGAGGGCAACCCGCCCCGCGAGGAGGACGCGATCCCGGCGCTCCCCGAGTACGAGTCCGGCGAGTGGACCGACTGGGTGTGGAACCGCCTGGAGATCTCCGGCTCCAACTGCATGGAGATCGTCGACAACGTGGTCGACATGGCCCACTTCTTCTACATCCACTACGCGTTCCCCACGTACTTCAAGAACGTCTTCGAGGGCCAGACCGCTACCCAGTACCTCAACACCAAGGGGCGGCCGGACCACGATCCGTCGGGCGGGAAGTACGGCGACACGCTCCTGGAGTCCGTCGCCTCGTACTACGGCCCGTCGTTCATGATCAACCCGCTCAAGCAGATGTACGGCAAGTTCGAGACGGACGCGATCCTCATCAACTGCCACTACCCGACGGACCAGAACTCGTTCGTCCTCATGTACGGCCTCATGGTCAAGAAGCCCGAGGGCTTCGACGACGAGACGGCCACCAAAATGGCCTCGAAGATCGCCGAGTTCTTCGGCGAGGGGTTCCTGCAGGACGTCCGCATCTGGCAGCGCAAGTCGGCCATCGCCAACCCGCTGCTCTGCGAGGAGGACGGGCCCGTCTACCAGCTGCGCCGCTGGTACGAGCAGTTCTACGTGGACCGCGACAAGGTCGAGCCGGAGATGCAGGAGCGGTTCGAGTTCGAGGTCGACACCACGGCCGCCAACCAGTACTGGGAGAAGGAGGTCGCCGAGAACATGCGTAGGCAGCAGGAAGGCTCGGCCGAGGTCTCCGACGAGCAGACCCAGTACACCGGCATGGCAGAGGTCGCCGGTGAGGCCGAGGCCTCCGCCGCCGAGAAGTGATGTACAAGCAGCACGATTCGCGGCGCGCGCCCACCTGGGACGAGACCGACCCGGCGCGCGCCGCGCGTCTGCACGCGGACACCGACCGCGACCGCCACACGTACACCCGGTCCGGCTTCCAGCCCGTGGACTGCCGCGCCTGCGGCACCCGCGCGTTCGTGCGCAAGAACAGCGAGAAGCACACCTCCATCCAGTGGCGGGACAGCAGTGACCGCAACTGCCCCGTCCTCAACGAGTGGAGAGGCGGCGCGGAGATCCCGGAGGGCGAGGACACCTGCCCGCGCATGCTTGCGAGCATCCGCTACGCCTATGCGGAGGGCCTGATCACCCTGGCCGAGGGCGTCGATCCCGAGGACGCCGAGCACATGGTCAACCCGCTCTACCTCCCGGAGTGAGCACGCCCCCGCTCCGACCGGCCCACGAGTTAGGCTTGCCTTCATGACCGATACCCCCCAGCTGGGCTCCTTCGTACGCGAGCTCACGATCGCCGAGGTGATCGAGGAGACCGCGGACGCCAAATCGATCGTCTTCGACATCCCCGAGGGGTCCGAGGAGGACTTCCGGTACACGCCCGGACAGTTCCTCACCCTGCGGATCCCCAGCGAGCAGACGGGCTCCGTCGCCCGTTGCTACTCCCTGTCCAGCTCGCCCACCGAGGACACGCGCCTGCAGGTGACCGTCAAGCGCACGGTCGACGGCTACGGATCCAACTGGCTGTGCGACAACGCCGCGGCGGGCCAGAAGATGCACGTCCTGGCCCCGTCCGGCATCTTCACGCCCAAGGACCTGGACCAGGACTTCATCCTCCTGGCCGCGGGCTCGGGCATCACGCCGGTCATGTCGATCCTGCGGTCGGCGCTCGCCCAGGGCACCGGCCACATCGTCATGGTGTACGCCAACCGCGACGAGAAGTCCGTCATCTTCAAGGACCAGCTCCAACAGCTGCAGGCCGAGCACCCGGATCGGCTGTCGGTCCTGCACTGGCTCGAGTCGGTCTCCGGCATCCCCAGCGCGGAGATGCTCGGCAACCTGCTCCAGCCGGTCGCCGCGAAGCGCCACTCCTACATGTGTGGGCCGTCGCCGTTCATGGAGACCGCGAAGGCGGGCCTGCGCCGCTCCGGCGCGGACATGCACCTCATCCACACCGAGGTGTTCTCCTCGATCGAGGGCGACCCGTTCGCGGAGATCGTCATCGAGGAGACCCCGGACGACGGCAGCGGGGAGGGCCCGGCCACGGCGACGGTGGAGCTCGACGACGAGGTCCACGAGGTCGACTGGCCCCGCAACACCCCGCTCCTGGACGTCCTGCTCTCCAAGGGCATCAACGCGCCGTTCTCGTGCCGCCAGGGCGAGTGCTCGGCGTGCGCCTGCATCCTCAAGTCCGGCGAGGTCGAGATGATCCACAACGGCATCCTCGACCCGGAGGAGGTCGAGGAGGGCTACGTCCTGGGCTGCCAGCTGCTGCCCAAGACCGACCACGTGGAGATCTCCTACTCCGAGTGACCTCCCCTGCCGGCGGCTCGGCCGGCCGGCAGGGGGCCGCTCGGCCGGGGTCAGGCGGTCGCGCGCTCCTGCTCCTTCTGGATCTCCAGCGCGATGTCGATGAGCTGGTCCTCCTGGCCGCCGACGAGGCGACGTTCGCCCGCGCGGATGAGGATCTCCGACGACGGCACGCCGTAGCGCTCGGCGTGGCCCTCGGCGTGCTTGAGGAACGACGAGTAGCAACCGGCGTAGCCGAGCATCATGGCCTGCCGGTCGACGATGCACTCGGTCGGCATGAGCGGGCGCACCACGTCCTCGGCGGCATCGGCGATACGGAAGAAGTCGACGCCGGTGGTGATGCCGAGCTTGTCGCACACGCCCACGAACGCCTCGACGGGCGTGTTGCCGGCGCCGGCACCGAAGCGCCTGGTGGAGCCGTCGATCTGCTGGGCGCCCGCGCGCACCGCCATGATCGAGTTGCCCACGCCCACGTCCAGGTTCTCGTGCCCGTGGAAGCCCACCTGGGCGTCGTCGCCGAGCTCGGCGACCAGCGCCGAGACGCGGTCGGAGACCTGGTCCATGACCAGCGCGCCGGCGGAGTCGACGATGTAGACGCACTGGCAGCCGGCGTCGGCCATGATGCGGGCCTGCTTGGCCAGCACCTCGGGGGGCTGGGTGTGCGCCATCATCAGGAAGCCGACGGTTTCCAGGCCGAGCTCCCGGGCGTAGCCGAAGTGCTGGATCGAGACGTCGGCCTCGGTGCAGTGGGTGGCGACGCGGCAGACGGAGCCGCCGTTGTCGCGCGCGGCGAGGATGTCGTCCTTGATGCCCAGTCCGGGCAGCGTGAGGAACGCGATCTTGGCCTGGGTGGCGGTCTCGGCCGCGACCTTGATGAGTTCCTGGTCGTAGGACTTGGCGAAGCCGTAGTTGAAGGAGGCGCCGCCGAGGCCGTCACCGTGGGTGACCTCGATGACGGGCACCCCGGCACCGTCGAGGGCCCCGACGACGTCGCGCACGTCCTCGACCGAGAACTGGTGGCGCTTGTGGTGCGAGCCGTCGCGCAGGGACGAGTCGGTGATCCGGATGTCGAGATCGGAGCTGTACGCGCGCGCGGCGGCGTTGTGCGGGTTGGTCATGTCCATGTCTGTCACACTCCGGACGTGGCGGTGGCGAGCTTGGTCTTGGCGATGTCGTCGCCGACCTTGGTGGCGGCGGCGGTCATGATGTCGAGGTTGCCGGCGTACGGCGGGAGGAAGTCACCGGCGCCCTCGACCTCGACGAAGATCGCGACACGCGCCATCCCGCCGGTGATCTCGGTGGGCGGGTCGAACTGTGGCTCCTGGAGCAGGCGGTAGCCCGGCACGTACTCCTGGATCTCCTTCTCCCTCTTGCGGATCGAGGTGGTGATGAGGTCGTGGTCGGCGTCGTCGGGGATGCCGCAGTAGATGGTGTCGCGCATGATCATGGGCGGCTCGGCCGGGTTGAGGATGATGATGGCCTTGCCGCGCTCGGCGCCGCCGACCTCCTCGATGGCGAGCTTGGTGGTCTCGGTGAACTCGTCGATGTTGGCGCGCGTGCCGGGTCCGGCGGACTCGGAGGAGACGGACGCGACGATCTCGGCATACCGGACCGGCACGACCTGTGAGACGGCGTGGACCATGGGGATGGTGGCCTGGCCGCCGCAGGTGACCATGTTGTGGTTGGGGGCATCGACGTGCTCGCTGAGGTTGGCGGGCGGGATCACCATGGGGCCGACGGCCGCCGGGGTGAGGTCGATGGCGATGATGCCGGCGGCCTCGTACCTGGGCGCGTACTCCTTGTGGACGTAGGCGCTAGTGGCCTCGAACAGCAGGTCGGGCTTCTCGCCGCCGGCCTCGATCGAGTCGAGCAGTTCGTCGGCACCACCGGCCATGCAGATCAGTCCCTCGTCCGCGGCCCGCTTCATCCCCTCGGACTCCGCGTCGATGCCGATCATCCACCGGGGCTCGATGTACTCGCTGCGCTGGAGCTTGTACATCAGGTCGGTACCGATGTTGCCGGATCCCACGATCGCGGCGGTGAGCTTGGTCTTCTCCGTCATACCTGCGAGTCTCGCCACCTGAGCACGCCGCCACAATCACGTGTGCCGTTCACCGGCACAGCCACGCAAGGGCGCTACGCCGGCGGGTTGGTGAGGTAGCCGTCGTCGGCGATCAGCCGATCGATGTGGGCGTTCCAGGCCTCGTGGCGGATCTGGTCACGGGCCCGCGCCAAGGGCCCTTTGGGCCTGGTGCGGTGTTGGTGACCGGTCTCGGTGACGATGATCAGCTCGCCGAGTGGGCCGGGCCGGTACGCGCTCTTGCCGAAGGTTTTCTCGCGGTGGTGCTTGCGGCACAGGCAGACGAGGTTCCATTCGGTGGTGGGTCCGCCGAGTTCGGCTTCGGTGGTGTTGAAGGCGATCACGTGGTCGATGTCGCAGTCCCGGGCGGCCACCGAGCAGCCGGGGTGCCGGCAGGTGCCGTCACGGAGCCGGATCCGCTCCGCCATGGCCGGGGTGATCACGTACCGGAGCGCGTGCTCCGGGGAGTCGAGGGCGCCGGGGGCGGCGTCGATGACCTCGAACCGCACGCGGGCGTCCTCCCCGTCGAGCAGCTCCTGGCAGAGCCAGTCGAAGCTGCTGTACGCACCGTGGACGAACTCGACCCGGTTGGGCCGCCCCGCGGCGGCCGCGGCGATGACGCTGATCCGGATCGACTGTCCGCCCGCCGCGGCGGCGTTGCCCACGGTGGGACGCGGTAGGTCGGCGCCGGGCACCGGCTCCACGATCTCGATCGTGTCGCCGTGCCCGTCGACGGCGACGGAGGTGGTCCGGCCGGCGTGGTTGTAGACCGCCAGCGACGACAGGGCGTCAGCCCGGAGCTGGTCCATAGTCCGCGGCGAGCCGTCCAGGAGCGCCGCGCGGGCGTCGGCCTCGAGACGGTGGCGCAACAGTTCCGCGTCCGCGATCGGGAGTCTCGCCCAGACGGTGCCCATGCCGTTGCGGCCCGCCCGGACGCGCACCGTCCGCTTCCGGGCCGCGGCGTCGACGGCGTCCTCGGCGTCGCTCGGGCAGTGCCGCTCCAGGGCCTCGTCGACCAGGGAGTCCACGGCGGTGCGACTCGGTCGGTCGCCACCGTCCAGGTCGCCGGTGACGCTGCCCACCACGTCCCGCTCGACCGCGGCGACGGCCCCGTCCGGGACCTCGGCCAGTCGGCAGGCCAGGTCGATCGCCATCTGTTCGGGGAGCAGCCCCCTCCCGACCGCCGACCGCAGCGCGGGCAGCCGGGTATGGATCTGCACGCCGGCCGTCACCAGCCGGTTGGCGTGCCAGCACGTGAGCTGACAGGCGGCGGCCAGGTGATCGCGGGCGCGCGAGCGCGGGTCGAGGCGCGCATACGCCGGTCGCGGCGCTGCCCCGCTCCGCGCGCGTTCCTCCGCTTCCGCCCGGTCCGCACGGGTCAGCTGCTCGACCATCACGTGCGCGGCCTCGAGACGGGTGGCGCCGGCGCGGTTCTGCGCCAGGGTCGCTGACCGCGCGGCGTCACTGACCGCGTCCATGCCGATCACGCCCAGCGGTTCGGGAAGCATGAAGAGCGAGCTCGTCGTCGTCACCCCTCTCACCTCCCCGCCCTGCTGTACTCGAACTTACGTACGAGACTACCGGATCGCTCATATTCGCGCAAGCGTTCGATATGCCTCGCACGGGCCGGACGCGCGGGCACAACGGGGAGCAGGGGCCGACCTAGACTCGCCTCATGTCCGAGCCCCACCCGTCCCCGGTCGACCGCGCGTTCGTCGTACTGCGCGCGACCGCCTCCGGGCCGGGGCTGACGCTGAGCGAGATCTCACGCGAGACGGGCCTGGCCAAATCGACGACGCTGCGCCTGCTCACCGCCCTCGAACGCAACAACGCGGTCACCCGGATCGGCCAGCGCTACCGGCTCGGTCCGCTCGTCCACGACCTCGACCCCATCCCCACGTCGCCGCGATACGAGCGCATCCGCAGGGTCCTCACGCCGTTCCTCGCCCACCTCTTCGAGTCCACGCGCACGACGGTGCACCTGGCCGCACTGCACCGCGACGAGGTGGTCTACCTCAACAAGCTGCACGGGCCCCGGCCCATCCCGTCGCCCTCGAGGGTCGGCGGCGGACTCCCCGCCTACTGCACCGGCGTGGGCAAAGCGATGCTGGCGTTCGACGAGGGCGCCGCCGCGCGGGTGGCCGAGGGCCCGCTGCCGGCATGGACCGAGACCACGCTGACCTCGGCGGACGCGCTCGCGGTGGAGCTGGGCGAGATCCGGCGGACGCGGCGTGCGGTGGACCGGGCCGAGCTCACGCCGGGGCTGTACTGCGTGGCAGCGCCGGTGTTCGACGACGACGAGGCGGGAGCGCGCAGCTCACGTGCGGTGGCCGCGCTCTCCGCCAGTGCCCCCGACGAGGGCACCCTCGCCCGGCTGGAGCCGCTGGTCCTCCGCGTCGCTGCGGCGGCGGGTCGGGCACTGGCCGAGGACCGTTAGGGCCCCGCTCCTACTTCCGCGCCAGCCGGAGCCGCCAGACATCCGGGCCCTGCTGCAGGTACGAGACCTCCAGGGCGTCGCCTTCGATCCCCGAGAGCTGCTTGAGCAGGGGCACGGGATCGTGCGGGGCGGCCAGCACCATGGCCGAGCCCGGGCGGACCTGGCCGAACGCGCCGATCACGGCGCCGTGGCGAATCGCGCGGGGGATGGCCCGGGCGTCGAGCTCCGGGAGACCGTCGTCCCCGTCGGCCCCTGTGCTCACATCGGTGACAGGCAGCTCGTTCATGTCATGACCCCTTCGACGAAAACCGTCCCCAGCTGACGTCCCCATTAGATCACACTATGATTGTGAGAAAATGACGACTCGCGAGAACCCGCGAGGCGAGCCCAGGAGGTGCCAGTGTCAGGCGACACCGGGTCGACGCCCGTCCGGGACCCGGGCGGTCCCGTGAACACGCGGGACGAGGTGCTCGCCGCCATCCGCACCGCCCCGACCCCTCCGACCGTCGACGAGATCGCCCGCTCGCTCGACCTGCACCCCAACTCGGTGCGACTGCACGCCGCCGCCCTCCGCGACAGCGGCCTGATCACGCAGGACAGCCGCCCCGGCGGCGGGCGCGGCCGGCCGCAGACCACCTACCGCACCAGTGCGCGCGGCGCGTGGACCGGGCGGCGCGACTACCAGCTCCTGGCCTCGCTCCTCCTGTCGGAACTCCCCGGAAGCGACGACGACCGGGCGGCCACCGCCCGGCGCATGGGGCGGGCGTGGGGACGCAGGATCGCGGCCGACCGGCCGGCGCCCGACGCCCGCGACCGGGTGGTGACCGCGCTCGACGAACTCGGGTTCGAGCCCACCGCCGGCGACCCCGCAGCGGCCCGCTCCCCCGAGGACGAGCTGGAATTGCGCAACTGCCCGTTCCGCGAACTGGTGGATCCGCACGACGGCGTGGTCTGCGCGATCCACGCGGGGATGCTGGACGGCCTGACCGTGGACGGCGAGACGACGGTGGACCTGCTCTCGTTCACCTCGCCGCAGGCGTGCACGGTCCGGATGCGTGCACGGCGGCCGGACCCTGGCTGAACTCCCCGCGCGACTAGCTGAACTCCATCGTCACGTCGCCCAGCCCGGCGAACTCGGCTCGGAAGGTGTCGCCGGCCGCGGCATCCATCGCGCGGATCGCGGTGCCGGGCAGGATCACGTCGCCCTTGCGCAGGCGCACGCCGAACTTGGCGACGGTGGAGGCGAGCCAACCCACCGAGTTGAGCGGGTTGCCCAGCACGGCGTCGGAGCGTCCGGAGGCGAGGAACTCTCCGTTCTTGTAGAGGGTCGCCTCGATGTCCGCGACGTCGATGTCGGCCAGACGCACCCGGCCGTCCCCCACGACGTAGCCGCACGAGGAGGCGTTGTCGGCGATCGTGTCCGGCAGGGTGATCTTCCAGTCCTTGATCCGCGAGTCGATCAGCTCGATAGACGGCACGACCCACTCGATCGCGGCGGCGGCCTCCGCCTGCGAGCAGCCCTCCGGCGGGATGTCGGCGCCGAGGATGAACCCGACCTCCACCTCGACGCGCGGGAAACAGAAGCGGGCCGCCTCGACGGGGGTGCCCTGCGGGTACTCCATGGTGTCGAGCAGATGGCCGTAATCCGGCTCGTCGACGCCCATCATCTCCTGCATCGCCTTGGACGCCAGGCCCACCTTGTGGCCCCTGACCACGGCGCCGGCGTCGAGCCGGCGGCGGATGTTGACGAGCTGGATCTCGAACGCGTCGTCGGGGGTCATGCCCGGGTGGTCGTCCGTGAGCGGGGCGATGGACGAGACGTCGGTCTCGGCGTCCCAGAGTCGCTGTGCGAGCGTGGCGCGGGTCTCCTCGGTGAGCATGACGATGAGCCTACCTGGGGCGTCTGGCGTGACAGCCGTTGGTTCTATAACGTGTTCTACATGGCAGAGCAGGAATTTGACGTCGTCGTCGTCGGCAGCGGGGCAGCGGGCATGACGGCCGCACTCGCGGCCGCGAAAAAGGGACTCAGCGTGGTCGTCGTCGAGAAGGCGCCGCACTACGGTGGCTCGACCGCGCGCTCCGGAGGCGGGGTGTGGATCCCCGGGAACTCGGTGCTGAGGCGCGACGGCGTGCTCGACACCCCCGAGGCCGCGCGGACCTACCTCGAGTCCATCATCGGCGACGTCGTCGACCCGGAGCGCATCAACACCTACCTCGACCGCGGCCCCGAGGTCTTCGACTTCCTCCTCGCCCACTCTCCGCTGGACATGGAGTGGGTCAAGGACTACTCCGACTACTACCCGGAGGCCCCCGGCGGCCGCCTCGGCGGACGCTCGGTCGAGCCCAAGCCGTTCGACCTCAACCAGCTCGGCCCGGAGGCCGACAAGCTGGAGCCGGGCTACGCCAAGGCCCCGGCCAACATGGTCGTGATGCAGTCCGACTACCGCTGGCTCAACCTCCTGCAGCGCCCGCACACCAAGGGCATCCGCCGCTCGATCCGCGTGGCCGCCCGGATGTTCCTCGCCAAGGCCCGCAAGCAGAACTCCGTCGGCATGGGCCGCGCGCTCATCGCCGCCCTGCGCAAGGGCCTTCTCGACGCCGGCGTCCCGGTGTGGCTCGAGACGCCCATGACCGGCCTGGTCACCGAGGGATCCGGGGTCGACGAGAAGGTCGTCGGCATCACCGTCGCCCGGGACGGCGAGGAGCAGACCCTCCGTGCCCGCCGCGGCGTCGTCATGGGCTCGGGCGGCTTCGAGCACAACCAGGAGATGCGCGACAAGTACCAGCGTCAGCCCATCCCCACCTCGTGGACCGTCGGGGCCGCGGCCAACACCGGTGAGGGCATCGAGTACATGGAGAAGGCGGGCGCCGCGCTGTCCCTCATGGAGGACGCCTGGTGGGGCCCGTCGATCCTCCTGCCGCGCGGGCCCTGGTTCGCGCTCGCCGAGCGGTCGTTGCCCTGCTCCTTCATGGTCAACTCGCGCGGCGAGCGGTTCATGAACGAGTCGCTGCCCTACGTCGAGGCCGGCCACCGCATGTACGGCGGAAAGTACGGCCAGGGTGAGGGGCCGGGAGAGAACGTCCCGGCCTGGATCGTCTTCGACCAGGAGTACAAGAACCGCTACCTCTTCGCCGGCCTGCAGGCCAAGCAGCCACTGCCCCGCAAGTGGCTCGAGACGGAGAACTTCCACAAGGCGGACACCCTCGCCGAGCTCGCCGAGCTCATCGACGTGCCGGCCGAGGCGCTGCAGAAGACCGCCGACCGGTTCAACGGCTTCGCGGCGAACGGCCGCGACGAGGACTTCGACCGCGGCGCCTCCGGGTACGACCACTACTACGGCGACCCGACGAACAAGCCCAACCCGAGCCTCGGGCCGGTCACCAAGGCGCCGTTCTACGCGGTCAAGATGGTCCCCGGAGACCTCGGCACCAAGGGCGGCGTCAACACCGACGTCCGGGGCCGCGTACTCCGCGAGGACGGCTCCGTGATCGAGGGGCTCTACGCCTCCGGCAACGCCTCCTCGCCGGTCATGGGGCACACCTACGCCGGCCCGGGCGCCACCATCGGCCCGGCCATGGTGTTCGGCTACCTCGCCGTCGAGCACATCCTGTCCGATGCCGCCACCACCGAGAAGACGGGAGTCTGACATGCCCATCGATCTGGACACGGCGCTCGGCGCCGAGCTGCCCTCGCAGGAGTTCTCCTGGACGGCCTCCGATGTCGCGCTCTACGCCCTGGGCGTGGGCGCGGCGGCCGACCCCATGGACACCGCCGGGCTCGAGTACGTCGACGATTCGGCGCCCAAGGTCCTGCCGTCCTTCGCGACCGTCGCCGCCACGATGAATGTCACCGACCCGCCGAGCGTGTCCTTCCCGGGGGTCGAGATCGACCTCGCCAAGGTGGTCCACGGCAGCCAGTCCGTCCGGCTGCACCGCCCCATCCCTGCCACCGGGAGTGCGACGACGACGACGAGGATCGCCGAGATCCAGGACAAGGGCTCGGCGGCGGTGATCATCCAGGAGTCCGAGACCGTCTCCGCCGACGGCGAGAAGCTGTGGACCTCCCGTTCCGGCATCTTCGCCCGCGATGAGGGCGGCTTCGGCGGCGAGCGCGGCACCTCGGAGAAGGTCGCCTACCCCGAGCGGGACGCCGACCACACCATCGAGGTGCAGAGCCTGCCCCAGCAGGCGCTGCTCTACCGCCTGTGCGGCGACCGCAACCCGCTGCACTCCGACCCGGCCTTCGCCGAGGCCGCCGGCTTCCCCCGCCCGATCCTCCACGGCCTGTGCTCGTACGGGCTCGTTCTGCGCGCCGTGATCGACGAGGTCCTGGGCGGCGACGTCGGGAAGGTCCGCGGCTACGGCGTCACCTTCGGCGGGATCTTCTTCCCCGGCGAGACCATGCGCATCCGCGTGTGGCAGGAGGACACGCGCCTGCTCGTGGCCGCCACGGCCGCCGACCGCGACGACGCCCCCGTGCTCAAGAACGTGGTGGTCGACCTCGCGTGACCCCCGCCCGGGCGGCGGTCAGCCCCAGCGGGACTGGCCGCCGTCGAGCGGAATGGTCGCGCCGGTGAGGTAGCGGGCCTCGTCCGAGCAGAGCCAGGCCACGGGCACGCCGATGTCCTCGACCGGGTCGCCGATGCGGCCCGCGGGGATGGCGGCCACGAACTCCTCCGCCGCCTCGGGGTTGTTCTCGATCCACCAGTCCAGACCGGGGCTGTGCGCGTGCGGCGCCACCGACAGCGCCCGGATGCCCTCGGAGGCCCATTCGTGGGCTGCCGTGCGGGTGATCGCGCGCTGGGCCTCCTTGATCGCGGAGTAGACGCCGTAGCCGGCCGCGTCCCACCGCACGGCGGCGGAGGTGGCGAGGTTGATGATCACGCCTCCCCCGCGGCCGGCCATCACCGGTCGCGCGGCGCGCATCAGGCCCAGCGACGCCCGCGGGCCGACCTCGAAGGCGGTGCGGAAGAAGTCGTCGTCGGAGTCCGCCAGCGGGACGGGGAAGGCGACGTTGGCGTTGTTGACCAGGATGTCGAGGCCACCGAACTCGGCGGTCGCGGTCTCGACGATCTTCTCGGCGGTCCCGTCCGCGGCGATGTCCACCGCGAGCGTGGCCACGCGGCCGCCGTCCGCGCGCAGCGCCTCCGCCGCCGCCTCGAGCTTGCGGGCCCTGCGGCCGATGATCAGTACGGAGGCCCCCGCGCGGGAGAGCGCCGTCGCGACCCCCTGCCCGACGCCCTGCCCCGCGCCGGTGATCACCGCGACCCTGCCGTCGAGGGACTTGCTGCTGTCTACCGGGTGCTTAACCATCTGCGCTCTTTCCTCGGGCATACTGGAACACGTTCTCATTTCGTACGCTACAGGGGGCCACTGACACATGTCGATCAATCTCGCGGACTGCTTCGAGGCACTGTCCGACACGCTCGCCGATCGAGAGGCGATCGTCGTGGACGGTGCCCGTCTCACATACGCCCGGCTCGACGCCGAGGCCACCAGGCTCGGACACTTCCTGCAGTCCATCGATGTGCAGCCGCGCGACCACCTGGCCATGCACATGCGCAACAGCACCGAGTTCGTGACCACCCTGCTCGGCGCGCTCAAGGTGCGCGCGGTGCCGGTCAACATCAACTTCCGCTACACCGCGGCCGAGCTCGAGTACCTCTACGCCGACTCCGACACCACCGTGGCGTTTGTGGACACCGAGTTCTGCCCCGTGGTCGCCGAGGTGCTGCCGCGGCTGGAGACGCTGCGGCACGTGGTGGTGATCGGCGAGGTCCCGGCGGACTTCGCCGCCGCCTGCGGGGCCGCCGGGGTCACCGTGCGCTCGTACGCCGAGGCCGTCGACGGACAGTCGGAGGTCCGCGACTTCCCCGCCCGCAGCGGCGACGACCACTTCATGATCTACACCGGCGGGACCACCGGCCACCCCAAGGGCGTGGTCTGGCGGCACGAGGACTTCTACTACGCGGCGCTGGCCGGCGGGAACCAGTACGGCGACCCCCACCACACCATCGGGGAGCTGGTGGCCTCGGCCGAGAACACGCCGGCGATGTCGCTCCTCGTCACCGCCCCGCTCATCCACGGCGCCGCGGTCTACGCCGTGTTCTCCATGTTCTTCATGGGCGCCAAGCAGGTCATCATGCGCAACTGGGACGCCCGGGAGGCGCTGGCGCTGATCCCCCGCGAACAGGTGCAGATCCTCATGGTGGTGGGCGACGCCATGGCCGTGCCGTTTGTCGACGAGCTCGTGGCGAACCCGGACGCCTACGACGTCTCGACCCTCTTCGCGGTGAACAACGGGGGCGCCATCTGGTCGCAGGCCTCGCGCGACAAGCTCAAGACGGTCCTGCCGGACATCTTCATCCGCGACAACTTCGGCGCGTCGGAGTCGGGCACCGACGGGCAACTCGAGATGAACGACGACGGCGAGCTGCGGATGCCGCCGAGCCCCCGCTCGCAGGTCGTGAACGAGGACCTCGAGCCGATCACCCCGGGCAGCGACCAGATCGGGTACCTCGCCCGCGTGGGGCACGTGCCGCTCGAGTACTACAACGATCCGGAGAAGACGGCCGCGACGTTCCCGACCCGCGCCGACGGCACCCGCATGTCCGTCCTCGGGGACATGGCCCGGGTCGAGGCCGACGGTGCCATCGTCCTGCTCGGCCGGGGCTCGGGCTGCATCAACACCGGCGGCGAGAAGGTCTTCCCGGAAGAGGTGGAGCAGGCGCTCAAGTCACACCCGGCGGTGTTCGACGCCCTCGTGGCCGGCGCCGACGACCCCACGTACGGCGAGCGGGTCGCCGCGGTGATCTCGCTCCGCGACGGAGTCGACGAGCCCGACCCCGACGAGCTGATGGCGCACTGCCGCACCAAGCTCGCCGGCTACAAGGTGCCGCGCAGCATCGTGGTGGTGCCCGAGGTGGTCCGGTCCCCCTCCGGCAAGGCGGACTACCGCTGGGCCAAGCGCGCGGTGGCGACCGGGTAGCGCGCGTCCGCCCCGGGGCCGCCACTCAGAGGTCGCGGAGCTGCTCCACCAGTCGGACCCGGGCGGCGGCGTCGGGGGCCAGTGGCGTGATGGTCAGCGTGGTGGCGCCCGCCTCGCGGAACGCCTCGATCCGCTCGGCCACGTACGACCGGGGCCCGATGAGCGAGATCGACCGGACCAGCTCGTCGGGCACCGCCGCGGCGGCCTCGTCCTTCTTGCCGTCCAGGTAGAGGTTCTGGATCTGCTCCGCCTCGTCCTCGTAGCCGTAGCGGCGGGCGAGCTCGTTGTAGAAGTTCTTGCCCTTGGCACCCATCCCGCCGAAGTACAGCGCCAGGAACGGCCGCACCATGTCCAGCAGGGGCGGCACCTCGGACTCGTCGACGATCGCCGCCGGCGGCCCGGCGTACACCTCGAGCTCCCCCAGGGCGGGGTCGCGCTTCTCGCGGCCCCGGGCGAGCGGCTCGCCCCACGCCACGTGCGCCTTCTCCGGGTGGAAGAACATCGGCTGCCAGCCGTCGGCGAGTTCCGCGGCCAGCTCCACGTTCCTGGGCCCCAGCGCCGCCAGCACGATCGGGATGGACGAGCGCACCGGGTGGTTGATGAGCTTGAGCGGCTTGCCGAGCCCCGTACCCTCCCCCTCCGGCAGCGGGATCCGGTATTTCCTGCCCTCGTACTGCAGCTTCTCGCGGCGCCACACGGACCGGCAGATGTCGATGATCTCGCGGGTGCGGGCCAGCGGCGCGTCGTACTTCACGCCGTGGAAGCCCTCGATCACCTGCGGGCCCGACGCGCCGAGCCCGAGCGTGAACCGCCCCTCCGACACGTAGTCCAGGCCCGCGGCCGTCATGGCGGTCAGGGTGGGCGTGCGCGTGTAGAGCTGCAGGATGCCGGAGGCCAGTTCCATGGTGGAGGTCCGGGCCGCCAGGTAGCCTAGCTGGCTCACCGCGTCGAAGGAGTAGGCCTCGGGGACGAACGCGATGTCGAGTCCGGCGCGCTCGAGGTCCGCGGCCTCGGCCGCCGTCTCGGAGAAGCCACCGCTGTAGTTGAGCGCCATGCCGAATCTCATGTCGGCGACACTACCGCGCGGACACCGCCGGCCCCCTGATCGCCCGGTCCACCGCGCCGCCGGTGCGGACGAAGACCCCGACGCGGCGCCGGAACGGCGTGTTGGCCCGCTCGTAGCCCAGGAACCGGTATCCCGACTCGCCCGCCACCTCGAGCACCGTGGCCTCGGGCAGGTCCACGTCCGCGGTGGGGATCACCGCGAGGTCGCGCCGACCGAGCATGCGGGCCAGCCGCAGCCGCCGCGTTCGGATATCCCCGTGACGACGACGAGCGCGCCGGGCCACGAGCACCAGCCCGGCGACCAGCCACGCCACCACCGGGGCAAGGGCCACCAGCACCGCGATCCAGACGGCGCTCACCCCGCCTCCCCCGCCCGCGTCAGCCGCATCGGCTCGAGCCACATGCCGCGCTCGACCAGGGCGGACTCGCCCCCGACCGGCTCGAATCCCCGGGACCGGGCGAGGGCGAGGACGGCCACCCGCGGCAGGCCGAGCTCCCACGGACGCAGCTCGATCTCGTCGTCGTCGTATCCCTCGAGCAGGGACGTCACCGCCCGCGCCCGCCGACCGTGGCGGTCGCGGAGGGCACGGACGGGATCGAGCTCGCGGGCGCGTCGGCCCCATCCGGTCACAGCCATGCCCGGATGGTACGTGCTCAGCCGGCGGCCACCTGGTCCTTGGCCCAGCGGTAGTCCGCCTTGCCGGCCGGCGAGCGCTTGATCTCCGGGACCCCGACGATCCGCTTGGGCAGCTTGTACCCCGCGAGGCTCTCGCGCAGGAAGGTCCGCAGCTCGTCGTCGGTGGGCTCCTCCTCGCCGTCGCGGTACTGGACCACCGCGGCGACCATCTGGCCGTACCGCTCGTCCGGGGCGCCGGCGACCACCGCGTCGAACACGGCGGGGTGCGATTTGAGCGCCTGCTCCACCTCTTCCGGGAAGACCTTCTCGCCGGCGGTGTTGATGGTGCCCGAGCCGCGGCCGAGGAAGATGATCGAGCCGTCCTCGTCGACCCGGGCCATGTCGCCCAGGATCGACATCCGTACACCGTCGATGATCGGGAAGGTGCGGGCCGTCTTCTCCGGGTCGTTGTAGTACCCCAGCGGGACATGGCCCGCGCGGGCCAGGAAACCGATCTCGTCGCTGCCCGGCTCGACGGTCGAGAAGTCCTCGCGGACCACCCGCAGCCGCGGCCCGGGGGCCAGCCGCACCTCGCCCGACTCGTTCATCGTCAACTCGCCGTCGTTGCCCGACTCCGACGCCCCGAAGTTGTCGCGGACGATCACGTCCGGCAGGAGCCCGAGGAGCTTGTCGCGCGAGGCCTTGGACCAGATGCCGCCGCCGGAGGAGACCGCGAACAGCGAGGAGAAGTCCATCGTGTCCTTGTTCTCGACCATCGTGTCGATGATCGGCACGGCCATGCCGTCGCCCACGAACACCAGCATGCCCGCCTTCTCGCGCTCGACGGACCTGACCACCTCGAGCGGGTCGAAGTCCCGCTGCATGATCAGGTGGCCGCCGAGGTTGAGGAACGTGAACACCGTGAAGGTGCCGGCGCCGTGCATGAGCGGCGCCGACATGACCACGTTGAAGAACGCGCCGCCCTCGGTGTGCTCGGCCACCTCCTGCGGGGAGGTGCGCGCCTCGCCGTAGGGGTTGCCGCCCGACAGGCACGCGTAGAAGTAGTCGGCCGCACGCCACTGCACGCCCTTCGGGTAGCCCGTGGTGCCACCGGTGTAGACCACCATCGTGTCGTCCCCCGAGCGGGGCCCGAAGTCGCGCTCCGGCGACTGCGACGGCCACTCGGTGTCCACGGCGTGCAGCGCGACCTCCCTCTCGCGGCAGGCCTCGACGAGCGCCGTCGGGGCGTCGCCCACGCAGAGCACGGCCCTGATCCCCGGTGCACCCGGCAGGACCTCCGCCACGGCCTCACCGAACTCCGCGTCGACCATGGTGGCCACGCAGTCGGAGTCGTTGTAGAGGTACTCGAGCTCCTTGACGGTGTAGCGGTAGTTGATGTTGATCGCGCCCGCGCGGACCTTGAGCGAGCCGATGAGCGCGCACATGTGCTCGATGCTGTTCTTCATGTGCAGCGCGACGTGCTCGCCCGGCTCCACACCCGCAGCCTGGAGGAGGTGCCCCATCCGCGTCGACTCCTCGTCGAGGTCGCGGAAGCTGAGAGTTCTCCCGTCCATCGTGAGGGCCTTGTAGTCCGGCACGGCGTCGGCCACCGCCTCGAAGACGTCGGCCTGGTTCATGTCGGGGTTGTGGCTCATCAGGGCCCTTTCATCTGACAGGGTAGGGATGTGGTGCGCTTCACATGATGCCGCATTATTCGACACTTGTCAGCTCCGGGTCCCGGTCAATTTCGGATCCGGCGGACAGATCTAGGATCACCACATGGAACACGGCGCGTCAGATGGCCACGAGGATCCCTTCGAGCCGCAGACCAGCGGCTCGGGAAGCGTTCCGCGAGAGAAGGCCTCACCGGACCGACCGGCCTTCCGCGGGCCGGGCGAACAGGGGACGCTGCGGTCCCGGGCCGTCGCCAACGGGCTCCGCTTCCTCGTCCGCCCCGCCCTCGACAGGATGCCCGCGACCGATGCCTCGCTCGGGCGCCTGCGCGCGCTGACCTCCGGGGCCGGGCGCGCCGCGGCGCTGGAGACCTCCGACGACTGGGCCGCGGACGGCCCGGTCCCCGGCCTGTGGGTGGGGCGCAAGAGGTTCTTCGACTCGGACCACGTGATCTACCACGTCCACGGCGGCGGGTTCACCTTCGGATCGCCGTGGTCGCACCAGGCACTGGCCTCCCGGGTTGCCGGTGAGACCGGGGCCCCGGTGTTCCTGCCGGACTACCGGCTCGCGCCCGAACACCCGTACCCGGCCGCGCTCGACGACGTCATCGCCGGCTGGCACTGGCTCATCGACGAGGGGTACCCGCCCGGGAACATCGTGCTCAGCGGCGACTCCGCCGGCGGGAACCTCGCGATCCAGCTCGTCGCCCACCTCGAGGCAGAGCAGGCCGCCATGCCCGCCGGCGTGGTGCTGCTCTCCCCCTGGGTGGACATGGACACCACGGACATCTCGGCGCGCGACCGCGCCCACCGCGACCCGTTCCTGGCGGTGGGCCTGGTCGAGTTGTGCCGCCGGCAGTACGCCCCCGGCGTCGACCCGGACGATCCCTGGATCTCGCCCGTGCACCACGTGCCGTCACCGGACTGGCCGCCGTTCCTCATCCAGGTGGGCGGCGCCGAGATCTTCCGCGGCGGGGTCGAGCGCCTGGCCGAGCGGTTCAGCGAACACGGCGTGCGCCACGAGTTCCAGGTGTGGCCGCACCAGTTCCACGTGTTCCAGGTCTTCCACCCCGTGGTCCCGGAGTCCAAGGTCGCGGTGCGCGACATCGGCTCGTTCATCCGGGGCTGCCTCCGCGGCTGACGCGCGCCGCGCCGCCCGCCTGGCCCCGCCGCACCGCCCGCCGCACCATCGCGCCCGCCGCACCACCAGGTTGAGTCGTTCCGTGCAGCATTCTCCCAGCGGCCTGGCTGAGGATCGCTGCCGGAGCGACTCAACTCCGCTAGCCGGGCGGGCGGGCGGGGCAGGCGGGGCGGGCGAGGCGGGCGAGCCGGGGGCGGGGCAGGCGAGCCGGGCGGGCGGTCAGACCGTGAGCACGAGCCCGGACGTCGGGACGCCGGTGCCGGCGGTGACGACGAGCTTCTCCGCGCCCGACACCTGGTTCACCGAATCGCCCCGCAGTTGGCGGACGCCCTCGGCGATGCCGTTCATGCCGTGGATGTACGCCTCGCCGAGCTGCCCGCCGTGGGTGTTGAGCGGCAGCCGGCCGCCCACCTCGAGCGCGCCCGGCTGCCGGATCAGGTCCTTGGCCTCGCCGCGACCGCAGAAGCCCAGCTCCTCCAGCTGCATGAGGACGTACGGCGTGAAGTGGTCGTAGAGGACCGCCATGTCCATGTCCTCCGGCCGCAGCCCCGACTGCTCCCACAGCTGATCGCCGACGATCTTCATCTCCGGCAGGCCCGCGAGTTCCGGCCGGTAGTAGGAGGTCATGATGTACTGATCCGGGCCCGAGCCCGACGCCGCCGCCGCGACCGAGACCGGCGTGTGCGGCAGATCGCGGGCCCGCTCGGGCGTGGTCACCACGATCGCCTGGCCGCCGTCCGACTCCTGGCAGCAGTCCAACAGGTGCAGGGGCTCGGCGATGTAGCGCGAGTTCTGGTGGTCGTCCAGTGTGATCGGCTTGCCGTGGAAGAACGCGGCCGGGTTCACGGCGGCGTGCTTACGGTCGACCACGGCCACGCGGCCGAAGTCCTCGCTGGTGGCGCCGTACTCGTGCATGTAGCGCTGCGCGACCATCGCCACGAACCCGGCGGGCGTCGAGAGGCCGTGCGGGTAGGAGAAGGCGTTGTCCGTGCCCGAGGAGTTGACCTGCTGGACGAGCGACGAGTTGACCTGCCCGAAGCGCATCCCGGAGCGCTCGTTGAAGGCGCGGTAGCAGACCACCACCTCGGCCACGCCCGTCGCGACGGCCATCGCGGCTTGCTGCACGGTCGCGCAGGCGGCACCGCCGCCGTAGTGGATGCGGGAGAAGAAGTCGAGCGAGCCGATGCCGGCCGCGCGGGCGACGGCGACCTCGGTGTTGGTGTCCATGGTGAACGACACCAGTCCGTCGACGTCCGAGGGCTCGAGCCCGGCGTCCGCGACGGCGGCCTGCACGGCCTCGGCGGCGAGCCGGAGCTCGGAGCGACCGGAGTCCTTGGAGAAGTCGGTGGCGCCGATCCCGACGATCGCCGCCTTTCCGGAGAGGGAACTCACTGCGGGTCTCCGTTCATGTAGAGAGTGGCCGTCGAGGTGATGTGTGCGCCCAACGAATCGGTGCCGACGATCGTCAGCGTCACCAGGCCGTCGTCGGCGATCTCGGCGACCTCCCCGGTCAGGGTCAGCGTGTCGTAGGCGTACCAGGGCACACCCAGACGCAGCTTGATGGAGGTGATCCGTGCACGCTGCCCCGCCCAGTCGGTGACGAACCGCTGCACCAGGCCGGTGTCGGTGAGGATGTTGACGAAGATGTCCTTCGAGCCCTTCTGCTGGGCCAGATCCCGGTCGTGGTGGACGTCCTGGAAATCCCGGGTGGCCAGCGCGGAGGCCACGATGAACGTCGGCGTCCCCTCGATCGCCAGCTCGGGGAGGCGGTCGCCCACCCGGGCGGCGGGCGGCTCGGCGGGGCAGACCGCGCCGGTCACTGCACTGTTCTCGCTCACTTGGCGGCCTCCTTCTCTGTCTCCGGCATCTGACGCTCGACGGGCGCGGCACCGGCCGGGCGCCACGCGTACAGCGTCCACGGCTCGGTGCCGAACGCGGCGTCCTCGCCGGGATCACCGGGCATGTCGAGGAACTCCACCTCGACGTCCATCCCGATCGTCACCTCGGCCGGGTCGACGTCGCGCAGCTCGCCGAGCATGCGCACGCCCTCGGCGAGCTCCACCAGGGCGATCACGAACGGGAACCGGGTGCGGCCCGGCACGCGCGGGGCGTGGTGGGTGACGTAGCTGAAGACCGTCCCGCGGCCGGAGGAGACCACGTAGTCGGTCTGCTCGGTCTTGTCCTTCCACAGCGCCGGCACGGGAGGGTGCTGCAGCGAGCCGTCCTCGCGCTGCTGGATGCGCAGCTCGTGCGCGGCGACGCCGTCCCAGAAGAAGCGGGTGTCCTGCGAGACCGAGGGCCGCAGGACCTTGCCCACGACCAGATCGTCGGTGGCCGAGCCGGAGCTCGCGACGATCTGGTCGGCGGCGGCCGGCTCGGCAGTCTTGACCGGCGGCCGGAACTTGAGGATCCGGAAGTCCATCTCGGCCACGATCTCCTCGCCCACGCGCCACTCGTTGCGGGTGGTGAAGAACCAGCCCTCGCCCAGGCCCGTCTTCTTGGGTCCCACCACGTCGGTCAGGACCGTGGAGATGGTCACCTCCTCGCCCGGGCGGGTGTAGCGGTGGTAGGTCGAGTCGCAGTTGGTGGCCACCACGGAGGTGAAGCCCTCGGCGTCGAGGAGTTCGGTCATGCGGCCCAGCGGGTCGTCGGCCTCGCGGGCCACGCCCAGCCCACGCATGGTCCACACCTGGGCCATCGCGGGCGGGGCCACCGGCCCGCCGTGGCCGGCCGCGACAGCCGCCTCCTCGGAGGAGTAGATCGGGTTGGCGTCGCCGATCGCCTCGGTCCAGTTGCGGATCATCGGGGTGTTGACGGGATCGCGGCCCGCGCGGCGGGCGCTGCCGCCGGCGGCCCGGATCTCCTCGGCCGCGGCGAGGATGCGGTCGTCACTCATGGGTGCCTTTCGTACGGGGTGGGGTCAGCGGGCGGTGCGGGGCATGCCGAGGCCGCCCATGCAGGTCAGCTCGCGCATGACCTCGTTGACGCCGCCGCCGAAGGTGATCACGACGTTGCGCTTGTTCATCATGTCGAACCAGCGCTGCAGCGTGGCGGTGGCGGCGTCGGTGGGGTCGCCGAAGCGGCCCAGCAGTTCCTCGGCGATCCGTCCGACGCGCTGGATCTGCTCGGTGGAGAAGACCTTGGACGCCGCAGAGTCGCCCATCGACGGGTTCTCCCCCATCGCCGAGACCTGCCAGTTGAGCAACTCGTTGAGGCGGACCACCACAAAGATCTCGGCGAGCCCGCGCCGCACCTCGGGGCGGTCCAGGTGGCGGACGCCGTCGGCGCCGGTACCGCGGGCCCACCCGACCAGCTGGTCGTAGTATCCGCCCGGCCGTCCGGAGGGCGCGAGCATCACGCGCTCGTGGTTGAGCTGGGTGGTGAGCATCTTCCAGCCGCCGTCGACCTCGCCCACCACCATGTCGGCGGGCACGCGCACGTCCGAGTAGTAGGTGGCGTTGACGTGGTGCGCGCCGTCGCAGGTGATGATCGGGGTGTAGGAGAAGCCCGGGTCGGAGGTGTCGACGATGAAGATGGTCAGGCCCCGGTGGCGGGAGTCCGGGGTGCCGGTGCGCGCGGCGAGCCAGACGTAGTCGGCGTGGTGTCCTCCGGTGGTCCACATCTTCTGGCCGTTGATGATCCAGTCGCCGGTGGCCTCGTCGCGCTTGGCGGTGGTGCGCAGCGAGGCGAGGTCGGTGCCGGCGTCGGGCTCGGAATAGCCGATCGCGAAGTGGACCGTGCCCTCGAGGATGCCGGGGAGGAATCTCTCCTTCTGGGCGTCGGTGCCGTACTTCTGCAGCGTCGGCCCGACGGTCTGGAGGGTCACCGACGGCAGCGGGACGTCCGCGCGGGTGGCCTCGTTGGTGAAGATCTGCTGCTCGATGTGGCCGAAGCCCTTGCCACCGAACCCGACCGGCCACCCCACGCCCAGGCGGCCGTCGCGGCCCATGCGCTTGACGATCTCCTCGTAGGTCCTCCCGTGCCGGGTGGTGCCGATGTCGGCGGCCTCCTCGGGCGAGATGAGCGTCGAGAAGTACTCGCGCAGCTCGGCCTGGAGGGCGCGCTGGGACGGGGTGAGGTCGATGAAGGCGCCCTCGTCGTCCTGCGCCGCGTCCGCGGCCCGGTCGTCGCCGACCGGGGCCACCGCGTCGACGGGATCGGCCGCGACCGCCGCCCCCAGCCCCTCGAGGTGCAGTTGGGCGCCGCCGACGAACCGGGCGAGGTCCTTGACCGCCGACGAGTACTTGAACATGGGGTAGGTGATGTCCACGCCCACGCCGCCGTGCAGGTGGTGCATCACCTGCACGGCGCGCGGCCCCTCGACGGCCAGCCAGTACGCGCCGATCGTCGGGTCGGTGGCGTAGCGGTCGGACGGGCCGACCAACCCCTCGGAGAGGCGCCACGCCACGGACTGGGCGATCACGTGCAGCGTCCGCGAGACGATGTAGACGTCCGCCAGCTCCTGCTGCACGGCCTGGAACGAGCCGAGCGGCCTGCCGAACTGCTCGCGTTCCTTGAGGTAGTCGGCGGTCATCTCGAGGGACCCGGAGATCAGGCCGTCGGCGTGGGCGGTGCACGCGGCCAGCACCAGTCGGCGGAACACCTCGACCGCGGACTCCTCGCCGGAGCCGCGCAGCACGTCGTCGTCGTCCACCGGGGTCGCCCCGAACCGCACGGCGTATTCGGGGACCCCGAGCGAGCCGAGGGTGGGCGTGAGGGTGACGCCCGGCGCGTCGGGGGCGACGACGACGAGGGCCGCCCCCTCCGACGTGGACACCGGCACCACCACGGACCGGGCCTGGGCGGCGTAGCGGACCGCGGTGACGGTGCCGGTGAGCGTGCCGCCCTCGAGCCGCACGGTGGGCTCGGGCGGGAGCGGCGCGCCGGGTTCGGCGACCGCGGCGGTGAGGATGCGGCCGTCCTCGATCCCGGAGAGCAGTCGCTTCTGCTGCTCGGGGGTGCCGAGGGCGACGATCGGCCACACGCCGAAGCCCAGTGTCTCCAGGGCGGGGATCACCACGCCCGCGCGGCCGACCTCCTCGAGCACCACGGCGATGTCGGCCACCGAGAGGCCGTCGCCGCCGAGGGACTCGGGCAGCCCGAGGGAGAGCAGTCCCGACCCGGCGAACGCGGCCCACAGCCGCTCGTCGTAGCCGGCCTCGTCGACGCTGCGGCTGGGGAGCGCGGTGAGCAGGTCCTCGGCGGGCGCGGCCGTGGTCAGGGCGCCGGCGACGGCCTCCGCGACCGCGGCCTGGGTCTCGTTACGGGTGAAGTCCACGTGGAATGTCCTTACTCGGGGGCGGGAGGGGAAGGTGGTCGCGCGGCTCAGTCGCGGGGCAGGCCGAGGATCCGCTCGCCCACCACGTTGAGCAACACCTGCTCGGTGCCACCGGCGATCGACAGGCACCGCACCATGAGGAACTTGCGGCCCTGCTCGGTGAACTCGACACCGCCCGTGCCGGTGAGCTCGAGGCCGAACTCGGCGATGTCCTGACGGTGCCGGACGCCGACGATCTTGCGGACGGAGGACTCGGCGCCGGGGCCGGAGCCGGCGAGGGTGCGCAGCGCGGTACGCAGGTCCAGGAGGTTCCCGACCACGCCGTCGGCGATGTGCTTGCCCAGCTCGTCGAGGACCAGGGCGTCCTCCCGCGCGCCGGCCTGGTCGATCAGCCCGAGGATCTCCTCGGCGGCGTCGCCGAGGGAGGAGCCGCCGCCCATGGCCACGCGCTCGTTGGCCAACGTGGTGCGGGCGATCTTCCAGCCGTCGTCGACCTGCCCCACCTGGAACTCGTCCGGGACGAAGAGGTCCTCGAGCGAGACCTCGTTGAACATGGACTCGCCGGTGATCTCGCGCAGCGGCGACGTGCTGATCCCTTCCGAGCGCATATCCACGAGGAAGTAGCTGATCCCCTTGTGCTTGGGGGCGTCGGGGTTGGTGCGGGCCAGGCACATGGCCCAGTCGGCCTCGCGGGCGAGCGAGGTCCACACCTTCTGGCCGTTGAGCTTCCACCCGCCGTCGACCTTCTCGGCGGTGGCCCGCAGGGAGGCCAGGTCCGAGCCGGCGCCGGGCTCGGAGAACAGCTGGCACCACTTGATCTTCCCGGCCATGGTGTCGCGGACCAGCAGGTCCGCGTGCTCGGGCGCGGCCTGCAGGACGGTGGGCACGGCCCAGCCGCCGATCGTGATGTCGTGCCGGGTGACGCCGGCCGACTCGAGCTCCTCGTCGATCATGAGCTGCTCGGCCGGCGAGGCCCCCAGGCCCCACGGCTCGGGCAGGTGCGGCATGAACAGGCCCGTGTCGGCGAGGGCCTGCTTGCGCTCGTCGCCGTCGACGGCCGCGACCCGGGCGACCAGGTCCCTGACCTCGGCGCGCTTGGCGTCGATGCCCTCGATCTCGGACAGGTCGATGTCGAGGTGGCGGCGCTTCCCGGCCAGCGTGAGGTCGGCGAGTGAGCGGCGCCAGCGGGCGGCCCCGCCGACAGCCTGGCGCAGGGCGCCGGCACGGCGGAGGTAGAAGTGCGCGTCGTGCTCGAAGGTGAAGCCGATGCCCCCGAGGATCTGGATGCAGTCCTGCGCGGTGGCGACCGCGGCGTCGAAGGCCAGGGCGCCGGCGACCGCGGCGGCGACGGGCAGCTCGGAGTCCTCGCCACCGAGGTCCTCGGCGGCGACGGCGGCGTCCCAGGCCAGGGCCCGGACCTGCTCGGTGCGGCACAGCATGTCGGCGGCGAGGTGCTTGATGGACTGGAAGGAGCCGATGGTGCGGCCGAACTGCTCGCGGATCTTGGCGTAGTCGACCGCGGTGGTCAGCGCGTAGCCGGCGACCCCGGCGGCCTCGGCCGCGGCCAGGGTGGCGAACAGCTGCTGGACCTGGTCGGTGGTGACGCCGTCGAGGAACCGGTCGGCCGGGATCGTCACGTTCTCCAGCGACACCCGCGCGATCGACGCGGAGATGTCGAAGGGGGTCGACGGGGTGACGGTGAGGCCCTCGGTGGCGGGCTCGAGCAACGCCCACCGGGTGGTCCCGTCCACGTCGACGGGCAGGAGGACGGCCCCCTCTGCGGTACCGCCGTAGGCGACCGCGTCCCCGGTCACGGCCCCGGAGGCGTCGAGGGGGGCCGCGCCGAAGCCCGGGCAGACGCCGACGGGCAGGCCGCCCTCGGCGATCGTCTCGCCGAGCGCGCCCGCGACCGCGCCGCCGGCCCGCGAGACCAGGACGCCGGCGAGGGCGGTGGACAGGACGGGGCCCGGCGCCATCCGGGCCGCGGCCTCCTCGAGCATGCAGGCCAGGTCGACGATCTCCGCGCCGGCGCCCCCGTGCTCCTCGGCGACCGCGACGCCGAACAGCCCGAGTTCGGCGAGCCGGGGCCACAGCGTCTTCCACGCGTCGGGATCGGTCTCCTGGGCGCGTACGATGCTCACGGGCTCGGCGGACTTCGCCCAGGACTTGATCGAGTTCTGGATCTCGGTCTGATCCGGGGTGGTGGCGATGCTCACAATGGCTCCTCGACGCGACGTGGATGGCGGTATCGGCGGACACGGCGGTCCGACCCTGCCCCATTCTAGAACGTGTTCTAAAGAACATGTTCTAGAATGTCACGTGCACATCCCGATGGCCACATCCGGCCCCCGCCGGCCGTAGACGAACTCGAATAGGTCCAGCCCATGTCCCAGACGAGCGAGACCGGCGCCGACGCCGCCGCGACGACGATGCCGACCGCGCCGACGGCGATCCCCCGGCACGACGGCCCCACCACCGCGTCCCAACGCGAGCGGCGTCGCCGGATCCTCGACGCCACCCTGGCGCTGGCGACCAAGGGCGGGTACGAGGCGGTCCAGATGCGGGCGGTCGCCGAGAAGGCCGAGGTGGCCGTGGGCACCCTCTACCGCTACTTCCCCTCCAAGGTGCACCTGCTGACCTCCGCCCTGGCCCGCGAGTTCCGGCGACTGGACCAGCGCACCGAGCGCAGCGCCCCGCCCGGGGACACCGCCCAGGAGCGGATGAAGGTCGTGGTGGACATGATCACCAAGTCCATGCAGCGTGAGCCCAACCTCACCGAGGCCATGACCCGCGCGTTCATGTTCGCCGACGCCTCGGTGGCCGCCGAGGTCGAGGAGGTGGGCTTCTACATGGACCGAATCATCGCCCGGGCCATGGCCCAGGGCGAGCCGGACGACGTCCAGCTCTCGATCGCCCGCGTGGTCTCGGACGTGTGGATGTCCAACCTCGTCGCGTGGCTCACCCGCCGCGCGTCGGCGGCCGACGTGAGCACCCGCCTGGCCCTGACCATCGACCTGCTGCTCGGGACCGACGACTCGCCCCGGCGCGTCCGCCTCCAGTCCGCGATCGGCAACGGGAGCGGGGACGGGGACGGGGACGCCGACACGGCCTGACCGGTCAGGGCACGCGCACCGGCGCCACCCGCCGGGGCGTGCCGGAGACGTCCGCCGCCCACCGCAGGGGCCCGCGCTCCGGCGTCCAGTCGGTGAGCAGGTCCGCCACCTTGGCCGTCATCTCCCGGCTCAGCCGCAGGAACGAGGCCTCCGGCTGGTCGTCGACCTCGCCGAGGATGAGCCACCAGGCCCACGCGACGGCGCCGGCGTTGGCCACGAAGTCCGGCACCACCGCGATCCCGCGCGCGGTCAGGTCGAGCTCGGCGTCGGCGGTGGTGGCGGCGTTGGCGGCCTCGACGACGATCGGCGCGGTGACCGAGGCGCAGTTCCCGGCGGTGATCGCGTACGAGATCGCGGCGGGGACGACGATGTCGACGTCGGCGGACAGGACCGCCTCCCGAGGCAGCTGCCGCACGTGCGCCGGGACGGCGTCGCGGTCGATCTCGCCGTAGCGGTCGCGGGTCGCGAGCAGCGCCGGGATGTCCAATCCGTGCGGGTCGTGGAGGGTGCCGGCGGCGTCGGCCACCGAGACGACCTTCACGCCCGCCTCGTGCAGGTACCAGGCGGCGCCGCCGCCCATGGTGCCCACGCCCTGGATCGCCACCGTGGTGCGCTCGAGGTCCCAGCCGCGCACGTAGGCGGCCGCGATGCAGGCCTGGGCCACGCCGTACCCGCCGATCACGTCGCCGAGCAGCCCGCCCGGGACCTCGGCGCGCAGGCCGCGGAACAGGCGCGCCGAGGTGGCGTCCGCGTCGTCGGAGCGGTTGATCGCCGCGTGGTACGACTGGTGCATCCCCAGCCGGGCGAAGACCCGGTCGATGAGGTGCTGCGGGACGCCCAGGTCCTCCGCGGTGACCCAGTGCTGGTCCAGGAAGGGCCGCATGGCCTCGCAGAACCGGCCGAGCACCTCTCCGGCGCGGGGGTCCTTGGGGTCGAAGTCGATGCCACCCTTGGCGCCGCCGACGGGCAGGTCGAAGGCGGCGGTCTTGCGGGTCATGCCCCGGGCGAGGTCCTCGACCTCTCCCAGGGTGCAGCCGGCCCGCATGCGGGTGCCGCCCGTGGCCAGTCCGCCGGCGAGGGTGTCCACGACGAGGTAGCCGTGCGCCTCGGTCAGGTCGTCGTTCCAGTGCAGGCGCAGGTAGGGCTCGCGCGTCGGGGCGGTGGGGGCCGCCGGGGTGGGGGCGACGACGGGCGCCGTCCCGGTGCCGGTGTGGGGCGTGCCGCCGGGGATCTCCAGTGCCGTCATGATCATCGCCTCCTGAGGGGTGTCCGTGCCGTGTGGTGTGGACGTATCCCCAGCATGGGATTCGAGGTATCCCCCGGTCCAGCGAGTTTCCGTGGACCCCATCGTTCAGTTTTTCTGCATGGTCACCGGCGGCCGCGGGCCGCCCCTATCCTCGGGGGATGGAGGTGTCACTGCACAGGCTCAAGCTGCTGGTCGAGCTGCAGCGCCGCGGGACGGTGACCTCGGCGGCCGCGGCGCTCAACTACACGGTCTCGGCGGTCTCGCAGCAGCTCGCGCTGCTCGAGCGCGAGGTGGGCAGCACCCTGTTCGAGCGGCGGGGCCGCCGGATCGTCCTCACCGAGGCCGGCATCCTGCTCGCCTCGCACGCGCGGGCGATCCTCGCCGCGGTGGAGGACGCGGGCCACGCCATGGAGTCGGCGCGGGCCGGCGTCGGCACCACGCTCACGGCCGGGGTGTGGGCGTCGGTCGCGTCGGCGCTCCTGCCCGCGGGGTTGCGGGTGCTCGCCCGGGAGCACCCGACGATCTCGGTGCGCACCCGCGAGCTCGCCCCGGAGGACACGACCGGCGCGGTCCGGGACGGCTCCCTCGACCTGGCGTTCGTGCTGGACTACTCCAGTTATCCGATGGCGCACGTGCCGGAGCTGGTCCGCCGACCGATCGCGGGGGAGCTGCTGCACGCGGCGGTCCCGCCCGGCATGGTCGAGGCGGACTCGGTGGCCCTGGTGGACCTCGCCGCCGCGCCGTGGATCCTCTCGGGGCCGCGCTCGCACTTCGGTCGCGCGGTGCGGATCGCGTGCCGCGAGGCCGGGTTCGAGCCCGACAACCGCCACGAGGCGGGTGAGCAGTCCACGGCGTTGGCGCTGGTGGCCGCCGGCCTGGGGGTCACGCTGGTCTCGGATCTCGGGTTGGAGTCGTGGACCGCCGGCGGGTTGATCGACGTCCTGCCCCTCACCGACGGGGTCTCCCGCACGGTGTCGATCGCGTACCGGAAGCGGGACTCGCGGCGGGGCCCCCTGCGCGCCTTCGTCGACGCCTTCGAGACCGGCGCCCGCGAACTGGGGCTCGACCCCCCGGAGCAGGCGGCGGCTCAGCCGCTGACGTAGCCGCGGTCCTTGTCGACCGCCGGGCCCGGCTCGCCGCCGTCGATCCAGGTGCGCAGGTGCGCGGTGAACTGCTCGGAGAGGGTGTCCCGCCACCCCACCACGTCACCGGACATGTGGGGGCTGATGTGGGCGCCCTCGAGCGACCAGAGGGGGTCGCCGTCCGGGAGGGGCTCGACGACGACGACGTCGAGGTGCGCCGACAGCCGGCCGGAGGCGATCTCGGAGGTGAGCGCCTGCTGGTCCACGAGCTGTCCGCGGCCGACGTTCACCACGTGCGCGCCGTCGGGCAGCGCCGCCAGCTCGTCGGCCCCCAGCATCCCCCGGGTGGCCCCGGTCAGCGGCGCCACCATGACCAGGTGGTCCACCCCGCCCAGGTGCTCGCCCAGGCGGGCGGAATCGACGACGGTGCCGAAGTCCTCGTCGTCGTCGCGGGTCCGGCGCCCCGCCCCGCGGACGTCGAGCCCGACCGCCCGCAGGAGTCGCGCGGTGGCGCGCCCGATCCCGCCGGTGCCCACGACGAGGGCGCGCCGACCGGCGACGCGGGTGGTCTCGCGGTGTTCCCACCGGCCCTGCAGCCGGAGCGCCTCGGTGCGGTGGAGCTGCTTGTCGTGGGCCATCACGCAGGCCAGGACGTACTCGGCGATGGGCACGTCGAAGACGCCGCGGGCGTTGGTCACCAGCACGGTGGAGGTGCGCAGGTCGTCGAAGAGCAGCTTGTCGACCCCGGCGGCGGCGACGTGGATCCACCGGAGCGAGTCGGCGGCGTGCCAGGCCTCGGCCAGCGCGCCGGAGAAGATGTCCCAGACCAGGAGGATCTCGGCGCCGGGCAGCGCCTCGGCGAGGGTGTCCGCCGTGCACTCGCGGACGTCGGCGATCCCGCGGACCGCGTCGAGGTCGGTGGGCGGGTCGACGCCCTCGGCGGTGAGGAGGACGACGGTCGGCCTGGCGTGCGTCATGAGCCCACCGTAGCCGTCATGACACGCGCCGGCCACACTTTGTCGGATTGTTGACAATCTTGCGGAGGGGTCACAGACTGACCCCATGACCGCGCACCTGTCGCCCCACCTCAAGCAGGCCACGCCCGTCGTGGTGGACCACGCCCTGGGCTCGTGGATCCACGGCACGGACGGCCGTGACTACCTCGACTTCACCACCGGCATCGGCGTGACCAGCACCGGCCACTGCCATCCCGACGTGGTGGCCGCCGCCCGCGAGCAGTGCGGCAAGGTCATCCACGCGCAGTACACGACCGTGATGCACCAGCCGCTGTTGGAGCTCACCGAGAAGCTGGGCGCGCACCTGCCGGAGGGGCTCGACTCGGTGTTCTACGCCAACTCCGGCTCCGAGGCGGTCGAGGCCTCCGTCCGCCTGGCCCGCATGGCCACGGGCCGCCCCACCATCATCACCGTGCAGGGCGGGTTCCACGGCCGGACCGTCGGCGCGGCCAGCCTCACCACGGCCGGCACCAAGTTCTCCGCCGGCTTCTCCCCGCTCATGGGCGGCGTGACGGTCACCCCGTTCCCCCACGCACTGCGGCACGGCTGGACGGTCGACGACGCCGTGGACTTCGCGCTCGCCGAGCTCGACTACCTCCTGGCCACGCGGGCCCACCCCCGCGACGTCGCGGCCTTCCTCATCGAACCGGTCCTGGGCGACGGCGGCTACCTGGCCACCCCGCCCCGCTACCTGCAGGGACTTCGCGAGCGGGCCGACGCCCACGGCGCGCTGCTGATCCTCGACGAGGTCCAGGCCGGCGTCGGGCGCACGGGCCGCTTCTGGGGCCACCAGCACACCGAGGGGCTGATCCCGGACGTGCTCATCACCGCCAAGGGCATCGCCTCGGGCTTCCCCATCTCCGCCATCGCCGCCCCCGAATCCCTCATGGCCCGGGCCTGGCCCGGCTCGCAGGGCGGCACGTACGGGGGCAACGCCGTGTCCGCCGCGGCGGGCGTGGCCACCCTCGGCGTGATCGAGAGGGAGGGTCTGGTCGCCGCCGCCGCCGAGCGCGGGGCCCGGTTCCTCGACGGACTGCGGCGTAGCCTGGCGGACGTGGGCGAGATCTGCGACATCCGTGGCGCCGGACTCATGCTGGGCGTCGAGTTCGGCGACCCCACCGCGCCCGCGGGCAGCGCCGGCGCCGCCGAGGCCGCGGCGCTCGCGGCGGGCGTCCAGCAGGCCTGCGTGGACGAGGACCTGCTCACGCTGACCTGCGGCCCCACCGGATCGGTGGTCCGCCTCATCCCCGCGCTCGTGGTGACGCCGGACGAGATCGACCAGGGCGTCGAGCGCTTCACCCGCGCCGTCCACCGGGTGTGCGACGAGGCGTCGTGACCCGGGCGGCGGGAGCGATCGACGCGGCGCCGGGCCCGGCCCTCGTCGAGGCCCTCGTCGACGCCGGCCTCGAGCCGCAGCACGACGCCCGCCGCCTCGCCGAGTACGCCTACGACGCCTCCAACTACCGCGTGCCGCCCGCCGCGGTACTGTTCCCGCGCAGCGAGGAGGAGGTCGCCCGGGCACTGGCCGTGTGCCACCGCCTGGGCGTCCCCGCGACCGCCCGGGGCGGCGGCACCTCGATGGCCGGCAACGCGGTCGGCACCGGCCTCGTGCTGGACCTGTCGCGGCACCTGCACCGCGTCCTGGACGTCGACACCGGGGCGCGGACCGTCACCACCGAGGCCGGTGCCGTCCTGACCACCCTGCGCGCGGCGGTGCACGAGGCCACCGACTCGCGCTGGACGTTCGCCCCCGACCCCTCCTCCCAGAGCCGCGCGTGCGTGGGTGGCGCGGTGGGCAACGACGCGTGCGGCAACCACTCCGTGCGGCACGGGCGCACCGCCGACCACGTGGAGGCGCTGCGCCTGGTCACCGCGGACGGACTGCGCCTGACCGCCACCCGCAGCGGCGTCGAGGCCACGGACCCGTCCGACGCGGCGGCCGCGGCGCGCGCCGCCCACCTCACCACCGAGCTCACCGCACTGGCCTCGGACCACCTGGCCGCCATCCGCACCGAACTCGGCCGCATCCCGCGCCAGGTCTCCGGCTACCACCTGGGCCACCTGCTGCCCGAGCAGGGCTTCGACGTCGCGCGGGCGCTCGTCGGCTCCGAGGGCACCTGCGCTGTGGTCACCGCCGCCACCCTGCGGATCGTCCCGCGCGCGGCCCGGACCGGCCTGCTGGTGGTGGGCTACACCGACGTGGTGGACGCCGCTCGGGACGTGCCCGCGATCCTGCGCCACCGCCCCACCGCGGTCGAGGGGATCGACGAGGTGATCGTCTCCACCATGCGCTCCCGGCGCGGGGACGACGCCGTGGCCGACCTCCCCGCCGGGCGGGCCTGGCTCTTCATCGAACTCGACGACGAGGGCGGGGTCGGCCCGGACGCCACGCTCGACGAGCGGCTCGAGATGCTCTCCGGCGAGCTCACCTCCGCCGGGCACGCCGTGGAGGCGATGGCGGTCTCCGACCCCGGCGCCCGCGCCGACCTCTGGCGGGTCCGCGAGGACGGCGCCGGCCTGAGCTCCCGGATCACCGACCCCGACACCGGCGTCACCACGGAGTCGTGGCCCGGCTGGGAGGACTCCGCCGTCCCGCCCGAGCGCCTGGCCGACTATCTCGCCGAGTTCCGCGACCTGCTCACCGAGCACGGCCTCACCGGCGTCATGTACGGACACTTCGGCGCCGGCTGCATGCACATCCGCATCACCTTCGACCTGCGGTCCGACAGCGGGCGGGCCGTGTTCCGCGCCTTCTGCACCGACGCCGCCCGGCTCGCCGTCCGCCACGGCGGGTCGCTGTCCGGCGAGCACGGGGACGGCCGCGCCCGCTCCGAGCTCCTGCCGATCATGTACTCGGCCGAGATGATGCGCGCGTTCGCCCGGTTCGCGCAGGTGTGGGACCCCGCCGGGATCCTCGCACCGGGCGGGATGCGGGCCACCCGCCGCCTCGACGCCGACCTGGCACTGGAGGGCGTGCCCACCCGCGACCTCGGACTGCTCACCTCGCCCGACGGCGCCCACCCGGTGCAGGCCTGCATCGGCGTGGGCCGCTGCCGCACCTCGTCGGGCGGCGTGATGTGCCCCAGCTTCCGCGCCACCGGGGACGAGAAGGACTCGACCCGCGGCCGCGCCCGCGTCCTGCAGGAGGTGGTGCGCGGCACCCTGCCGATCACCGATCCGGGTGTCGGCGAGTCGCTCGACCTGTGCCTGTCCTGCAAGGCCTGCTCGAGCGACTGCCCCACCGGCGTGGACATGGCCGCCTACAAAGCCGAGACACTGCACCGCCGCTACCGGCGTCGAGTCCGGCCGATGGCCCACTACTCCCTCGGCCTGCTCCCCCTGTGGCTACGCGGCACCACCCGCGCCGCCGGCCCGCTCAACGCGCTCATGGCCACCCGGGCCGGTCGGGCCGCCGCGAGGCTCGGCGGCGTCTCCCGGAGCCGCACGCTCCCCCGGTTCGCCTCCGCCCGCGACCTGCGCGCCGAGCTCGCCCGCGTCCCGGGCAGCGTGTGGCGACTCCGCGAACCGGGCCCGACCTCCGCCGACGTGGTCCTCTTCCTCGACTCGTTCACCCGCGGACTGCGCCCCACCGTCGCCGGTGCCGCCGCCCGCGTCCTCGGCGGCGCCCACACCTCCGTGGCCTGCAGCGCCGACCACTGCTGCGGGCTGACCCACGTCACCACCGGGCGCCTGGACGCGGCCCGCCGGACCCTGCGACGGACCGCGCTGCACCTCGACGCCACCCGCGGGCCGGACGGGGGCGAGGTTCCCGTCGTCGTCGTCGAACCCAGTTGCGCCTCGACCCTGCGCGAGGACCTGCCGCGACTGCTCGCGGGCACCCCCAACGCCGACGCCGCCCGGCGGGTGGCCGCGCGCATCCGGTCCGCCGCCGAGCACCTCGGCCGGCTCGCCGCCGAGGGGCGCGCCCCCGCCTGGCCCGGCGGCGCCGCCCCGGACCGCGTCACCGTCCAGACCCACTGCCACGAGTACGCGACCTTCGGCAACCGGGTCCAGCGCGCGACGCTCACCGCGCTCGGCGTGGGGTCGGTCCGCGAGGCCACCGGCTGCTGCGGCGTCGCCGGGGACTTCGGGTTCACCGCCGGCCACGAGGTGGTCACCGCCGCCGTCGCCGAACAGGCCCTCGCCCCCGCCCTGCGCACCGACCCGGACGCCCCCGTGCTCACCGACGGCTTCTCGTGCGCCACCCAGGTCGAGCACCTCGCCGGCGCCGACCCCCGCACCGGCTCGCGCATGGGCCGGCACCTGTTCGAGCTCCTCGACCCCGACCCGACACCCGACCCCAGGAGGCACCCATGACCCGCTCCGTCGCCGACATCATCGCCGCCCTCGGCACCGGCATCCACGTCGACGGCGCGTGGCGCGACGCCGCCGACGGGAAGACCTTCCCCGTGGTCAACCCCGCCACCGGGCAGTCCGTCGCCACCATCGCCGACGGCGGCACCGCCGACGCCGACGCCGCGATCGAGACCGCCGGACGCGTCCAGCCCGGGTGGGCGGCCGTCCCCGCACGCGAACGGGCCGAGATCCTCCGCCGCGCCCACGAGTTGCTGGTGGAGCGCACCGAGGAGCTCGCCCTGCTCATGACCACCGAGATGGGCAAGCCGCTCGGCGACGCCCGCGGCGAGGTGGCCTACGGCGCCGAGTTCTTCCGCTGGTTCTCCGAGGAGGCCTGCCGCATCCGGGGCGACGCCCGCCGCTCCCCCGACGGCAAGACCCGGCTCATGGTCACGCACGAGCCCGTGGGCCCCTGCATCCTCGTGACCCCCTGGAACTTCCCGCTGGCCATGGCCACCCGCAAGATCGGCCCCGCGATCGCCGCCGGCTGCACCATGGTGTTCAAGCCCGCCGGCCTCACCCCCCTGACCTCCCTGTACCTCGTGGAGGTCCTGCGCGAGGCGGGCCTGCCCGACGGCGTCCTCAACGTGGTGTGCACGACCGACGCCGGCGGCGTGGTGGAGCCGTGGATCGACTCCGGGATCGCCCGCAAGCTGTCCTTCACCGGGTCCACGCCCGTCGGCCGCAAGCTGCTCGAGCAGTGCTCACGCGGCGTGCTGCGCACCTCCATGGAACTCGGCGGGAACGCGCCGTTCGTGGTGTGCTCCGACGCGGACATGGACGTGGCCGTGGACGCCGCGATGGCCGCCAAGATGCGCAACATGGGCGAGGCCTGCACGGCCGCCAACCGGATCCTCGTGCACCGCTCCGTGCTCGACGAGTTCGCCCGCCGGCTCACCGAGAGGATGGCCGCGCTGCGGGTCGGCGACGGCACCGCAGACGGCACGGACGTGGGGCCGCTGGTCGAGGAGAAGGCCGTGGCGAAGGTCGTCGATCTGGTCGACGACGCCGTGGGCCGCGGCGCCCGGGTCCTGTGCGGCGGCGAACGCGGCGACGGCCCCGGCTACTTCTACCCGCCCACCGTCCTCACCGACGTGGCCGCCGACTCCGGCCTGATGTCCACCGAGATCTTCGGCCCCGTCGCGGCCCTGGTCCCGTTCGACGACGACGACGAGGCCGTGCGCCTGGCCAATGACACCGAATTCGGCCTGGTCTCCTTTGTCATGACCGAGAGCCTGGACCGCGCGATGACCATGTCCGAGCGACTGCAGGCCGGCATGGTGGGCATCAACACGGGCGTGGTGTCCAACCCCGCCGCGCCCTTCGGTGGCATCAAGCAGTCCGGCCTGGGTCGCGAGGGCGGGCTCTCGGGCATCGAGGAGTTCGTGGAGACCAAACTGACGGCGATCCCGGTGCGCTGACTGGCCCCGGCGGCGGCACCCCGCGATCTGCCCCTCGGATGTCGATACGCGCTCCGGCCTCGCCACGCAACTGGGAATCGGAGGGGCGGATCGCACGGCGCGAGGGGCCGGACGGCGCGAGGGGCACAGGCGGGCGGCGGCGCAGTCGCTCAGGCGCCTGTGGCGCCTGGGCCGCCGAGCACGCGGGAGAGCCCGTCGCGCATGTGCTCGACCAGCAGGGTCCTGGCCGGGTCGGGGTCGGCCTCCCGCACGGCGTCGGCGATCGCCCGGTGCTCGGCGAGCCGGGACCGCGCGTCCGTGTAGGTGCCCCGCATGGCGTGCAGGCACATACTGGTCTCCACCAGGACCGTCTCGTGCACCCGCGACAGCCGGGGACTCCGCGCCGCCTCGACCAGGGTGTGGTGGAAATCGAGGTCCGCGGCCACCATGGACTCCGACATCGGCTCGTCAGCCAGGTCCGCCATCGCGTCGACCGCCGCGTCGAGCGCATCCGCCGTCGGGTCGCCCAGGCCCAGGTCGAGCACCCGGTCGAGCGCGGCGGTCTCGACCGTGGTCCGCAGCAGGTACATGTCCTCGACCGCCTCGGGGGTGAGGTCGGCGACGAACAGTCCGCGGTTGCGGTGGGAGATGAGCAGCCCCTCCTGCGTGAGGCGCTGCATGGCCTCGCGCAGTGGCCCTCGGCTCACCCCGAGGGACTGCGCGAGCGCGGCTTCGCCGAGCTGCTCGCCGGGCCCCAGCGACCCGTCCGAGATCGCCCTGCGCAGGGTCCGCGCGATCAGCGACGGGGTCGATTCCTGGACGACGGGCTCGAGGCCCGCGGGCGGCTCCATCGCGGTCACCGGCCCCCGCTCCCCGCGGTGGACGCGTGGACCCGCGGAGCGGGAACGACCCGGCCGAGGGCCGCCTCGAGCGCTGCGCCCGTGCGGACGACCAGCCGGTCCTCGAACCGCGCGCCCACCAACTGGACGCCCACGGGCAGCCCGGCGTCCGTGGTGCCGCACGGGATGCTCAGCGCCGGCTGCTGCGTCATGTTGAACGGATACGTGTACGGGGTCCACGAGGTCCAGTCGGGGCTGTGCCAGCCGGGCGGGACGTCTGCTCCCACCTCGAAGGCCGCGATCGGTGTGGTGGGGGTGACCAGGACGTCGTAGTGCTGGTGGAAGTCGGCCATGCGGGCGCCGAGCGCCATCCGGACGGCGACGGCGTCGAGGTAGTCGGCAGCCGAGAAGTCGTGGTAGCGGCCGAGCGCCTCGCGCATCGACGGGTCGACGTGCTCGATCGCCTCCGGCCCGTGGGGCGCGAGCACGGCGGCGAGGCCGGCGAACCACAGGACGTGGAACGCGTCGACGGGATCGGAGAGGCCGAGTTCGACCGTCTCCACCTGCGCGCCGAGGGACTCGAGCACTCCGACGGAGCGTGCGACCTCGCGCTCGACCTCGGGGTCGTTGGCCCCGAACCCCATGTCGGAGCTGTACGCCACGCGCAGTCCCGACAGTGGGCGGTCGCCGCCCGTCCCGTCCTCGGCGGCGGCGAGGTATCCGCCGGGCCCGGGCGTGGTGGCGCGGGCGGGGACCGCCGACCAGTCGCGCGGGTCCGGCCGCAGGAGGGCGTCAATGAACGCCGCGGTGTCGCCGACGGTCCGGGTCATGGGTCCGGCGTGGGCGAGGGTGCCGAAGGGGCTCGACGGGAACATCGGGATGACACCGTACGTCGGCTTGAGGGCGACGATCCCGCAGAACGCGGCGGGGATCCGGACCGAGCCGCCGCCGTCGGTGCCCAGGGCGAGCTGGCCCAGGCCCGCGGCGACGGCCGCCGAGCCCCCGCCACTGGAGCCGCCGGGGGTGAGCGCCGGGTCGTAGGGGTTGCGCGTGACGCCGGTGACCGGGTTGTCGGTGACCCCCTTCCACGCGAACTCGGGCGTGGTGGTCTTGCCGATCACCACGCACCCCGCCTCGTGCACCGCCGAGGTGACGGGGGCGTCGTCGGGCCAGGCACCCGGCTCGGCGGCATCGGGCTTGTCCGCGAGCAGCCGGGAGCCCCGCAGCGTGGGAACTCCACGGGTGTAGAAGATGTCCTTGATGGTCGTCGGCACGCCGTCCAGCGGCCCGTACGCGACCCCCCGGCGGTGCCGGTCCTCGGACTCGCGCGCGGCGGCCATGGTCGCGGCGCGGTCGACGTGACAGAAGGCGTTGATCTCGCCGTCGACCCGATCGATCGCGTCCAGCGCCTCGCCGGCGGCATCGACCGGGGACACCTCGCCGCGACGGAAGCGGTCGGCGAGCTCCAGGGCGGTGAGGGAGAGAGTCATCGGTGCGCCTTCCGTGGTGCCGTCACCGGCGCAGACGCCCGCGCCGGTCAGATTGTCGACAATCCTACATTCGCACCGCGCGCGGTCAAGGAGGTCGGCCCGCCGCGCGCGTTTGACAGTG
This sequence comes from Candidatus Dietzia intestinipullorum, assembly GCA_019119635.1. Lineage (GTDB taxonomy): Bacteria > Actinomycetota > Actinomycetes > Mycobacteriales > Mycobacteriaceae > Dietzia > Dietzia intestinipullorum. Next base: position 68,382 of record DWWP01000010.1, read on the forward strand.
ATCCGCATCACCGAATAGTGTTTTCTCCGGCCCTCGTTAATACGCATATGCGTATTCAGTTCCCTAGTTAAGGAGTCGCATGACGCGCCTCACCCCCTCGACACGCCCGGAGTCACCCGGGCGCCGCGCCGCGTCCGCGGTCGCCGTGGGACTCGCGGTGGCGATCGCCTCGTCGGCCTGCTCCGGCGACACCGCCGCCGAGCCCGACCACACAGTGCTCCGGGTCGCGGACAGCTTTGCCGCGACGCACCCCATCGGACGCAGCGGCACCACCGAGTTCATGCGGATCCTCGAGGCCGAGGGCCCCGGCGCAGGCATGGAGATCGAGTACTTCGATTCCGGACAGCTGGGCAAGCAGCAGGACATGCCCGCCGTCCTGCGGACCGGCATCGCCGAGATCGCCGCGGTCTCCCCCGCGTACGTCGGGACCCAGCTACCGCTCGCCAACGTCGGGGACCTCCCCGGCTTCACCCAGGACTCCTGCGTCGGCGGCGACGCCGTGCGCGAGATCATGCAGCCCGGCAGCACGCTGTTCGAGGCCGAGCTCGCCCCGCAGGACGTGCGCCCCCTGTGGGTCGCGTACATCCCCGGCTACGAGGCGATGTCCGGGGCGTTCCCCGTCGAGTCCGTCGCGGACCTGCACGGGAAGATCATGCGCTCCACCGGCGGCGCCGCCGACCGCGTGGTCGACGAGGTCGACGCGGCCGGCGTCTCCATGCCCCTGGGGGACATGTACGAGGCCGTCTCCCGCGGCACCGTCGAGGGCACCCTCGCCAGCCCCCTGAGCATCACGCCGTACAGCCTCGAGGAGGTCATCGACCACTCGACCGACGGCGCACGCCTCGGCTCGTTCACCGTGACCTACTCGGTCTCCGACTCGGTGTGGCACGAGATGAGCCCCGCCCAGCAGGCCGTCCTCACCGAGGCCTCCGACGTGGCGCAGACGGCCGTGTGCCGGGAGATCAACCGGTCCATGGACGAGTCGAAGCAGGCGATGCGCGACAGCGGCGTGCGGATGCACGAGGTCACCGACGCCGAGGCCCCCGAGTGGGAGGCGCTCTACGACCCCGTCCGCGAGTCGTGGGTCGCCGACCTCGAGAGCATCGGACTCCCCGCCCGCGACGTCCTGGACGACTTCACCGCCGCGCTCGACCGCGCGGAGGCCGAACACGGAAGCGACCGCTCATGACCGACCACACACCCGAGGTGATCGTCCACCAGTCGGGGTCCACGCCCGCCCGCAGGACGCTGTTCGGCTACCGCACCGGCGACCACGCGCGACTCGACGCGGTGCAGAACGCGATCTCCGCGGTCTGCGCGGTCATCGCCGGCGCCGCGATCGTCGTCATCGCCGCCCTCACCACCGTCGAGGTGGCCACCCGCACGTTCTTCGACACCCCGCTGGGCTGGAACGTCGGGTTCGTCGAGCAGTACCTGATGATGGCCGTCGCGTTCTTCGGCACGGTCACCGCCTACCGCACCGGCGCCCACGTCGCCGTGGTGACGATCTTCGAGAAGACCCCAGAGCCCGTGCGCAAGCTGCTGCTCGTCCTCGCCTACCTCATCATCCTCGTGGGGCTGGCGCTGCTCATCTATTCGGGCACCCGGGCCGCGCACTTCTCCTTCATCACCGACGAGATGCCCCCGCCCGGGATGGCCGAGCTGCCCTGGCCCACCTGGTGGTGGAAGACGATCATCCCCGTCGCCGCGGCGCTCGGCTGCGTCGTCGTGCTCATCGACCTCTACCGCGAGCTCACCGCCCCGCTGACCCGCGTGGTCACGGACTACGAGCCCTGCCTGTCCGTGGAAGGGGCCTGACATGCTCGCACTCGCCATCGTCGCCCTCCTGCTGGTCCTCATCCTCATCCGCGTCCCGGTCTCGTTCGCCATCCTCGGCGCGGGCCTGGTCGGACTCTTCGTCCTCGCGGGCACCGACGTCGTCGACGGCGTCATGCAGACGGTGCCCGCGACCTCGGTGATGAGCTACTCCCTGTCCGCGGTCCCCCTGTTCATCCTCATGGCGCACCTGCTCATGCTGTCCGGACTGCTCGACGACCTGTTCGGCGCCGCCCGGGCCCTGGTCGGGCGGATCCGCGGCGGTACCGCCGTCGCCTCGATCGGCGCGGGCACGGCCTTCGCCTCGGTGTCCGGGTCCTCGACCGCGGCGGCCGCCACCCTGGCCCAGACGTCGACGCTCAAGATGGTCGACGAGGGCTACAGTCCCCGGACGGCCAGCGGCATGGTGGCCGTGGTCGGCACCCTCGCCGCCATGATCCCGCCGTCGATCATCCTCGTGTTCTACGCGATCACCGCCGAGGTGAGCGTCGGCGACCAGCTCGTCGCCGGGGCGCTGCCGGGCGTGATCATCGCCTGCGCCCTCGTGCTGATGCTGTACGTGACCATGCTGCGCGATCCGGACTCCGTCCCGCGCGGGGCGCCGGCCACATGGGCCGACAAAGCCCGCGCGCTGCTCACCGCCGCCCCGCTGGTGTTCGTCTTCGCCGCCGTCGTGGGGTCGATCTACCTCGGCCTGGCGACGCCCACCGAGGCCGCGGCACTCGGCTGCGCGGCGTCGCTGATCCTCGTGATCGCGCGCCGACGGTTCACGCTCACCGGCGTCGGCCACACCCTGGTGGAGACCACCAAGTCGACGGCGATGATCTTCGCGATCATCATCGGCGCCCACGTGTTCGGCCACTTCCTCACCGAGACGCGGGTGACGCCCACGCTCGTCGCCTGGATCGGCGACCTCGCGGTCCCCGCCTTCGTCATCATGCTGTTCATCTCGGCGGTCTACGTGGTGCTCGGCTTCTTCATGGACCAGATCGCGATCATCGCGCTCACCGTCCCGGTTGTGCTCCCGCTGGTCGAGACCCTCGGGTACGACCCCATCTGGTTCGGCGTGTACATGGTGCTGCTGGCCGAGATCGGGCTCGTCACCCCGCCGATGGGGCTCAACGTCTTCGTCGTCGCCCGCGCCGCGGGACGCCGAGTCGAGGAGGTCTTCCGCGGGGCGTTCCCCTATGTGATCGCCATGTTGCTGGTCGCGTTGATGTTCCTCCTCTTCCCCGCCCTCATCCTCTGGGTCCCCTCCACCATGTAGAACCGGAACCGACCCGACCCCACACCCACCGAAGCAAGGAAGCACCCCATGACCGACACCGCACTCCTCGTCGACCGCGCCGACCACGTCGAGACGTGGACGCTGAACCTTCCCGACAGCCGCAACCCGATCTCCGACTCCGCGATGGTCGAGGCCCTCTGCGACCGGGTCGACGCCGTCAACGCCGACCCGGATGTCCGGGCTGTCGTCCTCACCGGCGCCGGCACCGCGTTCTCCGCCGGCGGCAACGTCAAGAACATGGTCGAGCGCCACGGCATGTTCGGCGGGAGCCCGTACGAGCTGCGCGACGGCTACCGTCGCGGCATCCAGCGCATCCCGCGCGCCCTCTACCACTGCGAGGTACCCGTGATCGCCGCCGTCAACGGCCCGGCGGTCGGCGCCGGCTGCGACCTCGCCGTGATGTGTGACCTGCGGGTGGCCTCGACGCGCGCCTTCTTCGCCGAGAGCTTTGTCCAGCTGGGGATCATCCCCGGCGACGGCGGCGCGTGGCTGCTCACCAAGGCGATCGGGCCGGCGCGGGCGGCCGAGATGGCGCTCACCGGCGACCGGGTCACCGCCGAGCAGGCCCTCGAGTGGGGGCTCGTCAACCAGGTGGCCGAGCCGGACGACCTCCTCGACGCGGCGCGCGCCCTGGCCGGACGGGTCGCCAAGAACCCGCCACACTCGGTGCGCATGGCCAAGAAGCTACTGCGCGAGTCCCAGCACCAGTCGCTGGAGTCGCTGCTCGAGCTCTCCGCCGCCATGCAGGCACTGGCCCACCACACCGAGGACCACCGGGAGGCGCTCGCGGCCTTCGGGGAGAAGCGCGCCGGGGACTACACGGGCCGCTGAGCCGCCGCCGGGCGGGCCAGTCCTAGTCGAGGTTCCAGGCGTCCACGTGGCGACGGAGGATCTCCACGAGCTCGTCGCGCCGGGAGTCGATCGACCCACTCGAGCCGATCACGCCGACGGAGGCGATCACCTGCCCCCGCTCGGTGACCGCCACGGAGACGCCGTCCGCTCCGCGCTCGGCCGCGCCGGGTGCCGCACAGATCCCGGTCTCCCGGATCTCCGCGAGCGCGGAGAGGAAGGCGTCGACCCGGCCCGCGTCCGACTCCGGACGCCCGTTGAGGTAGGCCCACAGGTCCCGGTTCTCCCGGGACGCCAGCAGGAGCCACCCCGCGGACGTCCGGAGCAGGGACCGGCGCAGGCGGTTCTCCGCCAGGTACGCGAACGCCGGGTCGGCGGAGACGTGGTCGACGTAGAAGAGGTCGTCGCCCACGGCCGCCGACAGGACGGTGACCATGCCGGTCTCCGCGTTGATCGCCTCCAGCGCCTCGTGCGGGATGTGCGTGACCGGCGGGCGCCCGGCGATGACGTTGAGCAGGTACGGCGCCATGCCCAGCGTGTAGACGCGGTCGGCCTCGTCCAGGTAGCCGGTGGCGACCAGCCCGTTGACGAGCCCCTGGGTCGAGCTGACCGGCGCACGGAGCGACGTGGCGATGGCGGTCAACGTCATGCCGCTCCCGGACCGGGCGACCTCCTCGAGGATCGCGGCGACCCTGTCGACCATCCGGTGCCGGGGCCTCTCGGGCACCCGGACGTCGGGCTCCTCACGCGGTGTCATGTCAGCAGGATAGCAACAATTCGCCCGAGTTACGTAGTTCCGTAACGGTTTGCCTGATTGCGTATTGTATAGAACGGTGCGATAGTACAAGCACCGTGTGGCCATGGTCACCCACGACCATCCCCGCCCCTGACCGCCCCACGACAGGAGAAGAGATGAGCAGCGCCCTCGCCCCACCCACGACGGTGGAGTCGCCCGGGATACGACGGCTCCGTCAGGAGGTCCGCGATTTCCTCTCCGCCGAGATCTCGGCCGGCACCCTCACCCCCTGGATCGACACGTGGCTGACCCGGTGGGACGAGGGCTTCACCCGGCGTCTCGCCGAGCGCGGCTGGATCGGCATGACGATCCCGGTCGAGTACGGCGGGCAGGGGCGGACCCACCTCGAGCGCTTCGCCATCACCGAGGAACTCCTCGCCGTGGGCGCCCCCGTGGCGGCCCAGTGGGTGGCCGACCGGCAGATCGCCCCCTCGCTCCTGCGCTACGGCACCGAGGAGCAGAAGCAGGAGTTCCTCCCGCGGATCGCTGCCGGGGAGTGCTGCTTCGGCATCGGCATGAGCGAGCCCGACTCCGGATCGGACCTCGCCAGCGTCCGCACCAAGGGCGTCCGGGTCGACGGCGGCTGGACGGTGACCGGCACCAAGGTCTGGACCTCCGGCGCCCAGCACGCCGAGGCCTTCATCGCCCTGGCCCGCACGGAGCCGCTGGACACGAGCAACCGCCACGCCGGCCTGAGCCAGTTCATCGTGGACCTGCGCTCCGAGGGCGTCACCATCCGCCCGATCGTGTCCCTGTCCGGCGACCACCACTTCAACGAGGTCGTCCTGGACGAGGTGTTCGTCCCCGACTCCCGCGTCTTCGGCACGCCCGGCAACGGCTGGGAGCAGGTCAACGCCGAGCTGGCCTTCGAGCGCAGCGGGCCCGAGCGGTTCCTGTCGTCGTTCCGCCTGCTCGCGGCCGAGATCGACGCGATCCACCGGGGGCGCCTGCCCGAGCGCACCGACCTCGGCCGGTCGGTCGCGCGGATGGCCGGACTGCACACCCTGAGCCGCAACATCGCCGGCGCCCTCCAGCGCGGTGAGAAGGCCGACACCGCCGCCGCGCTCGTCAAGCTGCTCGGCACCACCACGGAGGGCGACATCGTCGACGACGTCTCCGCCCGGCTGGGCGACGAGACGCCGGGGCCGCCCACGGAGATCGACGCGCTGCTGCGCGCGGGACTGCACCAACGCCCGGGCTTCACGCTCCGCGGCGGGACCAACGAGATTCTGCGCGGCGTGATCGCGCGGGGACTGGGGATGCGCTGATGACCACCACCGGCACCGCCACCGAGACCGTCGACCTCACCGTCGACCCCGATCTCCAGAGCCTCATGACCGACCTCGTCTCCGGGTTCTCCGCACCGGACGCCGATCCCGACCCCGCCGCCGTGTGGGCCACGCTGACCGAGGTCGGCCTCGCCCGCCTGACCGCCCCGGAGGAGTCCGGGGGCAGCGGGGCCGGGTGGTCCGAGGCCGCCGCGCTCCTGCGCACGCTCGCCGCCGCCGGCGTGGCCGCGCCCTACGCCGAGACCGACCTGCTGGCCGGCCCCGTGCGCCGCGCGGCGGGCCTCGACGACTCCTCCGGCGAGACCGCCACCGTCGCCGTCCTGGGTCCCGGCGGCACGGCGCACCGCGTCCCCTGGGCCGGCGCCACCGCGACCGTCGTGTGCGTCCGCCGTGCGGGCGGGGGGTACGAGGCCGCCGACGTGGCCACCGACCGACTCGACCTCACCGCAGCCGAGTCGATCTCCGCCGTCCCGACCGCCTCCGTCCGGCCCCCGCAGGACGCCGGGTGGGTCCCCGTCGACGACGCGGCGGTGGAGGCGCTGGTCCTCCGGGGCGCGCTGACCCGCGCCGTGCAGTCCGTCGGCGCGATGGACGGGATGCTGACCTCCGCGATCGGCCACACCACCGAACGCAACCAGTTCGGCCGGGCGCTCGCGAAGTTCCAGTCGGTACAGAACCTCGTGGTGGACCTGGCCGCCGAGGCCATGCTCGCCCGCGCCGCCGTGGACTCGGCCCTCGCCGACGCCCTGACCGAGGACCTCGCCGGGGAGCTGTCCGGATTCCGGGTGGCCGTGGCCCGCAGCGTGGTCTCGCAGGCGGTCGCGGTGGCGGTCCGCAACGCGCACCAGGTCCACGGGGCCATCGGCACCACCCATGAGCACACGCTCCACCGGGTGACCCTGCCCGCGCTGCAGTGGCGCTCCGAGTTCGGCTCCGCGTCCTTCTGGGAGGGCCTGCTCACCCGGCTCGCCGTCGCCGGCGGCATGGACGCGGCCTGGCCGATGATCGTCGAGGGCCGCCCCGTCGACGACGGCCCCGCGGACTGGCTCGCCGCGGTGACCGGAGCCTGACCCCGACGACGGCCGCCACCCGCCCACCACACAGAGAAAGGCCCGCCCGGACCATGCCCGCCCCGCTCGTACGGTTGTTCATCGCGACCGTGCTCATCAACGGCGCGTACGACGCCGCGCGGGTGGCCATCTCCTACCGGGTCCTGGCGCTCGGCGGCGACGCGGTGGCGGTGGGCCTGGTCGCGTCGAGCTTCGCGCTCCTGCCGATGCTGGTGGCGCTGTCCTTCGGCCGCCTGGTGGACCGCCGGGGCAGCTGGGGGGTGCTCGGCGCGGGGGCCGCCGTCTCGGCGGCGGCCGTGGCACTCGCCGCCGTCTCCCCCACCATCGCCGTCCTCGCGGCGGCCAACGCCGCGATGGGCCTCGGTCAGGTGATGACGCTGATCGGGGCGCAGGGCTTCGTCATGGAGCTCACCGAACGCTCCCGGCACGTCAACGGGTTCGCCATGTTCACCCTGGCCGTCTCCGTCGGCCAGACCCTGGGCACGCCCGCGATGGGACTGCTCCTCCGGTCCGGCCGGGGCGACGACGGGACCGTCGCCACCGGCCCGGGGCTGGCCGTGATGGCCGTGGCTATCGCCGTGGCGCTGCCGTTCTGCCTGTCGCTGCCCCGGAACGCCCGCAGGTCGGGTCAGGCGAGCCGGGCAGCCGCGGCGTCGATGCCGGCGCTCGTGCGTCGCACGGGGATGGTCCCCTCCATCTTCGCGGCCCTCATCGTCGTCACCGGGTTCGACCTCATCACCGCGTACATGCCCGTGGTGGGCGAATCGGTCGGGCTGAGCGCGCTCACCGTCTCGCTCCTCGTGGCCACCCGTTCGATCTTCTCCATGATCTCCCGGGCCGCCATGCCGTTGGTACTGCGGCGGGCCTCCCAGCGGGCGATCCTCATCGCCTCGCCGGTCGTCACCACCCCGGCCGTCCTCGTCCTGGGACTGTCCGGTGAGGCCGCGGTGCTGTGGGGCTGTCTCGCCGTGATCGGCTTCTTCTGGGGCATGAACCAGCCCGTGACCATGAACTGGGTGACCGCCGCGGCCCCGTCCGGGGACCGGGCCGCCGCCCTGTCTCTCCGACTCACCGGCAACCGCGCCGCCCAGGTCCTGATCCCGCTGGGCGCCGGCGCTCTCGCCGGCGTCGCGGGCCCCGGCAGCGTCTTCCTGCTCTCCGGAGCCCTCACCGCGACGTCGGCGGTGACCACCACCACCTCGTTGCACCGGCACCCCTTCGCCGAACTCGACTCCCCGACCCCCCGAACCAGGAGAGACACATGACCACCACCGACCGCACCGGCTCGCTGACCGACCTCAGGGTCGTCGACCTCTCCCGCGTGCTGGCCGGGCCGCTCTGCGGGCAGATGCTCGCCGATCACGGTGCCGACGTGATCAAGGTCGAGCCGCCCGCCGGCGACGACACCCGCTGGTGGGGCCCGCCGTTCTTCAAGCCCGGCCACAGCGCCTACTTCGACGGCCTCAACCGCAACAAGCGCAACATCAGCGTGGACCTGCGGACCGACGAGGGGCAGGCGCTGCTGCGGCGGATGCTCGGCGAGGCCGACGTGGTGATCGAGAACTTCAAGGCCGGCACGCTGACCAGGTGGGGCCTGTCCGACGAGGTCCTGGCCGAGGAGTTCCCCCGACTCATCCGGTGCCGGATCACCGGCTACGGCGTCGACGGCCCGCTCGGCGGCGCCCCCGGGTACGACGCGGTGCTCCAGGCCCTGTCCGGCCTGATGAGCATCAACGGCGAGGCCGACGGCCCCGAGATGCGGATCGGCATCCCGCTGGTCGACATCATCACGAGCCTCAACGCGATGTCCGGGATCCTCATGGCGGTGCACGCCCGCGAGACCACCGGCCGCGGCCAGCTGGTGGACCTCGCGCTGCTCGACAACGCCGTGTCGATCCTGCACCCGCACGTGGGCAAATGGTTCGCCACCGGCCAGACACCGCCGCGGACCGGCGTGGCCCACCCGACCATCGCCCCGTATGAGACGTTCGCCTGCGCCGACGGCCCGTTCTTCCTCGGGGTGGGCAACGACTCGCAGTTCCGGTCGCTGACCGCCGCACTCGGCGTCGGCGGGCTGGCCGACGACCCGCGGTACGTGACCAATGCCGACCGGCTCGCCCACTCCGCGGACCTGCGGGTCACGCTCGGCGAGATCCTGGGCCGGTGGGAGCGCGAGGAGCTCGCCGACCTGTGCCGCTCGGCGGGCGTACCGGGCGGTGCAGTCAACACCGTCGGCGAGGCCATGTCGCTGCCCCAGGTGCTCCACCGCGAGATGGTGGTCGAGCGCGACGGCTACCGCAGCGTGGGGATCCCGGTGAAGCTCGACGACACCCCCGGCGCCGTGCGGTTCGGCCCGCGGGACCGCGGGGCGGACACCGACGAGGTGCTCGCCGACCTCGGGATCACCGAGGAGCATGCGGCGGGCCTGCGCGCGGCCGGCGTCCTGCCCGCCTGACCGGGGCCCCGCCGCGGGTCAGCGGTCGAGCACGGCCTTGAGGAACGTGCGGGTGCGCTCCTGTGCCGGATCGGTGAAGATCGCCTCGGGGGTGCCCTCCTCGACGATCTTGCCCTGGTCGAACACGAGCACCCGGTCCGCCACGTCGCGGGCGAAGCCCATCTCGTGCGTCACGATGAGCATGGTGATGTCGGTGGTCTCGGCGATCATCCGCAGGACGCCGAGGACGTCCGCGACCAGCTCGGGGTCGAGGGCCGAGGTGACCTCGTCGAGCAGCAGGATGTCAGGGTCCATGGCCAGCGCGCGGGCGATCGCGACCCGCTGCTGCTGGCCGCCCGAGAGCATGGTGGGGTGGGCGTCCTCCCGGTCCGAGAGCCCGACGGTGGCCAGGAGCTCCCGCGCCCGCTCCGCCGCCTCTGTCTTGGACCGACCCAGCACGTGGATCTGCGCCTCGGTGATGTTCTCCAGCACCGTCATGTTGGGGAACAGGTTGAACTGCTGGAAGACCATCCCGATGGTCGAGCGGACGGCCCGCAGATGCTTCTGGGAGGCCTTGACCAGCTTGTCGCCCTTGTACTGGTGGGTCAGGGGCCGACCGTCCACCCAGATCACGCCCCCGTTGACCGGCTCGAGCGTCATCAGCAGCCGCAGGATCGTGGTCTTGCCCGACCCGCTGGGCCCGATCAGTGCCACCCGCTCGCCGCGGCGGACGGTGAAGTCGAGGTGGTCCAGGACGACGTGGTCACCGAACTGCTTGACCACGCGGTCGAACACCACCATCGGTGACTTGCCGTGGCCCTGAGCTCCCGGCCGGTCCGGGGTGATGTGGTCAGTAGACAAGGGACTTCTCCAGTCTCCGGATCAGAATCGAGGTCGGGTAGCTCGCGAGCAGGAAGATCACGCCGGCGAGCGTGATCGGCTCGAGGTACTGGAAGTTGCGGGCACCGTACTGCTGCGCGGCCGTCACCATCTCCACCACCGTGATGGCGAACAGGAACGGGGTGTCCTTGAACAGCGAGATCGCGTAGTTCCCGAGCGCCGGCACCGTGTTCCGGATGGCCTGGGGCAGCACGACCGCGCGCCACGTCCGGCTCGCCGGCAGCGACAGCGCGCGGGCGGCCTCCCACTGGCCCGGCGGGACGGCGTCGATGCCCGCGCGGTACACCTCCGCCATATAGGTGGCGTAGTGGATCCCGATCACGGCGATGCCGATCTGCAACGCCGAGAACTGCGGCAGGAGGAAGTACGCGAACATCAGCTGCACCACCAGCGGGGTCAGCCGGATGAACTCGGTGACCATCCGCAGCGGCACGGTGAGCACCGCGGGCGCGGACCGGCGGACCACCGCGACCGCCAGACCCAGCACCGCGGCGATCACGAAGCCCACCACGGTGGCCAGCAGCGTGATCCGGAAGCCCTCGAGCAGGACGGGGATGCTCTCGAGTGCGCGTTCCCAGCTCCAGTCGACGTTCATCGTCCCACCCCCACAGCGGCCACCGCCGGCTCCTCGACGGGGGCGGGCCGCAGGCTCAGGACCTCCCGCAACGTCGGCCCCGCCCCGAGGCGGGACTTCGCGCGGACCTCGAGCAGGTTCATCAGCAGCGTGAGCACGTAGGCGATGAGGAAGTACAGCACCAGGCCGATCCCGAACGCGAACACCGTGTCCCCCGTGGTCTTGCGCAGCTCATCGATCTGATAGGTCAGGTCCTGCAGCAGGATGAAGCTGGCCAGGGCGCTGCCCTTGAGGAGCTGGATCAGCAGATTGTTCAGCGGCGGGATCATCTGCGCCCACGCCTGCGGGAACCCCACCCGGTACAGGCGCTGCCAGGGCGAGAAGTTCAACGCCACGGCGGCCTCCCACTGGGGTCCCGGCACCGCTGCCAGCGAGCCGCGGACCACCTCGGCCGCGTACGCCCCGTAGTTCAGACCCAGTGCCAGGATCCCGCAGAACAGCGGGTCGAGCTCGTAGCCGAGCAGCGGCAGCACGAAGAACAGCCAGAACAGCTGGACCAGCAGGGACGTGCCCCGGAAGAACTCGACGACCGTCCTGGACACGCCGCGGACCACCATGAGGCGGGAGCCGGCGGCGACGCCGAGCACCAACGCCATCACGAAGCCCAGCGCGGCGCCGCCGAGTGTCAGGTAGATCGTGGTGAGTATGCCTTCCTGGAAGCGCGGCCACGCGTCCAGGAAGGCATCGATACTAGTGCTCACCGTTTCTCGGGTTCAGCGGTTTTCTCGTCATCACTCGCCGGCGCAGAGGTCCGCCGTCGTCAGCTCGGGATCCGGGAGCTCCTCCTCGGTGAACCCGAACTCACCGACGATGGACAGGTACTTCTCCGGGTCCGAGGTGATCTTGGCCAGTTCCTCGTTGTAGGCGTCGAGCAGCTCCCGGTCGCCGGTGCGGAAGACGGTGCCGCCGGCGCCGACCTGCGGCTCACCGTCGATCTCCGCGACAAAGGACTCGGTCACCTCGATCGGCGCGTCCGGGTTGTTGTTGGCCAGCCAGTTCAGCGAGATGCCGGTCAGAGCAAACACGTCGGCACGCCCGGAGGTGATGGCGTCCATCCCGTCCTGCGGGGTGGCGACCTGCGTGCTCTCGATACCCAGGTCGACGGCGTAGTCGGACTCGATCGCTCCGGTCATCGTGGCCAGCCGCGCATCACTGTCGGCGACGGACTGCATGTCCGTCAGGTCCATCGGGTTGCCCTCCTCGACCATCAGCGCGGTGGTGTACATGAACTCGGGCTCGGAGAACGCGGCCTGCTCACAGCGTTCCGGCAGGATCGACATCCCGGCGCTCACCACGTCGAAGCGGTTGGCGGTCAGTCCGGGGATGAGCGCGCCGAAGTCGGCGTTCTCTCCCTCGACGGTGTCGATGCCCAGGTTGCTGAAGATCTCGCGGTGCAGCGCCACCGTGGCGCCGGTCAGCTCACCGTCCTGCTCGAAAGAGTACGGGGCTTCGCCGGCGAAGCCGACCGTCACGGTGCCCGCGTCCCGGAGCGACTCCAGCGTGCTCGTGTCCTCGTCGGTCGTGGTCGACGTGCACCCGGCGAGCCCTACACCGATCACGGAGGCCGCGGCGATCATCGTCATCGCGCGGCGTCGTAGTGGCCTGGTCGGCACTGACGGTCCCATGGTCTTCTCCACCTTCCGGTAGCGGTCGAACCCGGGGTCCACCCCGTCGCCCGATCCTCTGCTCGCACCGCTGCGCCTTGTGACGCCCGGCACTTCCTTTGAGTCTCCTGAACGTAACACGTGTCACTCGCTGTGCTGTGGCTTTCCCCTCCCGGATACGACGCTTCGCCGCCGGCCGCGCATATCGTGGTGCGTATGAGCTCGCCGGAGACACTCACCGACGCCCTACGCCGCGCCGCCGCCGCCGAGACGCTGGTGGTGGCCTGCGACTACGACGGCACCCTGGCGCCGTTCGTCGACGACCCCGGGGCCGCGGTCCCCGCCCCCGGGGCGGCAGCCGCGCTCGAGAGACTGGCCGCGCTGCCCCGGACGACCGTCGCCCTGCTCTCCGGGCGCAACCGCGCCGCGCTGGCCGCGGTGAGCGGCGCCGTGGCACCGGTCGAGCTGGTGGGCAGCCACGGTTCGGAGTGGGAGTCGGGCTTCGACCGTCCCCCGGGCGACGACGACGAGGTGGTGCTCTCCCGGATCCGGGGCGCCCTCGAGGAGATCGTCACGCGCACCCCGGGCGCGCACGTCGAGCTCAAGCCCACCTCCGCGGTCCTGCACGTCCGGCCCGTGGAGGACCCGTCGCTCCGCGAGCGCGCGCTGGCGGACGCCCTGGCCGGCCCGGCGCGACTGGCGGGCGCGCACGTGACCGAGGGCAAGAACGTCGTGGAGATCGCGGTGCGCGAGGCCAGCAAGGGCGCGGCCGTGGAGACGCTGGTCGCGCGGGCGGGGGCGCAGGTCGCGGTGTTCGTCGGAGACGACGTGACCGACGAACGCGGCTTCGCCCGGCTGCGCCCGCAGGATGTCGGCGTCAAGGTGGGCGCGGGCGAGACGCTCGCCGGGCACCGCGTGGACGACATCCCGGCCGCGGTGGCCGTCCTGGAGGAACTGGCGCGCCTGCGCGGGTGAGGCGACCCCCGGACGGAGGGCCGTCGGCCCGGGGATTTGCGCGCGGCGGCGGGGCGGCGCCTACACTTAACGACAACGGTTCCCATTATCTATAGAGAGCGAGCACCGTGACCCTCTCCCGCCCCCTGCGCGCGAGCGCACTCGCCGCCGCCGGCCTGCTCAGCATCTCCACCCTCGCCGCGTGCAGCGGCTCCGACACGGGCGGTGACGGGGGCGACGGCCCCGACATCGTCGCCTCGACCACCGTCTACGCCGGCATCGCCGAGCACGTCGCCGGTGAGCACGCGAGCGTCGAGTCCGTGATCTCCGACCCCACCGCCGACCCGCACTCCTACGAGGCCAGCCCGGCCGATGCCGCCGCGGTGACCAGCGCGGACCTCGTGGTCTACAACGGCGCCGGCTACGACGCCTTCGTGGACATGGCGCTCGAGAACGCCGGCGACCTGCCCGTGGTCAGTGCCGTCGACGAGTTCGAGCGCGCCACCTCGACGTCCGTCGCGGCGCACTCCCACGACCACGGCGACGACGGCCACGACCACTCCCACGATCACTCGCATGACCACGACGCCGAGCCCGGCACCACCACCAACGAGCACGTGTGGTTCAGCCTGCCCACCGTCGTGGCCGTGGCCGAGCGGGTCGCCGAGGAGCTCGCGGAGCTCGACGCCGAGAACGCCGAGACCTACCGCGACAACGCCCGCGGGTTCGCCGACGCGCTCGCCCCGCTGGAGGAGCAGGTCGACGCGATCCACGACCGGGGCCACTTCGCCTACGCGCAGACCGAGCCGATCGGCGCGCACCTGTTCGAGGCCGCGCACATGGTCGACCGGACGCCCCCCGGCTTCCTGTCGGCGATCGAGGAGGACTCGGACCCGTCGGCCGCGGATCTGACCACCACGCTCGACCTCCTGCGCGACCGGTCGGTCGACTTCCTCGCGTTCAACGTCCAGACCGAGACCCTGGTGACCGGCCGCGTCCGCGACACGGCCGAGGAGGCGGGCCTCGTCGTCGTCGAACTCGCCGAGACCCTCCCCGAGGGGGAGGACTACGTGACGTGGATGACCGGCATCGTCGACAACCTCACCGCGGCGCTGGACGGTGTCCAGCCCTCCGGCGATGCGGGACACTGAGCCGATGTCCCCTCACGACAGTGGTAGCCCCGGCCCCGGGCCCGTCGTCTCGCTGCGCGGGGTGAGGGTCTCGCGCGGCGGCCGCACGCTCGTCGAGGACCTCGACCTGGAGATCGAGCCCGGCGAGTTCGTCGCCGTCCTCGGCCCCAACGGCGCCGGCAAGACCTCCCTGCTCAAGGTACTGCTCGGCGAGCTCCGGCCCGACGCCGGCGAGGTGCTGGTGGACGGCCGCGCCCCCGGTGACCGCGGCACCCACCTCGGCTACATCCCCCAGCAACGCGCGTTCGACCCCGGCCTCACCCTGCGCGGCCGCGACCTCGTGGCCCTGGGCGTCGACGGCACCCGCTGGGGCCCGGGGTGGCCCGGCCGGCGCGCCGCCAAGAGGCGGGTTGTCGAGAACTCGCTGGCCCGCCTCGAGGCCGGGCGACTCGCGGACGCACCGGTGGGCCGCATGTCCGGCGGCGAGCAGCAGCGCGTGCGCACCGCCCAGGCCATCGCGTGCGATCCGTGCGTGATGCTCTGCGACGAGCCACTGCTCAGCCTCGACCTGACCGGGCAGCGCACCGTGGCCTCCGTACTCGACCACCGCCGGCGGGAGCACGACACCGCCGTCGTCTTTGTCACCCACGAGATCAACCCGGTGCTGCCGATGGTCGACAGGGTGGTCTACCTGGTCGACGGCCGGCACCGGATCGGCACCCCGGACGAGGTGTTCACCTCGGAGGTGATGTCCGACCTGTACTCCTCCCCCGTCGAGGTCCTGCGGGTGCGGGGCCAGATCGTCGTGGTGGGAGACACCCACCACCTGGTGACCGAACCCTGGTCCACCGGGCATCACCACCACGACGAGGACGACCACGGAGGGCAGCGCTGATGGACCGTCTCCTCGAGATCTTCCACTCCCTCGCGGACACCGAGGTCACCGCGCACCTCCTGCAGCAGGACTTCGTCCTGCTGGGGCTGGCCGCGATCGCGCTGCTGGGGCTGCTCGCGGGCGCGATCGGGCCGTTCGTCGTCATGCGCCAGATGTCGTTCTCCGTCCACGGCGCCAGCGAACTCGCGCTCACCGGCGCCGCGGCCGCGCTCCTGTTCGGCATGAACCTGGGCGCGGGCGCGATCCTCGGCTCCGTGGTGGCGGCGCTGATGTTCGGGCTCATGGGCTCGCGGGCGTCCCAGCGCGACTCGTCGATCGGCGTGGTCCTGGCGTTCGGCCTCGGCCTGGCGGTCCTGTTCATCCACCTCTACCCGGGCCGGTCCGGCACCAGCTTCTCGCTCCTCACCGGGCAGATCGTGGGCGTGTCCGAGCACGGGCTGGTGCAGATGGCCGCGATCGCCGCGATCATCTGCGGTGCGCTGGTGTTCCTCTACCGGCCGCTGGTGTTCTCCTCCGCCGACCCCGAGGTCGCCGAGGCGCGCGGGGTCCCGGTGCGCGCGATCAACATGATCTTCGCCGTGCTCGTGGGACTGGCGGCGGCGCAGGCCGTGCAGGTGGTGGGCGCGCTACTCGTGCTCTCGCTCCTCATCACCCCTGCCGCCGCCGCTGCCGCGGTCACGTCCAGCCCGGTCCGGGCGATCGGGCTGACGATCCTCTTCGCCGAGGTCGCGGCCGTGGGCGGGATGCTGCTCTCCCTCGCCCCGGGCGTGCCCGTGTCGGTGTTCGTGACCACGATCTCGTTTGTGATCTACCTGGCCTGCCGGGCGGTGGCGGCGCTCAGACGCTGACCCCGGCCCCGACCCCGGCCCGCCAACCCGTTGTTGAGTCGTTCCGTGCAGCGTTTCGCCAGGGCCGCGCCGCCACATCCCTGCCGGAGCGACTCAACGTCCACTGGCGGGGCTCTCGTTCGGCGACGAGTCGGGCCGGCACCCGCTACGCCGCGACGGCGGGAGTCACCGCTGGACCCGGCGCTGCCTCGCGAACTCCGAGAGCACCGCGCCCGCCGCCACCGAGGCGTTGAGGCTCTCCACCTCCGAGGCGATGGGGATCGACAGGATCGAGTCGCAGTTCTCGCGCACCAGCCGCGACAGGCCCTTGCCCTCCGAGCCGACCACGACGATCGTCGGCCCGGTGCCGTCGTAGTCGTCGAGCGAGACGTCGCCCCCCGCGTCGAGTCCCACGAGCTGGGCGCCGGACTTGGCCCACTCGAGCAGAGTGCGGTTGAGGTTGGTGGCGCGGGCAACCGGCAGCCGGGCCGCGGCTCCGGCTGAGGACCGCCAGGCCACGGCGGTGATGGACGCGCTGCGACGCTCCGGGATCAGCACCCCGTGACCGCCGAAGGCCGAGGTGGACCGGATGACCGCACCGAGGTTCCGGGGGTCGGTGATGTTGTCGAGCGCCACCAGCAACGCGGGCTCGGGCGCGTCCATCGCCGCCCTCAGGAGGTCGGCGGGGTCGGTGTAGCTGTACGGCGGGACCTGCAGCCCGATCCCCTGGTGCAGGCCGTTGGAGGTCATGCGGTCGAGGTCGTTGCGCGGGACCTCGAGGATCGAGATCCCGCGGTCGGAGGCGACGCGCACGGCTTCCGTCAGCCGCTCGTCGGCCTCGGCCCCCACGGCCACGTAGAGCGCGGTGGCGGGGGCACCGGCGCGCAGGCACTCGACCACGGGATTGCGGCCCACCACCAGCTCCGGGCCGTCGGCCTGCTTCTGCGCGTGCCGGCGACGCTGCTGCGCGCCCTGTTCCTGACGCTTGGCGGCCTTGGCCTTGCGGTGCGCCGGGTGGTAGGTCCGGTCCTCGGCCCTGGGGGTGGCCCCGCGCGCCTCGAGCCCGCGTCGCCGCTGGCCGCCGGACCCGACGACCTGGCCCTTCTTGGTGCCGCTCTTACGGATCGCGCCGCGCCGGTTCGAGTTGCCCGCCATGTCAGTCCCTCCGGTCGGCGAGTGACCACTTCTGGCCATCCGCGGTGTCGGCCACCTCGATGCCCGCCGCGACCAGTCGGTCCCGGATGGCGTCGGCGGTGGCGAAGTCCTTGCTCCGGCGCGCGGTGCTGCGCGCCTCCAGCTCGGCGTGCACGAGTGCGTCGAGCGCCTCCGCCGTGGCGTCCTCCGCCGCCCCGGCCGTCCGCCAGTGCTCGGCCAGCGGGTCGACCCCCAGCACGGCCGCCATCGCGCGGACCGTCGACGCGGCCTCCCGCGCCGCCTCGCGGTCGCCGCCCGAGAGCGCGGTGTTGCCGGCCCGTACCGTGCCGTGGATCACGGCCAGGGCGGCGGGCACCCCGAGGTCGTCGTCCATCGCGGCGGCGAAACCGTCGGTCCACGTCCCCACCGGCACCTCACCGTCCTCGGCGACGCGGTGGACGAAGGCCTCGATGCGCCGGTAGCCGGCGGCCGCCTCCTGCAGTGCCTCGGGCGAGTACTCGAGCATCGAGCGGTAGTGCGCACTGCCCAGGTAGTAGCGCAGCTCCACCGGCCGCACCTGCGTGAGCACGTTGGGCACGCTGAGCACGTTGCCCAGCGACTTGCTCATCTTGTCGCCGGCCATGGTGACCCAGCCGTTGTGCAGCCAATAGCGGGCGAACCCGTCGCCGGCGGCGTGGGCCTGCGCCACCTCGTTCTCGTGGTGCGGGAACCGCAGGTCCAGGCCGCCGCCGTGGATGTCGAAGGTGCCGCCGAGGTACCAGGTGGCCATGGCCGAGCACTCGAGGTGCCAGCCGGGGCGGCCGTCGCCCCACGGGGTGGGCCAGCTGGGCTCGCCCGGCTTGGCGGCCTTCCACAGGGCGAAGTCGCGGGGGTCCCGCTTGCCGCGCAGGTCCGCCGACTCGCCCTGGTCCACGTCCTCGGGCCGGTTGCCGGACAGGTGCCCGTAGTCGCCGTCGGGATCGCGGGACCAGGCCGCCACGTCGAAGTAGACGCTGCCCTCGGCCGAGTAGGCGAAGCCGCGCTCGATCAGCCGCTCCATGTACTCGATCATCTGCGTGACGTGGCCCGTCGCGCGCGGCTCGGTGGACGGCGGCAGCACCCCGAGCGCGTCGTAGGCGTCGGTGAACGCGCGCTCGTGCGTGGCGACCCACTCCCACCACGGGCGGCCGTTCTCGGCGGCCTTGGTGAGGATCTTGTCGTCGATATCGGTGACGTTGCGGACAAAGGCCACGTCGTACCCGGTGGCCAGGAGCCACCGCCGCAGGATGTCGAAGGCGACGCCGGAGCGCACGTGCCCGATGTGCGGGATCGCCTGCGGGGTGGCGCCACAGAGGTAGACGGACGCGTGTCCCTCCCGGACAGGGGTGAACTCCCGCAGTGCGCGGGTGGCGGTGTCATACAGGTGGAGCGTCACGGCTCCGGAGTCTACCGGGGACGCTGCCGCGGGCCGCGTCTCGTCTTCCGCGGGCTCAGGCGCGGTAGACCAGCGCGGTGGCGACGGCGGAGACCCCTTCGCCGCGACCGGTGAAGCCGAGCCCGTCGGTGGTGGTCGCCGACACCGAGACCGGGGCGCCGACGATCTCCGTGAGCGTCGCCTCCGCCTCGAGCCGTCGCGGCCCCATCTTGGGGCGGTTGCCCACCATCTGCACGGCGCCGTTGCCGATCGCCCAACCGTGCCCGGCCAGCTCCGCCACGGCCTCGCGCAGCAGGCGTTCGCCGGAGACGTCGTCGTACTCACTGCGGCCGGTACCGACCAGCGCGCCGAGGTCGCCGAGCCCGGCGGCGGACAGCAGGGCGTCGACCAGGGCGTGTGCCACCACGTCGCCGTCGGAGTGCCCCTCGCAGCCGTCGGCGCCCTCGAAGTGCAGGCACGCCATCATGCACGGTTTGCCGGGCTCGACCCGGTGGGTGTCGGTGCCGACCCCCACGCGGGGGATCACGGGCTCAGTCATGCGGCTCCTCGGGGCGCGGGGGCGGCGGGTTCAGTCGGAATTCGGCGAGCATGCGGTCGTCGGCGGTGGTGATCTTGAACGACAGTGCGTGTCCCTCGACGGTGACGACGGGCTCGCCGAGCCGCTCGACCAGTCCGGCGTCGTCGGTCGCCACGTCCCCGGCCGCGTCGTAGGCGGCGAGCAGGAGGGCCGGGTCGAAGCCCTGCGGGGTCTGCACGGCGCGCAGCGCGGACCGGTCGGGCGTGCCGATCACCACGCCGTCGTCGTCGACCTCTTTGACGGTGTCGACCACCGGCAGCACGGGAACCACGGCCCCGGCGCCGGCGCGGACGGTCTCGACGACCCGGCGGGTGGGCCCGGCGGGGGCCAGGCAGCGGGCGGCGTCGTGGACCAGCAGGACGTCGTAGCCGGCGTCTCCGGCCGGTGCGGTGGACTCCAACGCCGCGAGCCCGTTGCGCACCGAGTCGGTGCGCTCGGCGCCGCCGGTGGTGACGACGACGAGGTGTCCGTCCGCCCGGAGCGGGGCCAGGAGCGACTCGGTCTCCCGGACGCGAGCGGCCGGGACCACCGCCACGACGTCGTCCACGACGCCAGAGTCCAGCAGCCCGGCGACGGCCCGCACGAGCATGCTGGTGCCGTCGATCTCGATGAACGCCTTGGGCACGCCCGCGCCGAGTCGGACCCCGGCCCCCGCCGCGGGAACGACCGCGGCCACCCGGCCCCGGGGGGCGGGGTGGCCGCGTCGGTTCCGGCGCGTCACCAGATGCGCTGTGTCACGCGGGTGCCGCGGAGGCGGAGGCCAGCACCTCGTCGAGGAGTGCGTCCGCGTGGTCCTCGTCGGCCCGCTCCGCCAGCGCCAGCTCGCCCACGAGCACCTGCCGCGCCTTGGCGAGCATCCGCTTCTCGCCGGCGGACAGCCCGCGGTCGAGATCGCGACGCCACAGGTCGCGGACGACCTCGGCGACCTTGTTGATGTCGCCCGAGGCCAGCTTCTCGCCGTTGGCCTTGTAGCGACGTGACCAGTTGGTGGGCTCCTCCGCGTGCTCGGTGCGCAGGACGTCGAAGACCTTGGCCAGCCCGGCCTCGTCGACGACGTCGCGCACTCCCACGTACTCAGCGTTCTCGGCCGGAACCTTGACCGTGAGGTCGCCCTGGGAGACCTTGAGGACCAAGTATTCCTTCTCGGTACCCTTGACCGTCCGCACCTCGATCGCCTGAATGAGCGCAGCGCCGTGGTGCGGGTAGACGACGGTGTCGCCGACCTTGAACTCCATGAGTGGCTTTCCCCTTTCGACTCAGCCATCTTAGCACGCCCTCAGTCCAGGCGGTTTATGTTTGTGCAGGTCAGCAACGCGCACGTGTGAAAAGTCCACCACAACCGTCCCGCGGAGCCGACTCCGGCACCGGTCCGGACCAGCGGTGGACTAGAATGAGACCGGCCTGAGAACGACCATCCCCGAGGAGCCTGACGTGACTTCACCGAACACCGGCCTGCGCCGCACCGCGCTCGTGGTCCTGGCCGTGGGGGCGACCCTCGGCGCATCCGCGTGCAGCGCGGGACAGATCTCGCAGACCGCGGATCAGGTGGCGGCCGTCGACGGTGGACAGGGCACGTCCGGCGACATGTCCGTCAACGACCTCCGGGTGGTGCTCCCCGGGTCCGGCGAGGGCGAGGCCCGGGTCGGCTTCACCATCTCCCACAACGGATACGGCCTCGACGAGCCGGTCTCGATCGAGCGGGTCGAGATCGACGGCGAGGAGGTGCAGTTCGGCGAGACCGCGCCGCTCGAGCGCGACTGCTCGGTGGTCGCCACGACCGAGGAGTCCGAGGCGCCGCCCGCCGAGGGCGTCTGCATCGAGCACGTCACGGCCACCCTGCCCTCGGCCGACGACCTGACCATCGCGCAGTCCGCCCCGGCCACCGTGTCGTTCTCCTCGGGCGACGTCATCGAGACCTCGGCCGGCGTCATCGCCGAGCCCACCGGGTCCGGCGACTTCACCCGCCCGGCCGCCCCCACCAACCCGGAAGAGGGGCACTGAGTCGGCCACCCACCCCGGCCGCACGCCGGACACCTCCCCCGCGGGGGCCGCGATGCGCGACGTCCTGCGCCGCCTGGCCCCGGGCACACCCCTGCGTGAGGCCCTCGACCGCATCCGGCGCAGCGGCAGCGGCGGACTGATCGTGCTGGGACACGACCCCGCGGTCCGTGCCATCTGCGACGGCGGGGTCGACCTCGACGTCGAGTTCGGCCCGGCGCTCCTGCGCGAGCTCAGCAAGATGGACGGCGCCGTGGTGCTGTCCACGGACGGCACGCGGATCCGCCGGGCCAACGTCCACCTGGTCCCCGACCCCTCGCACCCCGCGGCGGAGACCGGCACGCGCCACCGCGCCGCCGAACGCACCTCCCTGCACGCCGGGGTCCCGACCGTCGCGGTCTCGGCGTCCATGACCACGGTGACCGTGTACTGCGCCGGGCTCTCCCGCGTCCTCGTCGACCCCGTGGTCCTGCTCGCGCGCGCCGACCAGTCACTGTCCACGCTGGAACGCCAAGGGGCCCGCACCGCCCGGGCCCGCGCACACCTCGACCGCGCGGAGATCGGCGGGTACGCCACCGTCCGGGACGTGGTGACGCTGACGCAACGGATGCTGCGCCTGGAGCGGCTCGGCACCGAGCTCGCCGACCTCGCCGAGGAGATGGGCGAGTACGGGCGCCAGACCTCACTCCAGCTGGACGAGCTGCTCTCGGACACGTCGGAGGAGCTGCGCCGCCTCGTCCTCGACCACCTGCTGGACCCCGCGGCTGCGCATGCCCCGCCCGTCCCGACGACCGACCGGGTCGACGCGGCCCTGGCCCGGCTCGACGCCCTCTCCGACGCGGACCTGCTGCTGCCGGGGCCGGTCGCCCGCTGCCTGGGCCTGCCCGCGGAGCCCGAGGATCTCGACGGTCAGGTGACGGCGCGCGGCTACCGACTGCTGGCGCACATCCCGCGGCTGCGGCCCGGGCAGATCACCGCACTCGTGGAACGCTTCGGCACCGTGCCGGCGCTGCTGGCGGCCGAGAAGTCCGACTTCGCCGATGTCGAGACCGTCGGCGCCTTGTGGTCCCGCCACGTGCGGCAGTGGCTGTCGCGCCTGCAGTCCGGCGCGCTCGACGAGATCCGCTGACGGGCGGGGCGCGCCGGGCGGACGGGTCAGGCGGGCTCGACCACGTTGAAGGTGGCCGCGGGGCTGAACACGTTCCCGGCCAGGGCGTACACCTGGTACGCGCCCACCTCGACCGGGGTGCGGTCCGCCTCGGAGCAGGCCCCCTCGGCGGACTGGCGGCCGGTCCAGTCGATCTGTCGCGCCTCGGGCTCGTCCGGCTGCAGCTCGACCTCGTCCTCGCCGCGCGGCGTGGTGCAGTCGATGCTCGACCAGACCTTGACGTTGGTGTCGAGGCGGTAGACCTCGAAGGACAGCGGGGCCTCCGAGAGGTCGACGTCGCACGTCGTGTCCGAGGTGTTGAGGATGTTGACGAAGAACCGGACGGACTCGCCCTGTGGGACGTTGGGCTCCGACGGCCACACCTGCAGCTGCAGGTCCGAGTCCGCGCAGCGGCCCCGTGAGGCGCCGGGCTCCTCGGAGGTGGTCTCGTCCGTGGTGGTCTCCGACGTCGTGGTCTCGGGCGCGGCGCTCGGGTCGCCGCCGGCCGTCTCCTGCGTGTCCGTACCGGAGTCCCGCGAGGCGAGGAACAGGGCGAGCACCACCGCGAGGACGGCGACTACCGCGACGGCGGCAGCGGCGACGCGGCGCCGCACATACACCTCACGTGGAAGGGAACCCTGGGGATCGTGCACGGGACCAACTCTAGAGCCGTCCCGGCCCCGGACGTACCGCGCCGTCACGGCGTGTCCGCAGACCGGGGGCTCCTACACCGCGACCATCTCCTCGCCGGGGCCGTGCGGGACGTCCTCGACGTCGCCGATCACGCTGCGCAGATACGCGCGCCCGTCGTTGAGCTTGTACGTCACGCCGACGATCGCGAGCTCACCCGAGGCGACCCGGTCGCTGATGATCTTGGACCGCTGCTCCAGCAGCTCGCCGGTCTCCAGGATGTGGCGGGCCTCGAAGTCGTCGGTGGTCTTGAGCCCCTCGCGACGCCCGTTGAGGATCGAGGGCGAGACCTTCTCCACGACGTCCCGGAGGAACCCGGGCGGGACCTCGCCGGTCTTGAGCGCCTCGACCGCCGCGGCGACGCCGCCGCAGCTGTCGTGTCCCAGGACCACGATCAGCGGCGTGTTGAGCAGGTGCACGGCGTACTCGATCGAGCCGAGCACGGCGGTGTCGATGATGTGCCCGGCGGTGCGGATCACAAACAGGTCGCCGAGTCCCTGATCGAAGATGATCTCGGCGGCCACCCGCGAGTCCGAGCAGCCGAACAGCACGGCCTTGGGGTGCTGCGCGGCGACGAGGTCCTCCCGGCGCTGGGTATTCTGGCTGGGATGACGCATCTCCCCCTCGACGAACCGGTGATTGCCGTCGCGGAGCGAAGCCCAGGCGCTGATCGGGTTGGTATGAGGCATGGCTCATATTGTGCACCCGCGGCCGTGGGGGCCGAGCATTGACCTCCACCGCGGCCCACGGCATCGACTCCCCCGCCCTCCTGTCCTGGTTCGACCGCGCCGGGCGGCCCCTCCCGTGGCGTGGGGAGGGCGTCAGCGCCTGGGAGATCCTGCTCTGCGAGGTGATGAGCCAGCAGACGCCGGTCGCCCGCGTGGAGCCCGTGTGGCGGGCGTGGCTCGAGCGCTGGCCCGGGCCGGCCGAGCTCGCCGCCGCGTCCCCGGGCGAGGTGATCCGGATGTGGGGCAAGCTCGGCTACCCCCGCCGGGCGCTGCGGCTGCAGGAGTGCGCCCTCGTCGTCGTCGACCGTTTCGGCGGCGAGGTCCCCACCGGGGTCGACGACCTCCTCTCCCTACCCGGGGTCGGCGACTACACCGCCCGGGCCGTGGCGTGCTTCGCGC
The DNA here is from genome assembly GCA_019119635.1 of Candidatus Dietzia intestinipullorum. Taxonomy (GTDB): domain Bacteria; phylum Actinomycetota; class Actinomycetes; order Mycobacteriales; family Mycobacteriaceae; genus Dietzia; species Dietzia intestinipullorum. The sequence goes on from DWWP01000010.1 coordinate 92,996, forward strand.
ACGGGCAGGCCGTCCCGGTGGTCGACACCAACGTGCGGCGGGTGGTCGCCCGGGCGGTCAACGGCGTGGCCGAGGCGGGCCCGCCGTCCAACCGTCGCGACCTCGCCGCCGTAGAGGCTCTCCTGCCGGCGCGGCGGGCGGAGGCGGTCGCGTTCTCCGTGGCGATCATGGAGCTGGGTGCGCTCGTGTGCACCGCGCGGTCGCCGCGATGCGACGACTGCCCGCTGGCCGCCTCGTGCGCGTGGGTGGCCGCCGGGAAGCCCGAGTGGGACGGGCCGCGGCGCAGGGCCCAGACCTACGCCGGCACCGACCGTCAGGTCCGCGGGATGCTGCTGGACGTGTTGCGCGACGGCGACGGCACCGCGACGGCCTCGCGGCTGGACGCCGTCTGGCCCGACGAGGTGCAGCGGGCGAGGGCGCTGGCCTCACTTGTCGACGACGGGCTGGTGGTGCGGGTCGACGAGGGATATTCGCTGCCGGGGTGAACAGAACGGCCGGAACGGGCTGCCGGCGTTGACGGACGCACCCGAGGACTCATAGCGTCGAACCATGGGCCCCGTCCGAACAGCAGTCCGCCGGTCGGGCTGTGGCCTGATGGCCACCGCGCTCCTGCTCACGGGCTGCGCCGGATCGGCGGACGGACCGGACTCGGAAGTGGAGCATCAACCGGTGGCACTGGACGAGGCTCGCGCGGTGGACGACGCGGTGGCCGCGACGACCGAACTGGGAACGCGGCTACTCGACTGGTCACAGTCCGGGCACGGCGAGCCGGAGAACTCGATCATCTCGCCGGCGTCGGTCGCCGTCATGCTGGCGATGCTCGCGGAGGGTGCCGAGGGTCCGGCGGCCGACGAGCTCGACGTGGCGCTCGGAGCGTCCGGACAGGACCGGACCCAGGCCTACAGCGCGCTGCAGGCCGCGGTGCTCGGCTACGACGACGACCCGTCACTGATCCAGGGCGAGGAACTCCCCGAGCGTCCGCTACTCCACCTGGCCAACCACATCGCGGTCGATGACGACGCAGAGGTCGGGCAGCCGTTCCTCGACGCCCTCGCGCGGAGCTTCAGCGCGGACACGTCCCAGATCGACCTCGCCGGGGACTCCCGGAGACTGGACGAGTGGGTCTCCGAGCACACCGGTGGGCTCATCGACAGGTCCGCGATCGAGCCCGGCCCGGGTCTCGAGTTCGTTCTCCAGAATGCGGTCCTCCTGGCCGCACGGTGGCAGCACCAGTTCGCCGCATCGGAGACCCGACCGCGCGACTTCCACGGCCCCGGTGGCGCCACCACCCAAGTCGACTTCATGCACCAGGACATCACGGCGACCTACTCGAACGCCGACGGGACCCAAGCGGTGCGACTGCCCTACACCGAGGGGTTCGCGATGGACGTGGTACTCCCCGCCGAGGGCGCACAGCCGTCCGACCTCGACCCCGGTCACTGGTCGACGTTGGACGACGACCTGGCCGCTGATCCGGCCACCGCGGTCGATCTGGCGATGCCGCGGATCGACGTCGACACCGACCTCCCCCTCCTCGGGGCGCTCGAAGCCATCGGGTTGGGCTCGGTCATATCGGGCGACAGCCTCGACCCGATCGCGCCCGGCACCGAGATCGGCCAGGCCGAGCACAGGGCCGTCATGACAGTCGACGAGTCGGGGACGGTCGCAGCCGCGGTCACCGAGGTCGCCGGCGTCACCTCAGCCCCGCCTCCGCCCGAGAACACCGCCCGGATGGTCGTGGACCGCCCCTTCGTGTTGCGGATCGTGCACGAGGAGACCGGCTGGCCGCTGTTCATGGGCGTCATCGCGCAACCCGCATAGCCCGCCCGGCCCCTGCCCGGGCCGGGCGATGTGCCCCGCGAATCCTGAGGGTAGGCTCGCCTACATGGCAGTCGTCAAGATCAACGCCCTCAATATCCCGCCGCAGGCCGGGCCCGAGCTCGAGCGTCGCTTCTCCGAGCGCGCGCACACCGTCGAGCATTCCCCGGGCTTCCTCGGCTTCCAGCTGCTCCGTCCCACCGCGGGCGAGGAGCGGTACTTCGTGGTGACCACGTGGGAGGACGAGGAGTCCTTCGCGGCATGGCGCGACGGGGACGCCCGGGCGGCCCATAAGGGTGAGCACGGCAAGCCCGTCGCCGAGGGCGCCAACCTCCTCGAGTTCGATGTCGTCATGGACGTCAAGCCCGCCGGCTGATCCCGCCCCCTAGACCACCACAGCGCCCCTCATGGACCGGATCGCAGAGCAGCCGTTCGCCATCGCCTTCGGCACGCTCTTCGTGATCGTGATGCTGCGCGCCAACGCCACCTACTGGCTCGGCCGGGGCGCACTGTACGGCGGGACGCTCAGCGAGAAGCTCGCCCACCGCCTCGAGGGGCCGACCATGCAGCGGGCCCAACGCTTCTCCGCCCGCTTCGGGGTGATCGCGGTGCCGCTGTCGTTCCTCACCATCGGTATCCAGACCGCGATCAACTTCAGCGCCGGCTTCACCCGGATGCCACTCCGGCGATACCTGCCCGCCGTGGCCGTCGGCTGCGTCCTCTGGGCACTGCTCTACTCCACCGTCGGCATGGTCGGGTGGGGCGCCATCACGACACTGTGGGACCGGATCACGACCTGACGGTCGAGATCGGCAGATATTGGTCGTGCTCACTGCGGCGTCCGGCGACGCCGGCCGCGATGAGCACGACAAAAACCGCAGTACAGACGACCTTTCCCGTGCCTCCTGGGCGGGGCCGGCGGGCGGCGTGCGCGGACCAGCCAGGGCCTCGCACCGAAATGACCGACGGCCCCCACCTCGTGAACGAGGTGGGGGCCGTCGACTGCTTCAGCCGCGGGGCCGGTCAGCTGGTGGCCGGGGCCGCTCCGCCGCCGCTGGCGGGGCCGCCGCCGGTGGAGCCACCACCGAAGCCGCCCGAGGACGGCGGGAGCGAATCGCCCGGGCCGGCCTCGCCGGCGGGAGCGACGCTCGCCGCGACCTCCTCACGATCCTCCTCGAGCTCGGCCTCCGGGCGCGGTGAGCCCGAGAACGTGAACCTGGCGTCCTCGGTCTTGTCGGACTCGCCGTCCCAGCCCTCGACGTCGACCGAGACGAGCTCGCCGGCCGCGACCTCGCCGAAGAGGATCTTCTCCGACAGCTGGTCCTCGATCTCGCGCTGGATCGTGCGACGCAGCGGCCGCGCGCCCAGCACCGGGTCGAAGCCACGCTTGGCCAGCAGATGCTTGGCCTTGTCCGTGACCTCGACGTCCATGTCCTTGGTCTTGAGCGCCGTGCGGACACGACCCACCATGAGGTCGACCATCTCGACGATCTGCTCCTCGGTGAGCTGGTGGAACACCACGATCTCGTCGATCCGGTTGAGGAACTCCGGACGGAAGTGCTTCTTCAGCTCGTCGTTGACCTTCTGCTTCATCCGCTCGTAGGCGTCATCCCCGCTGTCGGAGGACTGGAAGCCCAGCCCGACGGCCTTGGAGATGTCCTTGGTGCCCAGGTTGGACGTGAAGATCAGCACGGTGTTCTTGAAGTCCACCATGCGGCCCTGGCCGTCGGTGAGACGGCCGTCCTCGAGCACCTGCAGGAGGGTGTTGTAGATCTCCGAGTGGGCCTTCTCGATCTCGTCGAACAGGACCACCGAGAACGGCTTGCGCCGCACCTTCTCCGTGAGCTGGCCACCCTCCTCGTAGCCGACGTACCCGGGGGGCGCGCCGAACAGGCGGGAGGCGGTGAAACGGTCGTGGAACTCGCCCATGTCGATCTGGATGAGCGCGTCATCCTCACCGAACAGGAACTGGGCCAGCGCCTTGGACAGCTCCGTCTTGCCCACACCGGACGGGCCGGCGAAGATGAACGAGCCGCTGGGGCGCTTGGGGTCCTTGAGCCCGGCACGCGTGCGGCGGATGGCCCGCGAGACCGCCTTGATGGCGTCCTCCTGGCCGATGATCCGCTTGTGCAGCTCGTCCTCCATGCGGAGCAGACGCGTGGTCTCCTCCTCGGTGAGCTTGAAGACGGGGATGCCGGTCCAGTTGCCCAGGACCTCGGCGATCTGCTCCTCGTCGACCACGGCGGCCACGTCCATATCGCCCGCACGCCACTGCTTCTCACGCTCGGAGCGCTCGGCGATGAGCTTCTTCTCCGTGTCCCGCAGGCCCGCGGCCTTCTCGAAGTCCTGCGCGTCGATCGCGGACTCCTTCTCGCGCCGCGTGTCGGCGATCTTCTCGTCGAACTCGCGCAGGTCCGGCGGCGCCGTCATCCGCTTGATGCGCATCCGCGCGCCGGCCTCGTCGATGAGGTCGATCGCCTTGTCCGGCAGGAACCGGTCGTTGATGTAGCGGTCCGCGAGCTGCGCGGACGCGGCCAGCGCGGCATCGGTGATGGTCACGCGGTGATGCGCCTCGTAGCGGTCGCGCAGCCCCTTGAGGATCTCCACGGACAGGTCGACGCCCGGCTCGGGGACCTGGACCGGCTGGAAACGACGCTCGAGCGCCGCGTCCTTCTCGATGTGCTTGCGGTACTCCTCGAGCGTGGTGGCACCGATGGTCTGCAGCTCACCGCGGGCCAGCTTGGGCTTGAGGATGCTGGCCGCATCGATCGCGCCCTCGGCGGCACCGGCACCGACGAGCGTGTGGATCTCGTCGATGAACAGGATGATATCGCCGCGCTGGTTGATCTCCTTGAGCACCTTCTTGAGGCGCTCCTCGAAGTCACCGCGGTACCGCGAGCCCGCGACCAGCGAGCCGAGGTCCAGGTTGTAGAGCTGCTTGTCCTTGAGCGTCTCCGGCACCTCGCCGTTGACGATGGACTGCGCCAGCCCCTCGACGACCGCCGTCTTGCCGACGCCGGGCTCACCGATGAGGACCGGGTTGTTTTTTGTGCGCCGGGAGAGCACCTGCATGATGCGCTCCACCTCCTTGGCGCGCCCCACCACGGGATCGAGCTTGCCTTCCAGGGCGGCCTGGGTGAGGTTGCGGCCGAACTGGTCCAGGACCGTCGACGACGACGGCGCGCCGGACTCACGTCCGCCGGTGCCCGCCGGTGTGCCGGAGGCCTCGGCCTCCTTGCCCTGGTAGCCCGAGAGCAGCTGGATGACCTGCTGGCGCACACGCGTGAGGTCCGCGCCGAGCTTGACCAGCACCTGCGCTGCCACGCCCTCGCCCTCGCGGATGAGGCCGAGCAGGATGTGCTCGGTGCCGATGTAGTTGTGGCCCAGCTGCAGCGCCTCACGCAGGCTCAGCTCGAGCACCTTCTTGGCGCGGGGGGTGAAGGGGATGTGGCCGCTGGGCGCCTGCTGGCCCTGGCCGATGATCTCCTCCACCTGACTACGCACGGCCTCGAGCGAGATGCCGAGGGATTCGAGCGCCTTGGCGGCCACTCCCTCGCCCTCGTGGATCAGCCCCAGCAGGATGTGCTCGGTGCCGATGTAGTTGTGGTTGAGCATCCTGGCCTCTTCCTGGGCCAGGACGACGACGCGACGCGCGCGGTCGGTAAACCGTTCGAACATCGTGCTACCTCACATTCCTCGGGTTTTCACCACTGTAGTGGCCCGGTCCGACGTCCTGCACCGCAGGAGAGGGACCTGAGTCCGTCACCAGGGTTCAACGCGGCAGGTCGCGGAATCATTGCCGGATCGTGTACGCCGTAAGCGAACGCGGCGGCGCCCCGGACGGCGGCTAGGGTCGGCCCCATGCGTCAGGCCCTGCCCACGGACCCGCGGTGAGCCCGTTCGACCTCGAGCGGCTCGGCCGTGACCTGCCCTTCGCCGCCGCACTCCCCGCACTGCGTGAGGCCCTGGCGGGTCCCGGCGCGGCGGTGGTCCAGGCGCCGCCGGGGACGGGCAAGACCACGTTGGTCCCGCCGGCGGTCGCGATGGCGGACGGCGGCGCGGGCCGGGTCGTGGTGACCCAGCCCCGCCGCGTGGCCGCCCGGTCCGCGGCCGGCCGACTGGCCGAGCTCTCGGGCACGCGGGTCGGCGGCGTGGTCGGCCACACCGTCCGCGGGGACCGGCGGGTGGGCCCGGACACGCGGGTGGAGTTCGTGACCCCGGGCGTGCTGGTCCGGCGTCTGATCGCGGACCCGGACCTGCCCGGCGTGCGCGCCGTGGTGCTGGACGAGGTCCACGAGCGGGACCTGGAGTCGGATCTGGCGTTCGCCCTGCTCTGCGAACTCCGGCAGCTCCGCGACGACCTGCCGGTGGTGGCGATGTCCGCGACGGTCGAGGCGGCCCGGTTCGCGACCCTGCTGGGCGGGCCGGGGGCCGGACCCGTTCCGGTGGTGGACGTCCCCGCGACCCCGCATCCCCTCGACATCCGCTACCTCCCGCCCGCGGTCGCCCGGATGGGGGCCCGCGGGGTCGCCGACGGCTTCCTCGACCACGCGGCCGCGGTGACCGCACAGGAGGTGGACGCGACCGGCGTGGACGCCCTCGTCTTCCTCCCCGGCGTCCGCGAGATCGAGCGCGTGATGCGCTCACTCGAGCACCGGCTGGGCGCGCGCGCCGAGGTGCTCCCGCTCCACGGCCGTCTCGACGGCGCCGCGCAGGACCGCGCCGTGTCCGGCGGGGGCCGGGGCGTGCCCCGCGTGGTGGTCTCGACCGACCTGGCAGAGTCGTCGCTCACGGTGCCGGGGGTGCGCCTGGTGGTGGACGCGTGCCTGAGCCGCGAACCGCGCCGGGACACCGTGCGGGACATGACGGGACTGGTGACGGTCTCCGCCTCGCGGGACTCGTGCGTCCAGCGCGCCGGCCGCGCGGCCCGGCTCGGCCCGGGCACCGCACTGCGACTGCTCTCCGAGGACGAGTTCTCCCGGCTGTCCGCGCACCGCACGCCCGCGATCGCCACCTCGGACCTCACCTCGTTCGCACTCGACGCCGCCTGCTGGGGCGCGCCGCGTGGCGAGGGGCTCGCGCTGCCCGACCCGCCCCCGCCTGCCGGGATGGACCGCGCGCAGGCCGTGCTGGAGGGACTGGGCGCGGTCGACGCCGACGGCCGCGCCACCGCCCGGGGCCGCGAGCTCGCCCGGATCCCCGCCGACCCGCGCCACGCCCGGGCGCTGCTCGACGGCGCCCCGCTCGTCGGCCGCCGGACGGCCGCCCGGATCACGGCGCTGCTCACCTCCGATCGCCGCTCCCCCGCCGGGGACCTGGTCGCGGATCTGCGGGCCCTGGACGAGGGCCGCGCCCCCGACGCGGCGGCGTGGGAGCGCGACGCGCGCCGCCTCGAGGGGCTGGCCTCGCCCGGTGGCGATCCGACCGGGCCCGGCGGGAGCCCGGCAGGACCCGACGACCGGCGGGCCCTGCCGCTCGACGAGGCCGTGGGCGCGGTCGTCGCGCTCGCCCACCCCGACCGGATCGCGCAGCGGCGCGGCGCACAGTACTCGTTCGTCTCCGGAACCGGCGCCGTCCTGCCCCCGGGTTCGGCGCTGCACGGCCACGAGTGGCTCGCGGTGGCCGAGGTCGGGCGCGCGTCGGGGCGCACCGCCGGCGAGGCCGGCGCGGTGATCCGGTCGGCGGCGCCGATCGACCGCGCGGCCGCCGAGCGCGCCGCAGCCGGGTATCGGTACGACGACGAGACGGCGGAGTTCTCCGGCGGAACGCTCACGGCGCGCCGGGTGCAGCGCCTCGGGCGGATCGAACTGTCCTCCACTCCGGTGCGGGCCGGGTACGCCGCCGCGGTCACAGCTGTTGCCACCGCCGTCCGCGCGAGCGGGATCGGTGCGCTCGGGCCCGACGACGAGTCCCTGCGCGTGTGGCGCCGGATGGCGTTGGCGCACCGCGCCCTCGGGCAGGGCTGGCCGGACGTGTCCGCCCCCGCCCTGGCGGACCGCATCGAGGAGTGGCTGGGCCCGGAGGTGGACGCTCTCGCGGCGGGCGGGCGCATCGCGGGGCGGGCGATCGGCCCGGCGCTGCGGCGCCTGCTCCCGTGGCCCGCGGCGTCGCGGTTCGACGAGCTCGTGCCCGACCGTCTGCGGGTGCCCAGCTCGTCGTCGTACCGGGTCGACTACCCGGACCCCGGCTCCGACGACGCGCCCGTGCTGGCGGTCAAACTCCAGGAGTGCTTCGGGTGGCGGTCCTCCCCGCGGATCTGCGACGGACGCGTGCCGGTGACCGTCCACCTGCTCTCCCCCGCCGGCCGGCCGCTCGCTGTCACGCGCGACCTCGAGTTCTTCTGGCGGCAGGCGTATCCGGGAGTCCGTGCCGATATGCGTGGCCGCTATCCCCGGCACCCGTGGCCGGAGGATCCTCTCAGCGCCGCGCCCACGCGCCGGACGAACCCCCGCAAATGAAAGTCCCATTAGCATAACGAGCCCCGGCGTGCGGAAGATTTATCGATTCCGAGCCCCTAGAGTGAAGGCAGTCACGCTACCCACACGAGGGGTGATCGACATGACCTACTCTGCTCCCGCCCCGCACCGGTCCGCCCTGCCGACCCGAGCGCAGGACCGCAGGAAGGTGGTCCCCCACCCCACCAACCGGATCGGCGCACTCGTCGCCACCGCCGGGCTCGCGCTCGCGCTGATCAGCCTGTACCTGCCGTGGCTCCACGCGGACTCCGGGTCCTTCACCGCACTGGACATCACGTCGGTGATCGACGTCCGCAGCGTCGCCCCGGTGCTCTTCCTGGGCCTGGTCGTCATGATGTTGCTGGTGGCCGTCAGTCTGGTCACCCGCCTGGGCGCCGCGGCCACCGCGGCCGCCGCCGTCTCCGCGGTGGGACTGATCGCGCACGTCGCGTTCATGTGGATCCTCTACGACTCCGCGGGAACGGCCGACCCGACGCTCGCCGGCCTCCCGGCCGGGGCCGGTGTGTCCTGGGGCCCGTACGTCGCCGCGCTCGGGTTCCTGGTGGCCACCCTCGGATCCGCGTGGGCCGCGAAGTCCGCGACCATCCACCTCTCCGACCTCTGAGCGGGCCGGCGCCCGCCGCGCCCCGGGCGCACCGGGCGGTCGGGGCCCGCACGTCTGGTTAGAGTGGAGGCATGGCCCACCCCACGAGTCCGCGTGAGGACGGTCGACGTCGGCAGCTCGGCCGTGCCCGAGTCGCGGCCCTGGGCGCCGCAGCGCTCATGGGAGCGGGGGTCGCGACCGCCGCGTCCGGCTCCCCCGCCTCCTCCGACCAACCGGCCGAGGCCGTGGCCTCGGCACCGAACGCACCGGATGAGGTCGTCGACGAGACGCCACAGCCGGTGACCGTGGACGCCGAACTCGTCCGCTCGGTGGCCCACCAGGTCCTCGCCGAGCAGGGTCGGGACCCGACGTTGACCGACCTCGACCTCATCACCCGTGACGTCCTCGCGCAGGGCCCGCTCGAGGCGTCCGACGTGCACCGGGTCACCACCGAGACCCTCCTGGGCAACGGGCCCGGCGGGCCCGTCGAGACCGGCGAGGCACCGCCCCCGGAGTGCCCGCCCACCGCCCGGGCGTGCATCGACGTGGACGACAAGACCGCCTGGATGCTCACCGACGGCCGGGTCACCTACGGCCCGGTCCCCGTCACCACCGGCAGGGACGGGTACGAGACCACGCGGGGGACCCACGAGGTGATCCGGCACGTCCGGCACGAACACAGCCTGCCGTTCGACTCACCGATGCCGTACTCCACCTACTTCACCCGGAACGGGATCGCCTTCCACCAGGGGCGCCTGGACGAGCCGTCGCACGGCTGCATCCACATGGGGCACGACGCGGCCTCGCACTTCTTTGAGAACCTGCAGGTCGGGGACGAGGTCGTGGCGTTCTGAGCCGTGCGCCGGCCCGTCAGTCGCGCGGGAGCGGCTTGACCATCGGGAACAGGATGGTCTCCCGGATCCCGAGTCCGGTGAGCGCCATGAGCAGGCGGTCGATACCCATGCCGAGACCGGCCGAGGGCGGCATGCCCTGCTCCATCGCGGCGAGGAAGTCCTCGTCGAGCACCATCGCCTCGTCGTCGCCGGCCGCGGCCAGGCGCGCCTGGTCCTCGAAACGCTGACGCTGGACCACCGGGTCCACCAACTCGGAGTAGGCGGTCGCCAACTCGAATCCACGGACGTAGAGGTCCCACTTCTCGGTGACACCACGGTCGGTGCGGTGATCACGGGTCAGCGGCGAGGTCTCGACGGGGAAGTCGCGGACGAAGACCGGGCCCTCCAGCTGGTCGGCACACAGGTGCTCCCACAGCTCCTCGACGAGCTTGCCGTGGAGCCAGCCCTGCCCCTCGGGTACCTCCAGGCCGACCTCCGCCGCCAGCGAGGTGAGCTCGTCGACGGTCGAGTCGACCGTCACCGTCTCCGCGCCGCCGGTGGCGAGTTCGGGGTGCTTGCGCTGCAGCGCCTCGTTGAGTGAGGGGTACATCTTCATCTCGCGCCACCGGCCGCCCAGATCGAACTCGGTGCCGTCCACGAGCGTGACCGTGGTGGAGCCGAACACCTCGGTGGCCACCTCCTGGATGACCTCGCGGATCATCGTGGCGGCCGTGTCGTAGTCGCCGTACGCCTGGTACGTCTCGAGCATCGCGAACTCGGGGCTGTGCGAGGAGTCCACGCCCTCGTTACGGAAGTTGCGGTTGATCTCGAAGACCCGCTCGATGCCGCCCACCACGCACCGCTTGAGGTACAGCTCGGGGGCGATCCGCAGGTACAGGTCCAGATCCAGCGCGTTGGAGTGGGTGACAAACGGCCGGGCCGCGGCGCCGCCGTGCAGCGTCTGCAGCATGGGCGTCTCGACCTCGAGGAAGCCGCGGTCCTCCAGCGCGTGCCGGAGGGCGCGGACGACCTTGATGCGCAGGACCGCGTTGCGGCGGGCCTGCTCGCGCATGATGAGGTCCGTGTAGCGCTGCCGGGTCCGAGTGTCCTCGCTCAGGTCCTTGTGCGCCACCGGCAGCGGACGCAGCGACTTGGCCGCGAGCACCCACTCATCGGCCATGACGGACAGTTCGCCGCGCTTGGACCGCACCACGCGGCCGGTCACCGACACGTGATCGCCCAGGTCCACGTCCTGCTTCCAGGCGTCGAGGCGCTCCTGCCCCACATTGGCCAGCGAGAGCATGGCCTGCAGCTGCGGGGCGAACGCGCTGGGCTCCCCCTCCGCCGCCGGGACGGACAGGTCCGCCGCCGGGTCCACGCCGTCCTGGAGGCGGACAAAGCAGAGTTTGCCGGTGTTGCGGACGAACAGCACGCGGCCGGCCACCGACACCTCCACGTCGGTCTCCTCGCCCGGCTCGAGGGCGGCGAAGCGCGGGTCCGCGGCGATCTCGGCCAGGGAGTGCGTGCGCGGCACGTCGACCGGGTAGGCCTGCCCGCCCGAGTCGAGCAGGCGCTGCCGCTTGTCGCGGCGGATGCGGAGCTGCTCAGGGGTGTCGTCTGCGGGCTCGCTCGTGGCGGCCCCGGGCACGGCGGAAGTCGAGTCGGTCACGACCTCCGAGGATAGTCGGCCCGGTCTCCCCCGGCCGAACCCGCGGTGGCCGCGTCCCACAGGTCGGCGTACCGGCCCGCCGAGTCGAGCAGTCCGGCGTGCGTGCCGGACTCCACGATCCGGCCCTCCTCCACCACGAGGATGCGGTCCGCGCGCCGCGCCTGGTCCAGCCGGTGCGCCACCATCACCGTGGTCCGGCCGCGCCGCACCCCGTCCACGGCCTCGTCGAGTACCCCGGCGTCCTGCGGCGAGGCCTCGGAGGCGGCCTCGTCGAGGACTATCACCAGGGGGTCGAGCACCGCCACGCGTGCGAGGGCGAGCTGCTGGGCCCGCACCGACGACACCTCGAGCCCCGCCGGGCCGAGCTCCGTGTCGAGCTGCTCGGGCAGCCCGCGCGCCCAGTCCGCCAGCCCGACGAGCCCGAGCGCCGACCACAGGACCGCCTCGCCCGCCCCCGGCGACACCAGGTCGAGGTTCGACCGGACGGTCCCCGGGAAGACGAAGCCCTCCTGCGCGACCAGCGCGACGACCCGCGCCCGCTCGGCCCCCTCCAGCGCGCTCACCTCGAGTCCGCCCACGGTGACCGTGCCGGCGTCCGCCTCGCGGACCCCGGCGACCGCCCCGGCGATCGTCGACTTGCCCGAGCCGGAGGCCCCCACGAGCGCCACGGTCGCCCCCGCGGGGACGTCGAAGCCGATGTCGACGACGACGGGGCGGGCGCCGTATCCGGCCGTGAGCCCGTGGACACGCAGGGAGCCGGCGTCGGTGGCGCGCGGCGAGTCGGCGTCGTTGTCGTCATCGCTGTCGTTGTCGTCGTTGTCGTCGTCGTTGTCGGGGCCGCCGGGGTGGTCGTCGTCGATCATCCCCACGATCCGGCTCAGCGACGCCGCGGCCGAGTGGAGCTGGTCGAGGGTCATGATCAGCCGGCCGATCGGGTCGAAGAGCCGCAGGAAGAACAGGACGGCGGTGGTGGCCTCGCCGAGCGTGACGACCCCGGCGTCGACCAGCGTGAACCCGGTGACGAGCAGGGTCGCGACCCCGAGGAACTCGGCGAGGTTGACGCCGCCGAAGAGCCGGGTGTTGGCGATCTGCACCAGGACGTCGAGGCGGGCGACGCGCCAGGACGGCGCGGCCAGCCGCGGCCGGAGGACGTCGGCCAACAGGTGGGCGCGGACGGTCTCGGCGCCCCGCACCGCCCCCAGCACGACTCCGGCGCGGCGGGCCCGCTCGGCCCGTTCGGCCCGGTACATCGGCGGCGCCTCGCGCAGGTACCGGCGCGCGGCGAGCCCGTAGACGGGGACGGTGACCAGCAGCAGCGCCACCGCGAACGACCAGTGGACGGTCGCCATGCCGATCACCGTGACGACGATGCCGGTGCCCGCCCCCACCAGCGCGGGCACGCCGGTGTTGACGGCGGTGGTCACGGCGGCCACGTCGTCGCTGGACCGCGAGACGACGTCGCCGGAGCCCGCGCTCTCGATCTCGAGCTGGCGCCGGCGCAGCGCGGCGCCGATCGCCCTCTCCCGCAGGCGAGCGATCACCCGGTCCGCGGCGCCGGCGGACAGGATCGTCCCCGCGACGTCGAGGGCCGCGCCCACGACGAGGGCGGCCGTCACCACCACGACCACCCGGCCGATCCCCGAGTCGCCGACGAGCCAGGTGGCGGACGGGGCGCCGGAGGCCAGGTCGACCAGGCCCCCGAGGGCCCGCGGCAGGACCAGTCCGCACGCCGCCGAGATCAGCAGGAGAACCACGGCGGCCGCGATCCGCGCCCGGTGCGCGCGTGCGAGCCCGGACAGCTCCGCGCGGATCCGCGCGCCGGAGGCCAGCGGCAGCGCGGTCGGGGTCTGCGGGGAGGCGGTCATGCGCGCACCCGCCAGGCCGGCGAGGAACTGAACACGAGGGTGGTGCGGCCGGCGCGGGCCGCCGCGACCGAACGGGCGACTTCGATCTCGGTCACGGAGTCGAGCGCCGTGGTCGGGTTCTCGAGGACCAGGATGTCCGGGTCGGCAGCGAGGGCGCGTGCCAGGAGCACCCGCTGGCGTTGGCCGCCGGAGAGCCGGGTGCCCGCCTCGCCCACCTCGGAGTCCGGGCCCTCGGGCAGCACGCGGAGCACGTCCGCGCAGCCCGCGTCGTCGAGGGCGCGCCGGGTCGTCGCCTCGTCCGCCCGACCGAGGGAGACGTTCGCGGTGACGGTGCCCGCGAACAGCATCGCGTCGCCGCCGGTCACCAGGATCGCGCGGCGGGTGCTCGCCACGCTCCACCCGGCGGTGGTGGCGCCGTCGAGCCGGACCGTGGCGCCGTCGTCGCGACCGGAGAGCGCGGCGAGGAGCGTGGCCGCGGACCGGCGGTCGGTGTCCACCACGTGCAGGGCCCCGGCGGGGACGTCGAGCGGGGCGAACCCGGGCGCCTCCACCCGCACGGCCACGGCGCTGCCGCCCGGCCCGCCGACGGCCGGGTCGGCCGCGGGCGGATCGGCCGCGGGGTGTTCGGGGTCCGGCGTGGCCTCCGGTGCCTGGAGGACGTCCAGCACCCGGCCGGCGGACGCCGTCCCGGCCGCCCACACCATCCAGACGTTGCGCCCGAGCATGGTCATGGGGCCCACCAGCATCTGCGCGATCGTCACCACGATCACGAGGTCGCCCACGGTGAGCCGGCCCGCGAAGGTCTGGTGCGCGGCGAGCATCGCGGTGCCCACCACGAACAGTCCACCCACGACCTCCGTGATCCCGCCGAGCCCGGCCCGCGCGACGTTGGCGGACAGCGCGGTGCCCAGGGCGTGCCGCGACGCCCGCTCGTAGCGCCGGGTGGCCTCGCGGGAGGCGCCGAACCCGGCGACCACCCGGAGCCCGGCGACGAAGTCGGCGGCCACGCTCGCGGCGACCCCGGCCGCGTGCTGGGCCCGGCGGAGCCTCCCGCTGAGCGGACCGGCGAGCCGGCTGGCGACATAGGCGGTGGCCACCGCCCCGGCGAGGACGCCCAGCCCGAGCGGCCACCACACCCAGAGCAGCACGGCGCCGCCGGCGACGACGGCCGCGATCTCGCCGATCGGCAGGACCGCCAGCATCTTGGTCCGGGCCAGGGCCTGGGCGTCCGTCCCTGCCACGGTGAGCAGGTCGCCGGGCCTGCGGTGCCCGCCGCCCACCCCGTGGTGGTCGGTCACGCGGTCGGTGACCAGCATCCGGATCTCGTGGTCGATGTAGCCGAGGGCGGCGTGCGCGAGTCGGGACCCGAACCGGTAGCCGAGGGCGAGGAGACAGAAGACGACGACGAGGAGCGCCACCGCGAGGGCGATGCCGCGGGCGTCGCCGTCGGCCAGGGGCCCGTCGACGGCCCTGCCCACCACCACGGGGACGGCGATCTCCCCGAACTGGTGCAGCACGGTCAGCACCGCGGCGGCGAGGGTGGTCCGGGGGTGCGAGCGCATCACCTGCCACACCAGGCCGGCGGGCGTGGTGCGTCCGGTCACCCGGAGCGTGCGGTGCCGGATCTCCTCGCGCGGGGGGACGAAGAGCCAGCGGTCGAGCGGACCGCCGGGGGCGACGGACGCGTCACGGCTCGCAGTGGGCATGGATCCTTCTCGTCGGTCGGCCAACGGCCAGGTCAGCCTAGCCTCGACGGGGATCGCGGCCGGTCAGGGCCCGCGCGAAGGATGGTTCAGTGCGCGGAGATCGCGGAACGCTCTCGCACCAGGTGGCCCGCCCCGGTGAGGAGTCCGAGCGCCCGTCCGGCGCGGAGGGCGTCGTGGCCGCCGTCGACCGCGCGGACGGCGGTGACGCCGCGCGAGTGCAGCTCCCACGTGAAGAGCTCGGCGTCCAGGCCGTCGTCGCTGACCAGCACGACGTCGCGGTGCTCCGAGACGGCGGCGAGGGTCGTCTCCGAGCGCGGGTCGAGGAACTCGACCACGGGGCGCGCTGCGACGGCCACCGCGCCGGCGAGCACGCCCTGCCGCTCGCGCTGCGCGCGGGAGCGGATGTCCACGACGAGCGCGCCGGCCTCGACCGCGGCGCGGTAGCCGGCCACGTCGAGGGTGGTGGCGCACGGGGCGGCCTCGGCTCGGGTGGCGGGGGCTGCGGTGATCATGACGCCCATAATAGACAGACCGGTCTATCTACTTCAAGAGGCAGTACCAGGCCGGCTCGTGGTTGACGTGTCATGTATTTGACGTATCATCAAGTCAGACCCCAGGAGGAATCCATGACCGCCGCACACCAGCGCCAGCCCGCCGCCTTCATCGGCCACGGCGTCCCCCTCAACGCCCTCGAGGACAATGCGTGGACCCGCGAGTGGGCGGCGCTCGGCCGGGAACTGCCCCGCCCCCGCGCGGTCCTCGCCGTCTCGGCCCACTGGTACATCAACGCGACCGCCGTGACCGCGATGCCCGACCCGCGGACGATCCACGACTTCTACGGCTTCCCCAGAGAGCTCGCCGAGTTCGACTACCCCGCGTCCGGCGCGCCCGAGCTCGCCGCCGAGGTCGCCGAGGCCGTCAAGCCCACCTGGGTGGGTGCCGACCAGGACTCCTGGGGGCTCGACCACGGCACGTGGTCCGTCCTGACCCACGTATTCCCCGACGCCGATGTCCCCGTCGCGCAGCTCTCCGTCGACGCCACCAAACCGGCGGGCTACCACTTCGACCTGGGCACCAGGCTCGCGACGTTGCGCGATTCCGGGGTCCTGGTCCTGGCCAGCGGCAACATCGTGCACAACCTCCGGACCGTGGACCCGTCGCTCGGGGACGCCGGAACGGACTGGGCGCACCGCTTCGACGACCACGCCCAGGAGATCCTCACCGAGCACCCCGAGGACGCGCTCAAGCTCATCGAGCACCCGGACGCCCCACTCGCCGTCCCCACCGCCGACCACTTCCTGCCGCTGCTCTACACCGCGGGCATGGCCGCGGCGTCCGGGGAGACGCTCGAGGCGTTCAGCAAGGGATACACCTGGGGCTCGGTCTCCATGACCAGCTACCGCTCCGCCGCGTGAATCCCCGCGCGGGTGCAGAATGAGCGGGTGCCCCTGCCCCGACCCGCCGCCCCCACAGACGTCCCCACCCTCCGCGAGATCGAGATCTCCGCGGGCGACGCGTTCCGGGACATCGACATGGCGGCGATCGCCCATGATGATCCCCCCACACCCGAGAGCTACCTCGAGGCCGTCGAGCTGCGTCACCTGTGGGTGATCGACGACGATGACGCGACGCCCGTGGCCTACCTCTGGGCGTTCGAGCTGGACGGCGGACTACACATCGAGCAGGTCAGCGTGGCCGCCACCCATGCCCGCCGCGGCCTGGGGCGCGCGCTCATCGAGCACGCCGCCGGGCTCGCGCGGGAGCGGGGCGCGCCGTGCCTGACCCTCACCACGTTCGCGCAGGTCCCGTGGAACGCGCCCTACTACGAGCGGATCGGCTTCCGCACCCTGGACGAGAACGAGTTGTCCCCCGGGCTGCGCGCCATCCGCGACGCCGAGGCCGCGCACGGCCTGGGCGAGTGGCCGCGGGTCTGCATGCGGCTCGACCTCTGACGCCCCGGAGCCTGCCGCCCGCCGGTCTCCGGGCGCTCAGGTGTTGCGTTCGAACACCAGGCGCAGGCCCTCCAGTGCGAGCTCGTGCTCGACGTCGGTGACAGTCCGCGACTCCTCGGCCACCACGTCCGCACGCATCCCGGTGAGCACCACGGAGGCGTCGGCGAGGCCGTCGACCTCGTCGCGGAGCCGGTTCACCAGCGCGTCGATCTGGCCGGCGAACCCGATCACGATGCCCGCCTGCAGCGCCGCGACGGTGTTCTTGCCCAACGCGCCACGGGGCCGCACGACCTCGATCTTGCGCAGCGCCGCGGCCCGTTCGGCCAGGGCGTCCACCGAGATGTCGATGCCGGGGGCGATCGCCCCGCCGAGGAGCTCGCCGCGCCCGGAGATGGCGTCGACGGTGGTCGCGGTGTCCACGTCGACGACGACGACGGCGCCGTCGAACAGGGTGTGGACCGCCAGCGCGTTGACCACCCTGTCGGACCCCACCTCGCGCGGGTTGTCCACGAGCAGCGGCACCCCGGTCTTCACCCCAGGCGCCACGACCACCGACGGCAGGTCGGGCCAGTAGTCGGCGGCCATCCGCCGCAGCTCGCCCGTCACGGACGGCACCACCGACATCGCCGAGATGCCGGTGAGGCGTCCGGCGCACTCCCCGAGCAGCCCCCGGATCGTCAGGGCCAGTTCGTCGGAGGTCACCGACGGGGACGTGCGCATGCTCCACGTCCGCTCGAGCGGCCCCCCGTCCGGCGGGAACACGCCGAGGCGGATGTGCGTGTTCCCGACATCGACGGTGAGGAGCATCGCGCTACCCCGACCTAGACCGTGGCGGGCGCGGGGACCCGCGGGTTCTTGAGTCCCGAGCCCTCCGGCACGTCCGCGGGGTCGGTGCCCCGGGCCAGGGCCCGGTTGTCGGAGTCCACGAACACCACGCGCGGCTGGTGGGCGCGCGCCTCGGCGTCCTCCATGACGGCGTAGGCGATGATGATCACCAGGTCGCCCGGGTGCACCAGGTGGGCGGCGGCGCCGTTGATGCTGATGACGCCCGACCCGCGCTCGCCGGTGATGGCGTAGGTGGTCAGCCGGGAGCCGTTGTCGATGTCGACGATGTCGATCTGCTGGCCCTCGAGCAGGTCGGCCGCGTCCATGAGGTCGGCATCGATCGTGCACGAGCCCACGTAGTGCAGGTCGGCCTGCGTGACGGTGGCCCGGTGGATCTTGGACTGGAGCATGGTGCGCTGCATCAGATTTCTCCCTGCACGTCTGCGGCCATCTCGGCCTGCTGGGCGGCGACGGTGGCCTCGGCGGCGGCGACGAAGCCGGTGCCGATCGCCACGCCGACGTTGTCGATGAGTCGGGTGGTGCCCACGCGGGCGGCCACGAGGAGGCGGCCGGGGCCCTCCTCCGGTGGCTCTCCGAGGTCACCCGCGCGGAGTTCGAGGTAGTCGACCGAGATCTGCGGCCGCTCCGCCAGCACGGCGCGGGCGGCGTCGAGGACGGCGTCCCGGCCGCCCTTGGCGGCGAAGGTCCCGGCCACGAGGGCCGCGTTGAGCGTGGTGGCCAGGTCCCGCTCCTCGTCGGAGAGGTAGCGGTTACGGGAACTCAGGGCCAGTCCGTCGGACTCCCGCACGGTGGGCACGCCCACGATCCGCACGCCCATGTCGAGGTCCGCCACCATCTGCCGGATCAGCACGAGCTGCTGGTAGTCCTTCTCCCCGAAGAACGCCTGGTGCGGGGCGATGATGTTGAACAATTTGGCCACCACCGTGAGCATCCCGGCGAAGTGCCCGGGGCGGGCCGCACCGTCGAGGATGTCGCCCGCCGGGCCGGGCGCGATCGTGGTCCGCGGCCCCTCCGGGTACATCGCGGTGGCCGTGGGCGCGAAGACCAGCTCGATGCCGGCCTCGGCCAGGCGCGCCACGTCCTCGTCGAGGGTGCGCGGGTAGGTGTCGAGGTCCTCGCCGGGCCCAAACTGCAGCGGGTTGACGAAGATCGACACCACAACCACGGACCCTGGGGTCCGCCGCGCCGCCTCGACCAACGCGAGGTGCCCCTCGTGGAGCGCCCCCATGGTCGGGACCAGGATGACCTGCTTGCCGACCTTGCGCAGTGACTCGGCGACGGCGTGCATCGAGTCGGGCTCGTGGTGGACGGTCAGCTCCCCGCGCGCGTATCCGGAGCCGGGACGCCCGGGCACCGCGGTGTGGACCGGATGGGCGGTGGAGGTCATCGAAGCTGCTCCGAGAGGTCGGGGGCGAGGAGGTCGGTCACGTCGCGGCCGGCGTCACAGCGGTCGGCGGTCCGCAGGGCGAGGGCGCGGTAGCCGTCGGCGATGCCGCCGTCGACCTGCTCGAGCGCGTCCAGGTGACGGGAGACCGTCACCGCGTCGCCGCGCATGACGGGTCCGGTGAGGGCCGCGTCCCCGGAATCCAGCGCGTTGGTCAGTGCGGCCTCGAGGAGCGGGGCCAGCGTCCGGCGCGCGAGCACCCTGGCGTCCGCGCCGGGCACCCCGTCCGGGTCACCCTCGACGCCGCCGCCGGGTAGGACCGCGAAGGACGAGGCGAGCGCCTCGGCGGCATCGTTGACCAGCGTGACCAGGTGGTTGGCGCCGTGTGCGAGGGCCGAGTGGTAAAGGGCGCGGTCGGACTCGGCGACGGTGACGGGGTGCCCGCCGGTCTCCATCACCAGCATCTGGCCCACGACCAGGCCGGTCTCGTCCGGGGCGGTGAGGGCCCAGGAGCAGCCCTCCATCCGCTCGACGTCCGAGTCGCCGCCGGTGAAGGTCATGGCCGGGTGGGCGGCCACCACGACGGCGCCGGCGTCCGCGGCCGGGCGAAGGACGTCCGCGCCGACAGCACCGGCGACGTGGACGACGATGTGTCCCGGCCGGAACGCCCCGGCGGCGGCGAGCTCGTCGACGACGCCGGGCAGTGCGGTGTCGGGGACGGCGAGGACCAACAGTTCGCAGGACCCGGCGACGGCGGCGGGATCGGCGACCCGCGCCTCGGGGAGCCGGCGCACGGCCAGGTCCCGCGACTGCCCGGACCGTGCGACGACGGCGGAGACGACGTGTCCGCGCGATTCGAGGGCGGCGCCCACGGCGGTGCCGACCCGTCCCGCCGAGATCAGGCCCACGGACAGGCGGGCGGGGGGTGTCCCGGTGACGCCGGGTTCGGACATCATGAAATGCTCCAGTGATCGATCCGTTCCAGGCCCACTCGCGTGGTGGGTCCCGGACATCTCGGAGCTGAGGGTAGTCCTCGCGGAGCCCGCCGGGAGCGACCAGTGGCGGATCTCACACCGCCCGGGTGGCGTCAGTCCTCGGCGCGACGGCGACGGCGGCCGCCCGAGGAGTCACTGCTACCCAGGCGCGCCATGAGCTCGGCGACGGTCAGGCCACCGGACTCGCCGTGACGGCTCGGGGCGGTGTCCTCCTCCGCCGCCCGGCGCGAGCGGCCGCCCGGCGCGGCGGTGGACTCGTCGGGAGCGGGCTCGGCGGGGGTGGCGTCGGCCGGGGTGGCCGGCTCGGCCGGTGCCGCCTGCTGCGGATCGACGGCGGGCTGGGGCCGGGTGACGGGGCGGACCGCGGGGCCGCGGCGCCGCTCGCCGCCGGTCTCCGCCGCGCGGTCGGCCTCCGGCCCGGCGTCGGTCTCCGGCGGGACGGGCGCGAGCTTCTCGGTGCGCTCGGTGCTGGGGGTGGAGTCCCGGCGCAC
>DWWP01000011.1 GCA_019119635.1 Candidatus Dietzia intestinipullorum
TTGGGCGCGGCGTTCATCTTCGGCATTCCGCCCACATCCTCGACTCGGAGGTGGCCTCCCGCGGCGGTGAGTTTGGCCTAAGTCCTCGAGTTTCTCTGTGACTGCAAAAAGTGTTCAACCTCGACCGCGAGGGACTGCTGCACGGATAGGTGACATCTGATCTGTGGTGCCGAGAAGCACCGCTGGAAGGATGTGCACTGGGGACTGCTGCACGAACGGGTGACAGGTTGGGTCACGCAGCCTGAGTGGCTGGCGTGGTCATGATGGTTTCGAACTCGATAGGGGTCAACCGTCCGAGGCCGGCTTGTCGACGGCGTCGGTGGTAGGTCCGCTCGATCCAGGTGACGATCGCGATCCGCAGCTCCTCGCGGGCGGTCCAGGAGCGGCGGTTGAGGACGTTCTTCTGCAGCAGTGCGAAGAAC
This sequence comes from Candidatus Dietzia intestinipullorum, assembly GCA_019119635.1. GTDB lineage: Bacteria > Actinomycetota > Actinomycetes > Mycobacteriales > Mycobacteriaceae > Dietzia > Dietzia intestinipullorum. The sequence goes on from DWWP01000011.1 coordinate 423, forward strand.
GACTCCATGGCCGCGTTGTCGCCCGCAGCGCCGACACGGCCCATGGATCCGACCATCGCGTGGCGGTTGAGCGCGCGGACGAACTTCCGGCTTCGAAATTGCGATCCTCTGTCCGTGTGCACGATGCAGCCGGCCACGTCACCGCGCCTGGCGACGGCGTTGTCGAGCGCCGCGACTGCCAGTCGGGACTTCATCCGCGAGTCGATGGAGTAGCCCACGATCCGGTTGGAGTAGACGTCTTTGAATGCGCAGACGTAGAGCTTGCCTTCGCCGGTGCGGTGTTCGGTGATGTCGCCGATCCACAGCTCGTTCGGCCCATCGGCGGTGAACTCGTGCCGGATCACGCCGTGCTTGTCGACCACGGCGCACAGGTCGTCGTGGACTGGTGGCCCGGGCTTCTTCGCCTTGCCGCGCTTCGGCTTGCCGAACGCCGACCACCAGCCGTTGGACGAGCAGATCCGCCACGCGGTCCGCTCCGCCATCGGCTCACCCGCGTCACGGGCCTCGTCGAGGAGGAAGCGGTAGCCGAACTCGGGGTCGTCGGTGTGGGCGTCGAACAGCGCGTTCGCGCGGTACGCCTCCTCGAGTTCGGCGTCGGTGACCGGCGCAGCCAGCCAGCGGTAGTAAGGCTGGCGGGCGAGCTTGAGAACCCGGCACGTCACCGTGACGGGGATCCCGTCAGCGGCGAGCTCCTTCACGAGCGGGTAGAGCCTTTTCCCGGGAGGTTGGCCTGGGACAGGTACGCGGCCGCCCGGCGCAGGACCTCGTTCTCCTGCTCCAGCAGCCGGATCTGCTTCCTGGCTTCGCGAAGCTCGGCGTTCTCGGCCGCTGTCGTCCCGGGCTTGACGCCGTCCTCGACGTCGGCGGTCTTCATCCAGTTCGTCAGGCACGACACGCTCATACCGAAGTCGGCAGCGATCTGCTTGAGGTGAACTCCCGGCTCACGGCTCCTCGCGACGCGGACAACGTCGTCGCGGAACTCCTTGGGATACGGCTTCGGCACAGTGCACATCCTTCCAGCGGTGCTTCTCGGCACCACAGATCAGATGTCACCTATCCGTGCAGCAGTCCCCTCGTGTCACCCCGCCCCACCTCTGTTACAGGCCGCATCCGCTGACCTGGGCAAACGCCCGCAACAGAGGTGGTGTACTGGGTTTAGGTTCCAGTGTCTACGGACGTGGGAGTTCAAGTCTCCCCGGGCGCACCACATCGGGAGGACAAGACGGCCCCGTCGCAGGGCCCCGGTCGCAGGGCCCGCCGGTTCCGACCTACGTGACCCAGGGCGCGAACGGCGCGACCGGGAAGCACTCCACGGGCGCGGGGTCCCCCGGCTCGATGGCGTTGAGGGCGGACCGGAGCGAGCGCTCGCTGTACAGCGTGGCTATGTGCTCGGAGCGATCGACCGCGCAGTTCTCCTGAATCAGGGTGTTGGTCACGTCGGGGCCCGAGTAGAACTGCCGGACGAAGGGCGTGACGACCTGGTCGTGCTCGCTGATGATGGCGTGCACCTCGACGCCCGGGGTCCCGGCGGCACCGTCGGGGTAGACCTGCCGGGCGATGTCCGAGTCGTAGACCTGCTGGGTCAGCCCCGGCGTGGTGTCCTCGATGCTGCCGTACACGTGCGGCCCGAGGACCGGGATGAGGGACCGGAACCACGCGAGCGTGCTGAGCGTGGTGCCCGTCGACGGTGAGATGCCCACCTTGGTGTGGACCTTCTCCGCCCCGCCGAGCTGGGTGAGGTAGTAGTCGGGCGTGATGCCGCCGCCCTGGGAGTGGCCGACCAGATTCACCTCGTCCGCGCCGGTGGCGGCCAGGACGCGGTCGACCATGCCGCAGAGCGCGTGCGCTGCGGTCGGAATGTCGCCTATCGCCTGGGCGGGGAAGTGCGGGTTGTCCGTCACGTTGCTGTAGTTGAACGTGAACACGCAGTGCCCGGCGTTGCTGAGCAGGGGCGCGCCGGCCTGCCAGGCCAGGGCCTGCGTGGTGAATGTCGGGTTGACTAGGACCACGGGGTGGGGCCGTTCCGGGGTGGGTACGCAGTCCCAGTCGTTGGCGCCGGGCGGGGGCGCGACCGGGTCGAGCGCCGCGAGCACGCCGGCCTGGACCGTCATCCCCCGACAGTTCATTGTGTGATCTGAATCATAGTTCGAGGGTGGATCGGGCCATGCGGCGGCCCCTCGCATCGACGAGAGCGGCCCCGGCCCTCGGGAAGAGGGGGCCGGGGCCGCGCTGGCGATGCGGGAGGCGTGAGGTGGGAGGCGGGAGCCGGGTCAGCCTCCCTGAACAGGCGGGGTCGCCTCCTCGGTCGGGTCGTCGGGGTGGGTCAGGAAGTGCCGGATGCTCAGGGCGAGTCCGCCCCAGATCACGAGCAGGAACAGCACCATCATGATGATCGCCGGAGCGTCCATGGCTCAGGCCTCCTCGGTCGTGTCGGCGGACCCGTCCGGTGTGCCGGATCCGGTGGCGGCGCGGGCTGCGGGCGTGACGCGCGCATCGGCGTCGAGATCGCTGGGGTCGTCGTCCTCCGGCGGGGGCCCGTCGAGGTGGCGGCGCCCACGCCAGGGTAGGAGCGACAGGATCACCGAGAGCACGAGGATCGCCCCGATCATGCCCCAGCCCCAGACGCCGATCACCGACGTCTCGTAGCCCTCGTAGGGCTCGTTGATGAGGGAGATGATCTCCATGATCAGCGAGTAGGCCAGGACGATCGGCGTGATGACGGCCAGGCACAGGATCCAGATCGGGCCCGCCTTGAAGGAGGACACCGAGTTGAGGTGGTCGCGCAGCGTCGGGGCCTTGCGCAGCACGAACATCACCACGATGAGCGCGATCAGCGCGACGCCGACGATGCCGATGCTGTTGGCGAACTTGTCGAGGATGTCGAGGTTCTGCAGGCCCTGTTCCGTGGGCATGAGCAGGATCGACACCACCGCCATCGGGACGCCGATGGCCATGGTGGCCACGGTCCGCGAGACGCCGACCTTGTCCTGGAAGGACGAGATGACCACCTCGACGATCGAGATCATCGAGGTCAGTCCGGCGAGGATGAGGCAGGCGAAGAATACGACGCCCCAGACGGGGCCGCCCGGCATCTGCGAGACCAGCGCCGGGAACGCGATGAATGCCAGGCCCGGCCCGCCGCTGACGTCGTCCCATCCGGCGCCCGCGGGGGACGAGACGAGGAACCCGAGGGTGGCGAAGACGCCGATGCCCGCGAGCACCTCGAACGCGGAGTTGGAGAAGCCGACGACCATGCCGGAGCTGGTGATGTTGGACTTGCGCTTGAGGTAGGACGCGTAGGTCAGCATGATGCCGAAGCCCACCGAGAGCGAGAAGAAGATCTGCCCGTAGGCCGCGATCCACACGCCCGGATCGGTGAGCATGCCCCAGTCCGGCGTGAAGAAGGTGTTGAGGCCGTCCATGGCGCCCTCGAGGAACAGGGAGCGGATGACGAGCGCGGCGAAGAGCACGACCAGCAGCGGGATGAAGATCAGCGCGGTGCGCCCGATGCCCTTCTGCACACCCGCGAGCAGGATGCCGAGCGTGATCAGCCACACGGCCACCAGCACGATCGTGATGCCGGGGACGAAGTCGAGCCCGAACCCGCTCCCGGCCCGGAGGAAGTCCTCGGAGAAGAACGAGGCGGTCTCCTCGTAGGTCTCGCCCCATCGTTCATCGATGGAGAACCACGCGTAACAGGCGGCCCAGGCGAGGATCGCCGCGTAGTAGACGGCGATCACGAAGGAGACCAGGACCTGGATCCAGCCGATGGGCTCCGCGACCCGGCTCATGCGCCGGAAGCTCAGTGGTGCCGAGCCCCGGTAGCGGTGGCCGATCGCGTAGTCGAAGAACAGCAGCGGGATGCCGGCGGACAGTAGCGCGACCAGGTAGGGGATCAGGAAGGCGCCGCCGCCGCTCTCGTGTGCGACAAAGGGGAAACGCCAGATGTTGCCGAGCCCGACGGCGGAGCCGATCGCGGCGAACACGAAGACCGAGCGGCCGGAGAACCTGCCCCGTATCCTCGTGTCCTTGGTGGGGGGTGGGGTCATGGACTGCTCCTTGTCCGACTGGTGCTCGTGTCGTCACAGGATTTTCTCTGACGATTCACGGGCGAATTCTAAGTGCCCTGCCGACGAACCCCTACTTTTAGTCGGTGAGTTGCCATTTGGTGACCATATCGACGCAAGTTCTGCATCGAAACGCGTGACCGCCGGGGATATGGTGACGCCATGAGCGGTAACAGCGCAGGTCGCAGGGCGGGTCGAGTGTTCGCCGCGGCGGTGCTCGCCGCCTCGATGACCGGCGCCGTGAGCGTGGCCGCCGCGCCGATCGGCGCGGCGCCTGCCGTGCCGGACGCCGCGCCGGCGCCCGCGCCGGCCCCCGCGCCGTCGCCGGCCGAGCTGGCGGACGAGACGGGCAGCTGGTTCTCCCACGGCTACACGCTCGAGCTCCGGGACGACGGCACCGGCGAGCTCGCCGCATGGCTCGGCGCCTTCGACGGCACGAGGATCCAGTTGAGCCTGATCCCCGCCCCGGGGCCCGCGACGGTCGCCGAGGTCACCGGCATCGAGCAGATCGGGGCGGGCGCGCTCGCGCCTGCCGAGCAGCCGGGCGTCGGTGGCCTGGTGACCATGACATTCGGCGACGAGGTGCGGACGGCACACGTCGAGTGGACCTCGGGCGCGGACCGGCTGACCGCGGATCTGTGCCCGACGGAGGGGCTCGACGCCGAGCAGATGTCCGCCCTGCGCTGCGGCGCCTGACCGGGCCTGCCCCCGGCCGCCCCCGCCCCCGGACGCCGGTCGCCGGGCATCCCGCCGAGCGGGTGCGCTGGCGGAATGCGCACCCCGGTGGGGGGCGTGCTGGCGGAATGGACCACAGACGCAGCGCAAGTGCAGGGCGGGAGGTCCAGCCGAGGGCGAGAGAGCGAGCCGATCCGTCCGGATCCCGTAGTGGCTATGCCCCACGGCGCGATGAGGCGCCGGACAGGGCGCCGCGAGGGGCGTCCGACACGCCTTCCGGGGGTCTCCGGACGCGCCGCGTGGGGGTGTCCGACACGCCTTCCGGGGGCGCCGGGGCCTGAGTTTTAGATAACGATTAGATAACGGCGTGCCCACGAGACCTGAGGTGGTCCTCACCTGTGGATATGAGGGTTGCATCATGTCTGGATTGTGACGAGCCTCACGCGACACGCCCGTTCCCGAGGGTCGGCCCCGCCCGGGTCGGCGCCGCATAGGTGAGGTGCTCCTCAGGTTTGTGTGGCAATCTCGTGCCATCGCCGGACCAGCCGAGTCCGAATGCCGATGCCCCTGCCGATGTTTCAAGGAGCCCTTCACGTGACGATCGACGACCGCGACCTGTCGCCCCGCCCGTACGAGACCGGATTCGCCGCGGCCTCGCGCCCCGCCCGCTCGCTCGCGGACGACCTGCGCGAGGACGCCGCGTTCGCCCTCGCCTTCGGCGGCCAGGGGATCGCCTGGCGCGACGCACTGAGCGACCTCATCGACGGCACGGGGATCGGCCCCGAACTCCAGCGACTGGTCGACGCCTCGGTCGCGATCACCGAGCCCGTCCACGACGAGATCGCCGTGGTCCGGACCCACGGTTTCCGGCCCATCGAGTGGGCCAACACCACCACGGGTGAGGACGAGGGCAGCGACCTGCCCGACGAGGCCTCCCTGTCCGCGGCCGCGGTCTCGCTGCCGGCCGTGCTGCTCGCCCAGATGGGCGCGACCCGGGCGCTCGCCGCGGAGGGACTCGACGTCAACACCACCGTCCCCGCGTCCGTGGTCGGGCACTCGCAGGGTGTGCTCGCGGTGGAGTCCGTCGAGACCTTCGGCTCGATCGACGACCGGCTGCTCGCGGTCGGCGAGCTCATCGGCGCCGCCGCCACGCTGGTCGGCCGCCGGACCGGACTGTTCCGCCGCGGCGCGGACAGCCCGATGGTCGGCGTGTCCGACATCGACGGGGACGCGCTCGAGGCGACCGTCGACCAGCTGTTCTCGGAGGCCGACCCCGCGTTGCGGCCGGCCGTGTCCATCCGGAACGCCCAGCGCCGCCACGTCGTGGTGGGACGCCCCGAGGATCTCGACGAGCTGCGCCGCCACTGCGCCGAGCTCGAATCGGAGTCACGTCGTCGTCGCGAGGCCAAGCTCACCGGCGGCGAGGTCTTCGCCCCGGTCTTCGACCCGCTCGACGTGGAGGTCGGCTTCCACCACCCGGCGATGGCACCGGCTGTCGACATCGTCCGCGACTGGGCCGCGCGCTGCGGGCTCGACGCCGAGCGTGCCGCCTCGCTGGCCCGCCTGGTCCTCGTCGAGCCGGTCGACTGGGTCGACGAGATGGCCCAGGCCCTGCACTCCGGCGCCGAATGGCTCCTCGACATGGGACCGGGCGAGGCCCTGACCCGTCTCAACCGGTCGGTCCTGCGCGGCCAGGGGGTCGGCGTGGTCGCCGCAGCCACCCGTGGCGGACTGCGCAACCTCTTCACCCCGGGAGCGGCCCCGATGGTCGAGCGCCCGTGGACCGCGTACCAGCCGCAGCTGATCTCCCTGCCCGACGGCAGCGTCCACGTGGAGACCTCGTTCACCCGCCTCACCGGCACCTCGCCGATCCTGCTCGCGGGCATGACCCCCACCACGGTCGACCCGGAGATCGTCGCCGCGGCGGCCAACGCCGGGCACTGGGCCGAGCTCGCGGGCGGCGGCCAGGTCTCCGAGGACATCTTCGCCGAGAACACCGAGCGTCTGACCGAGCTGCTCGAGCCGGGCCGCTCCGCGCAGTTCAACTCCCTCTTCCTCGACCCGTACCTGTGGAAGATGCAGGTCGGAGGCAAGCGGCTCGTGCAGCGGGCCCGCGCCGCCGGAATCGCCTTCGACGGCGTGATCGTCACCGCCGGCATCCCCGAGCTCGACGAATCGGTGGCGCTCATCGAGGAGCTCACGGAGGCCGGGCTGCGGCACGTGAGCTTCAAGCCGGGCACCGTCTCCCAGATCCGCCAGGTGGTGCGGATCGCCGCCGAGGTGCCGCACATGCCCGTGATCGTCCAGGTCGAGGGTGGGCGCGCCGGCGGACACCACTCGTGGGAGGACCTCGACGATCTCCTGCTGGCCACGTACCCGATGCTCCGTGACCGCCCCAACGTGGTGCTGTGCGTGGGCGGCGGCATCGGCACGCCCGAGCGGGCCGCCGACTATCTCACCGGCTCCTGGGCGAACGCCCACGGTTACCCGGCCATGCCCGTGGACGGCATCCTCGTGGGCACCGCCGCGATGGCCACCCTCGAGGCCACCACGAGCCCGCAGGTCAAGCAGCTCTTGGTGGACACCGTCGGCGTGGACCACTGGGTGGCCGCCGGCGGCGCGGAGGGCGGGATGGCCTCCGGCCGCAGCCAGCTCGGCGCGGACATCCACGAGATCGACAACACGGCCGCCCGCACCGGCCGCTTGCTGGACGAGGTCGCCGGCGACGCCGACGCCGTGGCCGCGCGCCGGGACGAGATCATCGCCGCGATCAACGGCACGGCCAAGCCGTACTTCGGCGACCTCGACTCCATGACGTACGCCACCTGGCTCCGCCGCTTCGCCGAGCTCGGCCTGGCCCCGGGCGCGGGGCCCGACGGCAGCCACGCGCAGGCCGACACCCGCCGCGCCGGCTCCTTCGATCTGGGCGGCGACCTGGTCGACGACGTCCGCGACTGCACGCGCTCGGTGTGGCTCGACCCCACCATCCGCGAGCGCTTCCACCGCATGGTCCAGCGCACCGAGGCGCGCCTGGACCCCGTCGACTCCGGCATCATCCGGTCGGCGTTCCCGGACGCGGCGCGGATGGAACGCCCCTCCGAGGTGATCGACGCGCTGGCCGCCCGCTACCCCGAGCTGGCCACCGCGACGCTGCACCCGGCGGACGCCGTCGAGTTCCTCGACATCTGCTCGCTGCCGGGCAAGCCCGTGCCGTTCGTCCCCGTCATCGACGGCGACGTGCGCCGGTGGTGGCGCTCGGACTCCCTCTGGCAGGCTCACGACTCCCGGTACGACGCCGACGCGGTCTGCGTGATCCCCGGCACGACCTCGGTCGCCGGGATCACCCGCGCCGACGAGCCGGTCGGGGAGCTGCTCGACCGGTTCGAGGCGGCCGCGGCCGAGCGCCTGCGCGACTACCTGCCGGGCGTCGAGGCCGTGAGCGGTCGCCGCCGCGGCACGGTCACCACCGCCCGCGGTCCGGTCGCCGACGTCCTCAACGCCCCCGACGTCGAGTGGGCCGGCCGGCTGGTCGTCAGCCCCGTCCACCGGCTCGGCGTGCTCCACGCCTGGGAGATCGACGCTGACGGCGTGGGCCGTCACCCGGTCTCCGGCGCGGTGCTCACCCCGTCCGCCGACGGTGCGACGGTCGACCTCCGGCTGCCGATCGGCCCGGCCGAGCTGGTCATCACCCTCACCCTGGGCTCCGACGTGGCCACGGGCGCCGCGCCGGTCGTCACCGACGCCGACGCCGAGGCCGCCATGCGGACGCTCCTGCGCACGGCCGCCGGAGTGGGGCGCGGCGGCGCGGGCGGCACGGAGATCGCCGAGCTCCCCGAGGTCTCGGGCGGCGTCGCCACGTCCCGCTTCGCCTTCGAGCCCACGCTCGTCTCGGACCACACCGGCGTGACCGCCGGCAGCCTGCCCACCGACGTCATCGCCTCGGCCGGCGTCCCGGACGCGCTCGTCGGCGCCGCCTGGCCCGCCGTGTTCGCCGCCCTCGGCGCCGCCCGCCGACCCGGCGGGACCGGCACCGTGGTCGAGGGCCTGCTCGACCTGGTGCACCTGGACCACGGCGTCCGCCTGCACTCCGCGGTGCCGACGGCGGCCGCGGACCTCGTCGTCGTCGCCCGGTCCGGCGATGTGCGCGACACCGACCTGGGCCGCGTGGTCGAGGTGACCGTCGAGGTCGCCGTCGCCGACGACAACGGCGCCGAGACCCCGCTGTGCACGCTCACCGAGCGGTTCGCCATCCGCGGCCGCACGGGGCGCGCCGAGCTGGGCGAGCCCCGCCCGGCGGGTGGCGCACTCGTCGACGGGGCTGGGGAGACGATCACCCCGGCCGAGACCACGCGGCAGAAGCGGGTCTCGACCACGCTGACCGCGCCCCATGACATGACCGCGTTCGCGCTGGTCTCCGGCGACCACAACCCGATCCACGTCTCGAGCACCGCGGCCGAGCTGGCCGGCCTGGGCGGCGTGATCGTCCACGGCATGTGGCTCTCGGCCGCCGCCCAGCACGCGGTGCAGTCCTCCGACGGCGACACCCCGGCCCTGCGGCTGGCGGGCTGGACCGCCCGAATGCTCGCCCCCGTCCGCCCGGGCGACAGGATCAGCGTGCACGCGGTCCAGACCGGACGCCATGCCGGGGGCGAGGTCCTCGAGGTCACGTGCACCGTCGACGGCGCCACCGTCATGGCCGCCACCGCGCTGACGCAGGCGCCGCGCACCGTCTACGCCTTCCCCGGTCAGGGCATCCAGGCCAAGGGCATGGGCATGGAGGGCCGCACCCGCTGCCCGGCCGCCCGCGAGATCTGGGACCGCGCCGACGCCCACACGCGCTCCGCCCTCGGGTTCTCGATCCTGGCGCTCGTCCGCGAGAACCCCACCGAGGTGACCGTGCGCGGCACCGTGCACCGGCACCCGGACGGCGTCCTCTACCTGACGCAGTTCACCCAGGTGGCCATGGCGTGCCTCGCGGTGGCACAGCGCGCCGAGCTCGAGGCCGACGGCCTGTTCCTCCCGGACGCCTACTTCGCCGGCCACTCGATCGGCGAGTACGACGCCCTGGCCGCCATCTCCGGCGTGCTCGAGCTCGAGCCGCTGCTGGAGATCGTGTTCCAGCGCGGGTCGACCATGCACCAGCTGGTCCCGCGCGACGCCCACGGCCGGTCGGACTACCGCATGGCCGCGATCCGCCCGTCCCAGATGGGGATCGCCGACGCCGACGTGGTCGACTGGGTCGCCCGGGTCGCCGAGGACTCGGGTGAGTTCATCGAGATCGTCAACTACAACCTCGCGGGCTCGCAGTACGCCCTGGCCGGCACCGTCGCCGGCTGCGAGGCGCTCGAGAGGGCGGTGCAGGCCGAGCTCGAGGTCTCGGGCGGCAAGAACGCCTTCATCATGGTGCCCGGCATCGACGTGCCGTTCCACTCCACCGTGCTGCGCGGCGGCGTCCCGGACTTCCGGGCCACCCTCGACGCGCTGATCCCGCACGACATCGACATCTCGGTGCTGGTGGGGCGGTACATCCCGAACCTCGTGCCGCGCGTGTTCAGCCTCGACCGCGACTTCGTGCAGGAGATCGCCGACCTGGTGCCCGCCGAGGCCCTGACCGAGGTCCTGGCGGACTGGGACGCCTGGGTCGCCACGCCCACGCGACTGGGACGCCTGCTGCTGGTGGAGCTGCTGGCCTGGCAGTTCGCGAGCCCGGTCCGATGGATCGAGACCCAGGAACTGCTCTTTACACCCGTAGAGCGCGGTGGTCTCGGTATCGAGAGCTTTGTCGAGGTCGGCGTGTCCAACGCTCCGACGGTGGCGAACCTCGCCGCCAAGACCCTCGACCTGCCCACGCACCGCGGGCCCCGCGCCCGGGTGCTCAACGTGGAGCGCGACTCGGCGACGTTGTACGGCACCCTGCCGCCCAGCGTCGACGACGACGAGGCGGACGTCCCCCCGACGACCGCTGACGCCGCCTCCGCATCCCCGGCTGCCGACGAGGCAGCCCCCACAGACCCCGCACCGGCCGTCAACACCCCCGGCACGGCCGGTGCGGACCGATCAGACGCGGCGCCCGCCGCGACCGCCGCACCCGGTGTACCCCGCCCGGACGATCTGGAGTTCGGCGCCGCCGAGGCCACCCGCATCCTGGTGGCGCTGCGCACCAAGGTCCGTCCCGAGCAGATCGTGGCGAGCGACTCGATCGAGACGCTGTGCGACGGCGTCTCCTCCCGCCGCAACCAGCTGCTGCTGGACCTGGGCACCGAGCTGGGCCTGGGTGCGATCGACGGCGCGGCCGAGGCCGACTTCCCGACGCTCGCCGATCAGGTCTCGCGCCTGGCCCGCGGCTACGCGCCGTTCGGGCCGGTCCTGTCCGACGCGGTCGGGGAGTCGCTGCGTGCGGTCCTCGGCCGGACCGGCAAGCGGGCCTCGTACATCACCGAGCGGGTGAGCGGCCCGTGGGAGCTCGGCAACGGCTGGGCCCGGCACGTGACCGCCGAGATCGCCCTGGGCACCCGCGACGGCGCCTCCATCCGCGGCGGCGACCTCGCCACGCTGGACGCCTCCGGTGTCAAGGACGTGGCCGGACTGGACGCGCTCATCGACGACGCCGTCCGGGCGGTGGGCGCCGCCAACGGTGTGGCCGTGGCCATGCCGGACTCCGGTGCCGGTGGCAGCGGGGTCGTCGACTCCGCGGCGCTCGACGAGTTCGCCGACGAGATCACCGGACCCGACGGTGTCCTGGCACAGGCCGCCCGCGGTCTGCTCACGCGCCTCGGTCACCTCGACCCCGAGTCCGTCGACCTCCTCGCCGAGGCCGACCCGGACACCGAACTGGCCGACCTGGTGGCCGCCGAGCTGGGCTCCGACTGGCGCCGCGTGGTGGCCCCGGCCTTCGACGCCGGACGCGCCCTCCTGCTCGACGACCGGTGGGCCTCGGCGCGCGAGGACCTCGCAAGGCTGTGGACCGACGCCGATCTGCCGACGGATCCGGCCGAGGCGTTCCGTGGCGCCGGCGACATCATCGCCGAGCAGGCCCGCTGGTGGGCCGAGCGCGCGGACGGGGCCCGGCGGGACGCCCTCGCGGTGGCCTACCGGG
>DWWP01000012.1 GCA_019119635.1 Candidatus Dietzia intestinipullorum
GCGACCGGACTGATGTTCAGCTCGGGTGCCGCCTGCGCGGGCGCGCCGCCGGTCACGACGCCCGTCGAGCTGAGCGGTGACGCGTTGGAGACCGCGCCGCTGCTCATCAACTCGGTCGACGACCCGCAGACGCCGCTGCACGGTGCTCGCGCGCTGGCCGATCGCATGGGGGCGCACATGATCACCGTCGAGGGTGGCGACCACGGGCAGGTGGCCAAGGGGAACCAGGTGGTCGACGATGCCGTGGTCGAGTACCTGCGTACCGGCCACACCGACGTGACGCACGCGCCGGCGCCGCCGATGCCGGTGGCGTAGGCGCCTCTCACGCGACCCTGATTCGATAAGTCCATTCTCACCGGGCGCGATGTGAGGTACGTTACATCGTGGGCGCAACGCGCTGGTCGAGCGTACTTCTCCGGCACAGGGCGCCCCACCCGACCCCGGATGAAGGACTCACCAATGTCTCAGTCAGAGCGCCGCCCCTCCTCGCTGCCCGCGTCCGGCCTCAGCCGTCGCTCCGTCCTCTCCGCCCACCTCACTGCTGCAATTCCACGCCCGCTACCTCGCCGAGCCCCGGGACGACTCGACGCCCACGGTCGAGATCACGTTCCCGGACGGCTCGGCGATTCGCAGCGACGACGACCGCATCCACGAGGCTCTGTCCGCTGCGCTGGGGCGCGAGGTGACGCTGTGGCCGCGCCAGCCGCAGGACCATCACGAGCACTACCTGCGGGCCAGGGTGAGCATGCAGGACATCCGGGAGCAGCTCGATCTGGGGCCGGACGATCCGCTTCCCGAGTTCTCGACCCTGCCGGACGACGTCCTGGCCGAGCTCGCGACGTACGCGACGCCGCGCGGCACCTACTTCGACGCCCTGCCGCTGTCGCTGCTCACCACGTCCGCGATGTCCACGGTGCAGGATACCGTCCCGGATTCGGCGATCGAGCCGCGGAGGTTCCGTAAGAACATCATCCTGGAGACCGACCCCGGCGCCGCTCCCGACTCAGGCGCCGGTGCCCTCCCGGAGTTCGACTGGGTGGGCCATCGGCTGCACATCGGGGAGGTCGTCTGCGAGGTGGTGATGCCGATCTCGCGCTGCGTGATGGTGGGGCTGCCGCAGGCGGAACTCCCCCACGACCGGGCGATCCTGCGCTCGCTCGCCACGAACACCGGGATGAACCTGGGCGTCTACCTGCGGGTGGTCAGGCCGGGAACGATCACCGAGGGCGATCCGGTGCACCTCCACGAGTCCGTCCCCACAGCAACAGCGCCGGAGGCGTGACGCCCCGGGTCAGCTGGTCCGCGGGTTACCGCCCTGGAGGCGGTCGATGTGTTCGGACGCCTCGGCCTTGGTGAGGGTCGCCGGGAGTTCTTCGCCGGCTTCGCGCGCCAGCGTGTCGAGGTAACTCTTCTGCGCCTGAGTCATGGGCTCGTCCCCGGTCACCCAGTCGTCCGGGTCACGCTGCACCGATGAGCCGTCGGTGGCGCCGCGCTCCGGGGTCGAGGCGCCCAGGGTCTCGGCGTCGGGGTCGCTGTTCCGGTCAGGATCGGTCATGGCTCCACGCTACGCAGCGTCCGGGTGGGTTCAACCGCAGCGACCGACCCCAGCGATCGCCCGCGGCCGCCCCCGCCGATCAGCCCCTGCGCGCCGCCCCGAACGCCTCCGCCAGCAGGGCGTGCGAGCGCCGGCGCGCCTCTGGATCCGCGATCAGGTCCTGGACCATCAGCTCGTCGGCGCCGCTAACGTCCATCATCTGCTCGAGCGTGGCCCGCACCCGATCGGGTCCGCCGGCGACGAATCTCGGCCAGCGGCCGTCGACAATGCTCGTCGGCTCGTCCCGCTCGTCCGCCGAGAGCTCGTGCGCGACCTCGTCCGGCGCCGGCACCGTCACCTGCCCCGCCGCGCGCCCGGCCCGCCGCAGCCGCGAGTAGAACCCCTTGGGCGAGTTGGCCAGCCGCAGCCCTTCGGCGTCGGTCTCCCCCACCGTCACGTTCACCGACAGGATCGCCCGCGGAGTCTCCAGCCCGAAGCCCTGCGGCCGGAACTGCTCGCGATAGTTCCGCAACGCCGGCGCCGCTCCGCCCGGGTTGATGAACCCGGCGAACGTGTAGCCGATTCCCAATCCCGCGGCCAGCGCGGACCCGTTCGGGCTCGACCCCAGCAGCCACGTCTGCGGCGGCGCCCCGCCATCCGGGCTCAGGACATTGCCAGCGAACGGGTGGTCGTCGGGGAACGCACCGTACAGCCATGCCAGCGTCTCGAGCACCTGTTGCTGATGATCCACCTGCGCCGGGTGTTCCCGGTTCTGCTGCAGTGCCAGGTCGATCACCGGCCCGGCGGTCGCGCGTCCCATGCCGAGGTCTATGCGCCCGGGCGCCATGGCCTCGAGCTGGGTGAACATCTCGGCCACCTTGAACGGGCTGTAGTCATTCATCAGTACGGCGCCCGACCCCAGCCGGATCCGCGACGTCTGCATCGCGGCCGCGGCGATGAGCAGTTCCGGGTGATGCGACGCCCCCGACCGGCTCAGGTGGTGCTCGGCAAACCAGATGCGGTGGTATCCGGCGGCCTCGGCGTGCCGCGCGGTCTCCAGCGCGTCCGACAGCGCCTCCGCCTCGGTGGTCCCGGGCGCCACGGTCCCCAGGTCGACGATGGACAGCTTCACGAACGCCTCTCTCCTCAGGTGGTCACTCCCCGTCACCGTACGGGCGTGCCCGACCGACGAAGAGTATGACGACGACGAGGCGAGCGGTTGCCGCACGTCTGCTCGATGCGGATCGCGCATTCCGCGCCCCACCGGACCCTGAGACTCGGACAGGATTCACGCCTCACCTGAGGCCACCCGCCCCTATAGTCGGAAGTGTGTCGTTCATCACACTCAAGCGCGTCGGCATCGGCGTCGGCGCCACGCTCGCGGTGCTCGTGCTGATCACCACGGCGGTCGTGGGCGTCGCCTGGTCGCAGGTCCCGCGCGATCAGCTCGCGGTCATCCAGCCCGGCGGCTTCACCGCTGACAGCGCCGCCACAGGCGATTATCCACTCGGCGGGGACACCCTCGTCGTCGTCGACAATCAGGTCCGCCTGGAGTCGCCGGGCGGCACGATCTGGGCGAGCAGTCCCGGCGTCGCGTTCCTCGCCGCGGCCAGCGGCGACGTGGACTGGCAGGAACATCGCGGCTACTTCTGGCCCGACGTCGCACACTCCGCCACGTGGGACGCGCAGCGACTCACCGACGTCGAGGCGTCCCCCGACTCGCTGACACTGACCGGCGTCCTCACCGGCGACGCCGCAGGTGAACTCCCGTACGTGGTCAGTTTCGCGCCACAACCAGAGGGCGGCGTGAGTGTCGACGTGGGCGTGGGTTCCGGCTCACCAGAGGACGACGACGAGGCGGCCACTCGCCCGGACGTCATCCACTGGACGAGCGCGCGCACAGAAGGCGCCGGCGTCCACGGATTCGGTGAGCAGTTCGACGACTTCGACCTGGACGGCAGACTGATTCCGATCGTCGTTCGCGAGCAGGGGGTCGGCAGGGGCGAGCAGCCGCTGACCTTTCTGGCCAATGTGACCAACCACGGCGCGGGCGGCACGCATGCCATGACGTATGCGACGTGGCCGACCTACGTCACAGATGACCTGCAGGGGCTGCGGTTGGACCCGCGGGTCGAGTCGAGTTCCTCGTTCGCGATCGCCGATACCCGCGAGCCCGGGCAGGTGGGGCTCGATGTGTGGTCGCCGGAGATGCGGATCCAACTCACGCGGGCTGATACGCCTGTAGAGCTGCTGCAGAAGCAGCACGCCGGCGTCGACCGGCCGCCGCTCGCGGGCTGGACGCAGGAGGGGGCGATCGTCGGGATCCAGGGCGGCACGGAAAGCGTCCGAAGCGTGGTGGACGACCTCGAACGCGCCGGGACCGAGGTGGCCGGAGTGTGGCTCCAGGACTGGACGGGACGCCGGACCACCGACTTCGGCGACCGCCTGTGGTGGACGTGGCAGCTCGACGAGCAGCGGTATCCCGGCTGGGAGCAGTTGGTGTCCGACCTGGACGACCGCGGCATCCGCACCACCACCTACGTCAACCCGTTCCTCGTCGACGCCGCGCCCAAGGACGACCCGGGCATCCGGAACCTGTGGGCCGAGGCCCGCGACGCCGGATTCCTGGTCGAGCACCCCGACGGCGGGCCGTACATGATCGACCAGGGTCAGTTCGACGCCTCGCTCGTGGATCTGACCGAGCCGGCGGCGCAGGACTGGATGGCGACCGTGATCGCCGAGGAGGTGCTCGCGCACGGGGTGGACGGGTTCATGGCCGACTTCGGTGAGGCACTGCCCATGGACGCGGTGCTGCACGACGGCGACGCCGCGACCGTGCACAACGCGTACCCGCGGCTGTGGGCGCAGACCGTGCGGCAGGGCTGCGAACAGGCCGGGCGGCCGGACTGCGTGACCTGGTTCCGGGCCGGCACCCACGGCATGGCCTCGCAGACGCCGGCGTTCTGGAACGGCGATCAGATGGTCACGTGGTCGGCCGACGACGGGATGGCCTCGTCGCTGCTCGGGACGCTGTCGGCGGGGGTGTCAGGCTGGCCGGTCGTGCACTCCGACATCGGTGGCTACACGTCGATCGACGCGGTGGTCAAGAACTACGTCCGCGGCGAGGAACTCCTGGCACGGTGGGGCGAGTACGCTGCGTTCGGTCCCCTGTTCCGCAGTCATGAGGGCAACCGGCCCGCGGAGAACAGGCAGGTCTACGACCCCGACGAGATCGAGGCCTTCGCCCGCAACAGCCGGCTCTTCGCGGCGCTGGCACCGTATCGCGAGGAGGTGTTGGCCGAGGCGGTGGAGACCGGGTTGCCGGTGATGCGGCACGC
>DWWP01000013.1 GCA_019119635.1 Candidatus Dietzia intestinipullorum
AGCAGGAACTCCCGCGCCTGCCGCTCGAAGGCGTCCTTCTGCTCGATCATCACCCAGTGCCCGCAGTTCGGCAGAATGTGCACCTCCGAGTCCGGCATGAGGCGCATCGGCATGATCGACATGTCCACAGGGGAGACGCGATCGTCGCGGCCCCAGAACAGCAGCGTCGGCGCGGTGACGTCGGCTAGATCAAACGAGACCTCGCCGCGGGCGACCTTGGCGATCGCCGCCGGGTTGTAGAGGGACTTCATCGACTCGATCACGCCCGGCTCGTTGACCTGCGCCCACCGCTCTTCCAACAGCTGCTCGGTGACCAACGTCTGGTCGTAGACCATCGACCGCAGCCACCGGCGCAGCGCCGGCTTGTCCGGCTCGGCCAGAAAGTCCATAAGCAGTCGGATCCCCTCCGCCGGGCCCGGGCTGAACAACGTGGTGCCCACGCCGCCGATGCAAACGAGTCGATCCACGCGGTCGGGCTGCTTGGCCGCCAGGCCGGCGCCGACGATGCCGCCCATCGAGTTCCCCACGATGCTCGCCCTGCCGATACCCAGGTGGTCGAGGATCTCCACGCAACTGTTCCGGGCGTCGACCACGGGGTGGCCGCCGCGCACGTCACTGATACCGAAGCCGGGAAACTCCAGAACGATGCAGCGGAACTCGTCAGCGAAGGCCCCGACGGACTCCGAGTAGTTCCGCCAGCCCGTGACCCCCGGCCCCGAGCCGTGCAGGAACAGCACTGGCCGGCCATCAGGATTGCCGAGGTCACGGAATCCGAGACGGCCCCCACGGATATCTGCGAATTGGACGTCAACGTTGTTCATCAGTACTCCAGGATCGAGGGCCCGGTGCGGGATTCGGAACCGGTGCGTGACATTCTCGCCGCCGTCAGGGCCGCCCTCGTCCCGAACTCCCGGTCAGCGGAACACCCAGTTCTTCTCGGCGTCCGCGGCGGTCAGTGGCATCGCGATGTCCTCCAGATTCGCCCGCTCCGCCTTCACGCCGAAGAACACCTCGATCACGCCGACAAGCGTGATCACACCGGTACCCACGAACAACGCGATGGACACCGGAGCTCGGTCCCCGGACTTGACGAGATTGTCGAACAACAGCGAGCCACTGATCCCTCCAACCGCGGTTCCGATCGCGTAGAAGAACGCGATCGCCAACGCGCGGGTCTCCATGGGGGAAGTCAAATAGGCGGCGTTGGCCCCCCGCAGAGGCGATGAAGAAGGTCACGACAAGCAGAATTCGAACAACCACAGACTGTCCGACCCGGTCAACATCACCACCTCCATAACGGCGGCCAGTAGGCCCGAACCAACGTAGGTCGCCGTGATCATGAGTTTGCGACTCACCGAGTCGAAGAAGTGACCCAACACCACCGGCCTCGCGAAGTTGGACACCGCCCAGATCGCCGTGAAGTACGGCACGTGCCGGACAGCCCGCGCGAGCTCGATTCTCGACCCGGCTTCGGTCGGCCGGGAGGCCACGTTGCCGACCATCGTGACCTCGAGCCCATCCAACACCCAGACACCGCCCAGGCCCAGCACCACCCGCCAGTGGAACCTCGACCACGGCAACCGGTCAAAACGCGACGGCACCTTGATGGTGAGCGTGCCCAATTCCACGCTCTGAGAGCTCATGACGACCTCTTTGCCTCGGGGTGGGGGCCTGCGCCACAGTCGCAGTGGCTCCAGTCCGATCAGCAGGGCTCGTTGTCCCGGATCCCGGGTGTCGCGGCGATCAAAGGCGCGGGCGAAGCGCGCCGCCTCCGCCGCGCTGGAATACGTCTTCTCCCCGCCGTCTCCGCAGCCGCGATCGCAAGCCCAGCGCATCACCTCGGCGTCCGCGGTGAAGCGGTAATCGTGGCCGAAGACCGCGCACACACGGGCGACGGACGAAAGTCGCCGTACCCATGTCAGACACCCGTCGCACCGTGTGCCAAACCAGTTAACAGATCACACATATGCGCACCCTTAGACGGAGGGTGGCATGCGCAGCCGGTCCGGCGGGCGGGGGCGTCAGGCCGGTGTCCCTCCGCGACGCTTCTGGCTGATCTCCACCTCGAGAGCACCGTGATCGCTCTCCACCTCGAACTCGGCCTTGCCGCCCGAGTCGTCACGGAACTCGATCTCCACCGAACTCGACGACTCGTCCCGCGAGGTCACCGTCCAGCCCTCGCGGGGCGTCACCTCGCCCATCGTCACCGCGTCGGCCGCACCGGAGAACGAGACTTCGCCAGCGTCGCCCACCTCGAAGATGCCGGCGTCCGCATCAGTGAGGGTGAACTCCTTCGAGATCTCCATTCCTTCGGAATCGAGCTCGACCTCGAACTTCCACCGCGCGGCACCGTTGGCGAAGTGCACGGTGAGCTCGTCGTCCTGCTCGTCGCCGACCCGATGCTGCCACCCGTCAGCCCCGGTGATCGCGCCCAGCGACAGACGACCGTCGGCGTAGGTGAACTCCACCGTTCCCGCATCGCCGATCTGCCACTCACCGTCCCGGATCTCGTCGACGCCCCCGTCCGAGGACGCTGCCGGACCCGCGGGTGTCCGCTCCCCCGAGGCGCCGGCGTCAGGATCAGCGGATTCCTGGGTGGCGAGAACGGTGCTCGTCGACGCGGGGACCGAGGGGGCGTCCTCGCCGGCCGTGCTGCAGCCTGACAAGACCATCAAGCTTGCCGCCAGGGTGACCGCGGTACCACTAGTGACCCTCATGATCCACTCCATTCGTCATCGGTCTTGCCGCCGATCTTCCGATACGTGGTCGAGTTGTCCACCGGAGGATCGGCGCGCGCGGGATCCCTTGGGGCACACGCCTGTGAAATGCCGAACGGGCGCTCCTGCGCGACAGATTCGCAGAGAAGCGCCCGAACGATCAGGCTTCGCGTCAGCGCCGGTTGAGGGTCTCTCGCTTGACGAAACCCCACACGGCGGTGACGACGAACAGTACGGCGCCGATGACCGCGAGCCAGACCAGGCCCTTGACGGCAATCCCGATGATGCCGAGGGCCAGCCAGATAACGAGTAGGACGATGAGGAGTTTGAGCATGGGCGGAAACCTACCACCATGGAAAACGGTCCGCCCCGCCCAAGTGGGGGACAGTCAGGACTTGCGACTGTAGGCGATCCCGCCGCCGACGTATGCAGATCGCCGGCCCGCGCCGCGGCCGGCTCCGGCGTGGTGGTGGTGCTGCACGATCTCAGGCTGGCGGCCGCCTACTCGGACAGAGTCGCGATTCTGGGCGGTGGCGAGATCATCGCGTGCGGCCGCCCGGATGACGTCCTCGCCGCAGGACTCCTGTCCGAGGTGTATCGGTATCCCGTCGAGGTAATCCGCCGCCCGGAGACAGGCGCGTTCACTCGATCACAGCCTCGCTGAACTCCGGGGGCGCACCCAAGAACGGCCGATGGGACGGCGGCTGCTTGCCATCGATGTCACGCAGGCCGAACTCCTCCGCCAGTTCGGCGGCCACCAACACCCGTCCGGAGCGCTCCATCAATCCCGGGTCGCGAAAGAGCGCATCGATCACGCGGCCGGGGAACTCGGCGGACTCCGCGGTGGCCACAAAGCTCTGGTATTGCTCCGACTCGGCGGCGCCCTCGAATAGCGCCTCCGTCCGCTCCGTCCGGAGCATGCCCATCCACAACGAGATCGCGGCCACCCCGAACGGGCGGAAATCGTGGGCCATGTCGTGCGCCATCTTGTCCACGGCAGCCTTGCCCGCGCCGTAGGCCGGCCCGTGCATGTAGCACCGCCCGCCGAAGGATGAGGTGTTGACCACCAGGCCGCCGCCACCCGCCACGAGCAGCGGAGCCGCGAACCAACTGGCCACATAGCTCGATCGGGTCCCGACGTCCAGGACGACCTGGAGCGAGAGCGGCTTCTCCCAGAACGGGCCGGGCCGGGTCAGGTCGTCGTGAACGACCAGTGCGTTGTTGACCAGCACGTCCAGCCGACCGTGCTCCCGTCGCACCCGCTCGAAGAGTTCGCCGACCTGGTCGTCGTCGGCATGATCACACACCACGGGGATGCCGACCCCACCCCGAGCGGTGATCTCCTCGGCGGTGGCCGCGACCGTGCCCGGCAGGGCCGCGTCCCCCTCCCGCTGCGTCCGACCCGTCACGTAGATCGTCGTGCCCGGGCCCGCGAGGCCCAGGGCGATGCCCTTGCCCGCCCCTCGGCTCGCACCGGTCACCACGATCACGCGATCGCGTTCCACATCTGGCATGAGTTCTCCTCCAGGGTTCGGTTCGGTGATCACGGGGCGGTGATGGTGATCGGCATGTTGTCGGCGAGCGCCATGACCTCACCGAGCGGACGCGTGAGAGACCACAGCGGCATCGACCGACTGTGCGAGATTCTCCACTCACCGTCCTCGATGACGTAGCGGTCCCAATACTCCATCGCGGCGACGGTCTCCGTCGACGCGGTCAGGTCGATCTGACGGAACCGCAGGCTCCATCGCCCCTGCGCCGTGTCAGCACCGGAGATCTCGATGTCCGGGTGCACCGCGTGGTGCATGTCGAGGATCGTGTGCGCGCCGTCGTTTTTATGCAGCGCCACCTGCTCATACACCGCGGCGATCCCGTCGGCGTCCGGAAAGCTGCCCATGGGCCCGAAGTCGATCGTCGCTCCGTGCCGGATGAACGCCGCCCGGAATCCCTCGGGATCCTTGTTGTCGCACGCGCGCAGGTACCGGTGCTTGAGTGCCGTGATCTGCTGCACGGCCTCCAGCCGCGCAAGGCGCTGGTCCATCGTCAGTTCGTCCATCTGCGTTGTCATGCCATCCCTCTTATCGTGTGACACACACCACGCTAGCCCTGCCGCACGAGCGCGCGCGGCACCATTCCCAGTGGCCGGAAAGTTGCAAACCGTCCCCGGCTGGCGCAAGCACCTTCCACTGAGTGGGATACGGTGAGGGCAGTCACACCGCGGCTCCGGTCCCAACGGCGCCGCGAAAGCGCTCAGCGCACTCAACCCGAATACCCGCTCCCTCTCGCCGATTGGAGTCACCTGTGGCCACCCCTCACGATGCCCCGGATTCCCTCTCCGGCATTCTCGACCGAGTCGATTTGATCCTCGACGCCATCGCCACCGAGGGGTCGATGAACCTCACCCAGATCTCGCGCACGACCTTGCTACCGCGAACGACCGTCCATCGACTGCTCGAACAGATGACGCGTCGGCGTTGGGTCACCCGCATCCGCAACGACTACGAGATCGGGGTACGCCCCTTCCACCTGGGCACCATCGCCCGGCAGGGGCACTGGTTCTTCCGCATCGCCCGCCCACACCTGGAAACAGTGCGCGAACGCACCCGGCTCGTCGTCCACCTGGGATACTTGGACGGGACCGACGTCGTGTGGTGGGACAAGGTCGGGGACGCGAGGCCGAGCGTGGTACCCACCTACGTCGGCGGCCGCCATCCCGCGTTCCGCACCGCGGCCGGCAGGGCCCTCCTGGCCACCGAGCCGGACGACTACCTCACCGACCATTTCCCGCTGCAACTCGATCGGACGACCCGCGAGAGTCTGCAGACGCGGGATCAGTTGACCGAGGCAGTGCGTACCGCGCGCGACGAGGGCCTCGCTCGCGTCCACGGGGAACTCTTTCCCCATCTGTCCGACGTCGCGATCCCCGTCACCGTCCGACCGGTGGCCACCAGTGACGGACACCAGACCACCGTCGCCGTCTCGGTGTTCGGCCCCACGGAGCGGCTCCGTGTGGACTCCACGCTGCCCCAGGCACTCCGGACCTGCGCACTCGACATCCTGGCCGACATCGCCCACTCTCCCAGAGCGCCACGGGACTAGGAACTTCCCGACCACCGGAAGCCGGCCCCCGTGACGACGATCACGCTCCCTACGGTGTGTGCACGGTCACAGCCACGAAGGGAGCCCCTGATGACCCCCACACACACTGACACCCCTGTTCGCGAGATCGAGAGCGGCAGCAACCCGAGCCGCTTCGCCCGCGGATGGCACTGCCTCGGCCTGGCCGAGGACTTCGATGACGGCAAGCCCCACATGGTCAAGATCTTCGGTACCAGCCTCGTGGTCTTCCGCACCTCCGACGGGGTGAAGATCCTCGACGGCTACTGCCGACACATGGGCGGCAACCTCGCCAAGGGCACCGTCAAGGGCGACTCCATCGCGTGCCCGTTCCACGACTGGCGTTGGGGCGGAGACGGCAAGTGCACGGGCATCCCGTACGCCAAGCGCGTGCCGGTGGCCGCCAAGACGCGCGCCTGGCCCTCGATGGTGCGCAACGGACAACTCTTCGTCTGGAACGACCCTCAGCGTTCGCAGCCCACCGAGGAGGTCACGATCCCCGTCCTCGAGGGATGGGACGATGGCGAATGGACCGAGTGGTCCTGGCAGACGTTCCTCGTCGAGGGTGCACACTGCCGGGAGATGATCGACAACGTCGTCGACATGGCCCACTTCTTCTACGTGCACCTGGCGTTCCCGCACTACTTCCGGAACGTCTTCGAGGGGCACGTGGCCACCCAGTACATGCACAGCCGCCCCCGCACGGACGTCGACCCCGACAACGCCTACGGGGACGAGGGGTCCGAGTTGCGGTCCGAGGCGTCGTACTTCGGCCCGTCCTACATGGTGAACCCGCAGCAGCTGGTAGTGGGCGACAAAACCGTCGAGGCCGTGCTCATCAACAGCCACTACCCGATCGACGAGAAGTCCTTCCTCATCAACTTCGGGGTGGCTGCCAGGAAACAACCCGGCGTCGACCCCGATGAGGCCCGCCAGGCCGCCGCGTCGCTGACCAACGCGCTCGCCTACGGGTTCGGTCAGGACGTCGAGATCTGGCGTGACAAGGCCCGGATCGACAACCCGCTGCTCACCGAGCAAGACGGCCCCGTGTACCAATTGCGCCGCTGGTACGAGCAGTTCTACGTGGACGTCGAGGACATCGAACCGGACATGGTCGAGCGCGTCGAGGTGGAGATCGACACCGACCACGCCGTGGCCACCTGGAAACAGGAGGTCGCCGAGAATCTCGTGGCGATGGGCAGGGCCTGATGCTGGACGCCACCGCCCTCGCCTGTCCGCGCTGCGACTCGTGCGTCGAGGTGACCAAGTACTCGCGCGAACACACGATCACGCGGTGGGCCGACGGGCACGCCTCGTGCCCCGAGCTCGGGGTCGAGCCCGCCCGGTTCGCCACCGGCCGCTGCGAGACCCTCACCGCAGCCGTGCGCGCCGCCTTTGACGACGGGCTGATCGACGCCCGCGAGCGCGTGCCCGGTACCTGACCACCGACGACAGACGCCCCTGCCGACCACTCGGCAGGGGCGTCTCGCGTCCGCGCCCGTCAGAACCAGGTATCAGCACCGGTCGCGGTGAGCAGACCGGACAGGTCCGCGGCCACCGGCAGGACCGACTCGTCCAGCAGCGAGGCGTACCGGCTGTCGTGGAACATCAACGGCCTGCGGTCGCTGACGGCCGGGCCCGCCTCTACGACGCGGCCAATGAGCAGTTCGTGGTCGCCGGCCTCGACCCAGGCCTCGAGACCGCAGACGAACCACGCCGGGGCGCCGTCGATGACCCGGTGCCCACCCTCCGTCGGACACAGCGGGACATGATCGAACTTGTCCGGCGCCTTGCTCCCGGCCATCGCCGAGATGGCCTCATCACCCTCGCCCAGCACGCTCACCGCGAAGCCAGACGACGTCTTGAGGTGCGGCAACGTCCGCGATGTCTTCATCACCGAGATCAGCACCAGTGGAGGATCCAGGGACACGCCCATGAAGGACTGGCAGGTCATGCCCACTGTGTTGCCGTCGTCGTCCCGCCCGGTCACCACGCAGACGCCTGTGCCAAAACGCCCCAGGACGTCGCGCAATGCGCGGTTGTCGGTCAGATCAATCGTGTCATTCATGCTCTCCAGAGTGACCCTCACCACGTCGCGGAGCGGACTCGGTTCCCACTCACCGGAAACTCGACGTGATACAGAACACACCATGGGCCACAGTGGAGGCAATCCACCCGGCGACCCACGGCCGCCACGTTCGAAAGGCTTCCCGATGACCGGAACCCTCACCACCCCTGGCACGGTCCTTGCCCAGGTCACCGCTGACCGCGACGCCCTCTTCGCGGAAGGCCTGGAGGCCGATCAGCTCGGCAAGCTGGCCGATGCCACCGTCGCGCGCATGAAGGACGCAGGCGTGATCCGCATGCTCCAGCCCGTCCGGTACGGCGGCATGGAGGCCACTCCCCGCCAGTTCGCCGAGACGGTCATGGGCATCGCCGCGGTCAACCCGAGCGCCGGCTGGGTGGCCGGCATCGTCGGCGTCCACCCGTGGCAGCTCGCCATGGCGGACACAAGCGTCCAGGACGACGTCTGGGGTAGCGACGCGGACACGTGGATGGCGTCCCCCTACATGCCCAACGGCGCCGCCATCCCCGTCGAAGGCGGCTACCGGATGTCCGGACGGTGGAGCTTCTCCTCCGGCACCGACCACTGCACCTGGGCGTTCCTCGGCGCCATGGCGCACGAGGCCGACGGATCGATGAGCCTTCCGCCCCGCATGCTGCACGTCATCATCCCCCGCACGGACTACGAGATCGTCGAGGACTCCTGGGACGTGGTGGGCCTGCGCGGGACAGGCTCCAAGGATCTCATCGTGGAGGACGCGTTCATCCCCACCGAGCGCGTCATGGAGTACGACCATCTCATCGACGGCACCCAGATCGCGAAGGCCGGTCTCGAGCAGACCGTCTACCGCATGCCGTGGTCCTGCATGTTCCCACTGGGCATCTCGTCGGCCACGATCGGCATCTGCGAGGGCTTTCTCGACACGGCACGCGAATATCTCGAGGATCGCATCGGCGCGCAGGGCACCGCCATCAAGGACGACCCCTACGTCCTGTACCAACTGGGCGACGCCGAGGCCAAGGTGTATCAGGCGCGCCAGGCGCTCATCGCCAATGCGGAGGAGATATGGGAGATCGTGGACCGCGGGGACGAGGTCGGCTTCGACCGCCGCGCCCAGGGCCGCCGCACCCAGGTCGACGTCGCCTGGACCGCCGTCCGCGCCATCGACAATGTCTACGACCGCTGCGGCGGCACGGCCCTGCGCATGGACAAGCCGATGCAGCGGTTCTGGCGAGACGCGCACGCCGGGCTCCACCACGCCATCCACGTCCCCAGCACCGTCTACCACGCCTCCGCCCTCTCCGGTCTCGGAGTGGATCCCGAGGGTCCGCTACGCGCCATGATCTGACGGTCCGGGTATCGCCGTCTGCGCGGCACACCCGGCCGTACCCGAGGCACCACCCCACCACCACTTCACGAAAGGCCTCTTCCCATGGGAGACATCCGAGCTCTCGGCTACCTCACGATCGACACCACCGAACTCGATCGCTGGCGCACACTCGCCTTTGACGTCCTCGACCTGGGCGAAGGCGCCCTGTCCACCGACGACGCCCTCTACCTGCGACTCGACGAGCGCTCCTACCGACTGGTCATCCGCCGCGGCGAGACCGACAAGCTCACCGCGATGGGCTGGGAGGTCCGCGACGAGATCGCCCTCGACCGGGTCCGCGCCTCACTGCGCGAGCACGGTGTGCAGTACCGCGACCTGTCCTACGACGAGGCGCGCGCCCGCGACGTGGACGAGCTCATCGCGCTCGAGGACCCCACCGGCCAGCCCCTGGAGATCTTCCACGGCGCCGGCCTCGACCACTCCGCCGTATCCACGAAGTTCCGTACCGAATTCGTCAGTGACGAACTGGGCCTGGGCCACATCGTCGTGCCGTCCACCGACCACGAGGCCACCATCGCGTTTTACCGCGACGTGCTGGGCTTCCACACCCGCGGCGCCTTCCCGTTCCCCCCGGCGCCCGGCATGCCTCCCCTGCGGATCCAGTTCATGGGCGTCAACCCGCGTCACCACAGCTTCGCCGTGATGCCGGCCCCGCAGATGGGCCCCGGGATCGTGCACATCATGCTCGAAGTGGCCGAGATGGACCAGGTCGCGCAGGCCATGGAGCGCACGCTCGAGCACGGGTTCACGATCTCTTCCACCCTCGGCAGGCACACCAACGACAAGATGGTGTCCTACTACCTGCGCGCCCCCGGGGGCTGGGACATCGAGTACGGCTACGACGGCCTCACGGTGGACGAGAACAGCTACCTACCGCAGCTCATCTCCGCCGACAGTTACTGGGGCCACGACTGGTCCGGCAGTGAGCCGCTCGCCTGCACTATCCCGCTCGACGACGCCACTGCCGAGACCGTGGCTGACGACCTCGCCGAGCCCGTGGTCGAGAACGCCTGACCCGGCTCCGGGCGACTGCTCGGCCCGGCCCCCTCGCCAGCCGCGTCACTCCAGAGCGCTGATGCTGACGAGCTCCCACTGCGTGACCGGGCCGGCCGAGCGGGCCTGGCACATGGTGAAGATCGGCTCGGAGAAGGTCTCCCGCAGTCGCACCCCGATAGGCCCGAGCGGGCCCTCGAGGGTGACGACGACGTGGCCGGCGTCGTCGACGTCGGTCACGTCCAGCGGGGCCAAGGCGTCGATGCGGTCGTCGCCGAGCAACGGCCGGGCGCGGTGCTGCGCGACCTGCACCGCCGCCGGGTAGCTGCTGCGACCCCGGAGGTGGCGCGGGTCGACCCGGCCCTCGGTGTACCGGGTGATGATGTCGGCCGGATCCGCCGCCATATCGACGCGGCCGTAGAAAAGACCGTGCGGCAGCACGATCATCGTCGCGGCGAACCGGTCACCGCCCAGATGCGAGCACTCCCACGTCGCCTCCGGGTACCGCTCGGCTATCAGCGTCGTGGCGCGTCGGCCACGGACGGCGCAGCACTGGTCGTGCTTGCCGTGCGCGCAGATCGCGACCAGGGGCTCGTCGGACGGTGTGCCCGCGGAGCCGTCGAGGGGAATCTCCGCGTAACCGTCGGGGCCGTCCACCTCCCCCCACCGCAGGGACTCCTGTCCGGGCCGGGCATCGGCCAGTGCCCACCGCCAACGCCGCTGTCCGGAGCGCTTACCCGGACGGCGGATCGCCGCCACCCGGATGTCCTCCGACTGGGCACGCCGAGCGATGCGGCGGCCCAGTTCGGGCGAGAGAACCCCGGGCGATTCCAGCAACGCCGAATGCCCCCACGGGCCGGCGAGCTCGAGCATGAGCCACCGCATCCCGCGCGACCCCGACCCCTCGAGTGGATCGCCGCGGCGCAGCGCGGAGTCACTGCACGGCTCCCAGTCCGCAGGCCTGCTCACAGCGCCACCAGTACTGCCTCCCGCAACAGGCGGCGGAGCACCACGAGGCCGTCGTCCACATCCAGACCCGGTAGCGAGCCGGCGCTGACGGGACCGCCGTCGAGCACCGCGCGCAGAGCGGGGGCGCACTCCGCCGGGAAGGTGATCGACTTGGCGGGCAGCCGCAGGACGACCGTGGCCGCGTCGGCGGCGGCGTGAGCGTCGGCCGCGACGTCAGAGCCGGCGGGAGCGGGGTCGATCGAGCCGTGGAGTCCGTCACGCCACCGAAGAACGGTGTCGGCATCGAGCGCGGCTAGGGCGTCGAGGGTGGCCAGCGGACGTACCGCGGCGGGTCGCGTCAGATCAAAGTACTGCGTGGCGAGCGTGTCGCCGGCGAGCGCTCCGAGTTCTTCCTGCTTCTCGGCGATCAGCCCGGCCAGTACATCGAGGACCCGGCGGGTGTGCTCCTCGGTCCGTGCGGCGTCGACCGGGGCCAGGCCGAGCGGCAGCGACGCGCGCAACTCCTCCTCCGAGGCCAGTGCCTCGATCACCGCCGTGGCGACGTCGTGCCCGGTGAAGGGGGACACACCCACGGTGAGGTGAATAGAGGTGTCACCCTGCGCCTCGGCCGAATGGACCCACCCGCGCGGCAGGTAGAGGCAGTCCCCCGGCTCGAGCACCGCGTCGATGACCGGGGCCCGCACCGCACGAGCGGCGATCGCCTCGCGGTGATCGGTCCACGGCTGGTCGGGAAGCGGGTGGCGATGGACGGGCTCGTGCACCCGCCAGCGCTTGGTACCGGAGACCTGGAGGACAAACACGTCGTGCACGTCGTAATGCGGATCGAATCCCCGGTTGGCGGGCGGGGTGATGTACGCGTTGGTCTGCACCGGGTGGCCGACATCCGAGGTCATGCCGCGGACGAAGTCGATGATCGGCGGCCAGAACCGGTGCAGACCCTGCAACACGATCGTCGCCCCGGCGACGAACTCCGTGAGTACGCCGTCGGGGTCGACCTGGTCGGGCATCAGTGCGCCGAACCCGCCGGTGCGGGTGAAGCACGCCCGGTCGACGAGCGCGCCCTCCCGCGCCATCCGGATGAACGGCGTGCGCAACCCACGTTCGGCGATGATCTCGTCGACCATCGCCGGCGTGAGCAGGTCGGAGAAGTCGCGCGGCAGGCGGGCCGCCGGACTCAGCAGGGGCTGCTGACCCCAGTAGTCCGCCGCGAACTCATCCCGGCCGCGTGCGACGCACCGCTCGAGCACCTTCGCTCAGGCCGCGCCGTCAGCGCCGCCGTCGTGCCCGTCCGGGTTGGAGCCACCGTCGGCAGTGCCCTCGCCGGCCGAGCCGTCAGCGCCGCCATCGTGGCCGCCGGGGTTCGAGCCGCCGTCGGCAGTGCCCTCGCCCGCTGACGCGGAACCGTCAGCGCCGCCGTCATGCCCGCCCGGGTTGGAGCCGCCGTCCGCGGTGCCCTCTCCCTGCGCGCCGGAGGTGGTGATGTCGTCGTCGTTGGTAGCCATCTGCATTCCTCTCTTCGGTGCAGGCCCCGACCCGCACGGGGTCGAGCTGCGCGATGTCGTGCGATGTGGCCACCTGTCGAGGCTGTACGCCCGGACACGATGGGACGTGCGATTCCCACTATGGCACCGGCCCGGCGTAGGCACGACCGGTCCGGCCGCGGGCGGTGGCGGGCGGTGGCGCGCGGTGGACATCTCCTCACGGGCCGAGTAAGGACGAGCCATGGCGAACACATCGGCAGAAGACACTGATCCCGCCGACGATTTCCCGGCGATCGAACACAACGTGGTGATCGTGGGTGCCGGATTCGCCGGCCTCTACGCCGCAAAGCAACTGGGACGATCCGGCGTGGACGTGCTGTTGCTCGACCAGAACAACTACCACCAGTTCCAGCCGCTGCTCTACCAGGCAGCGACCACGCAGATCGCGATCTCCACCGTGGCGCGCCCGCTGCGCGGCATCCTGCATCGCCAACGGGCGCACGTGACCATCCGGACCGCGCGCGTGGCCTCTGTCGACGCCGCCGCCAAGACCGTCACCACCGACGACGGGCTGACGTACCGCGGCCGAATCCTCGTGCTGGCCACCGGGTCCGAACCCAACTTCTTCGACACCCCGGGAGCGCGCGAACTCGCATACCCGTTGTACTCCGTCGACGACGCCACCAGCCTGTCCTCGGCGATGCTCGGCGCGCTCGAGAGAGCCGCCGCCACCCGCGACGCCGCGGAGCGCCAGGGCACGTTCGCAGTGGTCGTGGTGGGAGCGGGCCCCAACGGGGTCGAGACCGCCGGCGCGATCGCGGAGAACATCAAGTTCGTGGTGTCGGAGTACTACTCGGACGAGTTCGCCGCCGCGCAGTGCGAGGTGCATCTGGTCGACATGGTCGACACCGTCCTGCCGCCGTTCTCGAAGCGCTCGCAGAAGTACACTCGCCGCAGCCTCGAAGAACTCGGCGTCCGGATCCACCTGGGCAGGGCGGTCTCCTCGGTCTCCACCAGCGGCGTGACGCTCGAGGACGGCACCGAACTGCCGGCCGCCATCGTCATCTGGACGGCCGGGCTCAAGGCCTCCGGACTGCTCGAGCCCGCCGGTCTGACGACCGGCCGCGGCGGGCGCGTGGACGTCGACCCCGACCTCACCGCCCCCGACTTCCCGGGCGTGTACATCCTCGGCGACGCCGCGAACATCACCGACACCAAGGGCCGCGCACTGCCCCAACTGGGCTCGGTGGCCAAACAGTCCGGCAGGTGGGCGGCCGACAACATCTGCGCGGACCTCCAAGGCCGGGAACGAAAGCCGTTCCGGTTCCGCGACATGGGCGTGATGGCCATGGTCGGTCGCGGCCATGCGATCGCGGAAATGGGTCCGCGCCGGTTCCAGATCCAGGGCATGCTCGCCTTCCTGGCCTGGCTCGGCGTGCACCTCGTCCTGCTGTCGGGCTGGTCCCAGCGCGTCTCCGCGGTGGTGTCGTGGTTCCGCGACTACATCACCCGGAGGCGCACACAGGTCGTGGTGCACCAGCCGGACGAGTACGCGCGCGCCCGCCAGCAGGGCCCCACCGAGCCCACCACACCCACCACCGGCACCGAGCCCGCCACACCCACCACCGGCACCAGCGCCGAATCCACGACCAGCACCACAACAGGCCTCGGGGGCGCCACCCCGGGCGAGAGGAGTCAGTCATGACGGACATCACGAACGTCACCGTGTTCGGAACCGGTGTACTCGGTTCCCAGATCATCATGCAGGCGGCCTACCACGGGAAAACCGTGACCGGCTACGACATCTCCGACGAGCTCCTGGCCGAGCTTCCGGAGCGGTGGGAATGGATGCGCGACTACTACAGGCGCGACCTGCCGGACTTCGACGAGAAGCGCTTCGACGAGGCCATCGCCTCCATCCGCACCACCACCGACATCCCCGAGGCCGTCGCGGACGCCGATCTGGTGATCGAAGCCGTCCCGGAGAACCTCGATCTCAAGAAGGATGTGTGGACGAAGATCGGCCAGAGCGCGCCCGAGAAGACCATCTTTGCCACCAACACCTCCACGCTCCGCCCCAGCGACTTCGCGGCCGAGACCGGACGGCCCGAAAAGTTCCTGGCCCTGCACTTCGCCAACCTCGTGTGGCGCTACAACACCGGCGAGGTGATGGTCACGCCGGAAACCGATAAGAAGTACTTCGACATTGTGCTCGGGTTCACCGCCGAGATCGGCCTCGTCCCGGTGCCCGTCCTCAAAGAGACGCCCGGGTACCTGCTCAACGGTCTGCTAGTCCCCTGGCTCAGCGCCGGCGCCGAACTCTACGTCAACGGCATCGCCAACCCCGCCGACATCGACAACGTCTGGCGCACCGCCACCGGCTCTCCCGCCGGCCCGTTCCAGGTCTACGACACCGTCGGCTTCAACGTGGCCGCCAACATCTCCCGCGCCTCCGGCGACCCGACGCGGATCAAATTCGCGGACATGCTCCAGAAGGGCATCGACGCCGGTAAGGCCGGCCTCGGCGACGGGGAGGGCTTCTACACCTACGACTCCGACGGCAACGTGCAGGAGCCGGTCACCAGCTGGAACCACACCTGAGCCGACGCGGGCCGCGAAGCGGGAGAGCTTGGCCACATTCCTTTGCACGGTCGTGCAATCCTGCAGTGATCGTGCAAAACTCCTCGGGTCAGCACGCCCCACGAACCTGAGGATCCTGCAGCATGGCGACTTTTCTCTACCGCATCGGACGATCAGCCTATCTGCACAGGTGGCGGTTCATCGCCGCCTGGCTGCTGCTGATCATCGGTATGGGCACTGCCGCAGCCACGCTGTCGCAGCAAACCAGCACCACCTTCTCCATCCCCGGCCTCGAGTCCATCGAGACCCAGGAGGACATGCAGGAGCGGTTCGCCGGGTCTGAGGACCAACTGGAGGCGCCGGTCGGCACGGTCGTCATCCAGGCGCCCGAGGGCCAGACCCTCACGGATCCGGCGGTGGCCGAGGACGTCGACGCCTTCCTCGACGACGTCCGCGGGCTCGACTACCTCACGGCCACCGACGCGATCGTCAACCCGGTCCTCGCGGCCGAGGGTATGAACGCGCAGATGACCGAGGCCAAGGCCGCCCAGGGGATCCCGCCCGAGCAGATCGAGGCCGACATCGCGGCCCTGAGCCCGCTGAGCGAGAACGAGACCACCGGGACCGTCCAGGTCGAGTTCGCGGCCGAGACCACCATGGACGTCGAGGCCGCCGACCAGGAGGCCTTCGCCGACCTCGTCGCCCAGCACGAGGACGGCCTGACCATCGCGTACTCGGGCAACGCGTTCCAGATGAACGAGATCAGCGCCACCGGCGAGATCATCGGCATCGCCGTCGCCGCCGTCATCCTCACCCTGACCTTCGGCTCCCTGATCGCCGCCGGCATGCCGCTGCTCACCGGCGTCACCGGCGTGGGCATCGGCATCGCGGGCATCTTCGCGGCCACCCGGTTCACCGACACCATCAACACCATGACGCCGACGCTGGCGTCCATGATCGGCCTCGCGGTCGGCATCGACTACGCCCTGTTCATCGTCTCGCGCTACCGCACCGAGCTGATCAAGTACATCGGTGGCAACGACCACGAACCGCGAGAACTCGCCGCCAAACTCAAGGAGATCGATTTCCGCCAGCGGGCCCACCTCGCCGGGCTCGCCGTCGGCAAGGCCGGCTCCGCGGTGGTCTTCGCCGGGCTGACCGTCCTCATCGCGCTGGCCGCGCTGTCGATCATCAACATCCCGTTCCTCACGGCGATGGCGCTGTCCGCCGCAGCCACCGTCGCGATCGCGGTCTTTGTCGCGATCACCCTCCTCCCGGCCGTCCTCGGCGCGTTCGGCACCAAGGTGTTCGGCGCCCGCATCGGCGGCGTCAAGGCCCCTGACCCGGAGGACGAGAAGCCCACGATGGGCCTCAAGTGGGTCCGCCGCGTGCGTGCGCACCCGGTCCTCATCGGCGCGGCGAGCATCCTCCTGCTGGCCCTGCTGGCACTGCCCGCCATGAACCTGCGACTGGCCATGCCCTCGGACGGCACCATGGCCCCCGACACCCCCAACCGGATCGCCTACGACATCACCGCGGAGGAGTTCGGCCCGGGACGCAACGCCCCCATGATCGCCTTTGTCGACACCCTCGCCGTCCCCGAGGAGGAGCGGCCCGTGGCCTGGGCCACCGCCGCGCAGGACATCCAGGCGATCGACGGCGTGAGCAACGCCCAGATCATCGAGCCCAACGAGGCCGGTGACGCGGCGCAGGTGCTCATCACGCCCGAGTACGGCGCCACCGACGAGCGCGCCGCCGACGTCCTCGAGAGCATCCGCGCAGGCGCCGGAGACTTCGAGGCGCAGACCGGCGGGACCTACTCCGTCACCGGCGTCACCCCGATCTACGAGGACATCTCCGAACGCCTCTCCGAGGTGCTGCTCCCCTACGTGGGCATCGTCCTCGCGCTCGCGTTCGTCCTGCTCGTCCTGGTGTTCCGCTCCATCTGGGTGCCGCTCATCGCCGCGCTGGGCTTCGGCCTGTCGGTCGCGGCCACCTTCGGTCTCACCGTGGCGATCTGGCAGGAGGGCTGGGCCGGCATCATCTCCGACCCGCAGCCGGTCATCAGCTTCCTGCCGATCATCCTCATCGGCATCGTGTTCGGCCTGGCCATGGACTACCAGGTCTTCCTGGTCACCCGGATGCGTGAGGGCTGGGTCCACGGCAAGACCGCACACAACGCGGTCTCCAACGGGTTCAAGCACGGCGCCCGCGTGGTCACCGCGGCCGCACTGATCATGATGAGCGTCTTTGCCGCCTTCATGACGATCGACGAGCAGTTCATCAAGGTGATGGGCTTCGCCCTGGCGGTCGCCGTGTTCTTTGACGCCTTCATCGTCCGTATGACCATCATCCCGGCCGTGATGTTCCTGCTCGGCGAGAACGCCTGGAAGATCCCGCGCTGGCTCGACCGCATCCTGCCCTCCGTCGACGTCGAGGGCTCCGCCCTGGAGGAGAAGGACGACGACGGCACCGGCGGCCACACCCCCGGCGAGGGCGTCTCCGACGACGACTCCGCTGAGGGCGTCGAGGCCGATGGTGCGGCCGCGGGCAGCCGTCACGACGCCGGCACGGTCGCCGACCAGTCCCCCGACGCTGGAAAGCACGAGAAGCGATGATCGACGATGCCGACGGAGGTGCCGGGAGCTGGCCCCGTGGCTAGCCTCCGCGAACTCAAGAAGGCTGACACCCGGACCCGCCTCTCGGTGGCGGCGGTGGAACTCCTCGCCTCCCAGGGCGCGGAGGGGGCCACGGTCTCGGCGATCGCCGAGCGGGCCGGGGTCTCCACGCGGACGTTCCACAACTACTTCGCCCGCCGCGAGGATGCGTTCCTGCACTTCATCCGCGAGCACATCTCGCAGTGGGCGCAGCAGGTGGACGACGCCCCCGCGGACGCGCCCGCGCTGCAGGTACTGCACGACATCCTCCGGGAGGCCTACAACCGGCCGGAGGACGACATCATCGCGCCCGGGAACCTCGTCCTCCTCGGCGAGCGGGTCGGGTTCCTCCTGGGGCCCGAGGGGCGACCCGACGTCGAGGAGATGCTGAGCCCCCTGTACGACGCGGTCCGCCGACGGGTGGCCGCGGGGGCGGGCTTCCGGGCCCGCCTGCTGGTGGAGCTGAGTCTGGCCGCCGCCGGCGCTGCACTGCGGCAGTACGCGTTCACGTGCTGCGGTGACGGCCCCTCGCTGGCGGATCGGCTCGACGAGGCCTTCGGGGTGCTCGAGCGCGGCGTCGGCGCGTAGGCCACACCTCTCGCCCGGAGTCCGGGCCGGAGCACCCGGGCCGCGCGCCCGGCTAACCGCGTGCCGGCCACCACGAACGCCGCCCCAGCAGGACGAGAGCGCTGGGCACCAGCACCGCCCGCACCAGCAGGATGTCGAGCAACAACCCGATCCCGACCACAAAGCCGAGCTGCGCGAGCAGGTAGAGGCCGCCGGCCATGAGGGCGAACATCGTCATGGCGAACACGACGCCCGCAGTGGTGATGAGCCCGCCCGTCGAGCCGAGACCCCGGATGACGCCCAGGCGCAGGCCCCCGTCTGCCGACTCCTGGCCGCCGACGGTCCGGGCCGCCTCCTCCCGTATGCGGCTGATCGCCAGGACGCTGTAATCGGCGCCCACACCGACCAGCAGCACGAACGACAACGGCATCACGGACCAGTGCAGCGGGGTGTCCAACGCGTACTTCCAGACCAGCACCCCGATCCCGATCGTCGCAATGTAGGAGACCAGCGACGTAGCGGCGATCAGCAGCGGCGCCACCACGCTGCGCAGGAGAAGTCCCAGGATCAGGGTGATGGCCACCATGCAGATCACCACCACCAGCAGGAAATCCGCGGTGATCTCGTCGTCGAGGTCGTTGTAGACGGCCGCGAACCCGGTCACCGTGATCTCCGGCGAGTCCAGCGGGGTCCCTGCCGCCGCGGCCTCGGCGCGATCGCGGTAGGTGTCGGTGGCGGCGATCGCTTCCAGCGAGAGCGCATCGGAGTCAGAGGTCACCATCATGCGCGCGGTGCGCCCGTCCGGGGACAGGAAGAAGTCCGCCGCCGCCACGAACCGTGGCTCCTCGAACGCGAAGTCCGGCAGGTAGAAACCTGCCCCGGGGCCGTCACTGGCGGCGCCGCGCATGCCCTCCAGGTGCCCGCCGGCCTCGCCGAGACCGGCCGTGAGCTCGTCGATCAACGGCGGGACCTGAGCGACGCCGTCCCGCAGTTCGGCCGCACCGTCCATCAGCTGTCCGGTGCCCTCGGCCAGCTCGCTCGTCCCCTCGTGGAGCCGGGCGCCGCCGTCGGCCAACGCCGTCAGGCCCTCACGCAGCTCCGTCACGCCTTCGTCCAGGCGGGCGAGCTCCGAGCGCGCCGCGGTCGTCCCGCCCTGCGCCTCGAGACCGTCCAGCGACGACTCGATCGACCCCACCAGATCGGTCATGTCCGCCGCCAGGCCGGAG
Source organism: Candidatus Dietzia intestinipullorum (assembly GCA_019119635.1). Classification (GTDB taxonomy): domain Bacteria; phylum Actinomycetota; class Actinomycetes; order Mycobacteriales; family Mycobacteriaceae; genus Dietzia; species Dietzia intestinipullorum. The sequence goes on from DWWP01000013.1 coordinate 19,763, forward strand.
ATCTGATCCGCGGAGCCCATCGGATCGCGCCCGGCCTCGATCGCGGTGGTCAGTGCCGCCGAGGCGCCACCACCCGCGGCGCCGTCGAGCTGTGAGAACGACTCGGCCGCGGCCAGGCACGCGGGATCGCCCGCGCACCGTCCCGGATCGAGCATCGGCCCGAACACCGCGTCCAACTGCCGCGCGCCCTCGCCCGCGGCCTGAGCGTTGGCCCGCAGCAGATCCGCCGCCCGGTCGGCGACCCGGATCGACTCGCGCGCCCCGTCCAGCGCGTCCCCGAGCGTCGCGGTGTCCCCGGTCGCGGAGTCGACCGCACGCTGCGCCGCATCGACGGCGTCCAGCATCCCGCGGGCCATCCCGGTGACCTGGTGGGTGCCCTGCGCCAGTTCCGGGACCCGCGACCGCACCTCCTGCAGGCCGGCGTCGAGTTCGCGCGCCCCCTCCTCGAGCCGGGAGGCACCCTCGTCGGCGGCGCCGGCGCCGTCAGCCAGTTCCCGGGTGCCCTCGGTGAGCCGGTCCAGGTCGTCCGCGGCCCCGTTGACCTGCTCCAGGCCGTCATTGAGCCCGTCGGCCACCACTCCCGCCTGGAAGCCCGACGCCGCTTCGGACAACGGGTCCCCGTCCGGTCGGGTGATCGACCGGACCGAGGTCACGTGACCGACGTCCGCGAGGGACTGCGCGATGCGCTCCAGCGCCGCGAGATCCCCGGAGTTGCGCAGGTCGTGGTCGGCCCGGACGATCAGGAACTCCGAGAGCAGCTCATTCTTGGGAAAGTGCTCGTCGGCCAGTGCGTAGCCGCGGTTGGACTCGGAGTCCGCGGGCTGGGAACTGAACTCGTCGAAGTTGGTCTCCCCGGCCGCGGCGAGCGCCGCGAACGGCAGCAGGACCGCGACCGCGAGTGCGAGCGCCATCCCCGGGCGACGCACCACGCGGGCGGCCCGCCTGCGCCACTGGCGCTCCGACCGGGACCGTCCGGCCGCTGCCCGGCGTGCGGGCCCGGCGCCGACGCGCACGTCGACCCTGGCATCGGCGCGGCCCGAGCGACCGAACACGGTCAGCAGGGCCGGCCCCAACGTCAACGCGACCGCCAGCGCGACCAGGATCCCCACGGCGATCGGCGGCCCGGCGGTCCGGAAGATCCCCACCTCGGTGAAGGCCATCGACATGCACGCCGCCGCGACCGTCAGTCCCGAGGCGAGGATCACGGTCGCGATCCCACCGACCGAATCCGCGGCGGCCCCACTCACCGTCATCCCGCGACGTCTGGCCTCCTGGAACCTGCCGATCACGAAGACCGCGTAGTCCGTCCCCGCGCCGATCACCAGCGCCGTCATCAACGCGGCGGTGAACATCGACATCTCCAGCACCCCGGCCGCCCCGAGGACACCGACCACCGGGCGTGCCACGCCGAGACTCATACCCAGGATGCTCAGCGCGATCATCACCACCGCGATCCGCCGGTACGCCACCATCAGCGTCACCGCGATCAGGATGATGCTGACCCCCGTGATCACGAGCATCGCCTGTTCGACCGCCTGCAGCTGATCGGAGGTCGTCGCCACGGGGCCGCTGAACGCGACGTCCAACCCCGACGGGGCGGACAGCTCTTCGTGCGCCAGGTGTCGGACCGCCTGGGTGGCCTGGGTCGCCTCCGTGGTGCCGTTGTCCCCGTTGAGCACCGTCAGCAGCGTGAGCGCCGCGCCGTCGTCGCTGGTGGTGAGCTCCTGCCCCTCGGGCGTGGTCTGGGTGTCGACGAGGTAGGCCACGTGCTCCGGCATCTGCGACAGGCGCGTCGTCAGCTCGTCGTAGTACCGGCGGTCCGCCTGGTCGAGGCCGGACTCGTCGGCGAGGACGAAGTACCCGACCGCCGAGGAGTCCGGGTTGCCGAAATCGGCCGCCATGTCCTTCAGCGCCGCGCTGGCCTCGTTGCTCTCCGGGATGAAGGCCGCCGAGTTCTCAGCGATCACCTGCTCGAGCTGGGGAAGCGCGACGTTCAGCGCACCGAGCGCCACGATCCACACCGACACCACGAGCCACGCGAACCGCGACATGAGCGCGCCAAGGCGCCCGAACGCCGCTGACAGCCGATCGTCCACCACGTCCCCTTTTTCCGGTTGGGGGACAACGTGCCAGCAGAAACCCCTTTTTGCAAATGCGTTCATTTTTGAACGCATATACAATCGAAGCATGGACTGCCCGATCGCCAGCCGCGCCGACCGCCGACGCTCCGCAAAACGGAACCGCGTCCTCGACGAGGCCGAGGCGATGTTCACCGCCGACTCGTACGCGGCCGTGCGCATCGAGGAGGTCGCCGACGCCGCCGACATCTCGGTCGGCACCGTCTACAACTACTTCGGGGGAAAAGAAGGCCTCTACCTCGCCGTCAGCGAACGCGTCCTCGACAGGGTCGAGGAGCTGCTCGCGCCCGCCTACGACCCGGACCTCGCCCCCGAGCGCGCCATCACACTGCTGGGCGAGTGCTACCTCGAGGCGCTGATCCGTAACCCCATCGCCTGTCGCAGCCTGGTCTCCGACACCCAGACCCCGGGCGGCGACATCGCCGACGGGGCCCGCGACCGCATCGTCCGGCTCTACGACTCGGCCGCAGTACTGATCGATCGGGGGATCTCCGAGGGCGTGGTCACGCCCATGAACAGCGCCCTGGCGGCGCGCTTCATCATCGGCGCCTGGAACGGCGTGTTCGCCTCGACCTTCGCGACCCTGGGCCCGCGGGCGAGCACCGACACCGTGTCCCGCACGCTCGAGCTCGGAACCGAGATCCTGCGGCACGGCATGACCCGTTCCGCCCCGGACGGCGTCCCCGGGCCCGACGCACACCACCCGGAGGGCGACGGGACGAACTGACCGCTCACCGGGCCGGGCTCCGGGCGGGGCACCTCGTCGTCGTCACTCCCCCGGCATAATCGGTGATGAGCTACTGGAACTCACGCGGCAGATCCGTCGCATCGGCCGTCGCACGCTCAACGTGGGCCCCGCCCGGTACCTCCCGGCCGACCGGCTGAGCTGCGACGGTCCGGTCACCGCCTCACTCGTCGAGGAAGTCTCTGATCCAGCGGCGGATGTCCGCGAGCGTCTCGGGATCCACCTGCCCCGCATGGCCGACCAGCCGTTCACGGGAGATCGTGCGCACCTGCTCCGTCATGGCCCACGTCCGGCGATCCGGAACCTCGCCGCGGAGCGGGATGTGATTCGACCATCCGCGATCCACCGAGGTCACCGGGATCACCGTCGCCAACGTGTCGGCGATCGACAGGTGGCCGTGCGACGAGACCACCACAGCCGGGCGTCGGCTACTCTGCTCACGACCGACGACCGGGTCGAGCACCACCCACACGATCTCGCCGGGTGTCGGCTCAGCCATCCTGCGCCGGCTCCCACCACTCGGTCTCCTCGTGGTAGCTCTCCATCAGGTGCGAGGGAGTCGCGTCGATCTCCTTTCGGAGAGTCGCGAAACGACGCCGTCTGTCGGCGAGCGACGCCAGAAAATCCAGGTGCTCCCCCAGCGTGCGGTTCTCGTCCGCAGCCTGCTGCTTGAGCCGATCGCGTAGGTCTCGACTGACCTTGATCGTGGTGGAGGACATACTCGAAGTATACCTGTGGGCATACCGAGGGGATGAGCGCCATGGCCACGTCGCCGCGGGGGTCCGAAATCACCGGGAGCCGCCGCCCGGTACGCGATACCGAGCGGCGGCTCCTGTCGGGTGCGGGGGCGTCACCTCGTCGTCGTCGTAAACCGACCGGCCACCCCCGCGGGCGTGTAGGCCGCCCCCGCGGGCGTGTAGGCCGCCCCCCGCGGCCGTGTAGCGGTCAGGCACCCGACGGCCTCCGCGACGCCTTACTTGACCAGCAGCTCCGCGATCTGGATGGTGTTGAGCGCCGCGCCCTTCCGCAGGTTGTCGCCCGACACAACCAGGCTGAGGCCCGTGTTGCCCTCGGCGGACTGATCCTGGCGGATGCGCCCCACCAGCGAGTCGTCGATACCGGCCGCCTCGAGCGGGGTCGGCACCTCCACGACCTTGACGCCCGCGGCTGACCCCAGCGCCTCGCGCGCCTGATCGGGGGTGATGTCGCGCTCGAACTCGGCGTTGATCGACAGCGTGTGGCCGGTGAACACCGGTACGCGCACACAGGTGCCGGCGACGCGCAGCTCGGGCAGGCCGAGGATCTTGCGCGACTCGTTGCGCAGCTTCTGCTCCTCGTCCGTCTCCTCCGACCCGTCGTCGACGATCGCGCCCGCCATCGGCAGCACGTTGAACGCGATCGGCGCCACGTACGGTCCCGTGTCCTCGACCTTGAGCGCCGAACCGTCGTGGACCAGCTCCTGGCCCGCGCCGATGTTCCCGGTCAGCTGGGTGTTGAGCGCGTCCACGCCGGCCAGGCCCGAGCCCGAGACCGCCTGGTACGTCGCCACCACGAGCCGGGTGAGCCCGGCGGCGTCATGCAACGCCTTGAGCGCCGGCATCGCCGCCATCGTGGTGCAGTTGGGGTTGGCGATGATCCCCTTGGGCGGGTTCTGCGCTTGCTCGGGGTTCACCTCGGACACCACGAGCGGCACTTCCGGATCCTTGCGCCAGGCGCTGGAGTTGTCGACGACGACGGCGCCGGCAGCCGCGAACCTGGGCGCCTGCTCCTTGGACATCGTCCCGCCGGCGGAGAACAGGGCGACGTCGATCCCCTTGAGCTCCTCCTCGGTCGCGGCGGCCGTGTCCTCGACCACCACGTCCTCCCCCCGGAACGGCAGCGTGGTGCCGGCCGAGCGGGCGGACGCGAAGAACCGGACCTTGTCGGCCGGGAAATCCCGCTCCTCCAGCAGGGCGCGAATCACGCGCCCCACCTGGCCCGTGGCTCCGACGACGGCGACAGTGGTCATTGGTGAGGTCAACTCCTGAAGATTGTTCGCTCCGGCCTCTCGCGGACGGGTTCTCCGCCCTGTGCTCGATCGACCGGCAGATCGCCATCTTACCGCCCCCGGCGGCGCCTAACAGCGGCCCGCGTCACAGGGGGCGGGGGCGGCGGCGACACTCCGCGCCCGCGCGTTCTCTCGCCCCTCGCCCCTCTTGCGCCTCTCGTCCCTCGCGCCTCTTGCGCCTCTCGCCCCTCGCGCCCCTTCCCCTTGTCGTTGAGTCGTTCCGTGCAGCGTTTCCCCAGGGGCGGTCCGCGAAGGGCCTGCCGGAGCGACTCAACGCCGCAGCTGTCGGCGCAACCCGCGTGCCGGAGCGACTCAACGCCGCAGCTGTCGGCGCAACCCGCGTGCCGGAGCGACTCAACACCGCAGCTGTCGGCGCAACCCGCCACCCGCCGCCCGCCACGCACTGTCCACAGGCCCCGTCGGCCTCCACAGGCACACCCCGACACCGCGCTTCGCCGGGAGTGGCGGGCAGGCGGGTGGGACATCGTCGTCGTCGTGAACTACACCACCGCCCCCGACCCGCACCTCCGCACCTTCGCCGATCTCGCCACGACGCGCGGCCGCGCCCGAGCCACCTCCGGCTACCGACGGGCCACCAGAGGCGTCTGGATCCCCGACCACATCCCGGATGACTTCGTGGCCCGGTGCGCATCGCTGGCGTTCGCGCGCCCCGAGGTCGTCGTGACCGGATGGACGGCCGCCCGCTTCCACGGACACCTATGGGCCGACGACCACGACGTCGTCGAGGTCGCGATAGGACGACGACGACTACGTCGACCGGGCGTCCGCGCGTACCAGTACGAGATCCCCGACTCGGAGATCGAGGAGTTTCTGGGCCCCGGCCACCAGCCGATCCGGGTCGCTTCTCCGGGTTGGGCGCTGTTCGATCTCGCCCGCACGCTCGACAGACTGCCCGCGATGATCGCGCTCGACGGGTCGAAACACTTCTACTGCGACGGCCCCTCCGCTGTGCGGGCGCTCGCTGAGCGTTATTCGCAGCGGCGGGGAAGCGTGGCAGCGAAACGGTTCGCCGCCGCCGCGGACATCAGGTCCGAGTCGCCGATGGAGACCGAGCTGCGCCTGTTCCTGGTCGACAGCGGCTTCGACACCTTCGAGTCCCAGGTCAAAGTGCCCAGGCTCGGCGTGCGGATCGACTTTGCCGACCGCGAGCGCAAGATCGCCGTGGAATACGACGGGCGCGGACATCTCACACCCCAGCAACACGCTCGGGACCTGGAACGGTGGCGCGCGTTGGTCGCGGACGGGTGGATCGTGCTGCCTCTGGGGATTCGCGACCTACGTCACCGCCGAGAGCTGGTCCGGGGTCAGATCCGGGACGCGCTCCTCTCGCGCGGTTGGCAACCAGCTGGGTGAGCTGATCGACCGCGCGGGCCGCCGCGGCGCGGGCGGGTCGTCGCGGCGCGGGCAGGCGTGGCGGGGGCGGGCCGGAGGACGGCCCGGGGGCAGGCAGCGCGGCGCAGGCAGGCGCGGCGGCGAGCGGACAGGAGCGGCGCGGGCGGGCGCGGCGGGAGCGGGTCGTCGCGGCGCAGGCAGGCGCGACGGGGGCGGGCCGGAGGGCGGCCGGGGGTGGTGCAGGTCAGCGCAGAGAAGTTGAGTCGCTGCGGCAGGCCCGCCCCGCACCGCCCCTGCGGAAACGCTGCACAAAACGACTCAACGCAGGCGCGGCGGGCGGGCAGGCGCGGGGCGGGCAGGTACGGCGGGCGAGAAGGCAGGCGCGGTGGGTCCGCCCGGGGCCCCTGCAGGCGCCCCGGGCGGTCCCGCCGTGGGCGAGCGCGCGGAAGCCCAGGTCAGCGGCCGGTGCCGGCGTAGACCTGTGCCTCCTCCTCGCCGCCGAGCTCGAACGCCGCGTGCAGGGCCCGGACGCACTCGTCCAGCTCCTCCTCGCGGACCAGCGCCGAGATGCGGATCTCCGAGGTGGAGATCAGCTCGATGTTGATCCCGGCCTCGGACAGCGACTCGCAGAACGTGGCCGTGACGCCGGGGTGCGACTTCATGCCGGCGCCGACGAGGGAGACCTTGCCCACGTTGTCGTCGTAGAGCACCTTGTCGATGCCCAGGTTCGCCTTGGCCTCGGACAGGACCTCGACCGCCTTGCCTCCGACCTCGCGCGGGCAGGTGAAGGTGATGTCGGTCTTGCCGGAGGACCTGGAGACGTTCTGCAGGACCATGTCGATGTTGATCTCGGCATCGGCGACCGCCCGGAAGATCTTGGCCGCGTGTCCCGGCTGATCCGGGATACCGACGACCGTGATCTTGGCCTCCGAGGCGTCGTGAGCGACTCCGGTCAGCAGTGCGTCTTCCACGGGGATGTCCTCCATGTTTCCGGCCACGAGCGTGCCGGGATCGGTCGAGTACGAAGAGCGGACGCGCAGCGGCACACGGTGGCGCCGCGCGAACTCCACACTCCGCAGGTTGAGGATCTTGGATCCGACGGCCGCCATCTCCTGCATCTCCTCGTACGAGATGGTGTCGAGCTTGCGGGCGTTCGGCACGATCCGGGGATCGGCGGTGTAGATGCCGTCGACGTCCGAGTAGATCTCGCACTCGTCGGCCCCGAGCGCGGACGCCATCGCCACGGCCGTGGTGTCCGAGCCACCGCGCCCCAGCGTGGTGACGTCCCGCGTTTCGCGGGAGACGCCCTGGAAGCCGGCGACCAGGGCGATCTTGCCCTCGTCGAGCGCCTCTTTGACGCGCCCCGGCGTGATGTCCATGATCCGGCTGTTGCCGTGGCGGGTCGTGGTGATGATCCCGGCCTGCGAGCCGGTGAAGGAATACGCCTCCATCCCGAACGAGCTGATGGCCATGGCCAGCAACGCGTTGGAGATGCGCTCACCCGAGGTGAGCAGCATGTCCATCTCCCGCTGCGGGGGAGACGGGCAGACCTGGTCGGCCAGGTCCAGGAGCTCATCCGTGGTGTCGCCCATCGCGGACGCCACCACCACTACGTCGTCACCCGCCTTCCGGGTCTCCACGATCCTCTCGGCCACCCGACGGATCCGTTCTGCGGACTCCACGGAGGAGCCGCCGTACTTCTGCACTACCAGTGCCACGCGGTCACACCCTTCCGGTGTTGATCGGCTTAACGCGGCCCTACTTTACTGGAGGTGTTTACTCATCATCGATGACGGAAACCTGGGCGGCCATAATCCTGGCCCTCGCCTCTGCCCTCAGTCAGGCGTTCGGCACGGTCATGCGACACCGGACAGCCACCCGACCGGGACAAGGGGCCGGGGGCGGTCTCGGCGTGTTGACGAGCCGATATTGGTGGGCCGGCATGGGCATCAGCCTGGTCGGATTCCTGTTCCAGGGCCTGGCTCTGGCGTTCGGCTCACTCATCCTGGTCCAGACCATGGCCGTGCTCTCGCTGATCTTCGCGCTCCCGCTGGGCGCCTGGTTCACGGGTCGACGGATCACCAAGACCGAACTGTTCTGGGGGCACGTGCTGGCCGCCTGCGTGATCATCCTGGTGACGTTCGGCCGCCCGACCGGGGGTGAACTGCATCCGCCGTGGACCGCGTGGACGCTGGCCTGCGGGGCCGGGTTCCTGGTGATCGCGATCCTCTTGCGCGTCTCGCGCAACCGCGCCGACCGCGACCGGGCGTTGCTCCTCGGTGTCGCGGGTGGCACGGCGTTCGCCTATGTCGCTCTGCTCACCAAGGGCGTGGCCGACCGGTTCGCTGCGGGCGGCGTCGGCGGGGTGGTCACCACGGGCGAGGTGTACGGGCTGGTCGTCGCGGCCGTCGCGGCGCTCACCCTGCAGCAGATGTCGTTCTCGGCCGGGGCCGTGCACCAGGCGGTGCCGGCGTCCACGGTCACCACGCCCGTGGTGTCCCTGGTCCTGGGCGTGGCGGTCCTGGGCGAGTGGTTCGACGTCGACGGCGCCGGGATCGCCCTGCTGGCGGGCACCCTCGTGGTGATGGCGGTGGCGACCGTGCTCCTGGCGCACAAGGAGGTCTCGCCCGGCGATCGGTCCGGCGTCCCCGGCGACCGGTCCGGTGTCCCCGGCGACGAGCCCGGTGCTCCCGCGATCGACGACGGCTCCGGTGACACCCGCGAGGGCGCCGCCGACGTCGCCCGGGAGGCCACCACGCGGGGCGCCCGCAAGCACCGGCACTGAGAATCACAGCCGCGGTTCGCCACCGACGTGCCTCGCGGGGCCCCACGAGCTGAGGCGACCCCGTCGAGAGAGCCCGTTCCGACGCGATCCGCCCCTCGGATCCAGCCCCCCGCTCAATCTGCCCTTCTGATTTCTCAAGGCACTGAGGGCCCCGGGCGCGCATGGCAATCCGAAGGGCAGATCGTGCGCCGCTGGGGGCAAGGCAGCGCAAGCCGGGGCGGGGCGGCGCAGCGCGAGGCCGGGGCGGGGCGAGCAGGGGAAGCCAGGGGAAGCCAGCGGAAGCCGGCGCCAAGGCGCGAGCCAGGAGAGCCCACCAACGCCCGACCCTGAGATACGACTTAGAGGTTCCCCACCACGTCCGCCGCTCACTTAGACTTCCTTTATGCGCCTCCCTCGCCCCACGGGCACCGCAAGCCTCACGCGTCTCACGCGCCTCACGCGTCTCGTCGGGGCTGCGGCGATCGCGCTCGCCGCCACGATCGCCGCCACCGTCGCCACCGCCCCCGCGGCCGACGCCGTCGTCTACGGAGCCCCCTCCGGCCCCGCGCCGTGGGCGGTCCAGATCACCTCGTTCCACGGCGCCCCGGGCGTCCCGTGCACCGGCGTCGTGGTGGCCCCGCACTGGGTCGCCACCGCCGCACATTGCGGTCCCACCCATCCGGGGGCCTACACGCTCGGCTTCGGCAACTGGGCCACGCTCCCCGGGGGCCTGGCCGCAACATCCGGGTCCGCCGGCCCGGCGATCGTCGGCGGCTTCGGCTCCCTCGACACCGGGAGCCTCGGTCGGCACGCCCCCGTCGCCGCCTATCACGCCCCCGCCGGCGACGTGATGCTGCTCAAACTCGCCCACCCGGCGCCGGCGCCGTCGGTCAAGCGCGCGGGCGCCGACCCCGCACCCGGATCGGTCCTGCGCTACCACGGCTTCGGCTCCACCAGCATCCTCGGACTGCGGTCCCCGCTGCTGCTCACCGGCCTGACCCGCCTCGACCACATGGGGCCGCGTGCCGGCTCGTGGATCGGCCACTCCCACACCATCCAGGGCGGCTACGGCTTCGGCGACTCCGGCGGCCCGGTCTTCCACGGCGACCGACTCGTGGGCCTACACTCCGGCTCCGACCACACCCGCCGCAAGACCGACGGCACCAATCCCGCGTGGTACGAATCGGTCCCCGCGCAGAACGGCTGGATCGACTGGATGATCGCCAACCGATGAGCCTCCGGAGGACACGAAGTCGGCGTCACGTGCCGAACCGCGCAGGTTTTGCCACACTGAACAGATGGACTCGCCGGACATAGTGGTCCGTCGGGCCTCGCGGTCCGACGTCGACCTCGTGCTGTCCGCGTCGGCACTGTTGTCCACCCCGCCCACCGCCGAGTGGACCACGGATTTCCTCGACCGCGGATCCAACCTCCTCCTGCTGGCCCTACTGGACGACACTCCCGTGGGGATGCTCGTCGCCGTGGAGACCGGCCACCTCGGGTCCAGCCCCGACCTCTTCGTCTACGGCATCCGCGTCCGCGAGGACCTCCGCAACCGGGGCATCGCCCACAAGCTCGTCGACAAGGCCGTCGCCGTGGCCGAGGACTCCGGCTGCCGGAACGTCTGGGGCTCCATGGAGCGCGGGGAGCACCTGCAGGAGGACTCGCCACTCGCCGCAACCGCCCCCGAATCCGGCCTCACCACGTTCACGATCCCCATCCCCTGACGACGACGAGAAAGGTGTACGGTGAACCGCATGCAGCGCGTGCTCCTTCTTGGGTGCCGCGGCGGGGCCCGCTGAGGCGGACCGGCTCCCCGTCGCGGGATCTCGTCGTGCCGGTCCGATTCCACAGACCGTGATCAGGAAGTAGAGCCCCCGTTATGAATCCCGCTGATGCCTTCGTCTCGTCGTCGTCGACCATCACCCCGCCCTCCAAGCCCGGCCGTCCCGACCAGCCGTCGTGGAACAAGCAGAAGGGCTCGTCGATGCCGGCCCACCGGTACCGACCGTTCGCCGAGGAGGTCGAGGACGTCTCGCTGCCCGACCGCACGTGGCCGGACACGGTCATCACCCACGCGCCGCAGTGGTGCGCCGTGGACCTGCGCGACGGCAACCAGGCGCTGATCGACCCCATGAGCCCCGCGCGCAAGCGCCGCATGTTCGAACTGCTGGTGCGCATGGGCTACAAGGAGATCGAGGTGGGCTTCCCGTCCGCCTCGCAGACCGACTACGACTTCGTCCGCGAGATCATCGAGGACGACGCGATCCCGGACGACGTCACCATCCAGGTGCTGGTGCAGTGCCGGGAGGACCTCATCCGCCGCACGTTCGAGGCCTGCGACGGCGCGTCCAACGTGATCGTGCACTTCTACAACTCGACCTCGATCCTGCAGCGCAAGGTGGTGTTCCGTAAGGACCGCGACGCCATCAAGCAGATCGCCACCGACGCCGCCGAGCTCGTCTCCACCGTGGCGAAGGACTACCCGGACACCACCTGGCGCTGGCAGTACTCCCCGGAGTCGTTCACCGGCACCGAGCTGGCCTTCTCCAAGGAGATCTGCGACGCGGTGACCGAGGTCGTGGGCGCGACGCCGGAGCACCCGATCATCATCAACCTGCCCGCCACCGTCGAGATGGCCACGCCCAACGTGTACGCCGACCAGATCGAGTGGATGCACCGCAATCTGGCGCACCGCGACTCCACGATCCTGTCGCTGCACCCGCACAACGACCGCGGCACGGGGGTGGCCGCCACCGAGCTGGGATTCCAGGCCGGCGCCGACCGGATCGAGGGCTGTCTGTTCGGCAACGGTGAGCGCACCGGCAACGTGTGCCTGGTGACGCTGGGCATGAACATGCTGACCCGTGGCGTGGACCCGCAGATCAACTTCTCGGACATGGACGAGATCCGCCGCACCGTCGAGTACGCCAACCAGCTGCCCGTGCACGACCGGCACCCGTACGGCGGCGACCTGGTGTTCACCGCGTTCTCCGGCTCGCACCAGGACGCCATCAACAAGGGCTTCGACGCCCTGCGGGCCGAGGCCTCCTCCCGCGGCGAGGACGTCGCCGACATCACGTGGGAGGTGCCGTACCTGCCCATCGACCCCAAGGACGAGGGCCGCACCTACGAGGCCGTCATCCGCGTGAACTCGCAGTCCGGCAAGGGCGGCGTCGCCTACATCATGAAGAGCGACTACGGCCTGCAGCTGCCGCGGCGCCTGCAGGTGGAATTCTCCAAGCTCGTCCAGAACGTCACCGAGTCCGAGGGCGGCGAGGTCACGCCCAAGGTCATGTGGGACATCTTCTCGCTGGAATACCTGGACCGCATCTCGCCCATGGAGCGCATCTCCCAGCAGCTCGACCCGGCGGAGACCGACGACGGCGAGGACACCATCGACGCCGTGGTCAAGTGGAAGGGCCAGAACACCGAGGTCTCCGGGAGCGGCAACGGCCCGCTGGCGGCGTTCGTGGCCGCACTCAACGAGATGTTCGACGACGAGGTGCGCATCCTCGACTACTCGGAGCACGCGATGACCGCCGGCGACGACGCCACCGCGGCCGCGTACGTCGAGGTGCAGTTCGGCAACCGCGTCTTCTGGGGCGTCGGCCGGGCCGGTTCCATCACGACCGCCTCCCTGCGCGCCGTGGTCTCGGCCGTCAACCGCGCCTACGCCGACGAGGCCGACGAGGACCCGGACATCACCGGCAGCACCGAGGGCGCCCGCACCTGGGCACCCTGACGGGCGGCGCGCCGGCGCGGGGCGGGCGCGCCGGCGCGGGACGGACCGAGGCGGCACGAGCCGGCGCCGAAGTGGGTGCGCGAGAGCACTTCCGGGTGCCCCAGATCACACAGATTTCGCCACATGAGCCTCATTAGTCACATGTCTCACTCGGGTAACGAATGTCTCGATTTGGTTACGCCAGGCGCGTAATGTGTCGCGGTGTCGCGCCGATATGCCTGGCGTCCGCCTTCGAGATCTGAGTCTGGAGCACCTTCATGCCCGTTTCACGCCGTGGGTTCCTCACCGCCGCATCCGTCGGCGTGGGTGCCGCCGTCGCCTCGTCCGTCCGCATCCCGCTCGCCGGGGCGAACCCGCTCGCCACCGGATCCCTCGGTGCGGCGCAGGACTTCCTCCAGTCGGTGCCCGCCGGCAGCGGGATGATCCAGCCCAACGGCCCACTCGGCTACGTCGGCGTCACCTTCCCCGACGCCCAGGAGGTGCTCGGCCGCATCCGGTTCGCCTTCCCGGACGGGTCGCTGGGCGACTGGCTGCCGCTCGAGGCGATGGACTCCGCGCCTGACGGCGGCAGCAAGAACGCCTCCGAGCTCATCTCCGCCCCCGACGAGGCCGTGAGCTACGAGGTCGACGCGCCCAAGGGCGCCGAGGCCACCGTGTTCGACGACGGCCGCGGCACCACGCGCAACTACAGCCTCGGCAGCGTCGGGCTCGCCGGCCTCCCGGTCATCCCGCGCGAGGCGTGGGGCGCCGGCGACGTCTCCGGCAACAACTGGGGCCCGGCGGCCTTCCACCCGGCGCAGGCCATCACCATCCACCACACGGCCATGCAGCCCGGGCACGACCGCCCCGCCGCCGTGCGGGCGATCTACAACTACCACGCCAACACCATGGGCTGGGGCGACGTCGGCTACCACCTGCTCATCGACCCCGAGGGGCGGATCTATCAGGGCCGCGGCGGCACCGTCGCCGGCACGCCCGTGTTCCAGGTCCCGCCGGTCGCCGGCGTGGCTCCCCCGGTCGTCACCGCGGGCCACGTGGGCGGCTACAACAACGGCAACATCGGCATCAGCCTGCTCGGCGACTTCACCGGTGCGCCGCCGACCCCCGCCGCCGTGGGCGCCACGATCGACTGCGTCCGCGCACTCTCGGGCTACATCGGCCTCAACCCGCACCAGGGCATCACCTACCGCAACCCGCAGGGTGGCGGCGCCCGCAACATGCCGGCCGTCTCCGGCCACCGCGACTGGGGCGGCACCGCCTGCCCGGGCAACGCCTTCTATCCGCAGATGCAGTTCATCCGCGATCACGCGGCCCAGGGCTGGATCCCGTCGGGGGTCTCCTCGGCCGCCGTCGGCTCCTGACCCCTGCGCCCGCCACAGAGGTCTCGTCCAGTCGTCACCCCGGGTTCACCCCGCGGAGGCCGCGTCGTCGTCAGCGCTGCTTAGCGTCACAACGGTCCACGGCACCGGGTCCGCCGGTGCGCTGTTCCCACGTCCGACGAGGTCTCTTCCGTGCACCGCAACACCCGCTCCTTCGCGGCCGTCGGAGCCACTGCGCTCGGCTGCCTTCTCACCGCCTCGACGCTCTCCGTCGCCTCCGCTACGACAGATGCACCCGGCCCGGTACCGCTCGGCTCTGGCTCTCTCGGCTCCGGGCCGCCCACCGGGGGCCCGCTGGGTTCACTCGGCGTGGGGGGCTCCGCCGGCGTCGAAGACCCCGCATTCGATCTGCAGGCCCACCGGGGTGGGCTCGGCCTCCACGTCGAGAGCACCCCGCAGGCATTCGCTCACGCCCTGGAGCTGGGGGTCACCACCCTCGAGCTCGACACCCAGGTGACCGCTGACGGGGCCGTGGTGGTCACGCATGACCGCAAGCCCCGGACCGATGTCTGCCAGGACACCGGGCCCGTCGACGACGACGATCCGCTCTACCCCTACATGGAGCACACGATCCACGACCTCACCCTCGAGCAGGTGCACACGCTCGACTGCGGATCGCTCCAGCGCCCCGGCCATCCCGATCAGCAGACGCACCAGGGTCAGCAGTTGATGCTGCTCTCGGAGGTGTTCGACCTCGTGAAAGCGTACGGCGCCAGCGGGCCCGACGGGGTCCGGATGAACATCGAGACCAAGGTCGAAGCGGGCTCCCCGGACGAGACCGCGCCCCGCGAGGAGTTCGTCGCCGCCGTCCACGAGCAGATCGCCGCCTCGGGGCTCCAGCAACAGATCACCGTCCAGTCCTTCGACTGGGGCGCGCTCCGGGCGATGCACGAGCTCGCCCCGGGCCTGCCGCTGGTGGCCCTCACCAACCACGATTTCCTCGGCATCGACGACCCGGAACCGTCACCCTGGCTCGGCGGGATCGACATCGACGACTTCGACGGAGATGGCGTCGCCGCAGCAGCATCCATCGACGGAGTGGTGGCGTATTCTCCGGTCGCCACCCATCCCGACCAGGACTGCGCGGTCGGCGAGGACGGCTGCACGGCCTACGTCTCCCGGGAGATGGTCGACAGCGCCCACGATCACGGCCTCAAGGTGATCCCGTGGACGGTGAACGATGTCCCCACGATGGAGTACCTCATGGGCCTCGGCGTCGACGGGATCATCACCGACTATCCGGACCGGCTACGCGACCTCATGTCCGAACAGGGACTGCCCCTGCCCGGGCAGTACGCACTCCACGGCTGAGCCAGCCGCACGCGGCGCCGGTCAGTCCCTGGAACGCGAGGGGAGCAGCAGCCCGAGCACCGCGTTGACCACGGCGATCACGATGCCGCCGAAGAACGCCGCCCAGAAGCCGCCCACCGAGTACTCGGCGCCGAACAGGTCGAACGTCGCGGTGATCCACGAGGTCAGCATGAGCATCAGGGCGTTGACCACCAGCAGGAACAGTCCCAGCGTGATGATGGTCAGCGGCAGCGACAGCAGCTTGACGATCGGCTTGACCACGGCGTTGACCAGGGTGAACACCACCGCCACGATGAGCAGTGCGGTGATGGTCGGGATGCTCACCTGGTTCTCGATCGCCCCGGCGCCGGGCGCGTAGATCCCCTCGCTCTCGTGCAGCGAGATTCCCGGCACGATCAGGGTCGCCGCCCACAGGGCGACGGCGTTGACGATCAGACCCAGCACGAGTCCCATGGGCGGTCAGCCTCCTACATACGAGTCGGCCACATCGAGCGCGCGGTCGAAGATGTCCAGGCCCGCGCGGGCCTCCTCCGCCGTGATGATGCACGGCGGCACGATGTGGAAGCGATTGTAGTTCATGAACAGCAGCAATCCGTCGTTCTTGGCGGCGCCGAAGGTCTTGGCCATCGCCTCGGAGGACCCACCGTACGGGGCGAGCGGCTCGCGTGTCTCGCGGTCCGCCACCATCTCCACGGCCCAGAAGACGCCCAGGCCGCGGACCTCACCGATGGAGGGGTGCTTCTGGGCGAGTTCCTCCAGCCGGGGGCCGATGACGTCCTCCCCGATCGTCTTGGCGTTCTCGACGATCCGCTCGTCCCGCATGAGGTTGATCGTGGCCACCACGGAGGCGCAGGCCAGGGGGTGCCCGGCGTAGGTGAGGCCGCCGGTGTACGGGGTCTTCTCGAAGGAGGCGGCGATCCGGTCGTGCAGGATCACGCCGCCGAGCGGCACGTAGCCGGAGTTGGAGCCCTTGGCAAAGGTGATGAGGTCGGGCGCCCAGTCGTCGTCGCCGGAGCGGAAGTGGTCCAGGGCGAGCCACTCGCCGGTCCGGCCGAAACCGGCCATGACCTCGTCGCAGATCATGACGATCCCGTACTTGTCGCAGATCTCGCGCACGCCGCGCAGGTAGTCGGCGGGCGGGACCATGATGCCGACGGTGCCGGGCACCGACTCGATGATCAGCGCGGCGAAGTGGTCCGGTCCCTCGAGCCCGATGAGGGTGTCGAGGTGCTCGAGCGCGCGGTCGGACTCCTGCTTGTCGTTCTCCGCGTAGAACTGCGAGCGGTACAGGAACGGGGCGTGGAAGTGGACGGCGCCCGTGTTGCCCATGTCGTTGGCCCAGCGGCGGGTGTCGCCGGTGAGGTTCATGGAGGTGGTGGTGGCGCCGTGGTAGCTGCGGAACGCCGAGAGGGTCTTGTGGCGGCCGGTGTGGCGGCGGGCCATGCGGACCGCGTGCTCGACGGCCTCGGTGCCGGCGTTGGTGAAGAACACACGGTTCATGCCGGCGGGGGCGACCTCGGCGACCAGCCGGGCGGCCTCGGCGCGAGCGGCGTTGGCGTGCGCCGGGTTGATGGTCGCCAGTTCGGCGGCCTGGTCCTGGATGGCCTTGACCACCACGGGGTGCTGATGCCCGATGTTGGTGTTGACCAGCTGTGAGGTGAAGTCGAGGAACTTGTTGCCGTCCCCGTCCCACAGGTGGCAGCCCTCGGCGGCGGTGACGACCATCGGGTCGGAGGCTCCCCACGCCGACCACGGGGCGAGGACGTGCGCGCGCTCCTTCTCGTAGATCTCGCGGGCTGCTGCGTTCTGCGGTGCGGGCACTTGGTTTCTCCTCCAGCCATCGACGACACCGGTCGGTGTCAATACTCCCACGCGCGCGATTCCCGCCGTGTCCCGCGCACCTCACCGGCCTGCGCGCTCGCCGCCGGTTCGGTGACCGTGGCTAGAACAGCGAGCCCTGCGCCTCGTCCACCGGGGCGCCGCCGCCGACGGGGCGCCCGGGCCGCACGTCGGCGAGCAGCTCCTCCAGCCGTGCGTACGGCACCAGCTCGAGGCCCTTCTTGCGGGCGAAGGCGGCGCGGCCCCGGACGGCGCCCGGGGCGTCGCACACCGCCAGCGAGGTGCGCGAGGAGATGCGGTCGGCCACGTAGAGCCCCTTCTCGACGAGGAGGGGGACGATCTCGTCCGGGTCCCGCCCCACGTCCTGCGTGAACACCACCTCCATGCCCTGCATCAGCGTTCCACCGCGGCGCAGTCTCCCCGCGGGGCGCCAGGGCCGGGGCGCGGCCAGCGCCTCCGCCCAGGCCCGGGACACGAGGAAGCCGGTGTCCTCGTGGGTGAGCATCGCGCCGATCTCGCGGACCGTGGGCTCCACGCCCTTGTCCCGCGCCACGCCGCGGAGTCCGGCGAACACGCCGGCCAACACCAGTGCGTCGTCGTGGGAGTCGTGCGCGGCGCGCTGCTCGACGCCGAAGTGGTCGGCGAGCGTGGCCAGCTTGAGGTCGGTGGTGGACAGGTGCAGGCGGCCGGCCAGGGCCAGCGTGCAGAGGTAGCGCTCGAGCGGCGGCTCCAGCCCGGCGCGCCGCGCCTCGGCCGCGAGGAACGACGCGTCGAACGTGGCGTTGTGCGCGACCACCGTCCGGCCCTGCAGGACTGCGGCGAGCTCCCCGGCCACGTCGGCGAAGCGGGGCTTGCCCGCCAACAGTGCCGGCGTCAGCCCGTGCACGTGCACGGGACCGGGGTCCACCCCGGGGTTGAGCAGGGTCGTGAACTCGTGCACCACCTCGTCGTCGTCGATCACCACGGCGGCCACCGACAGGACGCGGTCGACCGCCGGCCGCATCCCGGAGGTCTCGACGTCGACCACGACCCACCCGTCCGTACCCATGCTCCGTATGGTCCCAGACCACACCGACATCGACGGAACCCGCGACCGGTCTATGCTCTTGTCGGTCCAGTTCACAGCGGAGGAATCGTGCGGCGATACAGATCCCACACGCCGGCGGCGCGTCTGCGCGACGCACCGGCGAGGTCCCGGCGTCGTCGCAGGGCCGCGCTGGCCGGCAGCGCGGTCGTGTTCGCCGTGGTCCTGGGCGGCGTGGCGATCTCGGTCTCCGGGCCTCCGCGGGTGTCGACCGCGGCGTGGACGGGCGGGTCCGGGCAGGAGGCCGGCCCCGACCTCGACGCCGATGCCGACGCGGTGACACGCCCACCGACCCCGGACGGTCACGTCCACCTCGACGAGGCGGGTGGGCCCCACCGCCTACCCGCCGGGTGGGCAGACGTCCCGGCCGTGCTCACCGGTGCGGTCGACGCCGCGGGGGACGACGGCCTCGACCTCTCGCTGTGCGTCCGGGCGATCGACTCGCCCACCGCGCCGATGCGGTGCGCCGGGGGCGTCGAGCGCGCCTACGCGGCGTCGGTCACCAAGCTGGCCTACGCGGTCGGGGCGCTCGAGGCCTGGGAGGGCGACGCGGAGGCCGAGACCCCGCTGGGCGCGACGGTCGGCGACCTGGTCGACCAGGCGATCTCCGTCTCGGACAACGAGGCCGCCGACCTGCTGGCACTGCTGTCCGCCTCCGGTCCGGGCGCCCTGGACGCCGACCCGTTCACCGCGATCAACACCGTCACCGCGCGCGTCGGGCTCGACGACGACTTCCACTCCGGCAACTACTACACCGAGGACCACTGGTACCTCTCCGCCGACGAGTCGTCCCTCGACGCCGCGAGCGCCGCCCGCTACCTCACCGAACTCGTCCGCGCCGCCGACGACGACCGCTCCACGGGGCGGCCGCTGCTCACCGATCCGGGGATCGCCCGCTACGTCCTGGACGCCATGCTCGAGCAGGAGCGCACCGACAAGATCCCCGGCGAGCTGCCCGCCGGCACCGCCGCCAACAAGACCGGGGAGACCGACACCGTTTCGCACGACCTCGCCGTGGTGAACACCGCGCAGGGGCGCCTGGTGGTCGCGATGGTCTCGTCTGCGGACGGGCTCGGTGGCGGCCCCGACGAGGTCGTCGCGGAGGCCGCCGCCGAGGTCGTGGACCTGTTCGGCGGGCCGGTGACGTTCTGACGAGGCCCGCCCGGGGCGGCCGGCGGCCTTGACGAGGCCCGCCGGGCGCGGGCGCGTCACGCACCGCCGGCCCCGCGCTGCATAGAATCCCCGCCATGAGTTCCCGCGCGAATGTCGGTCCGGCCTCGTCCGGTGCCGCGCCCACGGCCCGCACGCCCACGGCGCTCACCCCCCGCGGCCGGGCCGCCTCCGCCCTCGCCCGACTGGCCACCCGCGCCTCGCGCCTGACCGGCCGAGGGTCGGGCGGGATGATCGGCGGGCTCGTGGCGCTCAAGGTTGATCCCGGACTGATGCGTCAGCTCGCCGCCGGCCGACGGTCGGTGCTGGTCACCGGCACCAACGGGAAATCGACGACGACGAGGATGGCCGCGGCAGCCCTGGGCACGGTCGATGCGGTGGCCACCAACGCCAACGGCGACAACATGGATGCCGGGATCGTGTCCGCGTTGAACGCCGACCGGGACGCGCCTCTGGCGGCGATCGAAGTGGACGAGCTGCACACACCGGACGTCGCGGTGAACGTGGCGCCGGAGGCGATAGTGCTGCTCAACCTCAGCCGCGATCAGCTGGACCGCGTGGGCGAGATCAACGCCATCGAGCGCCGCCTTCGTGCCGGGGTCGCCGAGCAGCCGCAGGCCACGGTGGTGGCGAACTGCGACGACGTGATGATGACGTCGGTGGCCTACGACAGCCCCCGCGTGGTGTGGGTGGCCGCCGGTGCCGGCTGGGCCGGGGATTCCGTGAGTTGCCCGCGCACCGGGGAGCCGGTGACGCGGACTGTCGACGACTCCGGCGCCGTGCACTGGCGGGCCGGTCGGCCGCTGCCGGACGGACGCGAGTTCGCCCGCCCGACGCCCGACTGGTGGGTCGACGACGAGGCCATCCACGGCCCCGACGGCTTCAGCGAACCGATGCGGCTGGCGCTGCCGGGGCGGGCCAACCGGGGCAACGCCGCCCAGGCGGTGGCCGCCGCCGTGGCGATGGGCGCCGATCCCGCCGCCGCCGTGCGGGCGGTCGAGACCGTCGACGACGTGGCCGGCCGCTACTCCACCGTCGACGTGGACGGTCGCGCCGCGCACCTGCTGCTGGCCAAGAACCCGGCCGGGTGGCAGGAGGCGTTGGGGATGATCGACCCGGAGGCCGACGGGCTGGTGATCGCCGTGAACGGGCAGACCGGTGACGGCGTGGACCTGTCCTGGCTGTGGGATGTGCGCTTCGAGCACTTCGAGGGGGTGTCCGTGTACGCCGCAGGCGAGCGGGGAGCCGACCTGTCCGTGCGACTGTCCTACGCGGGGATCGAGCACGAGCTGGTGGCCGATCCGCTCGAGGCGATCCGCCGCTGCCCGCCAGGCCGGGTCGAGGTGCTGGCCAACTACACCGCGCTGCGGGACCTCAACCGGGCGATCGCCACGGCGGGCTACACCGACGGCAAGGAGCAGAAGTGACGACACACGACGCCGGGGCCGCCGCCTCGCCCCTCGACACCGTCTCCGCCGACTCCGGGCGGCCCACCGAGTCGACCGTGCGGATCGGGCTCGTGCTGCCCGACGTCATGGGCACCTACGGCGACGACGGCAACGCACTCGTCCTGCGTCAGCGCCTGCGGTGGCGGGGCCACGACGCGGAGATCGTGCGCATCACGCTCGACGACGAGGTGCCCGCATCGTGCGACGTCTACACCGTCGGCGGCGGCGAGGACTCCGCGCAGATGCTCGCCTCCCGGCACCTGTCCCGCTCGCCGGGCCTGCAGAGTGCGGTGGGACGCGGGGTGCCGGTGCTGGCGATCTGCGCGGGGATGCAGGTGTTCGGCGAGTGGTTCGCGGTCGGCGACGGCTCGCGGGCGCCCGGCCTCGGACTGCTGGATGTGACCACCTCGCCGCAGGCCACGCGGTCGATCGGCGAGCTGGTCACCGAGCCCCTGCTCGACGGCCTCGCCCGGCCCCTGACCGGGTTCGAGAACCACATGGGCGCCACCACACTCGGCCCCGACGCCGCTCCCCTGGGGCGCGTGACCTCGGGCGTGGGCAACGGCGTGCCTGCCGATGCCTCCGCGGGCGGCTCGGGCAGCGCGGGCGGCTCGGGAGGCGCGGGCCCCGCGTCCACCTCCCCGGGCGGCCGGGTCGAGGGCGTGGTGCAGGGCTCGATGATCGCCACCTACATGCACGGCCCGGTCCTGGCCCGCAACCCCGAGCTGGCGGACCTGCTGCTGTGCCGCACGCTGGGCGTCGACTCCCTCCCCGCGGTCGACGTACCGGCGGTCGAGCAGCTGCGCCGCGAACGCCTGGCCGCCGCCCGCCGCTGAGCTCGCCCCACTCCCCGCTCGGCTCTCCATCCCCGCCTGCCTCCCGCCGAAGCAGCCCCCACCACTCGGGTGCGCTGCCTCTTTGCCCGCCGCACCGGGGCTTACGCTGCGGGTCTGGTCCATTCCGCCAGCGCATCCCGTGGGTCCGTGGGGGTGCGGGCCCGGCCGGCGCCTACGTGGCTTCGTGGCCGCCGTCCGGGGGTGGCCCGCACCGCGACGAGCCGGATCCGACAGGCGCCGCGCTGTGCTGACCTAACCTCGGGGCATGTGCGTCGACCCGGACACCGCCACCCCTCCCGATCCCGTCGCCGAGGCCGCGCAGGTGCGCGCGTTGTGGGAGCCACTGGGGCTGCCCGGGATCGTGGACGTGCACACGCACTTCATGCCGCCGCGGGTGATGGACAAGGTGTGGGACTACTTCGACGCGGCCGGGCCCAAGATCGGTCGGCCGTGGCCGATCACCTATCGCGAGGCCGAGGACGCGCGGGTCGAGCGCCTGCGGTCGTACGGGGTGCTCGCGTTCTCGTCGATGCTGTACCCGCACAAGCCGGAGATGGCGGCGTGGCTCAATTCGTGGTCGGCGGATTTCGCCGCGCGGCACCCGGATTGTCTGCACACCGCGACGTTCTTCCCCGAGTCGTCGGCGAGCGGTTATGTGCGCGAGGCGATCGACGCCGGTGCGCGGGTGTTCAAGTCGCACATCCAGGTGGGCGAGTACGACCCTCGCGATCCCCTGCTCGATCCGGTGTGGGGCGCCCTCTCGGAGGCCGGGATCCCGACGGTCATCCACTGCGGCAGCGGGCCGGTCGCGGGCACGTTCACCGGGCCGGAACCGGTCGCGGGAGTGCTCGAACGCTTCCCGGACCTGCCCCTGATCGTGGCCCACATGGGCATGGGCGAGTACTCGGAGTTCATGGACCTGGCACAGCGTTACGACGGCGTCTTCCTGGACACGACCATGGCGTTCACCGACTTCGTCGAGGAGACCATGCCGTTCCCGCAGTCCGAGCGTGACCGGCTCGCCGACCTGGGGCACAAGGTCTTGCTGGGCACGGATTTTCCCAACATCCCGTACCCGTACGCGCACCAGCTCGAGGCACTGGCCGGGCTGGGGATGGGCGAGGACTGGCTACGGGCGGTGTGGCACGGAAACGCCGCGCGACTCTTCGGCCTCTGACCCGGCGGCCTGGCCGGACTGCGCGGCCGGGCCGGCGTCCGCCCGTCCCGGCTCCGCGTTCGGCGAGGTTTCCGCCTGGCCGCTGTCCGCCCGGCCCGCTTCCGCCGGCTCGGCCTGGTCGGGGCGCAGGACGCCCCCCGAGCGGGCCGGCTGCTCCTCGCCTCCGGAGAGGACCCGTCGGCCGGACAGGGCGCTGCCCAGGGTGAGCTCGTCGGCGAACTCCAGGTCCGCCCCCATCGGCAGGCCCGAGGCGAGGCGGCTGACCACCAGGTCGGGGAACGGCCGCAGCAGGCGGGCGAGGTAGGTGGAGGTGGCCTCGCCGGTGGTGTTGGGGTCGGTGGCGATGATGATCTCGGCGATCTCGTCACCGTCGTTCTGCTCCCCGACCCGCCGCAGCAGGCCGGCGATGCGCAGTTCGTTGGGGCCGACGCCGTTGATGGGGTCGAGGGCACCGCCGAGCACGTGGTAGAGCCCGCGGAACTCACGGGTGCGCTCGATGGCCTCGATGTCCTTGGGCTCCTCGACCACGCACACGAGCGTGGGGTCGCGTCGCGGGTCGGAGCAGATCCGGCAGCGTTCGGCCGCGGCCACGGTCCCGCAGACCTCGCAGTAGGTGACGCCGTCGACCACCGCCTGGAGCGCCGAGCGCAGTCTCTCGACGGACTCCGACTCGGTCTGCAGGAGGTGGAAGGCCAGCCGCTGCGCGGACTTGGGACCGATGCCCGGCAGTTTGCCGAACTCGTCGATCAGGTTCTGGACTGGTCCTTCGTACACCGTTGTTCCTGTGTTCCGTCGGTCCCGGCGGCGATCGCCGCCGGGTGGTGGCGGGGCCGCCGCAGCGGCCCCGGCGGGCTCACATGCCCAGGCCACCCATCATGTCGCCGAGGCCGCCGCCGCCCTGGGCCAGGGGCCCGAGGCGGGTCTCGGCGAGCTCCTGGACCTTGGTGTGGGCGTCGCCGAACGCGCCCACGATGAGGTCCTGGAGGGTGTCGACGTCTTCCGGGTCCACGACCTGGGGGTCGACCTTGACGCCGGTGACCTCGCCGGTGCCCCGCATGGTGACGGTGACGAGGCCGCCGCCGGCCTGCCCGTCCACATCGGTCGCGGCGATCTCCTTCTGGGCCTCGGCGAGCTGGGCCTGCATCTGCTGGGCCTGCTCGAGGAGGGCGTTCATATCGGGTCCGGGCTGCATGGCGGGTCCTTTCGGCGGGGGTGCCGGTCTGTGACAGTTCCGACCGGAATGGCTGTCCCGTCGGCTGTCACCAGCGTAACCGCACGATCCGACACCGTGCCCGGACGCGCGGTGTGCCCGCGGGGTCCGGGCGCCGTCGCCGTCCCGGTGCGGCTCGCGGCACGGTCGATGTGCGGAGGGCGGCGCGGGCCCGGCCGCGGTCAGCGGTCGATCGGGCGGGCGCCCAGGTGCTCCTTGAGCAGCGCGAGCGCGATGTCCTCCCCGGTGCGGTGGTCGAGATTCTGCGGTCCGCTGCGTGCCTCGTCGACCATCTCGTCCTCGCTCACCGGCGGCCCGGATGGATCTTCCGGTTCGGCGGGTTCCGGCTCGGGCTCCTCGGGCGGGGGCGGGGCGTCGTCGTATCCCCCGTGGCCGGCGCCGCCGGAGCGCCCCTCCGCGTGCCCGGGCGTCGTCTGCCCGCGGGCCCCGCCCTGGCCCTGGCCGGCGTCGGCTGCGCGGACGCGGCGCTCCCAGCCCTGCGGCTCCGCCTGCTGCGGGGCCCCGGGGCCGGCAGGGGTGCCGGGTCCGGCGGCGCCGCGCCCGGGCGCCTGTGCTCCGCCGGCCGCTGGGCCGCTGCCCGACGAGCAGGTCAGTGCCCATTCCCCGCCCACGACCTCGCTGACGGACTCGGTGATGACCGTGGCGTTGTGCGGCTGGGCGAGGCGCTTGGCCAGCGGGGCCGAGTCGTGCACCAGGTGGATCGTCCGGCCCTCCACGCCGGCCACGGTGGCGCCGGCGAGCATGACCTCGACGGTGCGGGTGCGCTTGCGGACCGCCTCGCGGATCGCGGGGAGCGCCCGGCGGATGTCCTCGGCCTCGAGCCCCGGCGAGGAAGACGACGACGGCGACGACGACGACGGCGCAGCCGCGGCATCCTGCCCGTCCGCGGGCGGCGATGCGGCGGTGGCCGTCTGGCCGGGGGTCTCGTGCCAGGGGTCGGCCTGTGGGGCATCGGCCGAGGACGTGGGGACCGGCGGCACCGACGTGGGTTCGCTCGCCGGCGCGGACGTCGGAGGCGCTGATTCTGGGGCCGGCCCCGGATCTTGAGCAGCGGACGGTGAGGGTTCGGGCGCGGAGGGTGCCGTCGGGGCGTCAGGCGCGGCGGCCGCGTCGGGTGCCGAGGCTGCCGGAGCCGCCGGCGCCGGCGCTGGCGAGGTCTCCGGGGCTGCCGGGGCCGGAGACGCTGCCGGGGTGTGCGGCGCTGCCGTGGTAGGAGCTTCCGCAGGACCGGAGGG
Source organism: Candidatus Dietzia intestinipullorum (assembly GCA_019119635.1). Classification (GTDB taxonomy): domain Bacteria; phylum Actinomycetota; class Actinomycetes; order Mycobacteriales; family Mycobacteriaceae; genus Dietzia; species Dietzia intestinipullorum. The sequence continues at coordinate 45,265 of DWWP01000013.1, forward strand.
AGCGGCGCCGGCGGACGACGCGGGAGCCGCGGGCCCAGCCGGCATCGAGGGCTCGGCGGGAGCGGAAGTATCAGCGGGCGCCGAGGGCTCAGCGGGCGCCGCCGGCTCGGCCTGTGCCGCCTGCTGCTGGGACCGCCGGACGAACTTCGGCCTGCCCTCCGGCTCGGACTGCGGCGGCGCGCCCGCCGGTGGCGCCTGACCGGTCTGTTGCGGCGCGGCGGCTCCCCCGGCGGGGCCCGGCCCCTGCCCACCCGGGCCGGGGGCTGCGGCCGCGGGACGCGCGGTGCCGGACTCCAGCGACTCGACGCGCTGCAGCAGCGCCTCCATCGAGTTGTCGGCCGAGGGCAGGAGCAGCTTGGCGCACAGGATCTCCAGCAGCAGCCGCGGCGAGGTGGCCCCGCGCATCGACGCCATCCCCTCGTGCACCATGTCCGCGCAGCGCGCGAGCGTGCCCGGCCCGATCTTCTCGGCCTGTCGGTGCATGGTCTCGGCCTGCTCGACCGGGGCCTCCACCAGGCCGCGCTCGATGGCCTGCGGCACGGACTGCACCATGATCAGGTCCCGCAGCCGCTGCAGCAGGTCGGTCGCGAAGCGTCGCGGGTCCAGGCCCGATTCCACCACCTTGTCGACGGTCCGGAACAGGGTGGCCCCGTCCGAGGCGGCGAGGGCGTCCACCGTGTCGTCGATCAGGGTGACCTCGGTGGCGCCGAGCAGCGCCACCGCACGCGGGTAGGTGATGCCCTCCTCGCCGGCGCCGGCCATGAGCTGGTCGAGCACGCTGAGGGTGTCCCGCGGCGATCCGGCGCCGGACCGGATGACCAGCGGCAGCACGGTCGGTTCGACGACCACGCCCTCCTGCTGGCAGACCCGCTCGAGAAGCCCCCGCATGGCCGTGGGGGTGAGCAGGCGGAAAGGGTAGTGGTGCGTCCGCGAGCGGATGGTGGGCAGCACCTTGTCCGGCTCGGTGGTCGCGAAGATGAAGATGAGGTGCTCCGGCGGCTCCTCCACGATCTTGAGCAGCGCGTTGAAGCCCGCGTTGGTGACCATGTGGGCCTCGTCGATGATGAGCACCCGGTAGCGCGCCGAGGCCGGCGCGAAGAACGCGCGCTCCCGCAGATCGCGCGTGTCGTCCACGCCGCCGTGGCTGGCCGCGTCCAGCTCGGTGACGTCCAGGGTGCCCGGGCCGCCCGGGGCCAGCGCCTCGCACGAGTCGCACCGCCCGCACGGGTCCGCCGTGGGCCCCTGCACGCAGTTGAGCGACCGGGCGAGGATGCGTGCCGACGAGGTCTTGCCGCAGCCACGGGGACCGGAGAAGAGGTACGCGTGGTTGATGCGACCGGAGGACAACGCGACCGAGAGCGGCTCGGTGACATGCTCCTGGCCCACGACCTCAGCGAAGGAGGCGGGGCGGTACTTCCGATAGAGGGCCACGGCTCAAAGGGTACCGACGAGGTACGACGACGAGGAGTTCACCTGCCCGGGCCGAAATGGCCGAAGGGGCCGCATCAGATGCGGCCCCTCCAGACGTCCCTCGCGCTGCAGTACAGGCCCCCTCAGACCCCTGCAGCGTCAGCTCCGAACCGGATCGTGTCGGCGCCGGCCCCTCGCAGCCCCTCAGCTGCACTCCGGCTCCGGATCCCTCATGGTTCGGACCGGCTCAGATACAACCAGACCGATCGGTTGCGGACAAGCCTCTCCCACGAACTGACTTCTGCTCAACAAGCGCGCGACCGACTTCCTCGCACGTCAGAGCACCCACACGGCGTGGTGAGGATGCCCTTACCGCTCTGACAAAGTGGTGGAACTCACGAGACCGGCGCGGTCTGCGCAGGTCGGCCGAGATCGCCGGAGGGCGTCCGCGCCCGGCCTCGTCGTCGTCGTTTCCTCACCCCGCCCCGCCGGCGACGCCGCGCGGACCCGGGACGAGTGTTACATCACCTACGTGCGGCGCGGCACGCGGCCAGCAGCGCGCACAGGCCCACGACGTCCATCGCCGCCTCGATCTCCGCCAGCGGCGGCAGCGTGGGGGCCAGACGGATATGACGGTCGCCCGGATCCTCGCCGTACGGGTACGCCGACCCTGCGGGGGTGAGCGCCACGCCCACGTCCCCGGCCAACCGGACGGTCTCCGTGGCAGTGCCGTCGGGGACCTCGAGGTCGATGAAGTACCCGCCGTCGGGCCGGGTCCAGGTGGCCACGTCGTACTCGCCGAGTCGGCGGCTGAGTGCTGCCGCGGCGGCCTCGAACTTGGGCGCGATGACCTTCCGGTGCTCCTGCATCAGGTCCCGCACCCCGGCGGCGTCGCCGAAGAACCGGGCGTGCGCGAGCTGGTTGACCTTGTTGGGCCCGATGCTCCGGACGCTCATGTGCCCGAGGTACCAGTCCAGGTTCTCGCGCGAGGCCGAGAGGAAGGAGACCCCGGCCCCCGCGAACGTGATCTTGGACGTCGAGCACACCTGCAGGAAGCGGTTCGGATGCCCGGCCTCCTCGGCGATCGAGTCCACGTCTGGCACCTTGGGGAAGTCCTCGGTGAGCGTGTGCACCACGTAGGCGTTGTCCCAGATGATCCGGAAGTCCGGGGCGGCCGTGGCCATCCGCGCGAGGCGGGAGACCGTGTGGTCGGTGTAGACCGCGCCGGTCGGGTTGGAGAAGATCGGCACCGCCCACATGCCCCGGATCGACGGGTCCTCGGCGACCAGCCGCTCGACCTCGTCCATGTCCGGCCCGTCCTCACCCAGCGGCACCGGCACCATCTCGATGCCCATCGCCTGCGTGACCGCGAAGTGGCGGTCATATCCGGGCACCGGGCACAGCCAGCGCAGCTGCGGCTCGTCCTTCCAGGGGCGCCCCGAGTCGGGCGTGCCGAAGAGCATGGCAAAGGTGAGCAGGTCGTACATGATCGACAGGCTCGCGTTGTCCTGCGCCACCAGTCGGTCCGCGTCCACGCCCAGCAGCTCCGCGAAGATCGACCGGAGCTCCGGCAGGCCCGCGCCGCCGCCGTAGTTGCGCACGTCGGTGCCGCCGGCGAGGTGGTCGCCCTCGCCCGGCAGGGACAGCAGCCGCTCCGAGAGGTCCAGCTGTTCGGGTGCGGGCTTGCCGCGGGTGAGATCCAGGGAGAGCCCCCGGCTCGCGAGGGTCTCGTACTCGGAGGCCAGTGCAGACTCGAGTCGGTCGAGGTCGTCGGCGGCGAGATCGGACAGCGCCATGGTGGCCTCCGGAAGGTCGACGGCAAGAGCGGGCGCCCTGGACGTTAAGGGACCCCGCGCACCCGCCAGAGCCCGCTGACCCTTGCTGCCTTCCGGCCCTGGGGGAGTTCACAGGATGGACGCCGCGCGGGGTCCGCCGACGAGTCTACCGTTGCGCGCCCGGCACCCGCACCCCGCCCGTGGTTTGCCACTGATTGACCACGCTGGGTACTCTCTCCTACGGAGGATTCGCCTAGTGGCCTATGGCGCTCGCCTGGAACGCGGGTTGGGTTAACGCCCTCAGGGGTTCAAATCCCCTATCCTCCGCCGCCGACGCGGCCCGGAGCTCTCGAGCCCGGGCCGCGTCGCTCATTTACGCGGCTCCGCCGGGGCGCCCCCGCCCGATGGGTACCCTCGCGACTGTGACGCAGCGCACCCACCACACCGAGACCGCCGGCCCGACCGTCGCACTCCACGTGCTGGTCTACAGCAGCGACGCCGCCACCCGCGCCCGCGTCATCTCCGCGCTCGGCACCCGGCCGCACCCGGACCTCCCGCAGCTGCACTACACGGAGGTGGCGACGGCGGCGGTGGTCCTCGAGCACATGGACGCCGGCGGAGTGGACCTGGCGATCCTCGACGGCGAGGCGGCACCCACCGGCGGACTCGGCCTGGCCAAGCAGCTACGAGACGAGCTGGACGCCTGCCCGCCCCTGCTCGCGCTCACCGGCAGGCCCGACGACAGGTGGCTGGCCGACTGGTCGCGAGCCGATGCGGCGGTGCCCCATCCTCTCGACCCGTTCCGCCTCCGCGAGGCGGTCACCGTACTCCTCGCACGCGACTGACGTGGCCAGACGCCGACTCCGGCAAGTCCCGACACATGTCGTCTCCATGTGAGTAGAGTCACAGTCGTGGGGCAGATGTGATCTGGCCCACGCCGGATCCGCCCCGGGCGTGACCCACATTCCACGGCCGGCGGATCCCGAGCGGTTGCAGGAGAAGTGTGCCCACAGGCGCCTTCCCACGGGAGCGCGAGGAGTGACGTGCCATGAACGAGTACATACCGATTCTCGTCCTCGGCGCCATCGCCGTCGCCTTCGCCGTCTTCTCCTCGTTCGTCTCCTCGCTGGCCGGCCCAGGCAGGTTCAACCGGTCCAAGCTCGCGTCGTACGAGTGCGGCATCGACCCCACCCCGCAGCCGGTCGGCGGCGGGCGGTTCCCGGTGAAGTTCTATCTCACGGCGATGCTCTTCATCATCTTCGGCATCGAGATCCTCTTCCTGTACCCGTGGGCGGTCCACTTCGACGAACTCGGCCTGTTCGGGTTCGCCGCGATGGTCCTGTTCATCGTCAACGTCTCCGTCGCCTACGCCTACGAGTGGCGCCGCGGCGGACTGAGCTGGGACTGACCGGAGGAGGCACCGCCATGGGACTGGAAGAGAAGGTACCGGCCGGGTTCCTGCTGACCACGGTCGAGCAGCTCGCCGGATACATGCGCAAGGGCTCGCTGTGGCCGGCCACGTTCGGGCTGGCCTGCTGCGCCATCGAGATGATGTCCTCCAGCGGCGGCCGCTTCGACCTGGCCCGCTTCGGCGCCGAGGTGTTCCGGGCGTCGCCGCGGCAGGCCGACCTCATGATCGTGGCCGGTCGGGTCAGCCAGAAGATGGCGCCGGTCCTGCGGCAGGTGTACGACCAGATGCCCGAGCCCAAATGGGTGCTGTCGATGGGCGTCTGCGCCTCGTCGGGCGGGATGTTCAACAACTACGCGATCGTCCAGGGCGTCGACCACATCGTGCCCGTCGACATCTACCTCCCGGGCTGCCCGCCGCGGCCGGAGATGCTGATCAACGCGATCCTGGCGCTGCACGAGACCATCCAGAACCAGCCGCTCGGCGCCAACCGGACGGAGGCGATCCGGGCGGCCGAGCAGGCGGCGCTGGACGAGCGACCGCTCATCCCGGTCGAGGGGATGTTCCGATGACGGACCGCACCCCCGAGAACCCGGACGACCGCTCCCCACAGAGCCCCGACCACGCAGACCGCACCGGGTCGGGCCCCGAGGTCGTCGGCGTCCGCCGCGGGATGTTCGGCGTCCACGGCTCGGGGGACACCTCCGGCTACGGCGGCCTCGTCCGCCCCGTCGAGATGCCGGGCGGGTCACCGCCGCCACCCGGGAGCGACGACGACGAGGTGATCGCCGCGCTCACCGCCGCCCTGGCCGGGCGGGACGGTCCGGACTTCGACGAGGCGATCGAGCAGACCGTGGTGCACGCGGGCCGGCTCACGCTGCACGTGCGCCGGGAGCACCTGCCGGCGGTGGCGCTGGCGTTGCGGGACGACGAGGCGCTCCGGTACGAGATGTCGCTCGGGGCGAGCGGCGTGCACTACCCCGACTCCCCGGGCCGCGAGCTGCACGTGGTGTATCCGCTGCAGTCCATCACGCACAACCGACGCCTGCTGCTGGAGACGTCGACGCCCGACTCGGACCGCCACGTCCCGTCCCTGACCCGGGTGTACCCGACCACGGACTGGCACGAGCGGGAGACCTACGACTTCTTCGGCGTACTCTTCGACGGCCACCCCTCGCTCACCCGGATCGAGATGCCGGACGACTGGGAGGGACACCCGCAGCGCAAGGACTACCCGCTCGGCGGCATCCCGGTCCAGTACAAGGGCGCGACGGTCCCGCCGCCCGACCAGCGGAGGGCGTACTCCTGATGACCGCCCGCGCCGACGACACCGTCCTCACCGCCACCGGGCGGGACTGGGACGCGATCAGTGACGCCGTCCGCAACGCGGACGACGACCGGATCGTCGTGAACATGGGTCCGCAACACCCGTCGACCCACGGGGTGCTGCGCCTCGTGCTCGAGATCGAGGGCGAGACCGTCACCGAGGCCCGCTGCGGCATCGGCTACCTCCACACCGGGATCGAGAAGAACCTCGAGCACCGCTACTGGACCCAGGGCGTCACCTTTGTCACGCGCATGGACTACCTCGCGCCGATGTACAACGAGGTCGCCTACTGCCTCGGGGTGGAGCAGCTGCTGGGGATCACCGAGCAGGTGCCGGAGCGGGCGTCGGTCATCCGCGTGATGCTCATGGAGCTCAACCGGATCTCCTCGCACATGGTGGCGCTCGGCACGGCGGCGCTGGAGCTCGGCAGCACCACGGGCATGATCTTCGGGTTCCGCGAGCGCGAGCAGGTGCTGGACGTGTTCGAGTCCGTCACCGGGCTGCGCATGAACCACGCCTACATCCGGCCGGGCGGGGTGGTGCAGGACCTGCCGGACGAGGCTGTCGGCAAGGTCCGGGACCTGCTCGGGCTCATGCCGGGCCGCATCCGCGAGATGGAACTGCTGTTGCGCGAGAACCCCATCTGGCGGGGGCGTCTGGAGGGCGTCGGCAACCTGGGCCTCACCGGCTGCATGGCGCTCGGCGTCACCGGCCCGGTGCTGCGGGCCACCGGGCTCCCCCACGACGTGCGTCGGTCGGACCCGTACTGCGGCTACGAGGGCTACGAGTTCGAGGTGTGCACCCGCACGGGCGCGGACTGCTACGACCGCTTCCTCATCCGCGTGGACGAGATGAAGGAGTCGCTCAAGATCGTCGAGCAGTGCCTGGACAAACTCGAGCCGGGCCCGGTGATGGTCGACGACCCCAAGATCGCCTGGCCGGCCCAGCTCAAGGTGGGCCCCGACGGGCTCGGCAACTCCACCGAGCACATCCGCCAGATCATGGACAGCTCCATGGAGGACCTGATCCACCACTTCAAGCTGGTCACCGAGGGCTTCGCCGTCCCGCCGGGGCAGGTCTACGTGCCGGTCGAGTCCCCGCGCGGGGAGCTCGGCGTGCACATGGTCTCCGACGGCGGCACCAGGCCGTACCGGGTCCACTACCGGGACCCGTCCTTCACCAACCTGCAGGCGGTGGCCGCGATGTGCGAGGGCGGCATGGTCGCCGACGTGATCGCCTCCCTCGCCAGCATCGACCCCGTGATGGGAGGTGTGGACCGATGAGCGGGTCCGAGCCGGTGTTCCTGGAGTTCGGGCAGCTGCCCGACGAGCCGGGCGCGATCGTGCGCCCCGGCGCCCGCGAGAGCTACCCGGACGACGTCCTCGAGCGGCTCCACGCGGACGCGGACCGGATCGTCGCCCGCTATCCCGAGTCCCGGTCCGCGCTGCTGCCCATGCTGCACCTGGTGCAGGCCGAGGACGGTCACATCACGCCCGCCGGCGTCGAGTTCTGCGCCGACGTACTGGGGCTGCGCCCGGCGGAGGTGATGGGGGTGGCCACGTTCTACTCCATGTACCGCCGCACGCCGACCGGCGACTACCTGGTGGGCGTGTGCACCAACACCCTGTGCGCGGTGATGGGCGGCGACGAGATCTACGCGCGGCTCCTCGACCACCTGGGGCTCGACGGCCCGGGCACGACCGACGACGGCACGGTGACGGTCCAGAACATCGAGTGCAACGCGGCCTGCGACTACGCCCCCGTGCTGATGATCAACTGGGAGTTCTTCGACGACCAGACCCCGGAATCCGCGCTGCGGGCGGTCGACGACCTGCGGGCCGGCCGGGGCGCGACGCCCACGCGCGGGGCGCCGCTGTGCACGTTCCGTCAGACCTCCCGGATCCTCGCCGGCTTCCCCGACACCCGGCCGGGGGCCAACGACTCCCCCGTCGGCGGGGCCACGCTGGCCGGTCTGCGCACCGCCCGGGCGCAGGGGATGCGCGCACCCGAGCCGGAAGCCGGATCCCGGCCCGACCTCGGGGAAGGGCGGGACTGACATGACACTGACCCCCTACCTCAGCCGCTACTGGGACGATCCCGAGAGCTGGACGTTGGCGACCTACCTGGCCAATGACGGCTACCAGGGGCTGCAGGCCGCGCTGCAGCAGGAACCGGACCAGGTGATCTCGACGGTCCTCGACGCCGGGCTCCGCGGTCGCGGCGGCGCCGGCTTCCCCACCGGCCGCAAGTGGGGCTTCATCCCACAGCAGCCCACCGGGGCCCCCGTCGACCCGGACGAGCCGGACGCCCACGCCGAGCCCGCGGCCAAGCCCCACTACCTGGTGGTCAACGCCGACGAGTCCGAGCCGGGCACCTGCAAGGACATCCCGCTCATGCTGGCCACGCCGCATGTGCTGATCGAGGGCGTGGCCATCGCGGCGTACGCGATCCGGGCCTCGCACGCGTTCATCTACCTGCGCGGCGAGGTGGTGCCGGTGCTGCGGCGCCTGCAGCAGGCGGTGGCCGAGGCGTACGAGGCCGGGTATCTGGGACGCGACGTCCTGGGCAGCGGGTTCGATCTGGACCTGGTGGTGCACGCGGGGGCCGGCGCCTACATCTGCGGTGAGGAGACGGCGCTGCTCGACTCGCTCGAGGGACGCCGCGGTCAGCCCCGGCTGCGCCCGCCGTTCCCCGCCGTCGCGGGCCTCTACGCCTGTCCCACGGTGGTCAACAACGTCGAATCCCTGGCGAGCGTGCCGTCGATCCTGCAGCACGGCCCCGACTGGTTCCGGTCGATGGGCTCGGAGAAATCCCCCGGCTACACGCTGTACTCACTGTCCGGTCACGTCACCCGGCCCGGGCAGTACGAGGCGCCCCTGGGAGTCACGCTCAGGGAGCTGCTCGACCTGGCCGGCGGCATCCGCGAGGGGCACACGCTCAAATTCTGGACCCCGGGAGGCTCGTCGACGCCGCTGCTCACCGACGCCCAGCTGGACATGCCGCTGGACTACGAGGGCTGCGCGGCCGAGGGCACCATGCTCGGCACCAAGGCGTTGCAGATCTTCGACGACACCACGTGCGTGGTCCGCGCGGTGCTGCGGTGGTCGGAGTTCTACGCCCACGAGTCCTGCGGCAAGTGCACCCCGTGCCGCGAGGGCACCTACTGGCTGGAGCGGGTCATGCGCGGCCTGGAGGAGGGCACCGCCACGGAGGACGACCTCGAGCTGCTGCTCGACATCTCGGACAACGTCGTGGGCAAGTCGTTCTGCGCGCTCGGCGACGCGGCGGCCGCACCGATCGTCTCGTCCATCCGTCTGTTCCGCGACGAGTACCTGGCCCACGTCCCGGACGGCTGCCCGTTCGACCACTGCCGGGCCACGGTGTTCGCAGGCGCCCGCTCCGGCGCCGCGTCGGACAGCGAGGAGGTGGCACGATGACCGGCATCGACCCGGGTCAGCGCGAGGACCTGGTCACCCTGACGATCGACGGCCGCGAGGTCTCCGTCCCCGAGGGCACGCTCGTCATCCGCGCGGCCGAGCAGACCGGCGTGGAGATCCCCCGCTTCTGCGATCACCCCCTGCTCGAGCCCGTGGGCGCGTGCCGCCAGTGCATCGTCGAGGTCGAGGGCGCCCCCAAGCCCGTCACCTCGTGCACCACCCCCGTCGCGCCCGGCATGGTGGTGCGCACCCAGGAGTCCTCCCCGGTGGCCGACAAGGCCCAGCAAGGGGTGATGGAACTCCTCCTCATCAACCACCCGCTCGACTGCCCGGTCTGCGACAAGGGCGGCGAGTGCCCGCTGCAGAACCAGGCCCTGGCGAGCGGTCACGCGCGGTCGCGGTTCACCGAGGTCAAGCGCACCTACCCCAAGCCGATCGCCCTGTCCTCGCAGGTACTGCTCGACCGTGAGCGCTGCGTCCTGTGCGCGCGGTGCACGCGGTTCACCGAGCAGATCGCCGGCGACGAGTTCATCGACCTCATGGAGCGCGGCGCACTGCAGCAGGTGGGCGTCTACGGCAACGAGCCGCTGGAGTCGTACTTCTCCGGCAACACTGTCCAGATCTGCCCCGTGGGCGCGCTCACCGGGACCGCGTACCGGTTCCGGGCCCGCCCGTTCGGGCTCGTCTCGAGCCCGTCGGTGTGCGAGCACTGCTCCAGCGGCTGCGCGCAGCGCACCGACCACCGGCGGGGAAAGGTGCTGCGGCGGCTGGCCGGGGACGACCCCGAGGTCAACGAGGAGTGGAACTGCGACAAGGGCCGCTGGGCGTTCACCTACGCCACCGAGCGCGACCGGCTGACCACGCCGATGATCCGGGGCGAGGGCGGCGGACTCGTGCCGGCCCCGTGGCCCACCGCGCTCGCCGCGGCGGCCGGGGGGCTGGCCGCCGCCCGCGGCCGCGCCGGGGTCCTGGCCGGGGGGCGGCTGACCCGGGAGGACGCCTACGCGTACGCCAGGTTCGCGCGCACCGTCCTGGGCACCAACGACGTGGACTTCCGGGCCCGCCCGCACTCCCGGGAGGAGGCCGAGTTCCTGGCCGCCCGCGTCGCCGGCCGCGACGGGGTGACCTACGCGGACCTCGAGACGGCGCCGGTGGTGCTGCTCGTGGGGTTCGATCCCGAGGAGGAGTCCCCGATCGTCTTCCTCCGGCTGCGCCGGGCCGCCCGCGACCTCGGCGTCCGGGTGGTCTCGGTGACCCCGTTCGCCTCGCCCGCCGTGGTCAAGACCGGCGGCGAGTGGCTCCCCACGGTCCCCGGCGACGAGCCGCGGGTCCTCGACGCGCTGGCCGCCGGGGACGCGCCGGGCGCCGGCGGCGCCGCGGGCGAGATCGCGACGCTGCTGCGCTCCCCCGGCGCGGTGGTGCTCGTGGGCGAGCGCCTCGGCGGGATCCCGGGCGGCCTGCCCTCCGCGGCGGCGCTCTCCGACGCGACCGGCGCGCGGCTGGCGTGGGTCCCCCGCCGTGCGGGCGAGCGGGGTGCCGTCGAGGCGGGCTGCCTGCCCGGCCTGCTCCCCGGCGGCCGACCGGTCACCGACGCCGACGCCCGCCGCGCGCTGGCCGACCTGTGGCGCTCGGAGGAGCCGCCCGCCGCCCCCGGCCGCGACACCGAGGAGATCCTCTGCGCGGCCGCCACGGGCGAGATCGGCGCGCTGCTGGTGGCCGGGGTCGAGGCCGCCGACCTGCCCGACCCGGAGGCCGCGCTCGCCGCGGTCGACTCCGCCGGGTTCGTGGTGAGCCTCGAGCTGCGCCGCAGTGAGATCACCGACCGCGCCGACGTCGTCCTGCCCATCGCCCCCGTCGCCGAGAAGGCCGGCACGTTCCTCACCTGGGAGGGCCGCGAGCGCCCCTTCGACGCCGCGCTCACCGGCACCGACGCCATGCCCGACCTGCGAGTACTCAACGCGCTCGCCGAGGAGACCGGTGCGTGGTTCGGCCTGCCGGACGTGGAATCCGCGCGCCGCGAGTTCGCGCTGGTCACCGAGCGCGCGGGCGCGGCCACGACCCCGCCCCGGGCGACGACGACGAGCCCGGCCCGCTCCGGCCACGCCGCCGACCCGTCGGCCGGCGAGGCGGTCCTGGGCACCTGGCGGATGTTGCTGGACAGCGGGCGGATGCAGGACGGCGAACCGCACCTGGCCGGGACCGCCCGCGCCCCCGTGGCGCGGCTCTCGTCCGCCACCGCGCAGGAGATCGGCGTGGCCGAGGGCGAGCCGGTGACCGTCTCGACCGACCGGGGCGCGATCACGCTCCCCTGCGCCGTGACCGACATGCCCGACCGGGTGGTGTGGCTGCCGCAGAACTCGCCCGGCTCCGCGGTGGGCGCCACCCTCGCGACGGGGGCCGGGGCGATCGTCCGGCTCGCACGAGGAGCGCAGACGTCATGAGCACACCCGCCGCCGACCTCGTCGTCGTCACCCTGGCAGCCCCCGACCATGCCGGACTCGCCGCCTTCGGCACCGACCCGTGGTGGTTGGTCGTGGGCAAGGCCGTCGCCGTGTTCGCGTTCCTCGTGCTGACCGTCCTGGCCGCCATCTACCTCGAACGCAAGATTCTCGCCTGGATGCAGATGCGGATCGGCCCCAACCGCGTGGGGCCGATGGGCATGCTGCAGAGCCTGGCCGACGGGGTGAAGATCGCGCTCAAGGAGGGGTTCATCCCCTCCGGCGTGGACAAGCCCGTCTTCATGCTCGCGCCCGTGATCGCGGTGATCCCCGCGTTCATGGCGTTCGCGGTGATCCCGTTCGGCCCCGAGGTCTCGGTGCTCGGGCACCACACGCCGCTACAGCTGACGGACCTGCACGTGGGCGTGCTGTACATCCTCGCCGTGACCTCGGTGGGCGTGTACGGGATCGTCCTGGCCGGCTGGTCCTCGGCGTCGACGTACCCGCTGCTCGGCGGGCTGCGCTCCACAGCGCAGGTGATCAGCTACGAGATCGCCATGGCCCTGTCGTTCGTGGGGGTGTTCCTGTTCGCCGGCACCATGTCCACCTCCGGGATCGTGGCCGCGCAGAGCTCCACCTGGTTCGTGTTCCTGCTGTTGCCGTCGTTCGTCATCTACGTCATCTCCATGGTCGGCGAGACCAACCGCGCGCCCTTCGACCTGCCCGAGGCCGAGGGCGAACTCGTGGGCGGGTTCCACACCGAGTACACCTCGCTGCGCTTCGCCATGTTCATGCTCGCCGAGTACGTCAACATGACCACCGTGTCCGCGCTCGCGGCCACCCTGTTCCTCGGCGGCTGGCAGGCGCCCCTGCCGTTCTCGCTGATCGGTGGCGCGGACTCCGGCTGGTGGGCGCTGCTGTGGTTCGTGATCAAGGTGTGGGGCTTCCTGTTCCTGTTCATCTGGCTCCGCGCCACGCTGCCGCGGCTGCGCTACGACCAGTTCATGGCGTTCGGCTGGAAGGTCCTCATCCCCGTCTCGCTGGCCTGGGTGGTCACGATCGCCGGGGCCCGCGCCCTGGACAACGCCGGGCACGGCGTCCTCGCCCCGGTGCTGGTGCTGGTCGGCGTCCTCCTGGGCGCGGCGACGGTCGCCGGCTACCTGGTCCGCGCGCGCCGCGGCCGGGACGCCACCGCCGCGTCCGAATTGCCCGCGTTCGACGCGCTGGCCGGGGGCTTCCCCGTCCCGCCACTGCCCCACCAACGGACCACCGAGGAGGCCGGCCGTGCCTAGGGTTCCCAAGTTCCTCGAACCGATCGCCGGGTTCGGCGTGACCTTCCTGACCATGTTCCGGAAGGCCAACACCGAGCAGTACCCGGAGGAGAAGGTGCCCACCGCGCCCCGCTTCCACGGCCGGCACCAGCTCAACCGTTACGCGGACGGGCTCGAGAAATGCATCGGCTGCGAACTGTGCGCGTGGGCGTGCCCGGCGGACGCGATCTACGTGGAGGGCGCCGACAACACCGAGGAGGAGCGCTACTCGCCAGGCGAACGCTACGGGGCCGTCTACCAGATCAACTACCTGCGCTGCATCGGCTGCGGACTGTGCGTGGAGGCCTGCCCGACGCGGGCGCTGACCATGACGAACGACTACGAGATGGTCGACGACACCCGGGCGGGGCTCATCTACGAGAAGCACGATCTCCTCGCGCCGATGCTCGCCGGGATGGCCCCCGCCCCGCACGACCTCTACCCCGGGGCCACGGAGGCCGACTACTACCGCGGCGACATCCTCGGCTCCGCGCCCGAGCAGCACGAGGCCCGATGAGTACCGGCGAGTCGGTCCTGTTCTGGGTCCTGGCCTGCGTGGTGGTGGCGGGCGCGCTCGGGGTGGTCGCCTCGACCAAGGCCGTGTACTCGGCCCTGAGCCTGGCCATGACCATGGTCGCGCTCGCGGTCCTGTACATCTCGCAGGGCGCGGTGTTCCTGGGCGTGGGCCAGATCGTGGTCTACACCGGCGCCGTGATGATGCTGTTCCTGTTCGTGGTGATGCTCATCGGCGTCGAGTCCTCGCAGTCGCTGGTCGAGAGCATCCGCGGGCACCGGGTGGCCGCGATCGTCGCCGGGCTGGGATTCGGCGTCCTCCTGGCCACCGGGCTGGCCCGCGCCGACCTGCCGCCGTTCGCCGGGTTCGACCCCGGCTCCTCCGACGTGGCGGGGTTGGCCGCGCTGCTGTTCGAGCGCTACGTGTGGGCGTTCGAGCTCACCGGGGTGCTGCTCATCATCGCCACCCTCGGCGCGATGGTGCTGGCCCACCGCGAGCGGGCCCCCGGGCACCGCACGCAGCGGGAGATGTCCGAGCAGCGTTTCCTCGACTGGCAGAGCGGCGGCGACGTGCGCGTGACGCCGCTGCCCAACCCCGGTGTGTACGCGCGGCGCAACGCCGCGTCGGAGGCCGCCCGCCTCCCCGACGGCAGCGAGTCCGCCGAGTCGGTGAGCACCGTGCTGCGCCGCCGCGGGGCCGCGGACGGTGGCCCGCCGGGGACCGGCGTCCCGCCGCGGAGCGATGACCGGCTCGGGTCCGGGGGCCGGCCGGAGACCGGGGAGGAGCGCCCGTGAGCCCCGAGTACCCCCTCTATCTCTCGGCCGTGCTGTTCACCATCGGCGCGGCCGGCTTCCTGCTGCGCCGCAACGCGATCGTCGTGTTCATGTGCATCGAGCTCATGCTCAACGCCACCAACCTCGCCCTGGTCACCTTCGCCCGCATGCACGGAGACGTGGGCGGACACGCACTCGCGTTCTTCATCATGGTGGTCGCCGCGGCCGAGGTCGTGATCGGCCTGGCGATCATCATGGCCATCTACCGTTCCCGCCGGTCGGCCTCCGTCGACGACGCCGGTCTGTTGAAGCACTGAGGGCTCGACCATGACACCCGATCCCGCCTCGACCCTCTGGCTGATCCCCGGCCTGCCGCTGTTCGGCGCCGCCGTCCTGCTGATCGCCGGCCGCCGCGCCGACCGGTGGGGTCACCTGCTGGGCTGCGCCACCGCGCTGGCCGCGTTCGTCCTGTCCACCTGGCACCTGGTGGCCATGGTCAGTCGCCAGGGCGCCGGCCGCCCCGTCGACCAGACCCTGTTCACCTGGGTCTCGGTGGGCGAGCTCCACGTGGACTTCGGCCTCCGACTGGACCAGCTGTCCATGGTGTTCGTCCTGCTCATCACCGGGGTCGGCACGCTCATCCACTGGTACTCCACCGGCTACATGGCGCACGATCCCGCGCGCCGGAAGTTCTTCGCCTACCTCAACCTCTTCCTCGCCGCGATGCTCCTGCTGGTGTCGGCCGACAGCTTCCTGGGCCTCTACCTGGGATGGGAGGGCGTGGGCCTGGCCTCGTACCTGCTCATCGGGTTCTGGCAGCACAAGCCGTCGGCGGCCACCGCTGCCAAGAAGGCGTTCCTGGTCAACCGCGTGGGCGACATCGGGCTGGCCATCGCCCTGATGGTGATGGTCACCCGGTTCGGCACCCTGTCCTACGACGGCGTCTTCGCGGCCGTCCCCGGCGCGGGCCCGGGGATCGCCACCGCGCTGGGGCTGCTGCTCCTGCTGGGCGCCTGCGCCAAGTCCGCCCAGGTCCCGCTCCAGTCGTGGCTCGGCGACGCCATGGAGGGCCCCACCCCAGTGTCGGCCCTCATCCACGCCGCGACCATGGTCACCGCCGGCGTCTACCTCATCACCCGGTCCAACCTGATCTTCGACGCCGCCCCCGCCGCGCGGGCCGCCGTGATCGCCGTCGGCGCGGTCACCCTCCTGTTCGGCGCGATCATCGGCTGCGCGAAGGACGACATCAAGAAGGCTCTGGCCGCCTCCACCATGAGCCAGGTCGGCTACATGGTCCTCGCCGCCGGCTTCGGCCCCGCCGGCTACACGCTGGCGATCATGCACCTGCTCACGCACGGCTCCTTCAAGGCCGGCCTGTTCCTCGGCGCGGGCTCGGTGATGCACGGGATGGACGACGAGGTGGACATGCGGCGCTACGGCGGGCTGCGCACCGTCATGCCGGTCACCTTTGTCACCGTCGGCTTCGGCTACCTGGCGATCATCGGCGTCCCGCCGTTCTCCGGCTTCTACTCCAAGGAGGGCATCATCTCCGCGGCCTTCGACGTGGGCGGCGGCGGCCCGATCGGGTACCTGCTCGGCGCCGTGGCCCTCACCGGCGCCGGGCTGACCGCGTTCTACATGACCCGCGTGATGATCCTGACCTTCTTCGGCCGCCCCCGCTGGCGCCCCGGCGCCGATCCGCACGAGTCGCCGCTGTCCATGACCGCGCCCATGGTGATCGTGGCCGTGGGGTCGGTGCTGTCGGGCGCCCTCCTCGCGGTCGGCGGCTCCCTCGAGACCTGGCTGTCCCCCGTCCTGGTCGAGTACCACGCCGAGCACGTCCTGCCCGTCTGGCTGGTCACCGTCGCCTCGCTCGCGGTGGTGGCGGCCGGGGTCGCCGTGGCGGTGCGTGTCCACGCCCGCGGGCAGGTCGCGGAGACCGCGCCGGACGACGTCTCCGGCCTCACCCGCGCCGCCCGCGACGACCTCTACGGCGACCGCGTCAACGAGGCCCTGTTCATGCGGCCCGGTCAGGCCGCGGTGGCCGGCACCGCCGTGGTCGACCGCGCGGTGGTCTCCGGCGCGGCGCTGGGGGTGGCGTCCGCCGTCGGGGCGGTCGCCGCGCGGATGCGTCTGCTGCAGTCCGGCCTGACCCGCTCGTACGCCCTGTACATGCTCCTCGGCGCCGCCCTGATCGTCGCCGCGATGCTGACGGGAGGCGTGCTGTGACGTCGCTGCCCCTGCTCTCCGCGCTCTGGCTCACGCCGCTCGTCGGCGCCGTCGTCGTCGTTCTCCCGGGTGCGGCCCGGCGCGCGGCCCGGCCGGTCGCCCTGGCCACCTCGGTGCTGGTCCTGGGGCTGGCGGTCGCCCTCGCGTTGGGGTTCGATCCCGGCGGCGACCCCCACCAGTTCGTCGAGTCGCACCCGTGGATCCCCGCGTTCGGCGCCACCTACACCCTCGGGCTGGACGGCCTCGCGCTGGTGCTGGTGCTGCTCACCGCGGCCCTCATGCCGCTGCTCCTGCTGGCCGGGTGGCGCGACGCCGAGGGCCGCGAACACACCTACGCGGCCCTGATGCTCGCCACGCAGTCGCTGGTGCTGGTCACGTTCACCAGTCTCGACGTGCTGCTGTTCTACGTGGCGTTCGAGGCCATGCTCGTCCCGCTGTACTTCCTCATCGGCGGGTTCGGCGGCGCCGGACGGGCCACGGCGGCGGTGCGGTTCCTCCTCTACAACCTGCTCGGCGGGCTCGTCATGCTGGTCGCCGTGATCGGCCTGGGGATGTACACCGCCCGGGCCGGGATCGGGCCCGACGACGGCGCGACGTTCGACCACCGGCTCATCACCGCGGCGCTCGCCGACGGCCGGCTCGACATCCCGCCCGGTGTCGCGCTGCTGCTGTTCGGCGGCTTCACCCTGGCCTTTGCCATCAAGGCGCCACTGTGGCCGTTCCACACCTGGCTGCCCGGCGCGGCCGTCGCCGCCACCCCCGCGTCCGCCGTCCTCATGATGGCCGTCGTGGACAAGGTCGGCACGTTCGCCATGCTGCGCCACAGCCTGCCCCTGTTCCCCGGGGCCGCGCAGACCGCCGCCCCGTGGATCATCGCGCTCGCGGTGGTGAGCATCATCTACGGCGGCGTCATGGCGATAGCCCAGACCGACATGCTGCGGCTCGTCGCCTACGCGTCGATCTCGCACTTCGGGTTCATCATCATGGGCGTGTTCGCGCTCACCGAGCAGGCCCAGGCCGGCTCCGCGTTCTACATGGTCAGCCACGGTCTCGCGACCGCCGCCCTGTTCCTCGTCGCCGGATTCCTGGCCCGGCGGCGCGGGTCGCGGGAGATCGCCGACTTCGGCGGGGTGCAGCAGGTCGCGCCCGTCCTCGCCGGGACGTTCCTAGTCGCGGGCCTGGCCACGCTCTCGCTGCCCGGACTGGCGCCGTTCATCAGCGAGTTCCTCGTCTTTGTCGGCACCTTCGGCCCGTATCCGGTTGCCGCGGTGTTGGGCACGGCGACGCTCGTCCTGGCCGCTGTCTACGTCCTGTGGACCTACCAGCGCGTCATGGGCGGCCCCGTCGCCCCCGGCGTCGAGGGCACGGCCGACCTCGGGGTCCGCGAGCGCCTGGTGCTCTTCCCCCTCGTGGCGGCCCTGATCGTCCTGGGCTTCGCCCCGCAGCCCGCGCTGGACGTCATCGAGCCGGCGGCCGCACACACCGTCGCCGCCGTGGAAGGTGCAGCACCATGACCCCGTCCCTCGCCTACGCGTCGCTGACGCCCCTCCTCGTCGTCTTCGGCGCGGCGATCGTCGGCGTCCTGGTCGAGGCGTTCCTGCCCGCCCGGTTCCGCTACCGCACGCAGATGGCGCTCTTCCTGGGCGGCCTGGCCGTGGCGTTGGTCGCCGTCGTCGCACTCGCCGGGACCCGGATGACCACCGCCGAGGGGTCGGTGGCCGTCGACGGGCCCGCGCTCTTCCTGCAGGGGGTCACCGCCCTCGTGGCGATCGGCGCGGGACTGCTGATCGGTGAGCGGGCCCCTGCGCGGGTCGGGGTCGGTGTCCGGGCCGGCGCGGGTGTGGCCGAGGGGGATGCCGCGGCCCGCCGGGTGCTCGCCGGGTTCGCGCCCCAGGCCGCCGTGGCGCCGGGCGGCGACGCCGAACGGGACGCCGAGCGCTCCGGCGTCATGCAGACCGAGGTCTTCCCGCTCACGCTGTTCGCCACCGGCGGTCTGATGCTGTTCCCCGCGGCGAGCGACCTCATCACCCTGTTCATCGCGCTCGAGGTGCTGTCGCTGCCGCTGTACGTCCTGTGCGGGACGGCCCGCCGACGGCGACTGCTCTCGCAGGAGGCCGCGGTCAAGTACTTCCTGCTGGGCGCCTTCTCCTCGGCGTTCTTCGCCTACGGCGTCGCGCTGGTCTACGGCTACGCCGGCACCGTGGACTTCGACGGCATCGCCCACGCCGTCCGCACCGAGGGCGGGGGCCCGCTGGCGCTCATCGGCGTGGCCATGCTGTCGGTGGGGCTGCTGTTCAAGGTCGGGGCGGTGCCGTTCCACACCTGGACCCCGGACGTGTACCAGGGGGCGCCCACCTCGATCACCGCGTTCATGGCCGCCGGCACCAAGATCGCCGCGTTCGGGGCGATCCTGCGCTTCTTCCACACCGCCGTGCCCGGGCTCGAGGCCGACTGGGGCCCGGTGCTGTGGGTGGTCTCGGCGCTGACGATGGTGGTCGGCACCGTGGTGGGCGTGGTCCAGAACGACGTCAAGCGGCTGCTCGCGTACTCGTCCGTCGCGCACGCGGGCTTCCTGCTCACCGCCGTGACGGTCGGCGAGCCCGCCGGGGTGCCCGCCGTGCTGTTCTATCTGGCCGCGTACGCCGCCAGCACGGTCGGCGTGTTCGCCGTCGCCGGCCTGGTCCGCGACGCCGAGGGCGCCGAGATCGGGGACCTGCGCGACTGGTCGGGGCTCGGTCGACGCCAGCCGCTGATCGCCGGCGCGTTCGCGGTGTTCCTGCTCGCCCTCGCGGGCATCCCGCTCACCAGCGGGTTCATCGCCAAGTTCGCGGTCTTCTCCGCGGCCGTGACCGGCGGCGCGCCCTCGCTCGTGGTGCTCGGTGTGCTCACCAGCGCGATCGCGGCGTCGTTCTACGTGCGCGTCATCGTCGTCATGTTCTTCCACGACTCCGATCGTCCGGCGGCGGGCGGCGGCACCGGTGGGCCCGTGGTCGCGTTCGCCCGCCGGCCGCTGACCCTGGGCGTGATCGCGGTGGCCGCCGTCGTCACGCTCGCGCTCGGCGTGATGCCGCAGCCCCTGCTCGACCTCGCCGGGAGCGCCGCCGCTTTCGCGCCCTGACGAGTTCGGCGGCCGCACCGGCGCGCTGGGCGGTGCGGCGCGCTGGCCGACTTGGTCGTGTCCCTCGCGAACCTGGTCGTGCGTGCTGCGGAAAATCTGCACCCGGACCGCAGTAGGCACGACCATTCGCGGGGGCCCCGTCTAGCGCCCGCGGGTCACTCGTCCATGCCCAGCGGCTTGGCCTCGAACTCTTCCGCCAGCGTCGCGATCGAGTGGGCCAGGCGCAGGTCGCGCGGGGTGATGCCGTCGACGTCGTGGCTCCGCATGTCGATCGTCACCTCGGTGTAGCTCCACAGCACGTCCGGGTGGTGGTTCTGCGAGTTGGCGGCCTGACCGATCGCGGTCACCAGGTCCACCGCCGCCTGCGGCGACCCGCACACGCCCGTGTAGGTGAGCGCGCCCTCCGAGTACGCCCAGCCGGTGAGATCGGCGAGCCCGTCGGTGATCTGCTGCTCGGTCAGTCGGGTCTTGTCGTCTGCGTCAGCACTCATGTGGCCAGTCTGACACTTCCCGGCGATACGCGCCCCCGGTCGGACGCCGCCCCCCAGACGCGCGCCGCCCCCGACCGCGCGAGACGCCTACCCTGGCGGCGTGACCTCCCCGAGCGACGCCGCTCCGGCCAGCACGCGGCCCGACACCCAGCCCGCCGACCCGCGGCCCGGCGTCTCGCCGTCCAGCAGCCCGCACCCCACCGGCGCCGGCCGCTACGCCCCCAGCCCTTCCGGCGATCTGCACCTGGGCAACCTGCGCACCGCGGTGATCGCATGGGTGCTCGCCCGCGACTCGGGCCGGGAGTTCCGGATGCGGGTCGACGACCTCGACACCGCCCGAGCCCGGCCCGGCGTCGCCGAACGCCAGCTCGCCGACCTCGCCGCGATCGGCCTCGACTGGGACGGCGAGACCATGTGGCAGTCCGAGCGGTCCCCCGTCTACGCCGCCGCCACCGACCGACTCGCCGACCGCGGGCTGGTCTACGAGTGCTACTGCTCCCGCCGCGAGATCGCCGAGGCCCCGCGAGCTCCGCACTCCCCTCCCGGCGCCTACCCGGGCACCTGCCGCGACCTGCCCGACGCGGAGCGGGAGCGACGCCGCAAGTCGCTCGGCCCCGGGCGCGTGCCGGCGCTCCGCCTCCGCGCGGAAGCCGACGAGCTCACCATCGACGACCTCACCCACGGGCCCTACACGGGCGTCGTCGATGACGTGGTGCTGCGCCGGGGCGACGGCGTGTGGGCGTACAACCTCGCCGTCGTCGTCGACGATTCCGCGCAGGGCGTCGACCAGGTCGTCCGCGGGGAGGACCTCCTGTCCTCCACGCCGCGCCAGGCCCACCTCGCCGGGCTCCTCGGGATCGCGCGCCCCGAGTACGCGCACGTCCCGCTCGCCGTGAACGCCTCCGGAGACCGGCTGGCCAAGCGGGACGGGGCGGTGACGTTGGCCGACCTCGCCGAGGAGGGGACGACGACGAGGTCCGCCGTCGCCCGCATCGTCGCCTCGCTCGGCGGGCCGGACGGTGCCGACTCGATCGACGCCCTCCGCGGCCGGCTCACACCGGCGTCCCTGCGCGATTCGCGGTGGACCGTGGCCTAGCGGGCGGCGGGGATTGGTCGCCCGGGCACGTCGACCCGGATAATCGATCGCCATGACCACTTCACCGCAGCAGGATCCCGTACGCACGGGGTCTGGGCGGCCGGACGGGGACACCCCCGAGCCGGCGCGCAGCACCCCGGACCACGCCACCACCACGACCTCCGAGAACCGCGGCCGCGCCGTCTTCGCCGCACCCGCCAGCCCGTATCTCGGCTACCTGATCGCCCTGTTCGTCGGCGTCATGCTCATCAGCAACGTCGCCGGGACCAAGGGCGTCCTCCTCTTCCCCGACCTGGGCTTCGAGCTCGGGTTCCTCTCGCTCGACGGGCTCGTCACCGACGGCGCGTTCCTCCTCTTCCCGCTGGCCTACGTCCTCGGCGACGTGATCAGTGAGGTCTACGGCTTCCGCGCCATGCGCCGCGTGGTGATCTCCGGCTTCGCCGTCCTCGCCCTGGCCGCGCTGACGTTCACCCTCACCGTGCAGCTGCCGCCGGCCCCGTTCTACGAGAACCAGGCCGCGTTCGAGGCCGTCGCCGGGGTGGTCCCCCGGTTCTTCCTCGCCGGGCTCGCCGGCTACGTGGTGGGCGAACTGCTCAACTCCTACGTCCTGGTGTGGATGAAGCGCCGCACCGGCGAGCGCTCACTGTGGGCCCGCGTGCTCGGCTCGACCGTGGTGGGGCAGCTCGTGGACACGCTGGTCTTCTGCACGATCGCCGCCCCCGCGCTGGGCATGGTGATCGGCACGGGCGACTACTGGAACTACGTGGTGATCGGCTTTGTCTGGAAGACACTCGTCGAGGTGCTCCTCCTGCCGGTGACGTACGTGGTGATCGCCTGGATCAAGAAGCGCGAGCCCACCTATCAGGCGGCGCTGTCGGGTGCGGCGCCGGCAGACTCGGCGGCATGACCTCGTACGAACCCCCGCGCGGCGGGAGCGGCGGCCCCGCCGTCCGGGTATTGGGCCCGACCGTCGACGACCAGACCCGCTGCTTCCACTACGCGGGCCCGCTGGATGTCATCGCGATCCGCTTCCACTGCTGCGGGGAGTTCTACCCGTGCTTCCGCTGCCACGCCGACGCCGCAGACCATGCGCTGTCGGTGTGGCCGCGGGCCGAGTTCGACACGCACGCCCTGCTCTGCGGCGTGTGCTGGTCCACGCTGTCGATCAGCGAGTACCGGGCCACGGACGCCTGTCCCTACTGCGGCACCGGCTTCAATCCGGGCTGCTCGCTGCACTACCCGCTCTACTTCGCCGAGTAGTACCGGCCGAAGAAGTCGGCCTTGAACGCCAGGTATTCGTCGGGGCCGGCGGCCATCGCGGCGCGGACGTCGTCGACGAGCCGCACCACGAAGGCCAGGTTGTGCATCGTCAGCAGGGTCTGACCGAGGAACTCCCTGGCCTTGAACAGGTGGTGCATGTAGGCGCGCGAGTACTCCCGCGAGACCTCCGAGTAGCCCTCGGGGTCGAGCGGGGTGTGGTCGTGCCGGAACTGCGCGCGCGTGATGTTGACCCGCCCGTCGCGGGTGTAGATGCCGCCGTGGCGGGCGAGCCGGGTGGGGGCCACGCAGTCGAAGGTGTCGGCGCCGTTCTCCACGGCGGTGAAGATGTCGTCGGGCTCGCTGATCCCCAGCAGGTGCCGCGGCCGGTCCTCGGGCAGCTCCTCGGTGCACCAGCCCACGATCGTGCCGAGGTTCTCCTTCTCGAGCGCGCCGCCGATGCCGTAGCCGCCGAACCCCCGTCGCCCCTCGGACTCCGCACGGTCGCTCATCTCCACGAGCCCGCGGACGGCGCGGCGCCGCAGGTCCTCGAACTGGGCGCCCTGCACGACGCCCCAGAGGGACTGCCCGGGCCGGTGCGCGCGTTCCAGCGACAACCGCTCGTGCTCGTCGAGGCAGCGCTGCGCCCAGCGCCGGGTCCGCTCCACCGAGCTCTCCTGGTACTCCCGCGTGTTCATCAGCGTGGTGAGCTCGTCGAACGCGAAGAGGATATCGGCGCCCAGCGCGTGCTGGATCCGCATCGACACCTCCGGGGTGAAGCGGTGCGGCGAGCCGTCCAGGTGCGAGGTGAAGGTGACGCCCTCCTCGTCGACCTTGGCCAGACGCCCCTGACCCTTGTTGGTCGCGGCGTCGTCGGGCGCGGCCCCCGCGGACATCTCGATGACCTTCTTGAAGCCCACGCCCAGGCTCATCACCTGGAAGCCGCCCGAGTCGGTATACGTGGGGCCGGGCCAGCGCATGAACCCGCCCACGCCCCCGGCGGCGTCCACGATCTCGTGCCCGGGCTGCAGATACAGGTGGTAGGCGTTCGCGAGCACGGCCTGCGCGCCGGTCGACCGGATCTGGTCCGGGGTGAGGGTCTTGACGGTGGCCTTGGTGCCCACGGGGATGAACGCCGGCGTGGCGATGTCCCCGTGCGGGGTGCGGATCACGCCGGTGCGGCCCCCGGCGGTGCCGTCGAGAACCATCTGCTCCCCGACGTCGAAGCCGGTGGCGCGGGGGACGGACGCGGGGTGGTCGGGCATGCCCACCATCGTGGCACGACACCGGAGCACGACGACGACGAGACCTACCATGGCACCAGAGACACGGAAGGCGGCGTACGCATGACGGACGGTGGCAGGCGACTCTCCCGGGAGGAGCGTCGCGCCCAACTCGTGGCCCTAGGGCTGCGACTGTTGGAGACCGTGCCGTTCCGGGCCCTGTCGACCGATGACGTGGCCGACCGCGCCGGGATCTCCCGCAGCCTGCTGTTCCACTACTTCCCCACCAAGCTGGACTACCTCACCGCGCTCGTCCGGGCGGCCGCCGATCACGTACTGGACCTCACGGCCGTGCCGGAGGGCGCCAGCACGCGGGACGACACCCGGGCGATCGTCACCGCGCTCGTGCGGTACATCCAGCGGCGTCGCGACAACTACGTGGCGGTCCTGCGGTCCGGCCGCTCGGTCGACCCGGCCCTGGAGGAGGTGGTCGCCGACATGCACCGCACCATCAGCCGCCGGATCCTCGACAGCATCGGCATCACCGACCCGGGGCCCATGGCCCTCGCCCTCACCCGGTCGTGGCTGGCGGGCGCCGAGGAGCTGGCGCTGCTCGGCGAGGAGTCGGGTCTGCCGCAGGACGCGGTGATCGAGTCGGCGCTGGCGTCCCTGCGGGGGATCTCGACGATGCCGGACCTGAGGGACCTGGTCGCCGAGAGCGACCGCCCGCCGCACGAGACCGGGGAGCCGACGGGCCGGTAGACAGCGGAAAAGCCCCGGATCTCCTCTCGGGACCCGGGGCTTCTCCCTCGGCGGTGGCGGTGGGATTTGAACCCACGGTTGGGGGTTGCCCAACAAAGCATTTCGAGTGCTTCACCTTCGGCCGCTCGGACACGCCACCGCCGATCAGGCTACAAGAAAAGGGGCCTCATCAGAAAATCGGCCGGTCGGCGGGCCGACCGGCCGATCTACTGGGCGGCTTCAGTTGCCGGTGAGCTTGTCGGCGGCCTCGTTGATCTTGTCCTTGGCCTTCTCGGCGCCCTTCTTCAGGCCCGCCGAGCCCTGGTCCGCCTGACCTTCGGCCTTGAGGTCCTCGTCACCGGCTGCCGCGCCGAGGGACTCCTTGGCACGTCCGCCCAGCTCCTCGGCCTTGTTCGAGAACTTGTCTTCCACGCCCATATGACGCTCCTCTCGTTCCCGGCGCCGCTGGTCGGCACCATGCCCCGAGCCTACGGGCGACCCCGACGTGCCTCCACCGCTCCGCGATCACGATCCAGTCACCGACTGTTCCGTAGGTCACCGTCGTGAGCGGAAGAACTCCTCGAGCGGCGCCGCGCACTCGACCTCGAGCACCCCACCGCGGACCTCCGGCCGGTGGACGAGGCGCCGGTCGCGCACGACGTCCCACAGGGACCCGCAGGCGCCGGTGCGCGGCTCCCAGGCGCCAAAGACGAGGTGGCCGACCCGCGCGGCCACCGCCGCCCCGGCACACATGGTGCACGGCTCCAGCGTCACGACGAGCGTGCAGTCCTCCAGCCGCCAGCCGTCGCCCAGGGAGCTCGCGGCCGCGCGCAGCGCCAGCACCTCGGCGTGGGCGAACGGGTCGCCGTCTGCCTCGCGGCGGTTGGTGGCTGCGGCCAGCTCGCGGCCGTCCGGGCCCAGGACGAGCGCGCCGACGGGGACGTCGCCGGGCGGAGTCCGGGCGGCGACGTCCAGCGCCCGCCGGACGAGCGCCTCGTCGGCGGCGCGTACCGCGCTCACCGGCGCCTCACGAACCGGGCAGGTGGCGATCGAGCTGGTCGGCGAAGCCCATGCGCTCGGCGACCGACTGCAGCTGCTCGTCGGCGTAGAGGTCGGTCTCGGACACGATGATCTCGAGCACCCCGGACGGCAGCCCCAGGTCCTCGAGGATGCCCATGTCGCCCTCGCCCCACGGGTCGGTGTCCTCGAGCTCCTCGTCGGACAGGTCGGGGGCCTCCACGTTGAGCTCGTCGAGCACGTCAGCGGCGAGGTCGTAGTCCAGGGCGGCGGTGGCGTCGGAGAGCATGAGCCGCATCCCGGACGGCCCGGGCCGCAGGATCACAAAGAACTCGTCGTCCACGTCCACCAGGCCGAACGAGGCCCCCTCGGTGCGCAGCGACCGGACCTGCCGCGCGGCGTCCTCGAGGCTCGTCAGCGCCGAGGGCGTCAACCGGGCGATCTGCCAGTCCCCGCCGTCCTGCGAGACCCCGAGGGCGACCCCTGTGACGTCGTCCGTGCCGTCGTCGCGGGAACCACGGTCGCTGCTTCTGGCCATGCGCTCAACCGTAGCCGGATGTGAGAACCTTGTCAGGTGTCAGCATCCAGGGACGTCTGCCTGCTCGGGACGGGTCTGATCGGCGGCTCACTCCTGAGGTCGCTCGGGCCCGCGACCGCGTTCGGGTGGAACCGCTCCGCCCCGGGCGCGGACGCCGCTCACGCCGCCGGGTTCGAGGTGTCGACGGATCTGCCGGCCACCCTGCGCCGGGCCGCGGACCGCGACGCCCTCGTCGTCGTCGGGGTCCCGCTGCCCGCCCTCGGCCCGGTCCTGGACGCGGTCGCCGAGCACGCGCCCTCGGTGGCGTTGACCGACGTGGTGAGCGTCAAGTCGCCCGTCCTCGAGGCGGTCCGGGAGCGCGACCTGGCCGCGCGGTTCGTCGGCGGGCATCCCATGGCCGGCACCGCCCGGTCCGGGTGGGAGGCCACCGACCCCGATCTCTTCCGCGACGCCACGTGGTTCGTGGCGGCCGACGACGACGCCGACCCGGGCACCTGGTCGCGCGTCGCGCGGCTGGCGCTGGCGTCGGGGGCTCACGTGCTCTCGGCCACGTCGGCCGAGCACGACGCGGCGGTCGCCCGCATCTCCCACCTCGGGCACGTCCTCGCCGAGGCGCTCGCGCTCGCCGGCGGCCGCGGCGGCGACCTCGCGCTGGCGCTGGCGGCGGGCTCGTTCCGCGACGGCACCCGCGTGGCCGGGACCGCACCCGACCTGGTGCGCGCGATCTGCGAGCCCAACCGGGACGCCCTGCTCGCGGTGCTCGACGACTGCCTCGCAGACCTCGGTGCGGCGCGGGACTCCCTCGCCGCCGACGGGACGCTGGGGCCGCTGGTCGACCGGGGTCATGCCGCGCGCCGCGCCTACGAGGACGCCGCGGGCCCGGCCCTCGCCGCGGACGAGCGCACGGTCGAGGTCGTGCCGGGCGCACCGGGATGGCTCGACGCGCTCCGGGACGCGGGAGCCGCGGGGCGCACGGTCCGCCCCGCCGGATGAGGCGAGCCGCGCCCGCCGGGTGAGGCGGGTCAGGCCCGCTGGCTCAGCCCGTCCACGTCCACGATGATGCCGTCGGAATCGACGGTCGCGCTGGTCGAGGCGGCGCCGCTGACGCTGTGCACCTTCTCGTCGTCACTGGAGTAGGTCACCGAGTCCTCGGTGACGTCCAGAGAGATCGAGTCCGCGGAGAGGACCTGCCGCTCTGTGGAGCCCGGCTGCGCGTTGAGCTCGAGTCGGCGGATGATGACGCTGGAGAAGTACACGCTGAGCGGGACGTCGAGGTCCACCACGCCCGGCGAGCCGATGCGCGATCCGCCCTCGGCCGGGTCGTCGTACCGCCAGCCCTCGTCATCGCGCACCAGCACGATGCTGCGCTCGTATTCCTCGGTCGTGGCCGACAGCTGCACGCGGCGCAGCGCCAGGTCGGCGCCGATCTCGGCCTCGTAGTCGAGTGTGAAAGCACTGTGCGTGGAGTGGGCGGCGGACACGATCCGGCCCCGTGCACGCGAGGACTCGCCTTCGCGGACCACTCTCACCTGCTCGATCACCCGGCCGGTCTCGGAGATCCAGGTGTACATGCGGGGGGCCGAGGCGCGCGGCGCTTCGGCATTCGGCGAGGGCGACTGAGAAGCGTTCACAGCACCCACCGTAGAAAATTCCCCACACAAACGCACATCAGCGTCCGTGCCCGGGCACGGCGGCGCCCGGGCACCGCTCTGCGAAAAACCTGTCCGAGTGCAGGTCCGGCGCGCTCAGCGTGGTGTCAGCCGGACCCGGCCGCGCCGCCACGGGTACAGGGTCACGTTGCGCGCCCGCGGCCACTCCCGCCCGGTGCCGACGGGCTCGAGCCGGTACCGCTCGAGGATCTGCCGCAGGATCACCTCGCCCTCCATCAGTGCGAAGGAGGCACCGATGCAGCGGCGGGCCCCGCCGCCGAAGGGCAGCCACGTGGTGGGCGTGGGGACGTCGTCGAGGAAGCGTCCCGGATCGAACTCCTGCGGCGACGGGTAGGCCTCCTCGGCCCGGTGCGCGAGGACGATCGACGGCGAGACGGTGACGCCCTCGGCGTAGTCGCGGCCGCCGATCGTGGCCGGCTTCTGCAGGGTCCGCATGATCATCGGCACCACCGGGTGCAGCCGCAGCGTCTCCTTGACCACCGCGCCCAGGTACGTCAGCTCGCCGCCCTCGGCGATCTCGGCGACGCACCGCTCCTGCACCCGTGGGTTCCGGGCCAGCTCGAGCAGCGCCCACGACATCGCGGTGGCGGTGGTCTCGTGTCCGGCGGCGACGAGCGTGACCAGCTGATCGCGCAGCTCCTCGTCCGACAACCCCCGGGCGTCCTCCGCCGAGGCACGGACCAGCAGCGCGAGCAGGTCCTTGCGGCCGGCGAGCTCGGGGTCCCGTCGCGCCTCGTCGATCTGGCCCTGGAGGAAGTCGGCGATCTCGGCGAGGTCGCGGACCTCGCGTCGCCACGGGCCCACGCTGCGCAGCGGGGGCATCATCATGCCGACCATCACCACGGGGCTCGCGTCGACCGCCCTGCCGACGATCGGCCGGATCCGGTCCAGTGTCGCCGGGTCCGTGGCCCCGAAGACCACGCGGAGGATCACCTCGAGGGTCAGCTCGTTGAGCAGGACGTGCGAGCGGATCTGGCCGGAGCCGGGCCACCGGCCGAGCTGCTGCGTGGTGACCTCCTCGACCAGCGCGCGATAGCCGGAGATCTCCCGGCGGCCGAAGGCGGGGGCGAGCAGTCGCCGTGCCCGGGCGTGCTCGTCGCCGTCCTGCAGCAGCAGCGAGTGGCGCCCCAGGATCGGGCGCAGCAGGTCGTTGCCCTTACCGGCGTGGAAGACCGACGGCGATCCCGCGAACACGTCCTTGAGGTCGCCCGGGGACGCGACCGCCACGACCCGGCGACCGGCGGGCGGGAGGCGGAGCGTGAACGGCACCCCGTAGCGACGGGCGGCGCGTGGGAACAGCGCGCTGGGCGCCGCGAGGGTGAGGACGGCCTGGAGGAGTGAGGGGAGGCGGGGGCCGGTGGGCAGATGGGTGTGCATGAGATCACACTACGACCTCCGGCGGGCCCGTCACCACGTTGATCAGTGGCCACCCCGTGTCTGCCGGGTGTTCGGCTGCTGCGCCACCTCGTCGTCATCTGGCGTATCTACCGTGACGCACATGGCCCTGCTCCCCGTGGACCTGGACGCGACTCCCGAGGACGTCGCCTCGTTTCTCGCCGTGGACGCCGCGGTGCGCGCTGCGGTGGGGGCTGCGGTGGGCGTCCCCCAACCCGGCTCGACCCCACACGACCCCCACGCGCTCGAGTGGGACTGCGGCGACGCCGCGTGGATGGCACTCCTGCGTCCCGGCGGCGAGCGCGCCCTGCTGGCCGGCTGGCACCACGAGTTCTCGCTCACCGAGGGCAGCGGGCGCGACGGCGACGCCGGCACCGACCTGATGGGCGACGCCCCCGGGTGGTGGCACCGCGGGGTGGAGCACGCCCGCGGCCACGGCCGCTACCTGGGATTTCTGTACGGCTGGGACGGCGTCCGGTGGTGGCGCCTGGACCAGCCCACCGACGACGGCTTCGATCCCGAGTTCTTCCCCGTCACCGGGTACGCGCTGCGCGAGATCATCGACGCACTGGCCGACGACACCCTGCTCGACGCCCCCGACCCGCGGTCCGTCGACGCCCTTCTCGCTGCCGGGGCCGACCTCACCGCCGAGCAGCTGACCGCCGTGTTGCGCAGCGCGGACGGCTGGCCCGAGGTCGACGCGCAGGCGGGGCTGCGGGCGGCACGCCGCCACGGCGCGCCGGTCCCGGCCTGACCCCGTCTCCTGCGCCGCCGGCCCGGCGTCTGCCACCATGGGGCGATGACAAGGCTCGGGATGGTCGCCGTCAAGCGCCTCGGATTGGAGATCCTGGGGTGGACGCTGGTCGTCCTCGGCATCGCCGCCCTGTTCCTGCCCGGCCCCGGGCTGCTCACGTTGTTCGCCGGGATGGTGGTGCTCTCCCAGCAGTACGAGTGGGTCGAGAAGCGGGTCGATCCTGTCAAGCGCATGGCCATGGAGGGCGCGTCCCGGGGCGTGCAGACCTGGCCGCGCGTGGCGACCTCCCTGCTCGGCGTGAGCTGCCTCTTCGGCGCGGGAGTGCTCTGGGGCGAGCACCC
The DNA here is from genome assembly GCA_019119635.1 of Candidatus Dietzia intestinipullorum. Taxonomy (GTDB): domain Bacteria; phylum Actinomycetota; class Actinomycetes; order Mycobacteriales; family Mycobacteriaceae; genus Dietzia; species Dietzia intestinipullorum. The sequence continues at coordinate 75,527 of DWWP01000013.1, forward strand.
GCCGGCGCCGCGGTGGTGGCTGCTCGACACGGAGTGGTGGTTCATCGGCGGCTGGGGCACCGGCACCACCCTGATCATCTCCGGGCTGCTCGCGCTGGCCCTGCTCGTGTACTCGTTCCGCCGGTTCCGCGGGAACCCGTACGACCACGAGGCGGAGCAGAAACGCGAGGCCGAGCGCCACGCCGAGCGGCGCCGGCAGCGCGAGCTGCGTCGCCACGAGCGGGCCGGGCACCACGAACAGAGCGGACTCCGCGAGCGCCAGGGCCACGCGGCCTGACCTCATCGCGAGACGCCCACGGCGCACCCGGCGCGCTCGGCGCACTCAGCGCACTCAGCGTACCCGGCGCACCCGGCGCACCCGGCGCATACGACGATCTGCGCTTCGGATTTCCATCCACTCGCGTGACCCGCAGCGCTTATCGCAATCCGAGGGGCGGATCGCGTGGTGCGGCTGAATCCGAGGGGCAGATCGCGTGGTGTCGCCATGTCCCCGCCCGGCGGCCCTGGATCCGACGCCCAGCACGCGTGGAAGCCCCTCGCGCCGACCGCGGGAGTCAACTATGATCTGGATCACAGTCGGGACGGTTCAGGGGCCGCGCCGCGCTCCCCGGTTTTTCTTCCGTCCAGACGGAACAGGGGTTAGCCATGACCGTCCAGCTCATCGAGATCACCGAGGACGTCGCCGACCGGCTCCAGGTTCTCACCACTCCCGAGCCGTGCCAGATCGGGGACGCCCGGATGATCATCATCGACCTGCTCGGCAGTGAGCCGTCCTGGCCGCTGGCCGTGCTCGTCGACCACGTGTGCACCGCCTACGAGGCACCCGACGGCGAGCGTCTCTTCGTCGATCTCCGCGACCGCGAGGGACTGGCCGACGACGACCTGCGCGACGAGCCCGCGCTCCTGCGCGTGCGCTGGGTCCGTGCCACCCGCCAGGCATTGCGCGAACTCACCGACTCCGGAGACGTGGCGTGGAGCCTGCCGTCCGACGACCCTCTCGAGGTGGACCATCCGGAGGTGGAGGTGCTGATGTCGGGCGCCGAGCCGCGCGCGATCCGCGTCTACGTGGGCGAGCCACTGCCGGACGGCTCGGTCTCACTGCGGTAGCCCGGACCCGCCTCGTCGCGGTGGCCGGGGCCCGCCTCGTCGCGGTGGTCCGGGTCCGCCCCGGGGCGGTACCGCACGGCCACGGCGAGCATCACCGCGCCCACCACGATGAAGGACAGGACCCGGAACAGGCCCGGCAGCGTGGCCAGGTCCAGCAGGAGCAGCTTGGCCAGCGCCAGCGCGCCCAGGAGGAAGCCGAGTCGCCGGGCGCGCGCCAGTCGCGGCCGCGGGGTGAGCACGAGCCAGGCCGCGCAGCAGATCCACAGCACGGTCACCACCAGGTGCGCCACGAGGAACCCGTCGCGGGCCCGCCCGACGATCTCGCCGATCACCACGCCGAGGGCGACCACCGCGACCGAGCCGGCCAGGAGCGCGACCACGGCGCCGGCGGTCACGACCCGTGCGGACCCGTCGGGGAACCGGCGGCTCGCCCACCAGGTCGCGACCGCGGCGAGGGCGGTGACGACGACCGAGGCGACCACGTCGGTGGCGGTGAGGCCGCGGGTCGCGTCGGACTCACTGAGCGCCACGAACGGCTCGTTGACACCCAGGTACAGGACCACCGCGAGCACGGTGCCGAGACCGGCTACCCAGTCCAGCCAGCGACGCCGCCACAACCCGGCCGCCACCAGGTAGGCGATCGCGCTGAGCCCCACCGCCAGCCCCGTCCGCTCGGGGCCGCCGAGTTCCGCCCACGCCGTGAGCAGCAGGACACTGCCCACCGAGCCCGTGACCGCGGTCAGCAGCAGCGGCCCGTCCCCCGCCGCCCGGCGTCCGACCAGGTAGGACACCACGAGGTATGCGGCGGCGAGCACCAGCGCGACCGGCCAGCCCGGCTCGAGGAGTGTCAGGCCGGGCAGGGTCACCAGCGGGAAGGCGGTGGGGACGACGACGAGGGCGGCATACGCGGGAGCAGGCTCGCGTCGCGTCGAGTCGTACCAGGCGATCACGGTGCCCGCGGCCGCGAAGGCCAGCGCCGCCACGACGAGGGCGATGACCTCGCCGCGGCCCCGGATGTCCGACTGCGAGAGGTATCCCATGAGCATCGGCGCGGGCAGTACCGACCAGATCACCCGCACCGTGTGTCCGAGATCCGCCGCGAGGACGGCCGTGGCGACGGCGACGATCACGAGGAAGACCGGCCACTCCACGCCCGTGGAGATCAGCGGGGACAGCAGCATCGTGCCGGCGGCGATGAGACAGGCCAGCAGGCCCGACGACCAGCGCTGGGCGAGGATCATCCCCGCCAGAGCCAGGCCGCCGACCAGCGCGTACGCCGCCGGGACGGGCACCCACTGGTAGAGCGTGGTGCTGGCGATGACGTCGAGGATCGCCGCCGCGAACCCCGTGCCGACCAGGGCGAGGGCGCCGGGGTTGACCGACCATGCGCCCGCCCGCTCCCGCGCTTCCGGCTCCGGCTCGGCTCGCGCCCCGGCCTCGTGACGCGCCTGGAGCCGCAGTCCCAGTCCCACGAGGATCGCCGCGAGCACGGCGGCGGCGACCACCCGGGCCAGCGGCGGGAAGAGCCCCGCCTGGATGGCGGCGACCAGCAGGAAGACCACCCCGGCGAGCATCACGGCCCCGCCGATCGCGGCGATCGCCGTGGCGGCGGTGATCCTCGGAGCGCGCCGGGGGCGCTGTACCGGCGTCCGGGGCGGCGCCTGCCACGGTCGATCGGGCCTGCCGGAGGGCGGCTGGTCGGGCCGCCAGACCGGGGCCGGCTGCGGCTGCGGCGGCTGGGGCTGCTGCTCGTGCCGCCACACCCGGCCGTGCTGCGACTGCCGCCGCCCGAGTTCGGCCAACCCGGCGCGCGTCTCGGCGACCTCGGCGGCGATCCGGCCGAGCCTGGCGTCGAGGTCGGCGAGTGTGCGTTGCAGGTCGTCGGGCGGGTTCGGGCTCATCCGTGAATCCTCTCCCGCCGCGGGCCCCACGTCTACAGACTCCCTGTCCGGCCTCCACCACGCAGGAGCACATCCCGGGCCCGGGGCCGGCTCGCTAAGCTCACCCCATGTCGCTCACGCCTGAACCACGCTGGGCCCGGGTGCGCTCGTCGGCGGCCCGGGTGGTGGCGAGCGCCCGGGACGCCAACCGCCACCCCGCCACCATCGACGTGCTGCGTCGCGCCCGGCGTGCTCTGCCCGGGGACTCCGGCTTCGGCGACCCCCTCTCCGCCGCCGGCCGGGACAGCGCGGGCACGATCGCGCGGGTGGCCGGCCGACTATTCGACGAGCACCCCACCGCCTCACGCGAGGTGACGCTGGGCGGGCTGCAGCTGTGGCACGCCCTCCTGGAGCGTGCCGGGCGCGGCGACGGCGAGCACGAGGCCACCATCGTGTTCACCGACATCGTCGGCTTCTCCGACTGGGCCATGCGCGCCGGCGACGAGGCCTCGCTCCGGCTGCTGCGTGACGTGGCCGCGGTGCTCGAGCACGAGGTCCGCGCGTACCGCGGGCACGTGGTCAAGCGTCTCGGCGACGGACTCATGGCGGTCTTCCCCTCTCCGCAGCTCGCCTTCGACGCGATCGTCGCGGGGTCTGCCGGACTCGACTCGGTCGTGGTCTCCGGCTGGCGTCCCCGCATCCGGGTCGGCATCCACACCGGGCAACCGCGCCTGATCGGTGGCGACTACCTCGGCATGGACGTCAACATCGCGGCCCGACTGGCGGAGAAGGCGGGCACCGGGGAGATCCTCGTCAGCGAGGCGACGCTCAGCGACCTGGACCGGTCGCGCACCACCGCGCGGCGCAAGCGGGCCTTCCAATTCACCAGGATCAAAGGCGTCCCGGACGAGGTCGTCGTCTACACGGTCGCCCCCGCCACGCCCGACAGATGACGGATTCGCCCTCGCCGGCTCGGCCCGGCGCTGGCAGACTGTGCGGCGTGGACGGCGGGCGCGGCGAGAGTGGATCGATCCTATCCGTCCCAGGGGCAACCCCTGGGTGCACATCACAGCGAGTTCCTGCGTCCGGAGCCGCCGGGCACGCTCCGCGTGCGACCCGGCACCGCCGAGACGAGTTCCCGGTCGCCTCGCCCGCCTACCACACCGGCGACGACCGATGACCGAGCGGCGCCTCACCGCTGACGAGGCGGGCGACGCCGCCGCCTGGTTCTCTCGCACCTACACCGGCTGGACCTGGCCCGAACTCCGGCGCGCGCTCGACTCCGTCCTGCCGTCCGACATCGCGCGCGAGGCACTCCCCGCCCTCTTCCAGTGGCACCGCGTCGAGCCACGACATCCGGCGGCGGCACTGCGGCGCGTCCTGGCCAGGTGGACCGTGCCGCCGGCGCCGCGCCCGCTCTCCGTGGCCGAGCCCGTCGACCCCGGCACGATCACCGAGGGGCTGCCCGCCCTCTACGCGGTGGCCGACCTCGCCCGGTGGCTCGACCTCACCGTGGGCGAACTCGAGTGGTTCGCCGACCACGGTGGCTGGCTGCGCACGGCCGCGCCGCGCCTGCGCCACTACCGCGTGTGGGCCCGCGCCAAGCGGGACGGGGTCCGCGTGATCGAGGCGCCCAAGCCGCGGATGCGGGAAGTCCAGCGTCAGCTATTGCGATTGCTGGTGTCGCGGATCCCCGCGCACCCGGCGGCCACCGGGTTCCTCCCGGGGTCGTCGACCGTCGACTTCGCCCGGCCCCACGCCGGAAAGGCGACGGTCCTGCGCGCGGACCTGCGCCACTGCTTCGAGAGCATCACCGCGCCGCGCGTCACCGATGTGTTCCGGCGAGAGGGCTACCCGCCGGCGATCGCCCGCCTCCTCGCCGAGGTGTGCACCACCGCCACCCCGGTGGACCACCTCACGGGCGTCCCCGCAGAGCACGCGGCGTACCTGCGCGGCCGGCACCTGCCCCAGGGGGCGCCGACGTCTCCGCACCTGTCGAACCTCGTGATGCGGTCACTGGACCGGCGGCTGCACGGCTACGCCGCGGCCAACGGGCTCACGTACACCCGCTACGGCGACGACCTGGCGCTGTCCGGGGATCGGATGGACGCCGGTCGAGCGCTGTGGGTGGTGCTCAAGGTGATCGCCTCCGAGGGGTTCACCGTCCACGCGGGCAAGGTGCGCGTCATGCGGGCGCACCAGAGGCAGACGCTCGCCGGATTGGTGGTCAACGAGCGCCCCAGGGTCAGCCGCGCCGAGTACGACGCTCTCCGGGCGCTCCTCCACAACGCCCGCCGCCGCGGGGCGTCGTCGCAGAACCACGCCGGTCACCCGGACTTCCGCGCCCACGTCCTGGGGCTGATCGCCTGGGTGGGCGCGAGCGATCCGGACCGTCGCGAGCGACTGTTGCGCACGGCCGACGAGGTCGACTGGGCGAGCTGACCGGCGACAGCGGGAGAGGAGTGATCGCGACCTGTCAGGCTTCGACGGGGCTGAAGAACTCGTCGTCGTCAAAAATTCTCGTGAGGTGGAGGAACCGCAGCGCGCACACGTATTTCGCGGCGACGAGACGGACCTTCACGCCCGCGAGCTCGTCCGCCAGGTGCGCGGCGATCGCGCGGCCCTCGCGATACCAGGCCACGGGGTCGACGTCGTCGCTCCAGCGCGGCAACGCGAAGCCATACCCTGGGAGGCCGAACCGGGCGCCCGAGTCCTCGGGCCCGCTGCCGTAGTCGACGAAGCCGCGTCGCCAGTCGTCGTTCCACCGGCGGAGTCGCTCTTCGAGCTCGGCGGTCAGCCCGAGGCTGCGGGGCGTCGCGAAACCCACGGGGCCGGAGCTGCTGCGGAGTCGGGGCGTCTGGTGGTACGGCAGCTTTCCTGCCCAGATCCCCCACTCGACGCCGTATTCCGGCATGAGCCGCATCGCGGCGGGCACATCCGGGTCGGGCTCGTTGCCGGGCATCCGCCAGCCGGCCTGACGCTTGTGGAGACCGGTCAGCGCGCAGACGTAGCCGAGCTGGTCGGCGGCGATCTCACACACCACGTACTTCTCCGCGCAACAGAACACGAAGTGCTCGGGGTAGTGTTCGCCGAGCCGCTCGGCGAGGTCGTGGCCGCGGTCCAGCCACGCCATCTCGTCGAATCCGTCCCGCCACACCGGCTGGTCGACCGGGCGGTCGCCCAGGTGGAGGAAGTTGCCGGTGAACTGGCCGATCCACGTCTCGATCTGGTCCCGCAGCTTCGCGGGGATCTGCAGGTCAGCCGCCACGCCCTGGTCATACCCGGGATGCCCGGGCGGGAAGACATCGGGGGACGCGGTGATGTAGAGCCGGTAGTCGATGACCGGGTGGAGCGCGATGAGAGGCCGCGCCGGTAACGGGGGACCGTCCGGGCCCCGCTCCGCGGACAGCCGGCATGCGGCGCGACACAGGTGCGACGGACGGAGCCCGTGGATCGTTCCGTCCGGTGAGACACGCATGGGCCGAGGGTATCCGCACGCGCACTCGGCGGTTGACCCTATTCCAGGGGCGCGGTGAGCTCGACG